>NZ_BPQP01000018.1 GCF_022179305.1 Methylobacterium iners
GATCTGGAGCTCGGTCTCGGTAATCTTGCCGCGGGCCGAGGCGGTCGAGGCGATGAGCTGGCCGTGCTCGCCCTCAAGCCGTATGGCGTCGCGCTCGAGCGCGGTCACCCGCGAGAGCGGGATCAGGTTCTTGGCGAAGAGCTCGCGCACGCCCTTGAGCTCGCTGCCAATGAGCGTGATCTCGCGTTCCGTGGCAGCAATTCGCTGGGTCAGCCCGTCGATGTCATGGCGCAGCTGGACAACACGCTGACGCCGCTGCGCTTTCTGTCCTTCACGCCCCGCGACACGAGCTGCGAACAGGCGGCTCTCGCCATCCAACAGGTGGGCAACGACAGGGTCGCGGTCACGGCGTTCGAGGAGGTTGGGCGGGAAGGTCACTAGAGCGGCGCCGTCCAGCTCGGCTTCGTGACTGGCTCGACGGGCGGAGAGCTCGTCGAGAGCTTTGCGTACGATATCGAGGCCTGCCAGGATCTGGGTGTGGTCGAGGCGAATGAGAACGTCGCCAGCCTTGACCTTGACGCCGTCGCGCACCTTCAGCTCGCCAATGACGCCGCCGGTGGGGTGCTGGACCTTCTTTACGTCGGACTCGACCACGAGTTGTCCAGGCGCGATCACAGCCCCCGAGATCATCGTGAAGGCCGCCCAGCCGCCAATCGCCAGCACGAGGGTGGCGCTGATTGCGATGACAACAGCGAGGTGATGGCGAATAGAGCTATGAGCGATATCGCGGGCTGGGGCCAAGCCGGCGACTGGTGCAAAGGCAAAGGTCTGAGGAGCAATCGTCATGTTAGGCGGTTTCCGGAAGTCTCATGCTGCCCGCGCCAATTCTCGTGCGACGGTACCCTCAGTTTAGGCCGTGCATCGACGATGGCTAGCTAAGCGTTGTGACCGACTAGATCTCAAAATAAGACGCTGATTAGCTGTTCAGCACTAAGAGCGGTCATGAAAGGCGTTTTGACAGAGAACAATGACATGAGACTTAGATGTGACGCTGTGCGCTTAGCAATCGAAATAGGCATATTGCAATTCTTACTTCGCGCTTGTCTGCGTATGCATTCCCCTCTTCGATCACCCGCCGTGCCGAATCATAACGCCGGCCAACGTTGTTAATTTTATCTACATTATATGATAATTATAATTATATTCTATTGACTGGACAATAAACGCTGCGGTGCTTCTTCTAACACGGCCTTATGAAGTGCCCGCAACCAATGTTCTGCTTTCTCTGCTCTTGCCTCAGCTCGCACAGCACGAGCCTCAGCAGCCTGGATCCTCCCCTCGCTTACTCTCGCTTGCTTTAACATCTCGTGCACATTGCTAAGGGTGATTGACCAATCAAATTCATCTTCCTCAACAGTCGCCTCACGCGAGTCTTCTCGTTCAAGCTCTGTGCTTAGCGTCACCTGATCGGCGTCCTGAACAGGAAACGAGCTTACAAAGGTACCTTTAAGGCCAGAGGAGTCCTGGTCGAGGTCGAGCGTGGGTGGCACTTCTGACACCAGCTGCATACCTAACCTCCCGATGTGAATTGTGTCGCTCTTAAAGCAGGCCAAATTATTTAAAATAACTTAAAAAAGCCATGTGGCTCGCAGATTGTAATCGTCTGGATTACTGCGGGTTTCGTCAGACACCGTTCCTGCCGTTGGAGATATTCTCAAAACAGGCTTTTCGCTTGATATCAGAAATGCTTAGCACAAGCAGACTGACCACGGTTCTCAACTACCACCTTAGCCTAAGGTCTAACTGCCTATGCGAACTTCGAATTCACAATCCGCAGTTTTCCGTGGCAGCGTCTCGAGCCTGTCAGCGGCCTTGTAGAGCCGGCTCTAGCGCATGGGGGTATAAATCCTCAACGCCTTCCGCGCTAACGCTGCGGAAAACGATGACACGCAAGCCGATGAGAAATGTTTACTCTAGACGCTTGAAAATCAATGGGTCCATCACATTCGCTCAGCATTGTGGATCTCGCAAAGAGCGTCGCATTCAAAATACTTGTATTTACAATATGGTTTGCGGCGTTAAATATACATTAACCTATTTATGTGTTTTTACTGCGGAACTGATTTGTCGCGAAAGCAAACGCCTATCCAACAAGGTTCGCTGCATGCCAGCAAGAGGAAATTCTTCCCTTTTCCTCAACATACCGGCTTACGAACGACATCTGAGGGAGCGTCGATGCGGTATTACAGTCACCCCGCCCTTCGCAGATGGTTGCGCCTCTCACGCCCCATCGTGATGGCCTTCCTCACGCTTCCGACCGCCGCCTTAGCCCTGCCGACAGGGCTAGAACCCTCTGCCCGCAGTGTCGAGACCGGCTCCGGCCCGAACTCCGACCAGCCCACTTCCCTAATTACAGTAAAAAATGTTTCGGGTGCTCCTGGCGAACCCATTCCTCTCGCGGTGACCGTCCGACCTGGGCCGAGACAGTCCTTGGCGCATACCTTTCTGGTTGGGCTTCCGAAGGCGGCTCTCCTCTCAACTGACAGAGACACGGTCACAGCGGCTGATGAGAAATCGGCTATCGACATCACGCATTGGGATCATTCAAAACTATCAGTTGTGTTAACTCCGACGCAGGCAGGCACCTACACAGTGGCGGTCGTCGCAGCCTCTCGCCCTGACAACGATGGGCCTCTGACGTTCACTACTTCCACTTTCACCCTGATAGCGAGGGCAGAGAGCCGCGAAACGGAGCAAACAGCAGGGACGTCCACACTTGGGACGTCAGTCTTTAGAGCCGAACAGGCGGATGCAGCCAAGGTACCCGAGGCGGTCCGTCCACCCTTGGCAGCGTCACTGCCCAGCAACAAGGCATCCCAAGGCGACATCACAGCGAAGATGGAGACCTCAAACATCGACGCTGGCAGATTAAAGACCTCGGTGAACCTCTGGCACGAAGAGACATCAAGGGCAGGTACTACGACGGCCACCATTGCGCCTCGAAGTCCGCTCGATCAGCGCAGCCTCAGCTCCCGACCAGCGGCGACGCCATCTGCCCTTGCTGCTCCTCTTAACTTGGCACTCGCCACCACAGTACCCATGGTCACGCCACTTCTCGCCCCAACGCCGGAGCCGGCCGCGGAGGTGGATAGCAAGGCACTCGTCGAGCGGGCCGAGCGACTGATCAAGCATGGGGACATCAGTGGTGCTCGCCTTGTGCTTGAACGGGCGGCTGACCGGGGCGATCCCAGGGCCACCTTCCTCCTGGCGCAGACCTGCGACCCACGCATGTTACGAATCTGGAAGGTTCAGGGCCTGCGGCCTGACCCGGACCGTGCCCGAGCCCTCTACGCTAAGGCGGCCAAGGACGGCCACCACGACACTGGGCCGATCGTCAACACGGGGCGGTGAGCCCCTCACGACCCTGGAGGAACGCCGGATGATGTTGAGGCATGCCATAATAGCGGGGCTTGTACTCCTGATCGGAGGGACCGGGGCTACGGCTCGGGAGAGGCCTCAATCCCGTATCTCCGGCAATGAGACGGTTGCCACGGAAGCGGCTCTCAGCGAGCAGATGAATGCGAACACGGTATCGGTGATCACCGGTACGCCCGGCGGAACCTACTTCCGAATTGGCGCAGATCTCGCCTTCGTGCTCAATGACGGCGACAAGCTCCGCGTACTACCGATCCTCGGCAAAGGCGCCGGCGAGAATGCCTACGACATTCGCTTCCTCAAGGGTGTCGACATCGGCTTCATCCGGACGGACACTCTGGAACAGCTTCGACAGGACAAGCGCCTCAAGAACATCGACCAGCACATTCAATACATCGCCAAGCTATTCAACGATGAGCTTCATGTCATCGCTCTGAAGTCAATCAGGGATGTGCGCGAGTTGGCCGGAAAACGCGTCACCTTCGACGTAAAGGGCAGCGGCACGGATTACAGTGGTCGGGCGATGTTCCAGGGGCTCGGAGTTCCCGTGGAGGTCATCAACGTGGACCAGCCGACAGCCCTGAAGATGCTGAGTAACGGCGAAGTCGATGCGGTAGTCTCGGTTGCGGCCAAGCCTGTATCCGTAATCGCAGGCTTCGATGCTGGCGACCGCTTCCATCTCGTTAAGACACCTTACCCCAGCACTCTAGGCGAGGCCTACGTGCCGGCCGCGCTAACGAACGCGGATTATCCAAAATTAGTGCAGGGCGCCGAGCCAGTGGAGACGCTGGCAGTTGGCACAGTCCTCGGTGTCTATAATCATCTAAAGGGATCAGAACGCTACAACAAGCTTACTAGGTTCGTGGACGCCTTCTTCACGCAATACGACAAGTTCCTAGCTCCGCAGCGGCATCCGAAATGGCACGAGGTTAACCTAGCGGCCTCGGTGAATGGTTGGACGCGTTTTCGCCCCGCCCAGGAGTGGCTCGATAGTCATCGCGAACAGGAGGCCGCAACGGCATCTGATCTCGATCGATTCCTCAATGAGCAACCGCCGAGCGCGGCAGCCGACAAGGAGCAGGTCTATCAGGCCTATCTCAAATGGCGCCAAGAGCGTCAAAACCTTTCAAGGTCACGCGCTACGAAGGACGCTCGCCTCAGCCGTTAGAGCTGTTGCCGTTCAGTCCAAGTCGGCCGGGGTCGTGTGCGGGGTGTCGATCGCATGAAGAAGCTCCGCAAGCCGCGCGTATGCGGCTGGGTCGCTGATCGTAGCCTGAAAGGGGTCGACCTCGACGTCCTGTGCGTCAACAATGTGGGAAGCCATCGCTTGCTTCTAACAGCAGGCGGCTGGTCAGGGGCTGGCCGGGTCGCGACCCCGGCCAGCTCCGCCTCGAGCCGTGAGGCGTTGGCTTCCGCAACTGCGCTCCGATGCCGGCGAGCGCGCAATTTCCGGCAGGATTGTTCGGCAGCGTTCGTCTTCGACGGTTCTGAAATTACTAGTAGCTGGGATCGGCCTCCTCGGTCTCGTCATTGCGCAACCATCTGATCAAGTGCCGTCTTCCCACCCATAGGCGCGCGACACTCAAATGAATTTCGATGGAGCGGGCCTGGAACGTTCCACAAGGCCAGGCCCTATTGGAACGAAGGTGGATTGGTAGCGAACGTTTTGTTTGGGGCAGCCCACCAGAATGCAGATGGACGGAGTTGGGTTCGTCACTAGGTGTGCAAGCATGGACGTTCTCGTGATCGGGGCTGGGGTCGTCGGGCTTGCTGTTGCGCAAGCACTTGCCGTCCGAGGCCATGACGTTGTCGTTGCTGAAGCAGCGGGCGCAATCGGCACTGGCGTCTCGTCGCGCAACTCCGAGGTGATCCATGCAGGGCTCTATTATCCCACTGGATCGCTGCGGGCTCGTCACTGCGTTGCTGGCCGACGCATGTTGTACGCATTCTGCCAGAGCCATGGTGTCCCACATGCCCGTGTCGGCAAGCTTGTGGTTGCGACCTCCGAGGCTGAGACCGACAAGATCGCCGCGCTGTACGTCCAGGGCGACGCGAATGGCGTTGAAGGACTACGTCTGATCGATGCCAGCGAGGCGCAGCGATTAGAGCCGAACTTGGCCTGTACGGCAGCTCTTCTGTCGGAAGAGACTGGCATCGTCGACAGCCATGCTCTCATGCTGGCGCTCCAGGGAGACTTTGAGGCGTGTGGCGGGATGATCGCCTTCCACACGCCCGCAGAACGGCTGCTGCGCCACGGCAGCGGCTGGCTCGTTGTCCTCGGCGGGAGAACGCCGGGTGAGATGGTATGCGACGCCGTCGTTAACGCCACAAGTTTCTCGGCCCAAGATCTCGCGCGTTGCACGGAAGGCTATCCACCAGAGCGGGTACCCAAGCAGGTGCTTGCTAAGGGGAACTACTTCGGTTGTCCTGGCAAGCCTGCCTTCACGCGGTTGATCTATCCAGCACCCGTTGACGGGGGACTAGGTACACACCTGACCCGCGATCTTGCTGGGCAGATGCGTTTTGGACCTGACGTGGAGTGGGTTGACGAGCTCAACTATGCTGTCGACCCTGCACGGAGTGCAGTGTTCTACGCTGCCATCCGCCGGTACTGGCCAGGCTTGCCGGACGGGGCCTTAGTGCCGGACTACGCGGGCATCCGGCCAAAGTTGTCAGGTCCCGGCGAGCCGGCGGTTGATTTTCTCATCGACGGGCCGCCCGCGCATGGGCTTGCTGGCTTGGTGCACCTGTTTGGCATCGAGAGCCCCGGCCTCACCTCCGCCCTGTCGATCGCCGAAGACGTCGCTGATCAACTTGAGGCTTGACGCCTCGTCAGTCTGGGCTAGCTTGTGCAGCAATGTGCCGTTATGCGTTGGCGTTTCCCCGACATCACGTTGCTGATCGTGCGACCAGACTTTCCAGGGTGCACCTGCGGCCCAGTGCTGTTCCAGAACCTGCTTGTCGCGCAGAGAGTCCATGCTCTGCCAGAAACCATCGTGCCGGTAGCTTGCGAGTTTCCCGCGCTCGATGAGGCGGGCCATCGGTGCATCCTCAAACACGGTGTCATCGCCATCGATCAAGTTGAACATCTCGGGTTCACAGACAAAGAACCCACCGTTGATCAGACCACCATCGGAAATGCCCTTCTCGCGAAAACCCGTGACCTGATTATCTCCCTCACTCAGCTTCAGCGCGCCAAAGCGTCCTGGCTGGGTGACTGCCGTTAGCGTGCACCACGCGTCTGCAGCCTCGTGAGTCGCAATGAGTTGGTGAAGGTCGACATCGCTCAATCCATCGCCGTAGGTCAGGAGAAAGCGCTCGTCACGAAGCAGATGCTGCGCCCTACGTAAGCGGCCGCCGGTCATCGTCTCAGCGCCGGTGTCGAGCACCGTCACCTGCCAATCCTCATGCGGGTTGTTCAGCCACTTTGTCTCGCCAGATGCGAGATCGATTGTAAAGTCTGCATGATGGCCACGAAAATTGAGAAAGTAGTCGCGGATATATCCGACCTTGTACCCGCCCAGCACAACGAAGTCGCGAAAGCCGAAATGAGCATAGTAGCTCATGATGTGCCACATGATCGGCCGACCGCCGATCTCGACCATCGGCTTGGGTCGGACGCTGGTTTCCTCGCTGAGGCGTGTGCCAAAGCCACCGGCGAACAGGACCACTTTCATTACGCAACTTCCTTTAAAAGCTTGGCCTAATGCCAGCGCAGATCTTCAGAGAGACGTCCGGCTTTGATATGGTCCTGCAACACACGCAGGCGTATGAGCTGCGATGACCTAAACTCGGGGTCGTTGAAGCCCATCCTGCGCAACCCTTCGACAAGGGCTTTGATCGAGTCCGCTAAGGTCATTTGCGGCTGATGGTCGGGTGCAAGCGCAGCATAGCGGCTGAAGTCCACCTGATACGATCGGCTATCGGCTGGCGCGCCCGTGTTGATACTGACGCGCGTCCCAGGCACAGCCTGAGCCACAGCAGCAGCAAGGTCGCGCACTTGATAGTTTGCTGAATTAGCCCCAGCGTTGAGGATCAGGACGCGATCGCTGCTACTGGACGACCGAAAGGCTGCCCAGTCCAAGGCACGTGCCATATCGGTCGTGTCGATCAGGGGCCGCCACGGTGTCCCGTCGCTGAGGACACTGATCTCGCCAACTGACAGCGCACAGGCAACGAAATCGTTGAGCACCAGATCAAGGCGTAGCCGGCTCGACATGCCGCAGGCGGTGGCGAAGCGCAGACAGGTGATCGTCATGTCGCTGTCGAGATCTGACAGGCCCTGCTCGGTTCCGATCTTGGACGACGCATAAGCAGTGACGGGATTGACGGGGTCTTCCTCGCGCCGAGGCCCTCCTTGGGCAACGCCGTAGACGCTGCAGCTCGAGGCGAAAACGAAGTTGCGCACGCCGGCGTCACTCGCAGCCTGAGCCAGTGCAACCGAGGCGTCATGGTTGATTGCCCGAGTGACGTCAGCGAAGCGGCTACCCATCGGGTCGTTGGACACAGCCGCGAGATGGATGACTGCATCGTAGCCGTGAAGCAGCTCAGGCTTGATCGTTCGGACGTCACCGTAACTCTGCTGATCTAGCAGCCGTTCAGGCAGGACGGGCACGCCGGTCAGACAATGCGCAAAGAAGGCGGCGTCATAGCCATGAAGGAAGGCATCGGGGTGAGCGCTCCGCAATTGCTGCACAACGGCTGGGCCAACATATCCCAGATTGCCCGTAATCATGACTCGCATTTGGTTTGGCCCCGTCAATCTAGATCTTAGCGGAGGAGACGGCGCAGCTCTACCGTGTTTTATAACATGCCTCGAAATGGTTGAAATACGTATTTAAAAAATTGGCGGAAGAGCAATACAATCCATTAAAATACTATATGGCGTGCCGATGGCCATACTCCTGCAAATTAAGCTCTCGGTCAGGTGTAGTGGATGATCTAGCTGGTATTTTGGGACGAGCCGAGGAAGGGATTGTTGCGTGGCGGCTCCCAATTCATACGGTGTGAGCCGGCGAGGCAGGCGAGCAGAGCTCCCCCGCCGGCCCCTACGTCCAACATGGTTGGTCGTAAAATGCGTTTGCAGTATGGGTTTTGCTCTACCCGGCTTTTGGCTTCGCTGCAATCCGCATGGAATGCGTAGGACTGTCCTCGTGCGCCTGCTCCGCCCTCGCACTTGCATTGTCACATCTACGAAGGATAGGCGTTTTTAGGGAAGCACGAGTGAGCTGTCGCGGGAGAGCTTGGCTGTCGATGCCGGTCTCGCGCACCTTGTATAAAGCGGCAAGACGGCGCGAACGGGTTCCATAACCCCCAGTCTACGAACGATCCTTCACTGGCATCACTGACTGCGGTTCAGTCAGACAGCACGCCGGGTGCGTTCACTTGTGCCTTC
Source organism: Methylobacterium iners (assembly GCF_022179305.1). Classification (GTDB taxonomy): domain Bacteria; phylum Pseudomonadota; class Alphaproteobacteria; order Rhizobiales; family Beijerinckiaceae; genus Methylobacterium; species Methylobacterium iners. The sequence goes on from NZ_BPQP01000018.1 coordinate 8,771, forward strand.
AGGAATATGACGCCAGCCGTGTTGGCCTGTCGCCACACCGTCCGTACGCAGTGGCTTTGGCCGACTGGTCCGATCTCAAGCTCAAAGTACCCCGGGATCAAGGTGTCCGCCGAGAAGATCACGCGGGCTCCCGTAGGCGAGAGATCCTCGACGATGCAGTCAATGAGGACTGCGGAGCCGTCCACTAGGGCGGCGCGACCGGCCATGCGCGTGTGGGCGCGAGATGCTCGGGAGGAGGCATCCATGGAAGGGTCCTTAGCAGCCATGCTTCAAGCAGCTGCTGCCGGAACTGTCGACACTCCATGGTTCCTGCGCAATTCGTGCCGAGTACGTGCTCATGGGCCCCCGTCGGTAGTCCACCACAGAGCTGCGCATCGTGATCGTCTCGGAAATCATAATGGCAGACGAGTGCGCCGCCTTCACCTATGCGACCACGTAAGCGCCTCGGCAGCCGCATCCTGCCCCTGAAAAGTTTTCTGACCGTAGATCTTTGCAGCCGGCTGTACCGACATGCCTGGAAGGTTGGGTCGCCCTGACATTGACGCGAGCGGCGCGCATCCACGTGGCCGCCGTCATGACGTATCGCCGACGGACCGATCGCTCATACTAACGGCAGCTTTCGCGGTCCAACTGACCGTTCAGGTGGCTTTGGCCGAAGGTCCGATTATCGCACCTGTCTGACAAAACACTCGCTTCCAGCTTGTCGACGTAGGACCGCTGCAGGTGATCGTATCTGCCGTACCAATGGCCTGGCATCTTGTTCGGTGCATCACGCCGTGTACAGCCCCGTCGTTTCTGCTACGGAGGTGCTACGTATTGCGCGAGGCGATTAGGGTGGGCGTTGACTCAGACCCCATAAGCCCTTCAAAACGCAACGCGTTGCGGGCGTAGTTCAGTGGTAGAACGTCAGCTTCCCAAGCTGAATGTCGTCGGTTCGATCCCGATCGCCCGCTCCACTCCGTGAGCCCATCCAAGCCTTTCTCAACCTACAGGCCGTAGAAGCCGAGCCATGAGACCGCCGGAGGGCGATCGCGGACCTGCGCCCGGCGCTCCGCTTGACCTCGCTCGGCCGGCGCGGCCCGGGATGGATCGATGCTTCTGCGCGTACGCCTGGACGGGAGCCGACCGCGCCGCTGGCACGGGCTCCTGCTCGACCGGCTCGCCGCGCTGCCGGGCGTCTCGGTCGAGCGGGAGGCCTCGGCCGGGCCGGGGGCCCTGCCGCCCAACGCGTTTCTGCTGTTCAGGCTTGAGGCGCTGCTCAACCGCCTGCCGCTGACCGGCCTCGCGGCTGAGGCCGGCTCCGACCTGTTCCAGACCCATCCGCCGGCTGGAACCTCGCCTCCCGACATCGTCATCGACCTCTGCGGCGACGTGCCGGAGATGCCGGGAAGGCGGGTCTGGCGGCTGTCCTACGACGGGCGGACCGGCGAGGCGGCGCTGCTCTCGAGCCTCCTGGCCGGCCGCGCGCCGATCGTCGCGATAAGCGAGGCGGGACGCGTCGTGGCCTCGGGTCGAGCCGGCACCGAGGCGCTGGGCAACATCCTGCTCTCCTTCGAGGATGCGTTGATCCGCACGGTCACGCTGCTCGTCGCGGCGGCCTCGGGTGCCGGGCCGGTCCTCCCGCACGCCGAGGCTATGCCCGTCCAGGGTGAACCTGCCCGCCTCACCGTGAGGGCGCTCGGGGCGCGCGCCACGCGCATGCTGGCCTGGGCGATCCTGCGCCGGCTCTATCACCTCTGCTTTCGCGCACCCCATTGGCGGGTCGGCTGGCGCCGCCTCGACGGGCCGGACCTGATCGACCTGCGCGCCCATCCGGCCGAGGGCTGGAGAGATCTGGCCGACGACGGCCGGCGCTTCTACGCCGACCCCTTCGCCATCGACCATGCCGGGCGCACCTTCCTGTTCGTGGAGGATTACCCCCACGCGACGGGCAAGGCGGTCATCTCCGCCGTGGCCATCGACCGCTACGGCCCGACGGGGGTCCCGGTCCCGGTGCTGGAGGAGGCCTACCACCTGTCCTATCCGTTCGTGTTCTTCAGGGACGGCCAGCATTGGATGGTGCCCGAGAGCTGCGCGAACGGAACGGTCGACCTCTACCGCGCCACGGCCTTCCCCGGCGGGTGGGTGAGGGAGGCGACCCTCGTCGCCGGCGTCACGGCGAGCGACGCGACCCTGGTCGAGCATAGCGGCCGATGGTGGATGTTTGCGACCGTGCAAGACCGGGCCAGCGACCCGGCGCTGGTGCGGGGCTCCTATTCCGACGCCCTCCACCTGTGGTCGGCGCCGGATTTCCGCGGCCCCTGGACGGCGCATCCGAAGAATCCGGTCCTCGTCGACATCGCCTCGGCCCGGCCGGCCGGCGCCATCGTAATGCGGGGCGGGAGCCTGATCCGGCCCGTTCAGGATGGGCGGCGCGGCTACGGCGAGGCGCTCGCCCTCGCCCGGATCGACCGCCTCGACGCCGAGGGCTACGCCCAGACCGTCGAGACCACTCTTCGGGCGGGGCCGGGCTGGCCCGGCAACCGTCTCCACACCCTGAACCGCAGCGGCGACTACGAGTTCATCGACGGCTCGCGGCGCTCGCCGCGCCTGCCCTAGCCACGCAGCGCCTGAGGTTCAGGCGCCGAGCGCCGCCTCGACGGGGTGGATCTCGCCGAGACGCGCCCAAACCTCCATGAGCGTGGTCTCGGTGTGCCGGGCCAGCTCCTGCCCGGGATGGTCGCTGCGCCAATGGGCGCCCCGGCTCTCAGTGCGGGCCAGCGCCGAAACGGCGACGAGGAGCCCCGTGAGGGCGGCATCGGAACCCGCCTGGGCGGCGGGCGCGAGGCGGCGCACGGCCCGCGCGAGGCCGTCGGCATCGCGCACGACGCCGACATCCCGCTCCATCAGGGCGCGGATCGTGCCGAGATCCGATGCCGCGGGCGACGCTTCCCTGACCTCGGCGCCGGATGGAAGCGGCGCGGGGACGGCGTCGACCGCCTCGGCGATCCAGCCCGCGAAGGCCAGCGCCTCGAGGAGCGAGTTGCTGGCGAGCCGGTTGGCGCCGTGCAGACCCGTCGAGGCGACCTCGCCGCAGGCGAAGAGGCCGGGCACGCTGCTCGCGCCGCGAGCGTCCACCCGGATGCCGCCCATGTGGTAGTGCGCCGCCGGCCGCACCGGGATCGGCTGCCGGGCCGGGTCGATGCCGGCCGCTGCGCAGAGCCCGGCCACAGTGGGAAACCTGGCGGGCATCCGGGCGCCGAGGGCACCGCGGCAATCGAGAAAGACCTGCGCGCCGGCCTGGAAGATCGCGCGGGCGACGACGTCGCGGGCGGCGAGGTCGCCGCCGTCGATGCCCGCCATCACCGGCCGGCCTGCCGCGTCGATCAGCGTCGCGCCTTCGCCGCGCAGCGCCTCGGTGGCGAGCGGCATCGGGTCGGGGCCCGCCGCGATGGCGGTCGGGTGGAACTGCACGAATTCCATGTCGCGCATCACCGCCCCGGCCCGCGCCGCCAGGGCGAGCCCGGCGCCGACGGCACCCCGGGGATTGGTGGTCGAGGCGTAGAGGGCGCCGAGCCCACCGGTGGCGAGCACCACGGCGCGCGCCGGGATGCGGAAGGCGGCGCCGTCGCGCTCGCAGACGATCCCGGAGACCGCACCGTGCGGGTCTTGGATGAGGCTTCGCACCTGAGCGGCGACCACGTCGATCGACGGCGCGGCGAGCACCGCCCGCACCAAGCCTTCGAGCACCATCCGGCCGGTGGAATCACCCCCCGCCCGCACGATCCGCCGCCGGGAATGGGCGGCCTCCAGCCCCAGCGCCAGGGCGCCGTCCGCGTCGCGATCGAAGGCGATGCCGAGATCGACGAGCCAGTCGATCAGGCCGGGACCCGCCGCCGCGACGCGTGCCGCGACCTGCCGGTCGGTCAGGCCGGCGCCCGCCGCCGCGGTATCGGCCGCGTGCAGGGCAGGCGCGTCGTCGGCCGCGATGGCCGCGGCGATGCCGCCCTGCGCCCAGCCCGTCGCGGTGCCGAGCCCGAGGGGGGAAGCGGTGACGAGGGTGACGGGCCGGGGAGCGAGGCGCAGGACCGTGGCGAGGCCCGCGACCCCGCCGCCGACCACCACGATGCGGTCGGAAGACGGGCGGGGCAGGGGGGTATGGGCGTTCATCGCGGGCGCACCGCGAGCATGCGCTCCACCGCCAGCCGGGCGCGATCCGCGAGCTCGGGCTCGACCGTGACCTCCTGGGTCAGCGTCTCGAGGGCGTGACGGATGTTCCGCAACGTGATCCGCTTCATGTGCGGGCAGAGGTTGCAGGGCTTCACGAACTCGATGTCGGGATTGGCCGCCGCGATGTTGTCGGCCATCGAGCACTCGGTGACGAGCACGACCTGGGCGGGCCGCCTCTCGGTGACGAAGTTCATCATCATCGCGGTCGAACCGGAGAAGTCCGACTCGGCGACGACGTCCGGCGGGCATTCGGGATGGGCGATGACGGTAATGCCGGGATAGCTGTCGCGGACCTCGCGGATGTCCGCGGGGGTGAAGCGCTCATGCACCTCGCAATGCCCGGCCCAGGTCAGGATCTCGACCTCCGGCACCAGGGCCTGAACGTTGCGCGCCAGGAACTCGTCCGGGATCATCAGCACTCGGGGCGCGTTCAGCGAGCGCACGACCTCGACGGCGTTGCCGGAGGTGCAGCAGATGTCCGATTCCGCCTTCACCGCGGCCGAGGTGTTCACGTAGGTCACGATCGGCACGCCCGGATACTTGGCGCGCAAGCCTCGCACGTCGGCGGCGGTGATCGAATCGGCGAGCGAGCAGCCGGCGCGCAGATCCGGGATCAGCACCGTCTTGCCCGGGTTCAGGAGCTTGGCCGTCTCGGCCATGAAGTGGACGCCGGCGAGCACGATCACGTCGGCATCGACCTTCGCGGCCTCGCGGGCGAGCGCCAGGCTGTCGCCCACGATATCGGCGACCGTGTGGAAGATCTCCGGCGCCTGGTAGTTGTGGGCCAGCACCACCGCGTTGCGGCTCCGCTTCAGCGCGAGGATCGCCTCGACGTCGCCGGCGAGCGCCGGCCACTCGATGGCAGGCACGTGCCGGCTGACCCGGGCATAGACCTCGGGCAGGGGCAGGGCAGGGGCCCGGCCGAGGGGTGAAAGAGTCGCCGCCATGACGCGTCCTCAGTTATGCTCAAAATGAGCATTGTGCCGCCTAACTTAGTGGTGCCCACCGCCCTTGTCCAGATATGCTGAGATTGAGCATATCGATTTCGCGACGCAGTCCCTCGGCCGTTCGTCTGTCTTGCGTGCCCGGCCACGGACCGCAGTTCCCCTCCCGCACCATCATCCGGATTCTCGTCCGCAGCGATGCGCGCGGCGGGCGCCGACGAGCCGGATGACGATTTCCGCCGGTGGCGAACGGGTTTGCGGGGACGACGGGCCCCGCGCCTTCGACTGTTAACCCAAGATAAAGTGGCCGCTGCTTCGCTCTGCCGCTGAATGCCGGCGATGGGCGGCCCGTCACACGAGGCGGGCCGCGCGGACAGCCTTCCATTGAGGATGCACCCCTTGCTCAGGGTCACCGACGCTCTCCCGACCGAGCATGATCCCTACGCCCTCGCGGCGGCCCTCGTCCTCTGCCTTCTCGCCTCCCTGACGACCCTGGGCCTGCTGAGCCACGCCCGCAGGACGGGCTCGACGGCCTGGCTCGTGGCTGCCGCGATCGTGTGCGGATTCGGGATCTGGGCGACGCATCTCACGGGGCTGCAGGCCTTCCGTTCCGACCTGCCCAACGGCTTCGCGGCTCTCCCGACGCTGGTCGCCCTGACGACGGCGATCGCGCTGGCCGGCCTCGGGCTCCTGATCGCCCTGGCGCCGCGCCGGGGTGCGTCCTGGCTCGGCGGCGCCGTCCTCGGTGGCGGCATCGCGCTCGCCCATTCCGCCGGCATGGCCGGTTTCGAGATCCCAGGGCGACTCGACCGGAATCTTCTCGTCACCTGCGGCGCTGTCGCCCTCGCCCTGATCCTGGCCGCTGCAGCCGTGAGGGTCGCCGTCGGCGGGCGCGGATGGCGACGCGGGCTCCTCGCCATCCTCCTCCTGGCCGGGGCGATTGCGGGCTACCACCTCGCGGCCATGTCGGCGGTGACCGCCGTGGCGGATTCCTTGGTCGGGTTGTCCTCGACCGCGAGGGTCACACGGTGGGTGGTGGTCGCGGTCACGGGCGTCGGCTTCGCGATCCTGCTCCTGACGGCCGCGGCGCTCCTCGTGGACAAGATCGACCGCTATCGCTCGGCCCTCGACGGCGAGCGGATGCGCGGCCTCGTCAACGCCGTCGCGGAAGGTCTGCTCCTGTGTCGGGGTACCACGATCGTGACCGCCAACCCGAGCTTCGCGGCGCTCGCGGGAGAAGCGGCCGAGGACTTGGCCGGCCTGCCGCTCGACAGGTTCCTGTCCGAGGAGGCGGTTCGCGATACCCTGCTCGGCGCCCCGGGCCAGCCGATCGAGACGGTTCTCCGGCGCGGTGACGGGGAGGGCGTCGCCGTCGAGCTCATCCTCCAGCCGATCGAGTTCCGCGGCGCCACCCACAACGCCATCGCCGTGCGCGACCTGCGCGAACGCAAGAAGGCGGAGGAGGACATCCGCTTCCTGGCTCAGCACGACGCGCTGACCGGGCTGCCGAACCGGGCCTCGTTCATGCAAGGCCTCGAGGCGGCCATCGCGGGCGCCGCACCCGGTGAGCGCGTCGCGGTGATCTGCCTCGGCCTCGACCGCTTCAAGAAGACGAACGACCTGTTCGGCCAGGCCTCCGGGGACGCCGTGCTGCAGGGCGTGGCACGCTGCGTCGCCGGCGCCCTCGACGAGGGCCAGAGCCTCGCCAGGCTCGGCGGCGACGAGTTCGGCATCGTGGTGGCAGGGATCGCCGACCTCGCCGGCGCCGTCCGCGTCGCGGAGGCCATCCTCCGGTCGCTGGGCGGCGCGGGGACGGCATCCGGTCCCCTCGTCGCCGCGAGCATCGGGATCGCCCTGTGGCCCGACCCCGCGACCGACGCGGCCGCCCTCCTCGGCGACGCGACCACCGCGCTCGATCGCGCCAAGGCGGAGGGCGGCGGCCTCTGCCGCATCTTCGATCCCGAGATGGGCGCCCGGGTCCGGGAGCGGCGCATCCTGGAACACGATCTGCGCTTCGCCGTCGAGCGCGGCCAGTTCCACCTCGTCTATCAGCCGCAGACCGCCATCGAGACGGGCGAGGTCATCGGCTTCGAGGTCCTCCTGCGCTGGCACCACCCCGAGCGCGGGAACGTGCCCCCGGACCGCTTCATCCAGATCGCGGAGGAGACCGGGAGCATCGAGGCGGTCGGCGAATGGGTGCTGCGGACCGCCTGCCGCGAGGCCGCGTCCTGGACCCAGCCCCTGCGGATCGCGGTCAACGTCTCCGCCGTCCAGATCCACAGCGCCCGCCTCTCGGGCCTCGTCCGCGAGATCCTCGTCGAAACCGGACTGGCGCCGGAGCGCCTCGAACTGGAGATCACCGAGACGGCGCTGATCCGCGATTTCGACCGGGCGCTCGCCTCGCTGCACCTCCTGAAGGCGCTCGGCGTGCGCATCGCCATGGACGATTTCGGGACGGGCTACTCCTCGCTCTCGAACCTGCGCGCCTTCCCCTTCGACAAGATCAAGATTGACCGCTCCTTCATCATGTCGGTGGACAGCAACGACCAGGCCGCGGCGATCGTCCGGGCCGTGATGGGCCTCGGACGCGGCCTCGCCCTTCCGGTGCTGGCGGAGGGCGTCGAGACCCAGGGCGAGCTCGCCTTCCTGATGAACGAGGGCTGCCAGGAAGCCCAGGGCTACCTGATGGGCAAGCCGGCGCTGATCTCGCACTTCGCCCACGTCGTCGACGAGGAAACGACTGCCGAAGACGGCAAGAGGCGGAAGTCGGCCGCATGACGGAGAACTCGGCTGAGCCCCAACCTCCGGTCGATCCGAGGGAGGAGCCAGGGCCGGGCGCGAAAGTCAGACTCAAACCCGGCGCGAGGGCGTCAGCCTGAAACCCGGCGCAGGTCGCTCCAGCAGCACCTCGCGGCGGAAGCGGACGAGGCGCGCGGGGCGGCCGGCGGTGCCGCTCGTGACGTCGTCGGTCTCCTCGACGAGGCCCTGCTGGGCCACGAGCCGGCGGAAGTTCTGCTTGTGCAGCATCGTGCCCGACAGCGCCTCCACCGTGCGCTGGAGCTGGAACAGGGTGAAGGTCGGCGGCATCAGCTCGAAGACCACGGGCCGGTACTTGATCTTGCCCCGCAGGCGCCCGATCGCGGTGGCGAGCACGCGGCGATGGTCGAGCGCCATGGGATGTCCGGTGACCTCCGTCTCCGCCGCCTCGCCGGACTGTCCCTGCGCCTCCGGAATCAGCCGGGCCTCGAACAGAAGCTCGTAGCGCTCGAGCACGCGCTCCTCGTTCCAGGCGGCGCCGTATGGGCCGAAAGTGAGGCCGAGCCGGTCCTCCCGGCGGCGGCGCAGCTTCGGGTCCGCCGGTTCCGCCGCCCAGGCCAGGAGCTTCGGCTCGATCTCGTCGAGGGAGGCGGGGCGTCCGGCGCGCCAATCCTCCCAGGGCAGGTAGCGGTACCAGTTGCGCCAGGAGGCCTCGGCGAGGCCCGCCGGCCGGACCTCGCGCACCAGGGCGAGGTAGGCCACGGAGAGCGAGTGCAGCCCGTCGGGATCGTCGCCGCGGCGGTCGCGGTCGCCGAAGGTGTAGAGCTGCTCGACATAGCCGAGCCGCTGATGGGTCTGCTGCTCCACCCAGGCGCGCAGGCCGCGCTCCAGGGTCGCGTGCTCGGGCACGAGCGGCCCGGCCGGCAGACCGTCGCCGCGGCCGCTCGCCTGTCCGGCGACCTGCACGGTGAGCGCACGGGGCTCGCCGTCCGTCGCCGCCACGATGACCGCCACGAGGCCGACCGCCGAGGGATTGGGGACTTGGGCGTCCCCGCCCCGAAGCGACTCCCCGGTCGTCATCGTCAATCCCGCCCCTCTCCCGATCCTTCGCTATAGCGGCAGACCGGCGCGGGGCGTCAACGCCGCGCGTCGGCGCAGGGGCGGATTCCCACTGGTCCCGCAGCGCCTTGCCAGCGGGTAAGGCCTTGGTTGTAATGGCGCGGCGTCGGCGATCCGTTGGGGCACCGAGGGGCGATGGCTTTGCGCGACACCCATGACCAGACGCCGGTGGACCTGCGCCTCTACGGCATCCTCGATACGGCCTTCTGCGGGCTCGACGGGCGGCGCCTCGGCGAGATGGCCGCAGCGGCGGTCGCCGGAGGCTGCACCCTCCTGCAGTACCGGGAAAAGGACATCGCGGACGCCCGGGCGGCGCTGGCGCGCATCCGCACCATCCGGGCCTCGCTCGCGGAGAGCGGCGTGCCGCTCCTCGTCAACGACCGGGTCGACCTCGCGCTCGCGGCCGAGGTCGAGGGCGTCCATCTCGGCCAGAGCGACCTGCACCCCGCCGATGCTCGTCGCCTGCTCGGCCCCGGCGCCGTCATCGGCCTGACCCTGAAGACCGGCGCGCAGGCCGACGAACTCTACCGGTTGCCGGTCGATTACGCCTGCATCGGCGGCGTCTTCGCCACGCGCAGCAAGGACAACCCCGACCCGCCGGTCGGCCTCGACGGGTTCGGGCGGATCGCCTTCCGGGCGCGGCTCGCCCGCGGCACGAACCTGCCGCTCGGCGCCATCGCGGGAATCGATTCCAGCAACGCGGCGGCGACCATCGCGGCGGGGGCCGACGGCGTCGCCGTCATCTCGGCCCTGTTCGGCGGCGACGCCGTGGAGGGCAGGGCCCGCGACCTGCGCCATCGGATCGATTCGGCGCTCGCCGCCCGCAAGGGGGCGGCGTAAGCTCGCCTCGAGGAAACAAGGTCGCCGCCATGACACCCATCGCCGTCACCATCGCCGGATCGGATTCGAGCGGAGGCGCGGGCATCCAGGCCGACCTCAAGACCTTCGCGGCGCTCCGCGTCTACGGCGCGAGCGTGATCACGGCGCTCACGGCTCAGAACACGCGGGGCGTCCAGGCCATCCACGACGTGCCGGCCGATTTCATCGCCGCCCAGATCGACAGCGTGTTCTCCGACCTCGCCGTCACGGCCGTGAAGATCGGGATGCTGTCGCAGGCGGGCGTCATCGAAGCCGTGGCGGACGGCCTTCGCCGGCATGCCTCCCGGGTCCCGATCGTCCTCGATCCGGTGATGGTCGCCACGAGCGGCGACCGCCTCATCAGCGAGGACGCGGTCGAGGCCCTGCGCCGGCACCTGATGCCGCTCGCCGACCTCGTCACCCCGAACCTTCCCGAGGCGGCCACGCTGCTCGGCGCGGGGACTGCGGCCAACGAGAACGAGGGCGTCGCCCAGGCGCGGCGCCTGATCGGGCTCGGCGCCCGAGCGGTCCTGATCAAGGGCGGTCATGCCGAGGGCAGCGAGAGCGTCGACCACCTGCTCTGCGCGGACGGGACTCTGCGCCGTTTCGCGAGCCCGCGCATCGCGACGCGCAACAGCCACGGCACCGGTTGCACCCTGTCCTCCGCGGTGGCGGCGGGCCTCGCCCGTGGCTTGCCCCTCACCGAGGCGGTGGGGCAGGCCAAGCGCTACGTCACGGCGGCGATCGCCGCGGCGGATTCCGTGCCGGTCGGCTCCGGCCACGGGCCGGTTCATCACTTCCACGCCCTCTGGCGCTGAGGCCGGGCGCGCCTTTCCGCCTTGCGCCACGCCCGGATTTGCGTTTGAAGTACCGCACGTTCGTTCGGTTTGCGGAACGGCGCGGCGGGTTCAGGGGCGATGCAGGACGAGACCACGACGATCGAGCGCGGGCGGGCGCGGGACGTGCTGACGGGCGCCCAGGTGCTCTCGGGCCAGCTAGGCAAGACCATCCAGCGGCTTCGCAAGGCCTACAACCTCTCGCTCTCCGAGCTCGCGGAGCAGTCCGGCGTCGCGAAGTCGATCATCAGCCAGATCGAGCGCAATGAGACCAATCCGACGCTGGCCACGATCTGGCGCCTGAGCCAGGCGCTCGACGTCTCGATCGAGCGGGTGCTCGCCACCGGCGACGAGGAGCCCTTCATCGAGAAGACCTCGCGGGCCGACACGCCGATCCTGGTCTCGGATGACGGCCGCGTGCGCCTCGCCATCGTCGGCTGGATCAAGACCGTCGAGTGGCTGCAATGGTACGAGGTCACGGCCGATCCCGGCGGCATTCTCGAATCCGATCCGCACCAGCGCGGCTCGGTCGAATCGCTCACCGTCACCGAGGGCGTCTTCGAGGTGGAGGTCTCCGGCACCCTGCAGAGAGCGCGGGCGGGCGAGACCCTGCGCTACCGCTGCGACCGCCCGCACGCGGTGCGCTGCGTCGATGGCCCGGGCCGGGCGATCATGGTGGTGATCATGAAGGCCGCCGTGATGGAGTGAAGGGCGGCTTCCCTCCCCTTGCGGGGAGGGACCAAGGGTTGAGTTTGGTTCCGCCCGGTGAGCGGGCGGGTCGCCCAGCCACGCCCGTCCCAAACTCCTCCCTGCAAGGAGGAGGAGAGGCGCGCCATCCCACCCCGATTATCGCCCGGAATTCACCCACCGCACCACATCAGCCAGAACGACAGCCAGTGCCGCATCGAGCGCCACCGCCGCGGCGCCGGCCTCGACCTTGGCCACGGGCACGCGGGCCTGGAATATCTTGGCCGCGACGACCTTGCCCGAGCCCTCCGCGATGAGCTTGGCCGAGAGGTCGACCACGGCCTCACCCGATCCTGCCGCGATGTCGAAGGCGCGGATCTCGCTGATGAGCTGATACTCCGAGACGATCTTGTCGCCCGGCCGGCTCACGGAGCGCAGGCGGCCGGAATTCTCCAGGCTCTGGATGATCCGGGTCTGGATCAGGCGCGGCAGCCGATCGGCCCACTGGCCGCCGCCGAGGAAGGACAGGCCGCCGCCGGGCTCGCGAACGATGATGCGGTCGGCCTCGAAGGGCTGGATGCCGACGGGCTCCGCCACCACGATCGCCCGCGCCGACGCCGCGCCGCGGCCGGTGGCGGGAAGGGCGCCCAAATCGAAGGTGAGCGGCACGGCGCCGCCGCAGCCCCCGAGGGCGGCCGCGAGGAGGATCGTGCCGAGAAGAGTCTTGCAGTGGATCATACGCAGGGCTCGACACACCTTCGCAGCGCGGGGGGGCGCCTACCCGTAAACTACGGCAAAGCTGTCTCGGTGCCGTGTGCGGGGGCACACCTGCATGTGGATCGGCCGAATCACCGGCTACCGTTGTATTCCGGCAACGACGGCTTGCCGCCGAAGATGACCTGGGACGGATCGCGCTCCAGGTTCTTCACGGTGCGGTTGAGCGTGTTGAGGGTGCGCTGTCCGTCGGTGGAGAGCGCCTCGACCTCGCGCCGGCCGCTGCCGGAGAGGCGGTTGAAGCTGGTCGCGATGTTGGCGGTGCGCTTGTCGAGGTTCTCCGACAGGGCCCGGAAGGCACGGCCGGCGTCGCGCACGGAGATCGCGGCCTCGCGGACCTCGGCGAAGGTGCTGCTGCCGGCCTCGCCCGAGGCCGAGCCGAGGAAGCCCTCCGCCCCCTTTAACACGCCGTCGATCCGGTCGGCCGACGCGCTGAGCTTGCCCGCGAGCAGCCGGGCGTCCTTCAGCCCGGCCTCGATGTCGGGGCTCGCGTTGCTCAGGGCCGCCGAGAAGCGGTCGGCATTGTCGACGACCCGGTTGAGCTTCTGCCCGTCGATGGCTTTGACGAGGGATGACACCGCTGGCCCCGCATCGGCCAGGGTCTTGGAGAAGGCCTCGACATTGGCGAGCGTGCGGTTGATGGCGCCCTCGTTGCCCGCCACCACCTTGTCGAGGCGCTGGAGCACGTCGTCGGCCCGCTGCGCGATCTGCTTGGCGGCGGCCAGCATGTCCTGGATGTCCGACGAATCCGCGAAGATCGTCGGCGTCTGCTCGCCGGTGCCGGGCGCGAGCGTGGGAGAATCGGCGCTGCCGCCGCTGAGCGCGATGACGGAGACGCCGGTGAGCAGCGCGGAATCGAGGCGGGCGCGGGTGTCGGCCCGCAGCGGCGTCGTCGGATCGACCTGGATCATCGCGATGACGCGCCGCGGGTCCTGCGGCAGCAGCTTGACGCTCGTCACCTCGCCGACCTTGATGCCGTTGAAGGTGACGGATGAGCCGGTGGCGAGCCCGCCGACGCTGCCCGAGAACACGATCCGCACGCCCGCGCGAACCTGGGAGCGCGACCCGCCCTGCAGCCAGAACACGAAGCCGAAGGCGGCCACGATCACCCCGAGGGTGAAGGCGCCGATCAGGGCATAGTTCGCACGAGTCTCCATCGGATCAGACCTGTCCGAGATCGGTAGGCGCCGCGCGGTGCGCCGGCGCACGCCGCTCATCAAGCGTGGGCATGGCTCGCACCTCCCGGGACGATCGCGCGGGCGCGCTTGCCGTGGAAATAGGAGCGCAGCCAGGGGTGCTCGGCGCGCAGCATCGCGTCGATCGGGCCCTCCGCGATGATCTGGCCATCGCCCAGAGCCGCGATGCGGTCGCAGGCCGTGTAGAGGCTGTCGAGGTCGTGGGTCACCATGAAGACGGTGAGCCCGAGCGTCCGCTTGAGGGTGGCGACGAGCTCGTCGAACTCGCCGGCGCCGATGGGGTCGAGGCCCGAGGTCGGCTCGTCGAGGAAGAGAACCTCGGGGTCGAGTGCCAGCGAGCGGGCGAGCGCCGCCCGCTTGATCATGCCGCCCGACAGCTCCGAGGGCAGCTTGTCGGCGGCGTCGGCCTTCAGGCCCACCATCTCAATCTTGAGCCGGGCGAACTCGTCGAGCAGGCGCTCGGACAGCTTCAGATGCTCGCGCATCGGCATCTGGATATTCTGCTTGACGGTGAGCGAGGAGAACAGCGCGCCCTGCTGGAACAGCACGCCCCAGCGCTGCTCGATCTGGCGTCGGCGGGCGAGGCTCATGCCGTCGACGTCCTCGCCGAACACCTCGATGGTCCCCGAGCGCTTCGGAACCAGGCCGAGGATGGTCCGGGTCAGCACCGACTTGCCCTGACCCGAGGGACCGACGAAGCCCAGGATCTCGCCCCGGTAGATGTCGAGGTTGAGCCCCTTCATCACCGTCTTCGACCCGAAGCCCACGACGAGGTCGCGCACGCGGATGACCGCTTCGCGCGCCGGGAGAGCGTCGGGCCGCTCGAGGGTGGCTGACAAAGTTTCCACGTGGTTCAGAAATCGATAGCGGCGAAGAACACCGCGAAGAGTCCATCAAGCACGATGACCATGAAGATTGACTTCACGACTGAGGCGGTGACGTGGCGGCCCAGCGACTCGGCCGAGCCCTGCACCGCGAAACCCTCGATCGTCGCGATGATGCCGATGATCAGCGCCATGAACGGCGCCTTGATCAGCCCGACGGCAACGTGGTGGAGGGACACCGCCGCCTGGAGCCGGGCCAGGAAGGCCTCGGGCGTCATGCCGCCGTAGAGCGAGGCGGTGAGGCCGCCGCCGGCCAGCGCCGCGAGCGAGGCGAGGAAGGTGAGGATCGGCAGGCCGATCACCAGCGCCAGGATGCGCGGCACGATCAGGATCTCGATCGGGTCGAGGCCCATGACGCGCAGCGCGTCGACCTCCTCGCGCATCCGCATCGAGCCGATCTCGGCGGTGAAGGCCGAGCCGGAACGGCCCGCCACCATGATCGAGGTGAGGAGCACGCCGAGCTCGCGCAGGATCAGGAGCCCGATCAGGTTCACGACGAAGCTCTGCGCCCCGAAGCGCTGGAGCTGAAAGATGCCCTGCTGGGCGACGATGCCGCCGACGAGGAACGAGATCAGCACGATGATCGGCACGCCGTTGAAGGCGACCTGCTGGATCTGGTGGACGAGGGCGGTGCCGCGGAAGCTGGAGGGCCGCGAGGCGACGCGGATACAGGCGAGGACCACCTCGCCGAGGAAGGCGAGGCCGGTGACGAAATCCGCCTTGCCCCCGACGACCCGGACGCCGAAAGCCTCGAGAAAATTGTGGATACGGCCGCGCTGGCGCGCGGGCGGCGCCTCGGCGGCGCCGAGCTTGGCCTCGCCGAGCAGGATGCGGTGCTCGGGCGAGGCGTTCGCGTAGCTGAGCCGGCCGCCGGCCGCCTCGATCTCGCCGCGGGCGCGCTCCAGCACCCAGGCGCCGAGGGTGTCGAGCCGCTGGATGCCGCCGAGATCGACGAGGACGGGATGCGCCGCCGCATGGCCGGCGATGCGCGAGGCGGCCGCTTCCACGGAGGGCGCCTGGTCGGCGGTCCAGTAGCCGGTGAGCGCGACGCAGCCCTCGCCCGGCTGGATCAGGGCATCGGCGGCGTTGGGATTCTGCAGGGCGACGGCGCTTCGCACGCGGGATGCTCCTCGTCGCGAGGGGGCTCGAGACTGGGTCGCAGCGATGGCTTCACTATAAACGCGGCGGAGTGAAGGCTTCTCGCGATGCAAGGGCGGCCAGGGCGAGGCCGGCCAGCGCCAGCGGCGCCATGAGGATGAAGGCCAGCGGCCCGCCGCCGGCCGCGTAGGCCGCGCCGCTCGCGAGCGTCGCGAGGACCGAGGCGAGGGCCGAGGTCGCGCTGAGCGTGCCCTGGGCACGGCCCCGCGCGCCGTCGGGCGCCAGGGCGGAGACCGCGGCCATCGCGCCGAGCTGCGTCGCGCCAAAGCTGAGGCCGTGCAGGACCTGCAGCGGAATCAGCGGACCGAGCCGATCTCCGACGAGCGCCATGGCGACGGCCCGGGTGAGGGCCGCGGCTCCGCCCAGGCCGACGAGCCTGTAGGGGGTCCGCCAGCGGGCGGGCAGCCGCCGGGCGACCGCGAAGAGCACGATCTCGGCCGCGACCCCGATCGCCCAGAGGACTCCGATCCAGCTCGTTGCGATGCCGCCCGCGCTCCAATGGATGCTGCCGAAGGCGTAGAGCGCGCCGTGGCTCGCCTGGATCAGCGCCGCCGCGCCGATCATGAGCCAGAGGGTGCGCGGGAGCCGCGGCGGGAGGGTGACGCCCCGCGGCCGCTCTGGCGACGGCGCCTCGACCTGGCTCGTGACGGCGACGGCCGAGGCGACGACGGCGAACGCCGTCAGGAGGAGGGGGACCGCGAGCCGCTCGCCGAGCGCGTTGAGCGCGAGCCCGCCGGCAAGGTTCGCCAGGAGGAAGCCGAGGGAGCCGGCGACCCGGATGCGGGCATAGTCGAGCCGGGCGCTGCGCCGTGTCGCGGCGAGGGTGAGATAATCGATGGTCGGCACGAGCGGCGCGCCCGCCGCGGCGTTGAGCGCGATGAGGAGCGCGAGGACGGGCCAGCCGATCGCGGCGCCCGCCGGCATCGCGGCGTAGGTCGCAGCGAGCGCGAGGCTGCCCGTCACGAGGAGCCGGCGCGCGGTCACGCCCCGATCGATCAGGCCGAGCAGGGGGGCCGTGGCGACGATCTTGACCGCGATCGGCAGGGCGAGCAGGAGACCGATCACCTGGGCCTCGAGGCCGATCGCGTTCAGCCAGACGGGCATGAACGGCATCGCGATGCCGATCTCGACGAAGACGACGGCGTAGAGAAGCGAGAGCCGAGCGGCGTCGGGCTCGGCCGGATTCGGGGCACGGCTCGGCAAGGTGGCCTCTGCGGCAGGGGGGCGGGAGCGTAAAGCAGACGTTAAAGCCCTGCTGTCAAACTGCCTCGGCCCTGGACACGGACGGACCGCGCACGCGGCTGCCCCGGCACTCCCAAGGATCCGACGGCATGAGTGGCTCCCAGTCGCTGACGACGACCGACGACGAGTTCGAGCGCATCGAAGCGGCGATGAGCGAGAGCGCGCGGGGCCGCTGGTTCCTCCAGGAATACGCGCGCCGGAACCGGTCCGCCGATACCGAGATGCTGCTCGGCGCCATCGAGCGCCTGGAGGGCGTCGTCACGAGCGAGCGCGAGGCCGATCACGTCGACCGGATGCGCGGCGACATCATGGACATGGCGCAGGCCATCGCCCGGACGAAGACCGAGATCGCCGCGATCAGCGCGGGCGACCCCGATCACAGCCGGCTCGACGGCGCCTCGCTCGCGCTCGACGCGATCGTGCGCGCGACGGAGCGGGCGACCACGGACATCCTGGGTGCGGCCGAGAACGTGCAGGAGGCGGCCTGGCTGCTGCGCGAGGCCGGCTCCGACACGTCGGTCTGCGACGAGCTCGATCGGCGGGCGACCCAGATCTACACCGCCTGCTCGTTCCAGGACCTCACCGCGCAGCGCATCGCGCGGATCGTCCAGACCCTGCGCTACCTGGAGGAGCGGCTTGCCGCGATGATCGCCATCTGGGGCGATCCCGCCGAGGTGGAGGCGGAGCGCTCCGCGCACCCGATTCCGGAGGTCGATCTCAGCCAGAGCGACGTCGACCGCTTCATCGACATGGAGCCGTCGCAGCCCGTCGCGACGGGGGAAGCCGCGACGAAGATCATCGCGACGCTGGTCGCGCCGCACGAGGACATCGTGTTCCTCGACGCGCAGCCGGATGCCGAGGAGTCGGAGCCCGAGGCGTGGGAGGATGACGCGCCGGAAGCCGAAACCGCCTCCGCAGCTTCCGAAAGCGAGCCGGCGGCGCCCGCCGAGGACGAGCCAGCGGAACCGATCGATATCGAGGCGGCCTTCGCCGATATCGACGGCCTGACGATGGAAGAGAAGATGGCGCTGTTCTCCTGACGGGCCCTCGGTCGAGCGCCTGAGGGGTCAGAAAAAACAACGGCCACGGATACCGGGCCTGGTGCGCGTACATCCGGCGTCACCTGAGCCCGGCATCGTGGCCGTATCCGATCGAGCGACGGTGTCGCGGTCGGCATGGGACGGTGATAGCGCGGTTTGGTTAACGATTCATGACGCCCTCGCGGCACGGACACGCGTTTCGCAGATCCGCGACAGGCGAGCTCGTCACATCGCGACCGTGCCGGCCTCAGCCGTTCTTCCCGCGATCCGACCCCGGCTGCACGCCCTTCGAGGGATCCGGGCTCTCGGACGGCTTGATCGACGGGCCGCTGGTTCCTTTTCCCGGATGCCCCGTCAGCTCGTCGATGTTCCCGAGTGCTCCGCCTTCGCGCGTCTTGCTCGCCTCGGTTCCGGGCTTGGATGGCTTTCTCATGGTTTCCTCCGTTCGGTTGGCAAAGCAACGGAAGCGAGGCGCAGACGTTCCGGGAAGGCTTCCCGCCGCCGCCTCGATGGCCGAAGCATCGGCTTGAGAAGCGGTTGCCGAGGCTCGGCAAAAGCCGATGCGAAACCAACGACCTACGGCATCGGCCCGGATGCGATACGCAGGACGATGCTGTAGAAGCGCCGGCATGACCCTCCATCTGCTGAAGCTCTGCGTCGGGCCCGCCACGATCGAGGAACTCGAGGCTCGCATCGCCCGCAATCGGGCCGAGGCCCTGCGCCTGGAGCGCGATCCGGCGCCGTTCCACACCACGCGGATGATCCCGAAGCGGGCGCGCGAGATCGCGGGACGCGGCTCGATCTACTGGGTGATGAAGGGAACGCTCGTCTGCCGCCAGCCCATCGCGGGCATCGCGCCCTTCACGGACACGGACGGGATCGCGCGCTGCCGCCTGATCCTCGGCACGGAGGTGACGCCGGTCGCCCCGCGGCCATGCCGGCCCTTCCAGGGCTGGCGCTACCTGGAACACCGGGACGCGCCGCCGGATCTCGACCGGCACGCGGCCGGCGACTTGATCCAGATGCCCGAGAGCCTGCGCCGGGAGCTCGCAGGCCTCGGGCTGATCTGAGCCCCGGCGCGAGGACGCCTCAGGCGCCCTCGAACCGTCCGCTGGCATGGGCCAGCATCGTGTAGACCTTGCCGGTCTCCGAGGTCAGGTAGGCATCGGCACGCTTGGTGTCGCGGTCGCTGCGCGAGACCTCGCCGAGGAGACGCTCGAACTCGCTGACGTAGCGGTCGACCGTGCGGCGGAAATCGGCGTCGGCGGCGTAGCGCCGGCGGATCTCCTCGAAGGCCTGGCGCCCCTGAGCCGTGTAGATCCGGCGATCGAACAGGTTGGGTTCGCCGCGGCGGTAGCGTTCCCACAGGTCGACCGCCGTCTGGTGGTCGATCATCCTGGCGATGTCGGTCGAGATCATGTCCAGCGCGGTGCGGCTGCGCTCCGGTGCAGGCTTCGCCGGCGCGGCGGCCGGCGCTGGCGTGGGCGCCGGTGTCGCGTTGCCCGGCTCGTCGTCGATCGAGGCCCGCGTCAGGAGGTCCGACAGCCAGCCGCGGTTCTGTCCGGTGCCGCCGCGAGCATCCAGGCGCGGCTGTGCCGAGGGACGCGGAGCCTCCAGCGCCCGCACCGGTGCGGGCGTCGGGGCAGGGGGAGTCGGCGGCCGGGCCGGCGGCGTCACCACCGCGACCTGCTGCTGAGGCTTGGGCGCTGCCTCCGCCTGTGACGCGGGCGCCACCGGCTGGGCGGCGGGACGCACCGGCTGCGGCGCGACCGGGCTCGCTGCCTTCGGGCTTGGACGCGGCTCGGCAGGCCGGGCCGAGACCGGCGCAGGCGGGGTCGCAGCCACGGTCGCAGCCGCTTGGGGCTGAGGCTGGGCGACGTCGACCGCGCGGTTCGAGCGGGCCACCAGGGCGGAGAGCTCGTTCAGCGCCTTGATCTGGTCCGAGACCACGCGGCGCATCTCGCCCGTGGCCTCCTGCGTCTCGCGCGGGATCTCGACGACGCCGCGCTGGAGGTCGGCGCGGGTCGCGTCGAGCTCGCGACGGATCTCCGACGCCATCTCGCGCATGCCGGCGACGGACTCGCTGAACCGGGACGAGGCCGCCTCGAACGCGCTGTTCATCTCCTTCGAGGCGTCGAGGATCGCGGCGCGCACGGCCTGGGTCGTCCGCTCGCCCTCGTCGCCCGCGCCCGAGCGCAGGCGCTCGAACTCACCCGCGACCGCCGTGCCGGCGTCGCGCGCCGTCTCGGCGAGGCTCGCCCCAATCGACCGGGCCCGCTCCTCCGCGGCGCGCAGCGTCTCGTCGAGCATCGTGTCGAAGCGCTTCGTCTCCGCTTCGAGCGCGCCGGAGCGGGTCTCGATGCGGCCGAGCAGCTCGTCGGCGACGCGGGCCCGGGCCGCCAGGGCCTCGGACACGCGGCCCTCGATCCCTTCTAGGGAGCCGGCCGCATTCACCAAAGCATCGACATGGTCGCGCGTCGTGTCGCGCAGCGAACGGCCCTGGGCATCGAGGGTGGCGGCAAGCTCCGCCGCCTCCCGAAGGACGCCCTCGGCGACGCCCTTGAGGGCGGCGACCTGATCCGACACGCCGGTGCTGGCCCGGTTCGTCTCGTCGGCGATGGCATCGAGCGCAGCCTGGATCTGCTGGACGCGGCCGGCGAGACCCTCCTCGATGGCGCCCAGGTTCTCCTGCGCGTTGCCGACGAGGTTCCGCAGGGCGTCGTTGGCGCCGTTGATGCGCGAGAGCACGCCGCCGAGATCGTTGCGCAGGCGGTCGTTCGCTTCCGTGAGGCTCGCGATGGCGCGGGAGGCGCCGCCGTCGACGGCGGCGAGCAACGCCTGGGCGGAGGCCGTGGACTGGTCCACGAGATCCTGCGTGCGCTCGCGAAGCGCCTCGATCAGCGGGGCGCCCGTCTCGGCAAGCGCCTTCTCGATCGCCCGGCCGCGCTCGTCCAAGGCCTCGACGAGACCCGCCGCAGGGCCGTCCATCAGGGCGCTCAGCCGGCTCGCCTGGGTCTCCATGGCCTCGACGACGATGCCGCCGCGGCCGTCGATGGAGTCGACGAGGGTGCCCCCGCGATCCTCGATCGCGCGGGTGATCGTCTCGGCGCTCTCGGCGAGGCGCCGCGCCAGGGCCTGACCGCGGGCCTCGACGAGGGTGGCGAGCGCGTTGGAGCGGCGCTCGAACGCGGCTCCCATCTCTTGGTTGCGTCCGTCGATCAGTGCCGCGACGGCGGCGTTGCGCTCGTCCAGCGCCGTCGCGAGGGCCGCCGCATGGGCCTCGGCGACGGCGGCGTGGCGACTGACCCGCTCGTCGAAGGCGGTAAGCATCTGCGCCGTGCGCTCGTCCACCAGGGAGGCGTAGGCGTCCTGGCGATCGTCGAAGGCGGCCGCGAGTGCGTCGCCCCGCGAGGCGACGAGGGCCGCGAAGGCCTTCATCCGGCTGTCGATGCGCTGCGTGAAGGCCTCGCTGCGGGCGTCGACGGTCTCGGTGAGGGCCGAGCCCTTCGCCTCGATGGTCTGCGCGAAGGCGTTGGCGCGACCGTCGACCAGCTGGTCGATGGCGGCAAGACGCTCGTCGAACAGGGCGAGCATGGTCCGGGTCCGGCCATCGACCCGCTGGGTGATGGCGTCGGCCCGGCCTTCCACGAGGCCCTCGAGGGCGGTGAGCAGCCCGTCGAAAACCGAGCGCAGGGCATGGGCGCGAGCATCGACACTCTGGCTGAGCTGGGCGCTGCCGCCTTCGACGACATTGGAGAGGGTACCGATCTGCTCGTCGAACAGCGCCCGCAAGGCCTGGGTACGGTCGGCGATGCTCCGGTCGAGCTGCTGGTTGCCGCCTTCGACAATGCTGGAGAGGTTGCCGATCCGCTCGTCGAACAGGGCGCGCAGGGCGTGGGCGCGGTCGTCGAGGCTCTGGCTGAGCCGTGCCGCGCCGCCGTCGACGACGCTGGAAAGGTTGCCGATCCGCTCGTCGAACAGCGAGGCGATCGACTGGGTGCGCACATCGACGGCACCGGCCGCGATCCCGAGGCTCGACTCGATGGTCTCGACGAGCTCGCGCCCGCGCCGGTCGAGCTCGGCGTGAAGCGGAGCGATCCGTCCCTCGAAGGTGCCGTCCAGGTTGCGGACATGATCGTCGAGGAGCGTCCGGATCGTTCCGGTCCGGTCGTCGAGGAGCTGGTGCACCGTGCGGACGCCCTCGTCGAGGAGGCCGCTGATGTCGGAGGTGCGGCTCTCCAGCGTCTTGCTAAGGCGGCCTTCGCCCTCGCCGAGCAGGCGATCGGCCTCGGCCACCACCTCGCGCAGGCGGGAGAGGATGATGTCGCCGCGCTGTTCCAGGAGTTCGCCGAGCGAGGTGCTGCCCCGGTCGAACAGGCGGGCGAGCTCGGTGATCCGGCCGCCCAGCGCACCGAACACCATGCGGCCCTTCTCGTCGAGCTCCTGGCCCATCGCGGCGGTGCGCTCGTCGATGAAGCTGCCGAGCAGGTCGGCCCGCTCGGCGAAGGCCGCACGGATCGCCTCGACTTGGCCGGAGAGGATCTCGTCGGCGCCCCGGCTGCGGCTCTCGATCAGGCTCACCAGCTCGCGGGTGCGGCTCGAAAGATCCTCGTCGACCGCCCGGGTGCGGCTCTCGATGAGGCGGATCGCCTCGAAGGCTTGGGCGCCGAAGGTCTCGTCGATGAGGCGGCTGCGCTCCTCGAGCGCGACGCTGATCGCGTCGAGGCGCTCCAGCACGCCGGTGTCGAAGCGGCCGGCGCCCTCGTCGAGGCGGCGGGCGAGTTCCAGGGTCTGGCTGTCGATCCGCTCCGTGATCTGCGCGACGCGGGCGCTCAGGGCATCGCCGAGGCCCTGGCTGCGGGCGGCGATGTCCTGCGCCATCCCGTCGGCGCGGGCGTCGAGCGCCTGGACGAGGTCGCGGCTGCCCTTGGCCATGATCCGCGCCATCTCGCCGGTCCGCATCACCAGCGCCTCGTTCAGGGCCGTTGCCCTGGCGCCGAGATGCCCGTCGATATGGCCGACGAGCGTCGTGAAGGTGTCGCCGATCTCGGTCGAGCGCGAGAGCGCACGCTCCTCGAGGGCGCCGAGCTGCGCGGCGACGGCATCGCTCGCCTCGCGGCTGCGCTCGGTGATGGTCTCCACCACCGCCTTGCCCTGGACGGTGATGATCCGGTCCATCTCCTGAAGCTGATCGGCGACGACCGCGCCGAGCGAGCTCGTGTCCTGGGCGATGCGGTCGGCGAGGATGTCGCCGCGCGCGATGGTCTCCTTAAGGGCGGCGAGACGGTCGTTGAGGACCGCGTCGATCGCCTTGGCGCGGCTGTCGGCCGTGTCGGCGAAGGTCGCGCCCGCCTCGTTGAGGGCGTCGTTGACGCGGGCGCCCTGGGTGGTGACCGCCAGCACGACGTCGCGCGCGGTCCCCGCGATCTGCGCGTGGGCCGCCTCGGCCTGCGCCGCGAGAAGGTCGGTGACGGCGCGGCCCTGGTCGCTGAAGACGGCCTCGACGTCCCTGACCCGAGCCGTCAGGGCGGAGCCGACCTCGTCGGCGGTGCTGTTGAGCAGCGCCGCGGCCTCCTGGGTCCGTGCCGCGAGCTCGCCCGTCGTCTGGCCCAGCCGGCGCTCGAAGATCTGGACGGCCTCGACGGTGCGCGCTTCGAGCTCGCCGGTGGCGTCGACGGCCGCGCGCTGGAACGCCTGCGCGGCCTCGCTGGTGCTGGCGCCGACGACGGTCGTGGTATCCTCCGCGCTGCGGCGGAGGAGCTCGGTTGCCTCGGCGGTGCGGGCGCCGATATCGCTTCCCAAGGCCTCGACGGTGCTGCGCAGGACTCCGATCGCGTCGTTGGCGCGGGCCTCGATGGTTCCGCCGAGCGCCGTGAAGGTCTCGACCACGCCGCTCGCGGCGAGCGCGAGCCCGGCCTGGGCGTCGCGTCCGCGGGCCTCGATGAGTTCGGAGACGCCGGTGCCGGCGGTCTCGAGCTCCGCCCGCAGGGCGGTGCCGCGGGCCGCGATGTCCTGGGTGAGCGCCGCGCCGGTGGCCGCGAAATGCTCGCGCAGGGCGTCGCCCGTCTCGGCGAAGCGGGCCGTGATCTGGCCGCCGGTCGTCGAGAAATGCTCGGTGAGTTCGTTGCCGCGCGAGAGGAAGGCCTCCTCCAGGCCGCGCGTGGAGCGCTCGAAGGTCGCGCGGACCTCGCCGCCCTGGCGGTCGAGTGCTTCGATGACGCTGGCACCCGTCTCGGCGAGGGTGCGCGTCACGTCGGTGGCGTTCTCGGAGAGAGTCGCGGTGAGAAGCCCGCCCGTGCGCTCGAAGGACCGGGTGACCTCCTCGGCGCGGGTCTCCAGGGATTGCGTCAGGGCATTGCCGACTTCCGTCAGCGAGCCGCGGACGCCGTCGCTCGTCGCCACGAGCCGCTGGACAAGATCGTCCCCGCGCACCGAGACGAGGTCGACGACGCGGTCGCCTGCCTCCCCGAGCGCCGCCGTAATGGCATCGCCGCGCTGACCCAGCGCCGTCGTGATGGCCTCGCCGCGGGCGTCGAGGGCGCCGGTGACCCGGTCGCCGGCGCCGTTCACGGCCGAAACGATGCGCTCGGCCGCCCCGTCGAGCTCCTGCGTCAGGTTCTGATGGGAGCCCGTGATGGCGCTGCGGACGCGCTCGGCATTGGCGACGATGGCCTCGCGCTGGGCGACGAGCTCGTCGACGAGGGAGCGGATGCGGATCTCGTTGTCGGAATAGGCCCGCTCCAGGGTCGCGATCTCGCCGCGCACCAGGGTCTCGAGTTCGCCTGCCCGGGCCAGCGCCCGCTCGACGCCGTCGCCGACGGCGGCGACCTCGCGCCGGACCGTCTGCGACATGGTCAGGACCGCGTCGGTGGAGAAGGTCTCGGGCTCGGCCAGGCGGATCGCCACCTCGCCGACGGCCCGCGCGACGAGGCGCATCTCCTGCGCGCGCACGGCCAGCATCGCCATGATCGTGAACAGGACGATCGGGCCGACCAGGGCCGTGGCGGCGACGGCGGCCTGGAGCGCGTTCAATCCGAGCGCGAAGCTCCGGAGGTCGCCGCTCGACTGGTTCCAGGCAAGCGCGATCAGGCCGCCGGCCCAGAGCAGCGAGACGAGCGCCGCCCACAGATAGGGCTTGCGCGAGGGCCGGACCCGAAGGGTCTGCTGCAGGATGCCGATGTTCTGGCGGTCGTCGTTGGCGACGAGGGAGCGGTCGGGCGGGAGCAGCCCGCCCTCGCGCCGCGGCCGGTGGCGGTCCGGCGGGGGAAGGTCGGAGGAGAGGGGAGCATCGAAGTCGAGGCGCGGCGGGGCCAGGCGGCCGCTCGGGTCGCGCAGCGGATCGCTGTCGCCCACATCCGGCAGGCGCGGCTCGGGGCGCTGGTCGGCGTTGGGAGCCAGCATGTCCAGGCTCAGGGCTTGTTCGATTGCCGAGAGCGCGGCCTCCGCCGGATCCTTGAGCTTCTTTTCCGTGGCCATTCAACGCCTCGTTACGCGGAGCTCCGCCGGCCGCGCTGGGTCGCGGAACTCGTTTTTACGCATTTACCAAGGAAGTTTAGACTTCGCGGCCTGCCTCGGATACCCGAGCCCGGCGCACCGCCCAAAAAACCTTAACGGAATGGTTACCAAGACAGGCCCCGGCCTCGCCCGGCGGGGTTTCTGCATGATGCCTCAAGCCTTAAACGGAAGCGAACGTAGCAGGCCGGTCCTGTGGACAGCGGCTACGGGCCGGAACCCAGGGTCGATGATGGGAGCGGAACGCCAAGGTGCAGCCGGATCGCCTGATCGACCTCGTCCATCTCGACAGCCAGACCCTCGGGGACGCGGCGCTCGCGCGCGAGCTCTTGTCCCTGTTCGAGGCGCAGTGCCTGCGGCTCCTGCCCGGGATCAGGGATGCGTCGCTCTCCGCGGAGGCCCGTGCCGACCACGCCCATACCCTGAAGGGCTCCGCGCTGGGTGTCGGCGCGGCTCAGATCGCCGCGCAGTCCGCGGCCGTCGAGGACGTCTTGCGGACACGGGGCGCGGTCGAGGACACCGAACTCGACGCGCTGGCTCGGGCCGTGGATGCGACCCTCGTCGAGATCGAGGAACTTGCCGCCAGCCGGCGATAGGTCCGTCCGCCTGCGGCAAAAGCTGACTGCCCAGACCCGCGACGGAACGGCCTCGCCACCTGCAGCGTAAGGGCCTGGAATCCGCGTCGGCCTCGCCTGCGCGCTTGCATTCCCCGTCTCGCGCCTCCAAGGCAGACCCCGCGCCGCGAGACCGGCCCCGACCGCAATGTCCGAGCCTGGAGCCATCGATGCCCAAGATCACCTACGTCGACCACGCCGGCACGGCCAGGACGGTGGAGGGCGACGTGGGATCGACCGTGATGGAGACGGCGATCCGCAACAATGTTCCCGGGATCGATGCCGAATGCGGCGGCGCCTGCGCCTGTGCCACCTGCCACGTCTACGTCGATGGCGAGTGGGCCGAGGTCGTCGGGCCGGCCGAGCCCATGGAGCAGGACATGCTCGACTTCGCCTCCGACGTGCGCAGCACCTCGCGGCTCTCTTGCCAGATCCGGATCAAGCCCGAGCTCGACGGTCTTACCGTGACGACGCCCGCCCGCCAGGGCTGAGGGGCCTCACCGCATCAGCGTCCGCATCGCGGCATCGATCCCCTCGACGTTCAGCGTGAACATCCGGTCGTCGAACAGCCGGCGGATCATGCCGATCGAGGGCGTGTAGTCCCAGTGCTCCCGCGGTATGGGGTTGAGCCAGACCGCCTTCGGGAAATGCGCGAGCACGCGGCCGAGCCAGACCTGACCGGCCTCCGCGTTCCAATGCTCGACCGAGCCGCCCGGCATCGCGATCTCGTAGGGGCTCATCGAGGCGTCGCCCACGAACAGGACGGAATAGTCGGACGGATAGGTCCGGATCACGTCGAGCAGCGGCAGGGTGTCGTCGTGGCGGCGGCGGTTCTCGCGCCAGACGGCCTCGTAGGGGCAGTTGTGGAAGTAGAAATGGGCGAAGTGCTTGAACTCGGCCCGCGCCGCCGAGAACAGCTCCTCGGCCTGCCCCACATGCCAGTCCATCGAGCCGCCGACATCGAGGAAGAGCAGGACCTTCACGGCGTTGCGCCGCTCCGGACGCAGTTTCACGTCGAGGTAGCCGCTGCGCGCCGTCTCGCGGATCGTCCCGTCGAGGTCCAGCTCCTCCGCCGCGCCTGACCGTGCGAAGCGGCGAAGCCGGCGCAGGGCGACGCGCATGGCCCGCGTCCCGAGCTCGATGCCGTCGTCGAGGTCCTTGAACTCGCGCCTGTCCCAGACCTTCACCGCGCGGAAGTTCCGGTTGCCCTCCTGACCGATGCGAACGCCCTCCGGATTGTAGCCGTAGGCGCCGAAGGGCGAGGTACCGCCCGTCCCGATCCATTTCGAGCCGCCCTGGTGGCGCTCCTTCTGCTCGGCCAAGCGCTGCTTGAGGGTCTCGAACAGCTTGTCCCAGCCGAGCGCCTTCAGCTCCGCCTTCTCGGCCTCGGTGAGGTAGCGCTCGGCAAGCTTGCGCAGCCATTCCTCGGGAACGGGCGTGGGCCCGAGCGCCTCGCCGACGGTCTCGAGACCCTTGAACACGGTCCCGAACACCCGATCGAAGCGGTCGAGGTGGCGCTCGTCCTTCACGAGGAGCGCGCGGGCGAGTTCGTAGAATTCCTCGACGCGCTTCCCCGCGAGGTCCCGGTCGAGGGCCTCCAGCAAGGTCAAGTGCTCGCGGAGGGTGACAGGGACCTTGGCCTCTCGAAGGGCGGTGAAGAACTGCAGCAGCATGGGCGGACAACGCGCGAAGGACGCGTTCCGGTCAAGCCGCGGAAAGCCGCCGTACGAACCCTCCCGGCCGAGCTTTGGCGCTGCAGCAATGAGGCTGAATTCATAAGTTGAGTAAGGATTTTAGCGGATGACGCACCGCGTCAGGATCACGCCCGCCTTCCGATTCCGTGCACGAAGCTGGGTATAAGTCCCGATTCCTGTTGATATCCCCCTCTACAATGCTCGCACCCCCTCGAACACCGTCACGGGAATCGAACAGCTCGGAGTCACAGTCTCGGCCAGGACAGGATCTTGATAACCGGGTTGTGTAGGGATCACCCTTATGGCGATCGTCTTGCGCTCATTAGGCGACTTCAAACGGTTTCTGGCGAAACCGGGCGCGACGATTCAGATCGTGCGGAACACCTTCGTCGACCGCCAGCCGCCCGCCTTCCAGCAGGCCTACCGCGACAAGGGCATGTACGAGCCCCGAACCGTGCAGGCCCTGTCCAAGAAGGCTGCCGTCTTCGCCGTCAAGGGACACCCGACGACGATCTGGCTGTACTGGGACAAGGGCACGCGCCGGTGGCGCTACTCCAACGACACCATCAGCGTTCCCCTCGATACCGGGCTCGGCCCGCCCGACGAGATCACCTATCGCTGCAGCTTCGCGTCCGGCTATGAGCCCGCCAACCGGATCGGCGTGCGCCGAACGCCGCGTAAGATCGCGGGCTCGGACTCGAGGCCGACGCTGGGACCGCCCAAACCGACCGCGCCCCCCCACGGGCAGGGCCGCCTCTTCTAGCGGACGCGAAGTCCCGGCCGTGCGGCTCAGGGACCACCGGCGCTGCGGGCGGCGGGTTCCGCCTTGCTGGCCTGAGCGCCGTCCTTGGGGGCGGCCTCCCTCGTGTCGACGGCCTTGCCGACGGTGCGCCGCGCCCGGAAGGCCGGCCGCGCCTCGGCTTCCCGTCGCTTGAGCATCACCCGATACTCGTCCCGCCGCTCGTGGATCGAGGCGATGACGAGGCCCATGGGCACGCCGACATCGACGAGGACGGCTTCCGACAATTGCAGCGACGCCTCGATCGTCTCCGGCACCGCATCGTCGACGCCGAGCTCGTAGAGGGCCGTCGCGTGCCGGGCGTCGCGGGCCCGCGCGACGATGGTGATGTCCCGCCGCTCCGCGCGAGCGGCCTCGACCACGGCCTCGACCGCGCGGGGGTTGTCGAGGGTGACGACGAGGGCGCGCGCCGTGGCGATGTCGCAGCGGCGCAGCAGCTCCGGGTTCGAGGAATCCCCGAAATAGACCGGATTGCCGAGCCGGCGCTGCTCGGACACCCGGGCGGCGTCGGCGTCGAGGGCGAGGTAGGGGATCTTGTGCCGGGTCAGCATCTCGCCGACGAGGCGCCCGACTCGTCCGTAGCCCGCGATGATGACCCGGTTCTGCTGCTTGCCCGGCATCGGCTCGGCCCGGGCACGCCCCAGATTCTTTCGCGACATCCGGCGCCCGAGCCGCCGCGCCGCGACGGCGAGGGCGGGGATGGCGATCATGGTGACGGTGGTCACGATCAGGGCCGCCTGGCCGAGTCCATCGGGTACCAGCCCGCCCGCGATCGCGCCGCCAATCAGGACGAAGGCGAACTCGCCGCTGGGGCCGAGCAGAAGGGCGGCCTCCAGGGCGACCGCCCGGGACACCCGGAGCAGCGGGGCGGCGAGCAGGATCACGGCGGCCTTGATACCGAGGAGCGCGAGCGACAGGCCGAGGATGGTCGCGGGCGCCGAGAGCAGGACGGCCGGGTCGAGGTTCATGCCGACCGAGACGAAGAACACGCCGAGCAGCAGGCCCTTGAAGGGGTCGATCGTCGCCTCGATCGCCCGCCGGTACTCGGTCTCCGCGAGCAGCAGCCCGGCGACGAAGGCGCCGAGCGTCATCGAGAGGCCGCTCGCCGCCGCCGTCAGCGCGGTCGCCACGATCACGAGCAGGCAGGCCGCCATGAACAATTCCGGCGAGCGCGTCCGGGCCACGAGATGGAAGAGCGGCCGCAGGGCGACGCGACCGGCGATCACGATGACGATGAGGGCGATCGCGGCCTGTCCGAGCGCAATCGCCAGCGCCCCTCCCACATTCGCCCCGTCGCTGCGCCCGAGGACGGCGATGGCGAACAGGACCGGCGCCACCGCGAGGTCCTGGAACAGCAGGACCGCGAAGCTGGTCCGACCCGCCGGCGTGCCGAGCCGCTTCTGGTCGGCCAGCACCGGGATGACGATGGCGGTCGAGGAGAGCGCCAGGGCGAGGCCGACGATGATCGCGGCGGCGAGCGGGATCTCGATGGCGTAGAGGCAGCCCCCGATGACGGCCGCCGACGCGAGAACCTGCACCGAGCCGAGCCCGAAGACGAGGCGCCTGAGCGTGCGCAGCCGCTCCCAGGACAGCTCGACGCCGATCATGAACATCAAGAAGATCACGCCGAATTCCGCGAGATGCGCGATCTCCGACCGGTTGCCGATGGTGAAGGCTGCGAGCCAGGGAACGGTTTCCGCGAGACGTCCGAGGCCGAACGGCCCGAGCAGGGCGCCGGCCCCGATGAAGCCGAGCACCGGGGAGATGCGCAGACGGTGGAAGAGCGGAACCACCACCCCCGCCGTGACGAGGAAGATGATCACCTCCCGATAGGAGCCGGCAGTGCTGGCATCGGTCATGAGGTGGGGGGATGTCCTGAGGCTTGCGTCCCTAAAGGCAGGACCGGCGCCGCGATCATGGGTGGCGGAGCCCTATCGAAGCAACCCGGATTCGTCACCCGCCCGCGGCCACGCATCCCTCGCGCCAGGCGCAAAAACCCTGCGCGGTGCGGCCGTTTGCACCCGAGCAATCCTCGTGGCGCAAAAACGGCACAATAGCCGCATAGGGCCGAGCTTAAGCGTCCGTTAACCGTCGCGCCGCCGCGCAGCGAACCAAGAGTGCCTCATGCCGAGAAACCCGCCGAGCCGGGACGTCCAGCGCGAACGCCGCGACTGGATCCGCGAATCCGAGCGTTGGACGCAGGAGCGCCATATCGAGAAGGGTTACCGCATCAAGTGGGGCTATGTCGGCATCGCCTACCTCGTCGAGGCGATGGTGATCGGCGCCTCGCTCGCCGGCGCCTGGCTGTTCGCGGGCGTCTACAGCGACGGCGATAGCCACTCCTTCTACTTCATGCTGCTCGCGCCGCTGGTCTACGCCGCGGTCGAGCTCTGCCGGGTGCCGCTCGGCATCCTGGCGCGCACGCAGCGCTCCTACGTCGTGCGCGGCCTCGCGATCCTCGGCATCATCTTCGCCGCGGGGGTAACCACGAAATCGGTGTCCCAGCTCGGCGAGATGATGTTCCATCCCCGCCTCATGGACGCGGCCAAGACCAAGACCGCCCTCAAGGACGCCCAGGCCGACCGTGCCAGCCTCGACACGCGGATCGCGGCGGCCGATGCCCGCGTGGCGCAGTACACGGCGGAGCTCGGCACGATCGAGCGGCGCTCCGCCGACAACGCGGCGCAGCTCGCCGCCCTGCCGGCCCAGCGCTGCGAGCGGATCTCGGGCACGAACAGCAAGGGCAAGGCCTATTCGAACCTGAAGTGCATCCCTGACCCGCGCACCGCGACTGTGGCAGCCAGCCTGAACATTGCGGGGACGGAGCGGGCGAACGTCACCAAGCAGCTCGACGAGGCCCGGGCCTTCCGCGCCACCCTCGATCGCGGCGCCATTGACCGGCGCGTGGCGGATGCCGAGCAGGCCTATCGCAATGCCGTGAACCGCTCGCAGCTCCACTCCTTCACGGCGATGGTCTACGGCGTCGATCCAATCGACGTGACCGACGCGCAGGTCCACGCCTTCCTGCGCATCTTCGTGTTCGTGCCGGCGCTCTGCGCGGCCTTCGCCTCGACGATCCTGGCGCTCTGTGCCGTCTCGGTGCGCAAGACCTTCATGGACGAGGACGACCTCGGCGCCACCGTCGACCCGGCGGCGACGCCCTACATGCTCGACTCGATCACCGAAGCCCTCCGCCAGGAAATGGGGGTGCCGCAGGCGAAACCCGAGCGTGACGCCGCGGTCGCGTCCGGCGCGGTGATCCCGATGGATCGGCGGACAGGTCCGGGCGCGCCCGTCGCGGTGCCCGCGAGCGCGGGAGCCGGCGCATGAGCATCCATACGCCCGGCACCCCGGAGAACGTCGTCCTCGCGCAGAGCGTCAACGGCCGCCTCCGCGCGGAGGCGCGCATCGTCGCGGCCCGCGCCTTCCTGTTCCGGTGCCTCGGCGCGGGCGCCTTCGCGGCCCTCCTCGGTCTCGGCACCGGCGCCGCGTTCTACGGCTACGCCACGATGAACCAGTTCGACAGCGCGGCGGAAAAGATCGCCTCCGCGATGCAGGCGGCTCTGTCCGAAATCACGCTGAAGACCAAGGGCGAGGTGACGCTTACCGACAACACCTTGAGGCTCGAAGGCGGCCTGCCGCGCGGCGGCGCCCCGACGCCGACCCAGGCGCAGCTCGGCAATGATGCCGCCCCGGCCTCGAAGGCGCCGGTGAACACCACCTTCACGGTGTTCAAGCAGGTGCCCTACATGGACGGGCAGATCGTGACCGGCTGGAACTTCCGCGCCAACGAGGACGTGCCGTTCCAGCAATATTGCTACTTCTCCCGCCGCCAGAACGAGGCGAAGGGCCAGGTGGAGATCAAGATCGACCTCGCGATGGACGGCAAGGTGCTGCCGCAACCCGCGAAGTCTGACGTGAACCTCGAGATCCTGGGCCGGAACTGCGTGTGGAGTGAGGGGAAGAAGACGTGAGCGGCGTCTGACGGGCTAGGGTGGCCATACGTTGCCTCCGGCCGTAGACCCAGGGTCACTGCGAGCGTCCCGCGCCCGCGGAGCAATCCCGCTTCCGTTCCACTCTTAGGCCTCGATACGATGCGCTTCACCGGTACCGACGCCTACGTCGCGACCCCCGACCTCACCACGGCGGTCAACGCCGCCATCGTGCTGGCGCGCCCGCTCCTCGTGAAGGGCGAGCCGGGGACCGGCAAGACCGTGCTCGCTGAGGAGATCGCGAAGGGGCTCGGCGCGCCGCTCCTGACCTGGAACGTGAAATCCACCACGAAGGCGCAGCAGGGCCTCTACGAGTACGACGCCGTCTCGCGCCTGCGGGACTCGCAGCTCGGCGACCCGCGCGTTTCCGAGATCCGCCACTACATCCGCAAGGGCAAGCTCTGGGAGGCCTTCACGGCGCCCGAGCGGCCGGTGCTGCTGATCGACGAGATCGACAAGGCCGACATCGAGTTCCCGAACGACCTCCTGACCGAGCTCGATCGGATGGAGTTCCACGTCTACGAGACCGGCGAGACGGTGCGAGCGGAGCGGCGTCCCATCGTGATCATCACCTCGAACAACGAGAAGGAGCTGCCGGACGCGTTCCTGCGCCGCTGCTTCTTCCACTACATCAAGTTCCCAGACGCTGAGACCCTGCAGCGGATCGTCGACGTCCACTACCCGGGCATCAAGCACCGTCTCGTCGAGGAGGCCCTGCGCATCTTCCTCGAGATCCGCGAGGCGCCCGGCCTCAAGAAGAAGCCCTCGACCTCGGAACTGCTCGACTGGCTCAAGCTCCTCGTCTCCGAGGATATCGGCCCCGATCAGCTGCGCGAGCGCGATCCGCGCAAGCTGATCCCGCCGCTGCACGGAGCGCTCCTGAAGAACGAGCAGGATGTGAGCCTGTTCGAGAAGCTCGCCTTCATGATGCGGCGGGAAGGGCGCTCCTGAACTCGCGCGGCGCGCATCTGTTTGCGGCGCTGCGAGGTGAGCTATGGTAAGCGCCAGGACTCTTCGAACGACGCCAAACCGTTGAGAGGGAGGGCGCTTTGGACGATATGGAACGCCTGACGATCGCCATTCCCGAACCGATGGCCGCCGAGCTTCGCGCGGCCGTGGAGGCCGGCGAGTTCGCGTCGACCAGTGAGGCGGTCCAGGAGGCAGTCAGCCTCTGGTTTGTTCGCCGCCATTCCCGGGATTCCGATGTCGAATGGCTTGCGGAAGCATGGGACGTCGGCAAGGCGAGCGGACGGTATGGTCCCATCGATTTCGAGGCGCTGCGTCGGGAAAGCCGTGATCGCCTGAAATCGACGATAAGTCGCAGCGGCGATGCCGGTTAGGGTCGTCTGATCGAGGCGCGCTCGCGAGGACCTCATCGACCTGTATGTCGCTATAGGCGCGGGGAATCCGCCGGCTGCGGAGCGTCTTTACGATCGCATCGAGGAACGTTCGAATCAGCTCGCGCTTCATCCCCGCATGGGACCGCGCCGGCCGGACATACGCCCATCCATGCGCATACTCGTCGAGCCGCCCTATTTGATCCTCTACGAGACGATCCCGGATACGGACGAAGGCGACCTGACGGAGTTGGAGATCGTGCGCGTCGTTGATGGCCGCCGTGATTTGACTGCGCTCCTGTGAGCGTCGACCAGAGACGGTGCCTCTCGCCTCAAGGCCACCAGATAGGTCAGGCGTCTTTCACCCGGGAAGTCTCTCCGCGGGAGTCCGCATGAAAACCAAAAAACTCGGCCGCACCGGCCTCGACGTGTCGCCGCTCTGCCTCGGCTGCATGACCTACGGCATTCCCGAGCGCGGTCCCCATCCCTGGACCTTGCGAGAGGAGGAGAGCCGGCCGCTGATCAGGCGGGCGCTCGATCTCGGCATCAATTTCTTCGACACCGCCAACTACTACTCGGACGGCACCAGCGAGGAGATCGTCGGCCGCGCCTTGCGGGACTACGCCGACCGCGACGCGATCGTCATCGCGACGAAGTGCTACTTCCCCCTCCGGAGCCAGCCCAATGCCGGCGGGCTCTCGCGCAAGGCGATCTTATCCTCGATCGATGCAAGCTTGAGGCGGCTCGGCACCGATTACGTCGACCTCTACCAGATCCATCGCTGGGACTACGCCACGCCGATCGAGGTGACGCTGGAGGCGCTGCACGACGTCGTGAAGGCCGGAAAAGCCCGCTACATCGGCGCCTCGTCGATGTACGCCTGGCAATTCGCCAAGGCGCTCTTCACCGCCGATCTTCACGGCTGGACACGCTTTTCGACGATGCAGGACCATTACAATCTGCTCCATCGGGAGGAGGAGCGCGAGATGCACCCCCTTTGCGTCGATCAGCGGATCGCGACGCTGCCCTGGAGCCCGCTCGCCCGAGGGCGTCTCACTCGCGACTGGGGTACTACCAGCGGACGCCAGGACACGGACGAGGTCGGCCGCAAGCTCTACGATGCCGCCGAGGCGGCGGACCGCGCCATCGCCGCGAAGGTCGCCGAGATCGCGGCCCGGCGCGGCGTCCCGCGCGCCCAGGTCGCGCTCGCCTGGGTCGCGGCCAAGCCTGCCGTGACGGCGCCGATCATCGGTGCGTCGAAGGCCTCGCACCTCGACGACGCCGTCGCGGCCCTTTCGCTCGACCTCGGCGCCGACGAGATCGCGGCGCTCGAGGCGCCCTACACCCCCCACGCCGTCGTCGGTTTCGAGTAGGCCCTATGCTGCGTCTCATGCTCCTGCGCCACGCCAAATCCGACCGGCCGCCGGGCGTCGGCGATCTCGACCGGCCGCTGAACCCGCGCGGCCGCGCCGCCGCGCCCCGGATGGCCGCCTACCTCGCCGCCGAGGATCTGCGGCCGGATCACGTCGTCGTCTCGCCCTCGCTGCGGACGCGCCAGACCTGGGAGCCCGTCCGCGAGGCGCTCGGACTTCCTGAGGCGGCCATCGTGGATGCGATCTACGAGGCCCCGCCCGAGGCGCTCCTCAACGTGGTCCGCGCGACGCCCCACACGGCAGCGAGCCTCCTCATGATCGGGCACAATCCCGGCACACAGGACCTCGCGACGCAGCTCGTCGGAGCGGGACCGCGCGAGCTTCGCCGGCGTCTCGACACGGAGTTCCCGACCGCGACGCTGGCCGTCATCGCGTTCGATCTCGAACACTGGAGCGATGTGGCGCCAGGCACTGGCCGGATCGAGCGCTTCGTCGCGCCCAAGGATCTTGGGGACGAGTAGGGCTTCCCGTTCCCCTGGTTGAACGCTTTGCGTGCTCCGGCCGTTGCTTGATTCCCGCCCTCCGTCGACCCCGCCAGCGCCGTGCTCCTGACCACGCTCCTCGTCGTGTCGACGCTCATGCCGAAGCTCGAGGACGGACTCGGCGCGGCCCGCAGCGGCTTGGCGAAGGCGCAGGCCGGGCTGTCGCGGATGGGACCGGCGCCGAGCGTGGCGCCCCTCTTCCAACCCGAGGCGCGCGCAGTCTCGAACTGGCGGCAGGAAGCGGGGGAGGCCCTGCGGCCGGCCTCCCTGGCGCTGGTGACGCGCTATTCGGTGACCGATCCGTCCTTCGTCGCCCGCTGCGTCAAGCTGAACAATTACTGGTGCATCAAGCGCGCGCGCTGGGAGGGCGAGATCGGCGCGGATGCGGAGGGGCATACCGGCTTCGCCAGCGCCGCGGCCGGAGCCGACGCCGCCGCGCTCCTGCTCCGGCGCTATTACCGCGAGTTCGGTCGCCGTACGGCGCTTTCCATCGTCCGCCGCTGGGCGCCGGCGGAATGCCGCGTCGCGGGCACGCCTGCGCCGGCGGCATCGGCCACCACCCCCAGGGTCGCGTCGGACATCGCTCCGCGCGGCATCCAGAAGACGCTGCGTGCCCGCTACCTCGCGCGGCAGGGCAGGGGCAGCGCCGTGAAGCGGGTCGCCATCGCGCCGCAGGGCGGCCTGCGCGTCCAGCCCTGGTCGGCGCGCGCACGCCTCGGCGGCCAGGTCCGCGCGACCGGGTCCGAGATCGCGAAGGCGGAGCCGAAGCGTTCGCAGCCCGCCAAGCGAGTGGCCGCGGCGGAGCTCGCTCCGAGTCCGGGCCTCCTGATCAAGCCCTCGACGATCATCGCCAAGCCCTCGGAGCTGCTGGTCAAGCCATCCGTCCTGCTGGTCGCGCCTTCGGTGCTCCTCAAGAAACCGCAGGAGCGGAACGCTACGCCCGCTTCAGCCCGTGGCATCGACCGCCGCGATCGCTTCGCCGCCGAATCCGCCTCGCTGCCGCCGATCGCGGCGGGCCTACCCGACGTGCCGCTCCTCGACCTGCGCCTTCCCGCGCCGGTCTGCGCCAACGACGAGACGCGCATCCGCAACTATGCGGGGCGGATTGCCGCGAGCGCCGGCCTCGGCATGGAGGATGACCTCAAGCTCTTCGCCTCCGACGGCACGCCGACGCTCAATCTCGCCCGCGTGATGCTGGCGATGTCGGGCTTCGAGCTCGGCACGCTCCGGGCGGCACCTGCCCTCGTCGATGCGGCCGTGGCCCGCCTCGCCGCGCGTCCGGTCGCAGGAGCCTCGCCGGAGGCGAGCGCCGTTCCGTGACGCACGGGACGCTCGAGGCAAGCGTGAGAGGGACCTTGCGGTGAGGGGGCGAGGGCGCCACCTCAGCCCCGCTGATCCCCCTCCGAGTCCGCCCTTGCCGCCCGAGACCACCGACGCATGACCAGCTTTGCCGCGCGCGCCGGCTCCGCGGTGAAGGCCTTCGCCGAGGCCTCGAGCGATCTCCTGATCCAGCCGACCCTCCGGCTCGGCGTCACCGGCCTCGCCCGCTCGGGCAAGACCGTGTTCACCACCGCGCTCATCCACCACCTCGTCGAGGCCCACGACCTGCCGGCCTTCGCCCCCTCGCACGAGGGCCGCCTGCGCCGCGCTCGGCTGGTGCCGCAGCCGGACGACGACATCCCGCGCTTTCCCTTCGAGGACCATTTCGGGGCGCTCACCGAGGCCCGGCTGTGGCCGCGTTCGACCGACCGGATCAGCCAGTTCCGCCTCGCCATCGAGTATGAGCGCAAAGGCGGCTGGCGCTCGGGCCCGGGCACCCTGATGCTCGACGTGGTCGATTACCCGGGCGAGTGGCTGCTCGACCTCGCGCTCATCGAACAGACCTATACGGGCTGGTCCCGCGCCACCATCGCCGGCACCCGCCGCAGCGGCCGCGCCGCCATCGCCGCGCCCTGGCTCGAAGCGCTGAAGGGGCTCGATCCGGAAGCGCCTCTCGACGAGGTCGTGGCGGAGGGGGCGAGCACGGCCTTCAAGACCTACCTCGCCGCGCTCCGCGCCGGGCCGGAGGCCGTGGCCACGACGCCGCCCGGGCGCTTCCTGATGCCGGGCGACCTCGCCGGCTCGCCGGCGCTCACCTTCGCGCCCCTCGATCGCCTCGGCGAGGGGCTGCGGCCGGACAGCCTCGCCGGACTGATGGAGCGCCGCTTCGAGGCCTACAAGGCCAAGGTGGTCGAGCCGTTCTTCCGCAACCATTTCCAGCGCGTCGACCGGCAGATCGTGCTCGTCGACGTGCTCGCCGCCGTCGATGCCGGCCCGGCGGCCGTGGCGGAGCTGGAGGAGGCGCTGGATTCCGTGCTTCTGAGCTTCCGGATCGGGCGCAACACCATCCTCTCGCGCCTGTTCGCGCCGCGGGCGGATCGCATCCTGTTCGCAGCGACCAAGGCCGACCACCTGCACCAGACCAGCCACGACCGGCTCGATGCCCTGCTGCGCCTCCTCGTGGCCCGCGCGATGCGCCGGACGGAGGCCGCCGGCGCGCGGGTCGGGACCGCGGCACTCGCCTCCGTGCGCGCGACGCGCGAGACGACGATCCACGACGGCGACGAGATCCTGCGCGCCGTCTCGGGCACTCCGGAGGCGGGCGAGCGCGTCGGCGACGAGGTCTTCGACGGCCTGAGCGAGGCGGCGATCTTCCCCGGCGAGCTGCCGGCCCATCCCGACGCCGTGCTCGAGGGCGCGGTGGCGCCGGGCTCCCTGCGCTTCCCCCGCTTCCGCCCTCCGCCGGTGAGACCCGACGCCCTGGGCCGACCCGGCCACCTGCCGCAGATCCGCCTCGACCGGGCGATGCAGTTCCTCATCGGCGACAAGCTCGCCTGACAGCCGGCACAGGGCCGATCCCATGTCCTCAACCCAGCGCCCGCGCGCCTTCCGCATCCCCTCCGCCGAGCCGGGTCCCACCGGCGAGATCGCCCCCGCGCCGCCGAGCGCAGTGCGGATCGTCGAGGAGCCCTTCGAGATCGTCGATGCGGCCGACGGCACGCCGGTGCCGGTGGCGCCCAAGGCCCGCGCGCCCTGGCTGACGCTGCTCCTCTCGGCGCTCGGCGGGCTGGTGGCGCTCGGCGTCGGCCTCTCGGTCGAGCGCCTGATCGCCGATCTGTTCTCGGCCGCGCCCTGGCTTGGCGGCGTCGCGCTCGCGCTGCTGGCGGTCGCGGCCGTGGCCCTCCTCGCCATCGTCGCCCGCGAGCTGCGGGGCGTCTGGCGTGAGCGCCAGATCGAGGCTCTGCGCGGCCGGGCAATGGAGGCGCTCGCGATCCGCGATCACAGTGCGGCGCAGGCGGTCGTCCGCGACCTCATCGCCCTCTACGCGGAGCGTCCGGCCCTGGCGGCCGGCCGCAACCGCCTCGCCACCCTGGGCGACGCCATCCTCGACGTGGACGACCGCCTCGGGCTCGCCGAGCACGAGCTCCTCGCCTCCCTCGACCGACAGGCGAAGAACGCCATCGCGAATGCGGCCAAGCAGGTCTCGGCGGTGACGGCCCTCAGCCCGCGCGCCATCGTCGACGTCGTCTTCGTGGTCTTCGCGGCCGTGAGGCTGCTGAGGCGCATCGCCACGATCTATGGCGGCCGACCGGGCTTCCTCGGCTTCCTGCGCCTGGCGCGCTCCGCCTTCGCGCATCTCACCGTCACGGGGGGCGTGGCGGTCGGCGACAGCCTGATCCAGCAGGCGCTCGGCCTCGGCATCGCGGCGCGCGTCTCGGCGAAGCTCGGTGAGGGCGTGCTCAACGGCCTGATGACCGCCCGCTTCGGTCTCGCGGCGCTGGCGGTCTGCCGGCCCCTGCCGTTCACCCGCGAAGCGCCGCCGCGACTCTCCGATGTCGCCGGGGAGCTGCTGAAATCGGCGGACGAGCCGGTGCCTTAGGGAGATAGGATTGGAAGCCGCGTCGCTTTCATCCCTATTTTGGGGAGGGACGTCTCACAGGTTCTTCAGAAACCCCGCCAGCCGCATCAGCCCTTCGGGCCAGGGGCCGTGCCCGCTCGCGGTGTTGATGTGCCCGGACTCGCCGGCATCGACCAGCGAGGCGCCCCAGGCATAGGCAAAATCTTCGGCCCGCTCGTAGGCGCAATAAGGGTCGCTGCGGCTCGCCACCAGCAGCGAGGGGAAGGGCAGGGGATCGCGCGGCACCGGCGCGAAGGCCGTCACGCTCGCGGGCAGGTTCGGCGTGCGCTCGACATCCGGGAAAGCGACGAGGAGGGCGCCGCGCACGATCCCCGCGGGGAAGCGGGGCGCAGCCTGCACGGCGGCGACCACGCCGAGGCTGTGCGCGATGAGGATGACGGGCCGGCGCGCCTGCGCCACCGCCTCCACGATGTTGGACTGCCAGGCCGCGGCCTCCGGCTGGTTCCAATCGTCCTGCGCCACGATCCGGGCGCCGGGCAGCCGCTCGCCCCAGCGGGCCTGCCAGTGTTCGCCCTCGGAATTGCCGAAGCCCGGCAGGATCAGGATCTCGCAATCGGCGATCTTCATGGGGCTGCGATAGCGGCCCGCTCGACACTCGTCGAGACGGTGCGGTGCCCGGTGCCTCCCCGGATCTGCTCGGCCAGACCCACGGAGGCGAGATTCTTGGACTTCGCCTCGATCTCGAAATCGGTCCAGGCGAGGTGGCGCGCCACGAGATCGTTCAGGGCCCTGTTCCACATCATGTCGGAATGGGCGGCGAGGTCGCGCCAGGAATGACCTGCCGCGGAGAGCGCCGCGAAGTCGGGCAGCGCCGCCGGGTCGTGGTCCGGCAGCAATGCCTCGCGCGAGACGCTGATGTGGCTCACGGGCCGCACCCCGCGCCAGGAGGCGAGGATCGCGGCGATGCGGGGATCATCCGGCTCGATGTACTGGCCCCCGCTCTCGACCCAGTGGTGATGGATGTCGAGCACGATGGGCACGAGGTCGCCGAGTCGCAGGACGGCGTCGAGCCCGAAGGAGTTCTCGTCGTTCTCGACCGTCACGAGGTCGCGCGCGACCCGCGAGACCTTCGAGAGGTTCGCGCGGTACCCGTCGATCCCGGGGTCGCGGGCGCCGACATGGATGTTGATGTGCGCGCCGTCAGGGTGCCAGCCGGTGCCGTAGCCGAGGAGCGCCATCATCTCCCCATGATAGTCGAGCTCCTCGATGGCATTCCTCAGGGCCGCCTCGTTGCGGCTCGCGAGGATGCAGAAAGGGCCCGGATGCAGGCTCAAGCGCACGCCAGCGACTCGCGCCCTTTCGCCGATGGCGGCGAGTTCGGTCTCGATGGCGCGGCGCAGGTCCGGATCGGCGTAGAGCGGCCTGGCTGCGGGGTGGGTGTAGCCGGGCAGGATGTTGCTCGCCATGCGCAGCAGGCGCTCGAGCGGAGGACGCTCCGCGACCCACGCCACCTGCCGGCCGAGCGCCGCGAGGTTGTGCAGGACGATCTCCGCGAGCTTGACCTGCGCCGCCACGGGGTCGAGGCGCCCAAGATAGGCCATCGTGACGCTGGTGAGGTTCATCACCAGCGCCGCCTCGCGCGCCGCCTTCGCCGTCTTGTGCTCGACCTCCGGGTCGGGAATGAACTTGCAGCAGAAGCCGAGGCGCTGAGGATCCGATGTCATGAAGCGACAACGCGCTTCGCCGGCTTCGGACTCAACCTTCGCCGATCAAGCCTGCTCGAACGAAGAGGGGCGGCACCTTTCGGCACCGCCCCTTCTGACCACGTCTGGATTGCCCCGATCAGTGATGCGAGGTGCTGGTCGGCCCCCGGGGCGGCGGGGCGCCGGCGCTTTTCGTCTCGGCCGGCTGGCCGGTCGCGCGCTGAGTTGCGGCGTTCAGGTTTTCCGGGTCGAGCGCGGTTTCGACGAATTCCCGCCCGCGCTCGGTGAACTCGCGGGCGTAGCGCAGGCCCGTGTCCTTCACCTCGTCGGACCAATGGCCGACGGTCTCGTCCTCCTTGCGGGTACGGGGCAGGAGCGCGCCGAGCAGGAGCCCGGCCGCGACACCGACCACGCCGACGAGAAGCGGGTTCTCACTCACGAAATCCTCGACGGCGCTCCGGCCGCGGCGGACATGCGCGGTGCCGCGGTCCGCGAAGTCGTTGATGCGGCGGCTGTGGGTGTCGCGCATGTCCGAAGCCCACTCCCGCGTGTCGGAATAGGTGGAAGACGCCTTGTCGCGCAGATCCCCGACCGTCTCTCCGAGGCGTTGCTTGACGTCGCCGGCCAGACCGGCGGCGCGATCCTTCACGCTGTCGATCGCGTCGGAGGCCTTGTCCGACGCCGAGCCCGTGCCCGACTTGGCGCCCGTGGTGTTGGTGCCGGTCGTGCCGAACTTGTCCCGGGCCTGGACGTCGTCCGAGACCTTGCGGATCGTCTCGCTCGCCGTCGTGCCGCGGGGAAGGCCGGCCGCGGTGGCGATCTCGTCGGTGAGCGGCTGACCGCCAATATCCGACTTGTTGTTCACAGCCATGGATAGCTCCTGTCCAATCTGGTCGCCGGATCATCGCTGACCCGGCCGCATGCGGGTCCGGTCAGACCTGCGTCTCTTCCGCGAATTCTCTCGTCGGCTGGAGCGTCGGCCGGTCCGGATCGTAGACCCGGGCCGCACCGGTGTTCAGGACCGGCAGGCGATCGGCCGATTGCTGAACGCGGCGCCGCGCGGCCTGCCGGGCCGAGTCGGTCGAGATCCGATGGATCAGCCAACCGACGCCTGCCGCGATCAGCATGACGGGAACCGGATTGCGCCGAACGGCATCGAGGGCGCCATCATAGGCACCGCCCAGGGGCGTGCTGCGCCGCGCGGTCCCGAGCATCTCGTCGACGATGCTCGACACCGAGAGCCGGTCCTGGATGCGGTCGATGGTTTGGTCGAGGCGGGCGCGGCTCGCCTCAATGTCCTTCTCGAGATCGTTCAAGGAAGCGCTCATCCCGAGACCCTCTCAGAGAGGACGCGGGCGTCCTCGCGAACCTGCCGCGTGGTGCGGGTTGGGGCGAGCGTCGAGAGCGACATCGCGTTCTTGCCCCAGAGGGCAAGCCCGATCGCGACGACGAGAAGGACGCCGCCGACGATGGAGGCGGCGATGGCGTCCGACTGCACGAGGATCGCGACCCACTTCACGAGGGCGCCCACCAGCACGAACAGCGCGACGACCGCGAACACCGCCGCGCCGACCATCAGGGCGAGCCCGATGAACAGCGAGCGTACGTTGCTCGTCATCTCGTTGCGGAAGAGGGCAATCTCCTTGCGCGCGAGATCGTTGGTCTCGCGCAGAGCATCCCCGATCAGGGTTTGGATGCTCGAGGGTGTTCCGTTCGTCATGGCCGGCGACCTCAGGCGCTGTAGCGGTCGCGGGCGACGTTCGCCGGGGTGACGCTCGACGACTTGACGAAGCGGGCGACGACGAAGCCGGTCACGAACGTCGCCACCGCGACGGCGACCGGTGCGCGACGCGCCAAGGCCTCGGCATCCTCGTAGAAATCGGTGAAGCTGCGCTGCTCGATCGAGGTGCCGAGCTGCTCCAGACCCTCGGCCGCGCTGTCGAAGAACGCCTTGATGTTGGGCTTGTCGTCGAAGGTCTTGCTCGAATCGCGCAGCGTCCGGGCGAGATCGGTCACGGACTGGGCCGCGTCGCCCTTGCGGCGGTCGACGTACTCCGTGGCCTGAAGGCGCGCCGCGTCGACGAAGCCGCGTCCCCGCTCGACGGCGAGGTTCGCGATGCCGTCGACATCCCTGCGCAGGTCCTTCAGGTCGGCGGTGTCATCGGCCGGGCGAGCGGCCGTCGATTCGGCGCTGGTTCGTCCAGCCGGGTGGATGGCATTCACGGGCAGACTCCTCGTCGTCGTGAGAGTGGATGTTGTGCTGTCAACAGCGGCAGGGGGCCGCGGTTCCGAAAGCCGCCCCGCCGACCGGGTCAGCCCCCATTCATCTCCCGCATCGCAAAAGGGCCAAGCTCAACCCATCGCGGTTCGCGATGGTGGGGCGGTGGCGGCATCGGGGGCGCCTCGGCCGGCGTAGGTTGGAAAAGCCGCCGCCGATCCTGGGTTGTCTCAGAAACATCCGCTCGCCCCATTGACCCACAAGGTTCGTTGGCGCTTGGCTGTGGTCGACGGATCGCGTCACGCTTCCGCGCGTTCACCCGATGGATCAAGACCGTCGCGCACCGTTTTTGCGCTGAGTGTCAGAGGACCGGAGCCCAGTACGTGGCACGTCTCGTCATCGTTTCGAATCGCGTGGCAGTCCCCGAGGATGGGAGCAAGGCCGTCGCCGCCGGCGGGCTGGCAGTGGCCGTCAAGGAGGCCTTCACGGCCTACGAGGGGCTCTGGTTCGGCTGGAGCGGCAACGTCGTCGAGGACCCGTCGACCGAGCCGACCGTGATCGATCGCGGGCGGGTCCAGTATGCCGTCGTCGACCTCTCGCCCCAGGACCACCGCGAGTATTACAGCGGCTTCGCCAACCGCGCGCTCTGGCCGATCATGCATTACCGGCTCGGGCTCGGCGCCTTCTCGCGCTCGGACTATGCCGGCTACCAGCGCGTCAACCGCACCTTCGCGCGCACGCTCGCGCGCCTGATCGAGCCCGACGACCTCATCTGGGTGCACGATTACCACCTGCTGCCCCTGGCCTCGGAGCTGCGCGGGCTCGGGATCGCCAACCCGATCGGTTACTTCCACCACATTCCCTGGCCGGCGGCCGACGTGTTCAACACGCTGCCGGCGAGCACCGATCTGCTCCGCGCGATCGCCGATTACGATCTGATCGGCCTGCAGACGGACCCGGACGTCCACAATCTCTCGCGCAACCTCATCGACGAGCTGCGGGCGATCCCCCTCGGCGGCGGCTCGCTGATGGTCGACGGGCGTCGCACCCGCATCCGCAGCTT
The DNA here is from genome assembly GCF_022179305.1 of Methylobacterium iners. GTDB lineage: Bacteria > Pseudomonadota > Alphaproteobacteria > Rhizobiales > Beijerinckiaceae > Methylobacterium > Methylobacterium iners. The sequence continues at coordinate 53,220 of NZ_BPQP01000018.1, forward strand.
CCCGATCGGCATCGACGTCGCAGGCTTCAAGGAGGCGGCGGAGAACGCGGGCGCCAATAAGACCGTGCGCGAGACAATGGCGGGTCTGCGCACCCGCAAGCTGCTGATCGGCGTTGATCGTCTTGATTACTCGAAGGGCGTGCCCGAGCGGATGGAGGCGGTCGAGCGCTTCTTCGCCTCGAATCCGGACCAGCGCGGCAACGTGGTCTACATCCAGATCACGCCGAAATCCCGCACCGAGGTCCAGGAATACGAAGAGCTCTCGCGCGAGGTGAACGAAACGGTCGGCGAGATCAACGGCAGCCTGGGCGAGCCGAACTGGACCCCGATCCAATACGTGACGAAGGCCTATCCGCGGCCCGTCCTCGCCGGGCTCTACCGCGCGGCCCGGGTCGGGCTCGTGACGCCGATGCGTGACGGCATGAACCTCGTGGCTAAGGAATACGTCGTCGCCCAGAGCGACGAGGATCCCGGCGTCCTCGTCCTGTCCAAGTTCGCGGGCGCGGCGCGGCAATTGCCGGAGGCGCTGCTCGTGAATCCCTATGACCGCTTCGAGGTGGCCGAGGCGATCCGCACGGCGCTCTACATGCCGCGCAGCGAGCGCCTGGAGCGCTGGAAGCCCATGGTCGAGCGCATGACCCGCGAGGACGTGGATTGGTGGGCGCGCAACTTCCTCTCGGATCTGGAGAACTTCCGCACGATCGAGCGCGAGCCGCCGCGCACCGCGGCGGCGGCGGAATAGCGGGCGGCTTGGCCCTCATCGATCGAACCCGGGCGCGCAGGGCGCGATGATCGGCCTTGATGACGGCGTGCCCGCCCCGCTCGGCGCGCATTTCGACGGCCGCGGCGTCAATTTCGCCCTCTTTTCGCAGAACGCGACGGCGGTCGACCTTTGCCTGTTCGAGCCGGGCGAGCGCCACGAGTATCAGACGATCCGGCTGCCCTGCCGCACAGACGACGTCTGGCACGGCTACCTGCGCGGGGTCTATCCGGGCCAGCTCTACGGCTACCGGGTCCACGGGCCCTGGGATCCGGCCCATGGCCATCGCTTCAATCCCGCCAAGCTCGTCCTCGATCCTTATGCGCGGGAGATCCAGGGGCGCATCCGCTGGCACGACGCGCTCTACGGCCACCGCCGCGGTCTGCAGCGCGAGGACCACATCGACCGGCGCGACAGCGCGGCCTACATGCCGCGGGGCGTGGTCACCGCGCCCGACATGCTCGACCTCGGCGTGAAGCCGGTGCATCGGCCGCTCTGCGACACGGTGATCTACGAGGCGCACGTCAAGTCCCTGACCCAGACCCACCCCGACATCCCGGAGGCGGAGCGCGGCACCTACGCGGCGCTCGCCCATCCCGCCATCATCGAGCACCTGCTGAAGCTCGGCGTCACGGCGATCGAGCTCCTGCCGATCCACGCCTTCGCCGACGACCGCTTCCTCGTCGACAAGGGGCTCGTCAACTTCTGGGGCTACCAGCCCTTCGGCTACTTCGCGCCGGAGCCGCGCTACCTCGGCCATCCCGGCATCGGCGGGCTGAAGGCCGCGATCCGGGAACTCGCCGCCGCCGAGATCGAGGTCATCCTCGACGTGGTCTACAATCACACCGCGGAGGCCGATCACACCGGCCCGACGCTCGCGTTCCGCGGCATCGACAACGCGAGCTACTACAAGCTCGATCCCAGCAATCGCCGCCGCGAAATCGACTGCACCGGCTGCGGCAACACGCTGAACGTCGACCATCCCCGGGTGATGCAGCTCGTCCTCGATTCCCTGCGACACTGGGTGACGGCCTACGGCGTGGCCGGCTTTCGGTTCGACCTCGCCTCGAGCCTCGGGCGGGCGCCGCACGATTTCTCAGCCAAGGCCGCCTTCTTCCAGGCGGTCGCGCAGGACCCGGTGCTCGCGCGCGTCAAGATGATCGCCGAGCCTTGGGACATCGGCGCCGGCGGCTACCAGCTCGGCGCCTATCCCCGGGGCTGGAGCGAGTGGAACGACCAGTTCCGCGACAGCGTCCGCGGCTTCTGGCGTGGCGACCGGGGCACGCTGCCGAAACTGACCCAGGGGCTGTCGGGATCGCGCGAGATCTTCGGCCCATCCGGCCGCTCGCCGCTCGCCAGCATCAACTTTGCCGCGAGCCACGACGGTTTCACGCTGGCCGACGTCGTCGCCTACGAGGCGAAGCACAATTGGGCGAACGGCGAGGAGAACCGCGACGGCCACGGCCACAACCTGTCGCGCAATTACGGGATCGAGGGTCCGACGACCGATCCCGCGATCCTCGGCCTGCGCGCCCGCCAGAAGCGCAACATCCTGGCCACCATCCTTCTGGCGCAGGGCGTGCCGATGCTGCTGATGGGCGACGAGCGCTCGCGCAGCCAGTGCGGCAACAACAACGCCTACGCCCAGGACAACCCGACGAGCTGGGTCGATTGGGAGAACGATCCCGATCCCGGACTGACGGCCTTCGTCGCGAACCTGGCACGGCTGCGCCGGGAGCAGCCGGCCCTGCGGCGGCGCGACTTCCTGATGGGCACCGGAATCGACAAGGACGAGCCGCTGCGCGACGTGCATTGGCTCTCGCCCTGCGGCGCCGAGATGGATGCCGCGGCCTGGGCCGATGACGGCCGTCAGGCTTTCGGCATGCAGATCGGCAACGATCTGCCGGAAGCCGACCGTCTGCTCGTGTTGATCAATGCGGGGGAAGGGATCTGCGACTTCTCCCTCGCCCCCATCATCGGCGGTCCCTGGGCCGTGATCTTCGACACGACCCGAGCGACGGGCGCGGTCCCCTCCGGGCAGACACTGTTTCCGCCGGGTGCGCGGGTGCGGCTGGAGCCGCGCTCGCTCTTCGTTCTGCGAGCACGGCCGGCGGCAGCGTATGAGGCCGGTCGCCGACGGGGGTGAGACCCACGGCTCCCGCCGCGTAGAGCGGTCTCGACTACCTCACGCGCCTCTCCTCCTCTTCGGGGAGGCGTTGGACGTCGGGTGACTGGGCGATCCTGCCGCTCAACAGGCGTCCGCGGCCTTAGTCGCTCCTCACCAGGGCGAGGGGAATGCCCTCACCGGCCCCTGATGCCGCCGACCAGCGAGCCGACGCCGCCGAGGAAGGTGCCGACCTCGCCGAGCGAGGCGCCGCCGCGCTGCGGCTGGGGCGGCGGTGCGGCCTGCCGCGGCTGCCCGGCATAGGCCTCCTGCGGCTGGCGACGCGGCCGAGGCGGCGCAGCGGAGCGAACCACGCTCGGCTTGGCGGCAAGGAGCTTCTGGTAGTCGGACTCGCTCTGCTCGGAGAGCGCGGCGTACTGGTTCTTGGTGAGATAGCCCGTCTCGGGGATCTCGCGGGTCTTCTGCCAGTTCGCGAGCGCCGCGCGGGTGCCGGGGCCGAACTTGCCCGTCGCGCCGCCCGGGTCGAAGCCGAGGGCCTTGAGGCGCTGCTGCACCTCGATCCGGTCCTTGGGGGCGTGCTTCAGCTCGGCTTCGGTCTTGGCCGTGCCGGCCTCGCTCTTGAGCGCCGTCTCGTCGATGGCCGACCGCGAGGTCGTGCTAGTGCCGCGGGCGATACGGTTCTTGGCGATCTGCGCGAAGTAGCCGTTCGGATGCGCCTCCAGGTAGGCCTTGTAGTCCTCGACGTTGTTGGAGCGCTCGGCCGCCTCCCAGAGCTTCATCTCGAAGGCCTGCGGGTTCAGGGTCGGCGCCACGGCGGTCGCCGGCATGTTCGCCATGCCGTCGGTGGTGCCCAGGGCCGCGACCTTGGTGGCCGCGCCGGCGGGCGCGGGGTTCAGGTAGAACTCGCCGATGATCGAGGTGTTGACCCAGGGACGCTGCTTCTCGTTCGTCGAGCGCCAGACGTCCTCCCGCACCCGGTCCATCACCGTGCTGATCGAGACGCCGGGCGATTCCATGTGCTTCAGGAGCGCGGTGGTGAAGGGGCTGTTCTGGCCGGCGGTGCCGTCGAGCGCGGTCTTGCCCGGGTCGGTGGCGAAGGCGATCATCGTGCCCGCGGCCGAGTTCACGGCGATCTCGCTCAGACCCGCGCCGACGGCGGCCGAGCGCGTCTTCATGGAGCGTGCCAGCTCCTTGGCGAAGGGGTTGTCGCGGCAGGCGTCGAGGATGACGACGTTGACGCGGTCCTCGCGCTGCATCTGGCGCAGGACGAGGCTGATGTTCATGGTCCGGAAGTCGAGGTCGGCCTCGCTCTTCACGATGGTGTCGGTAGGCAGGAGGTAGTTCTCGCCCGCCACCGCGACGCCGTGGCCGGCGTAGTAGACCAGGGCCACCTTGGCCCCGTCGAGCTTGGCCGCGTATTGGCCGACGACGCTGCGCATGGCGTCGAGCTTGAGGTCGTAGCCCTCGACCACGTCGAAGCCGATTCGCTTCAGCGCCGCGGCCATGGCCTTGGAATCGATCAGTGGGTTCTCCAGCGCGCCGAAATTCTCGTAGGCCGCATTGCCGATGACGAGAGCGACGCGCCGCTCCGACGTGGCCGCTTGCGCGGTGAGAGCAAGGGCAAGCCCTGCCAGGGTCGCGATCACCAGCCGTTGCAGCGCCCCGAGCGCGACGAAATACGCGGTGCCCATCCTCATAACCCCCTCATCGCGTGCGGCCTTCCCGAAGACGGCCGTACCTTCGACGCGCGGCGACATTCTGACACTCGTCGGTCAGGTTCAATCGGCGAAGCCTCCGTCGCCGCCGTCATCCAGCAGAATTTCTAGCTCCTGTTGCCGGTTTGTCATGTGCCAAGCGTCACCATTGCGCGCTGCGTAGCATTCGTCCTTTTCCAATCGCACGAATGCTGCGGATTTCGGGCATCCATCCTTGAAGAGTTGCTGATCGATTGGGGGAGGAGGTCCTTGCCATGAAGACCGTCCCGATCACATCGCTCGGCCTGCTGCGGGCCACGGACCTGTTCCAGGCCACCCGCAACGACCTGATCCGCCGCGGCGACACCGAGACCCGGCTCGTCACGGTGGCGGTGGACCGCCCCCTCGATCCGAGGCGCCCGTCGCTGGCGGCCGGCGAGGGCGCCCCATCGATCGGCCCCTCGGAGCGGCGGCTCGTGGATCTGCTGGTGTGACGCCAGGGGGGCGGACGTCACCGCTCCGACTCCATCCAAGATCCGTGAGCGACCGCGCCGAACGGGTTGGCCAGTCCAGCCCACGATGCTCACCCTGAGCCGCCGACGACACGGACCACGCTACGGCCGTTGCCGCGCTTCTCGACGCGGACCTGCACCGCGATGCGCTCGATCATCGCTGCGACGTGGGTAATGACGCCGACCTTGCGGCCCCGACCCTGCAGCGTCTCCAAGGCATCCACGGCGAGGTCGAGGGTCTCGGCGTCCAGCGAGCCGAAGCCCTCGTCGATGAACAGGGTGTCGACGAAAGCCTGCCGGCCCTCCAGCCCCGAGAGCGCGAGCGCCAGCGCCAGGGAGACCAGGAAGCGCTCGCCGCCCGAGAGACTTCGGGTGGCACGCAGCTCGTCGCCCATGTCCCGGTCGAGGACGTGGAGCGCGAGGTCGGAGGTCGGGCTGCGCGCCAGGCGATAGCGCGGCGAGAGGGTGCGCAGCTGGTCGTTGGCAAGCCCGATCAGGTGTTCGAGGGTGACGCCCTGCGCGAAGCGCCGGAACTTGTCGCCGCTCGCCGAGCCGATCGCCTCGTCCACCGCCTCCCAGGTCGCGAGTTCCCGGCGCCGCTCCGCGATCTGCGCTTCGAGATCGAGGGCCTCGCGCCGCCCGGCGGCATCGCGCGCGAGATCGGCGTCGATGGCGCCGAGGCGCCGCTGGCCAAGGGCGATGGCCTCGGCTGCCGTGGCGATCGCCGCCTCGGTCGTTGATCGGTCGATCGCGGGCTCGCCGCGCAGGGCCGCGAGGTCGGACCGCCGCGTCGCGCGCTCAGCCTTGGCCGCCTCGACGGCGCGACTGCGCGCCTCGACCGTGGCACGTAGTCCGGTGCGGATCTCTGGCGAAAGGGCGAGCCACTGCCTCACGGTCTCGACCGGTCGCGGGGCGCAAGCTGCGGCGAGCGCGGCGCTGGCGGCGGCGAAATTGGTGGCCGCGCGCGCCGCGGCAGCCTGGGCGGCGCCCCGAAGGGCTTGGACCGCGGCGACCCGAGTCGCCGCCTCGCCCGTCGCCTGCTCGGCGCGGACGCGAGCCTCCGAAGCCGTGCGGTGAAGCTCCGTAACGTGGTCGCGATGCGCCTCTGTCGCCTCGCCGTTGAGGAGGCCGGCGCGACGGTGCCTGAGCGCATCCCACGCGCCCGCTCGAAGATCCCTCGCGGCCTTGGCCTGAGTCAGGGCTCGCTCCGCAGCGGCGTGCCTCTCGGCCGCGACGGCGCGCTGTCGGGCCAGGTCACCGAGCCTGACGTCGTGATCGCGGCGGCGATCGCACAGCGTGCGGTGCACCGCGACGAGGTCCTCGATCGTGCGGACCACGGCATTCGGATCGAGGTCGAGGTCAGTGGTCGTGAGCGCAGATGCGGCGAGACAGGGCGCGATCTCGCGCTCCAGCGCCGTGATCCGATCGGTAAGCTCGGTGGCCCGGCCCGCCAGGTTCTCACCCCGGAGGGCCGCCGCATGGGCCCGGGCGCGATGCCCATCGAGGGCCGCCCGGCCCGCGTCGATGACCTCTCCCGCAGTCTCGACCGCCTCCGCCGCGCTCGCCGCCTCCGTTCGCAGCTCGGCCGCCCGCGCAAGCGTCACCTCCAACCCGGAGCGGAGCGCCTGGACAGCCTCGCCGAGGCCCGCCAACGAGGACACGGCGGCGGCGCCGAGCACCGGCGGCAGCGCAACCTCGACGCCGGCTGCGTCGCCGGCGGCCTCGATGGCGGGACGCAGCGCGGCATAGGCCGCGGCCGCCTCGGCCATGTGTCGACCCATCGCCGCGCCCATGCTCTCGGCCTGCGCGACCCGAGCCTCCTCGGTCGCGTGCTCCACGGCCGCGGCACGCATGGCCGCGCTCGACTGGCGAAGCGCCGCGTCGAGGGCGGCGCGGCGCTCGGCCATCGCCGCGGCCAGGCGCGACAACCGGTCGTCGGACCCGACATGAGGGTGATGCCCTGCCCCGCAGACGGGGCAGGGTTCGCCCGGCACGAGCAGGCTGCGCAGGTGGATCGCACCCTCGGAGACGCTTCCGTCGGCGAGGTCCGCGAGCGTCGTGATCTCGCGCCGCGCCGCTTCGGCTGCCGTTTGCGCCGCGCGCGCCTCCCTCTGCCGCACCAGCGCCGCCGCAACCGCGGCGCGGCCCCGCGCCGCGTCCTGCTCCGTGGAGGCGAGCGTGTCGGCCGACGCGGCGTAGCCCACGGCCAGGCTCGATGCCGCGCGCGTGCGATCGAGAAGGTCGGCGAGGGCCAGGTCGCGCTCGCGGGTCCCCTCCGCCTGGAGCGCAGCGAGCTCCGCCTCGCTGGAGAGGCGCCGCGCCCGATCCCGCTGACGCTCCGCCTCGGCTTCCAGGATACGCTGCGACGCCTCGGCCGCATGGTCCTCGGCCGCCTGCCTCTCGGCGGATGCGAGCGCCAGGGCAGCGGTGGCCTCGGAGAGGTCCTGCCGAAGGCCCGCCCGCTCCTCGAACATCGAGGCGATGTCGTCGCGCCGGCCCGCGAGGAAGGCAGCGCCGCTCTCGGCAGCGAGCCGTTCGACGATGACGGCGAGGGCGGCGGCCTCCTCGGCGACGACACCGTCCAGGAGCGTCAAGCCGTCCTCGGCGGACCGGAGCAGGGCCTCGGCGTCTTGCTGGGCCTTCGCAGCTTCCGCCGCTAGGGCCGCGGCATGGGCAATGTCGCGATCGAGGCCGGCGGCTTCGGCCCAAAGCGGTCCGAACGCCGCGAGGGCGGCCTCGGTCTCCGCCTCTCCGTGCCGGGCGGCCGTCAAGAGTTCCGCGGCCTCGAAAGCCGCAGCCTCGGCTTGGGACAGGTCGGTTCCTGCCATCGCGAGAGCCGCAGACGCGTCCGCAGCGGCACGCTCGGCCGCATCGGCGGCCTCGGCGAGGGGGCGAAGGGCCTCCACGGCGTCGAGCTCGGCCAGACGGGTTGCCTCGGCGGTGTTGGCCGCGAGCTCGGCCTCCGCAGCCTCAAGGCGGCGCTGCACCTCGGCGAGCTGCCCCCGAGCCGCCGCCATCCGGTCGGCCCGCTCCAGAGCCCGATGCAGGTCCTGCTGATCCCCCGACAGACGAGCGAGATCGGCGGCGATCCCTCCGCGCTCCGCGAGGGCGCCTTCCCGAAATTCGGGGTCGAGGAGGCCGATGGCGTCGCGCCGAACCTCGAGCGTTCGGACCGCCGAGCGCACGGCCTCGGTTCCCGCATGGACCCGCTTCGAGATCTCCGAGTAGATCGCCGTGCCGGTGATCTTCTCGAGGAGTTCGGCGCGCTCGCTCTCGGCCGCGAGCAGGAAGGCATCGAACTCGCCCTGCGCCAGGAGCACGGTCCGACGGAACTGGTCGAAGGTGAGATCCGTGCGCTGCTCGATGGCGGCGGCGACGGCGTTCTTGCCGGATTCGACCGCGCTGCCGTCGTCGAGGCGGTGGAGCATGCGCCGGTCGTGCTGAAGGCGTCCGTCCGCCCGGCCGCGGGCGCGAAACGCCTCCCAGCGCACCCGGTAGGGCACGCCGTCCTGGCCGACGAAATCCACCTCGGCGAAGCCCGAGGCCGCGCCCCGGCGCAGGATCGCGCGGCCGTCGTTCGAGCCGAGCGTGTCGCCGCTCGGATCAGGCGTGTCCTCGCGGCGTCCTCCCGCGACGCGAGGGTAGCGGCCGTAGAGCGCGAGGCAGAGGGCATCGAGGATCGTCGATTTTCCGGCGCCGGTCTCCCCCGTGATCGCAAAGATGCCGGTGGTGCCGAGCGGATCGGCCGAGAGGTCGACGGCGAACGGAGCGGCGAGGCTCGCGAGGTTCCCGCCGCGGATCGCAAGGATACGCACGTGACTTCATCCTGATCACCCGCGCCTGACCCGAGCGGGCGGTGTCCCTGGCACGAACACTTGGCTACGACCCTGGCTACGACCTTTGACAGGGCATCGCCACCATGCAATCCGACCTGATGTCCCCTCCGGTGCCGGCCCCCGCCCCGATGACGTTTCCGGCCGGGCGACCGTGCGTGAGGCCTGGGCCGTGACGGCTCCGCTCTCATCCGGGGGAGGCGCCAGCGGCGCCCTGATCCGGGGCCGCGACTGGTCGGAGACCTCGCTCGGTCCCACGGAGACTTGGCCGCAGGCGCTGCGCCTCCTCACCGACGTGATGCTCGACGCCAACCAGCCGATGTTCATCGCCTGGGGCGCCGACCTCGTCCTGCTCTACAACGATCCTTACGCCGAGATCCTGGGGAAGAAGCATCCGGCGGCGATGGGCGGACGCTTCTTCGACGTCTGGCACGAAATCCGCCGGGACCTCGAACCCATCGTGGCCCAGGCCCTGTCGGGACAATCCGTCCACATGGCGGACCTCACCCTCGTGATGGAGCGCAAGGGCTACCCGGAAGAGACGCATTTCTCGTTCTCCTACACGCCGGTGCGCGATGGGGCAGGCGGCGTCGGGGGGTTCTTCTGCGCCTGCGCGGAGATCACCGGCCAGGTCATGGCGGAGCGGCGTCTGCGCGAGAGCGAGGAGCGCCTGCGCCTCGTCCTCGAAACGGCCACGGACCACGTGATCTTCACGACCGACACGAACGGCGTCGTCACGAGCTGGTCGGCAGGGGCCGAGGCCGTCCTCGGCTGGCGCGCCGAGACTGCCAAAGGACGATCCGCGTCGATGATCTTCACGCCGGAAGATCGCGCGGCCGGAGCCGACAGGCAGGAACTCGCCACGGCCGCGCGCAACGGCTGCGCCAACGACGAACGTTGGCACCTGCGCGCCGACGGCACACGCGTGTTCCTCGACGGATCGATGCACGCCCTGCCGGATGGCCAGGGCTTCATCAAGATCGCCCGCGACGAGACCCTGCGCCGACAGCAGGCCGAGGCCCTGGCGGAGAGCGAGGCGCGCTTCCGCAACATGGCCGACCACGCCCCCGTCATGATGTGGGTGACCGATCCCAGCGGCTCCTGCACCTACCTCAACCGAAGCTGGTACGAGTTCACGGGGCAGACCGAGGCCGAAGCGCTCGGAATGGGCTGGACCAAGGCGACCCATCCCGACGACGAGGCGCTGGCCGCGGAGACCTTTCTCTCCGCCAATGCCCGGCAGGCGCCGTTCCGGGTCGAGTACCGCCTGCGCCGCGCCGACGGGGCCTACCGGCTCGCCATCGACGCGGCGAGTCCGCGCTTCGGCCCGGGGGGCGAGTTCCTCGGGTATGTTGGATCGGTCATCGACATCGACGAGCGCCGCGAAGCCGAGGAGCGCCTGCGCGAGAGCGAAACGCGCGCCCGCGAACTCGCCGCGCAGCAGACGGCGACGCTGGGGCAGCTCGCGGAGGGCGTCATCGTCACGGACGCGGAGGGCCGGGTCACCCTCGTCAACGAGGCGGCGGCGCGCATCCACGGCGTCAGGCGCCTCGACGTGGCGCCGGAGGACTATGCCGAGACCTACCATCTGCTCACCGAGGACGGCCGGCCCTATCCGACGGACGATCTGGCGCTGACCCGCGCGGTGCGGGGGGAGGTCGTGCTCGACGCGCGCTGGCGCATCCGTCACCCGGACGGGACGCAGATCGTGGCCGTCGGCAATGCCCGGCCCGTCCGCGACGGGGCCGGCACGCAGATCGGCGCCGTCCTCACCCTGCGCGACGAAACCGCCCGCGTAGCGGCGGAGGCCGCCCTGCGCGAGCTCAACGAGACCCTGGAGGCGCGTGTCGAGGAGCGCACGCACGAGCGGGATAGGGCCTGGAAGAACTCCCGCGACCTCCAGATCGTCGTGGACATGGAGGGTGTCTTCCGTGCGGCGAACGAGGCCTGGACAACGATCCTGGGCTGGCCGCCGGAGGACATGGTCGGGCGCAGCTTCCTCGACTTCATCCATCCCGAGGACCACCATTCGAGCCGGGATGCGCTGGCGACGGCCTCGGTCGAGGAGCTTCCTACCTACGAGAACCGCTACCGCCACAAGGACGGAAGCTACCGCTGGATCTCGTGGGTCGCGGCGCCCGAGGAGGGTTTGATCTACGCCAGCGGCCGCCACGTCACGGCCGAGAGGGAGGCCGCCGCGACGCTCGCCGCGACGCAGGAGGCCTTGCGGCAGTCGCAGAAGATGGAGGCGGTCGGCCAGCTCACCGGCGGCATCGCCCACGACTTCAACAACCTGCTCGCCGGCATCTCGGGAAGCCTCGAACTCCTGCAGACGCGCATGGCGCAGGGCCGGATGACCGACCTCGACCGCTACCTCAACGCGGCGCAGGGCGCGGCCAAGCGCGCCGCGGCGCTGACGCACCGCCTACTCGCCTTCTCGCGCCGGCAGACGCTGGACCCGAAATCCATCAACGTGAACGCGTTGATCATGGGCATGGACGACCTGATCCGTCGCACGGTCGGCCCGTCGATCGCCGTCGAGGTGGTCGGCGCGACCGGCCTGTGGCCGGCGCTCGTCGATCCGCCCCAGCTCGAGAACGCCCTCCTGAACCTCTGCATCAACGCCCGCGATGCGATGCCCGACGGCGGACGCATCACCATCGAGACCGCCAACAAGTGGATGGACGAGCGCGGCGCCCGGGAGCGCGACCTGCCGCCGGGCCAGTACCTGTCGCTCTGCGTCACCGATACGGGCACCGGCATGAGCCCGGAGGTGGCGGCGCGGGCCTTCGACCCCTTCTTCACCACCAAGCTCATCGGCAAGGGCACGGGCCTGGGCCTCTCGATGATCTACGGGTTTGCCCGGCAATCGGGCGGGCAGGTCCGGATCTACACGGAGGAGGGCCAGGGCACGACGATGTGCATCTACCTGCCCCGCCATTACGGCGCCGAGGCCGGCGCAATGCCAGACGCCGATCTCAGCGCTGCGCCGCGGGCCGAGCAGGGCCAGACTGTCCTCGTCGTCGATGACGAGCCGACCGTGCGCATGCTGGTGACGGAGGTGCTGGAGGAACTCGGCTACACCGCGATCGAGGCGGCGGACGGCACGGCGGGCCTGAAGGTGCTGCAATCGGACGTGCGCATCGACCTGCTCGTCACCGATGTCGGCCTGCCCGGCGGCATGAACGGCCGCCAGATGGCCGATGCGGGCCGGGTCGCGCGGCCCAAGCTGAAGGTGCTGTTCATCACCGGCTACGCGGAGAACGCCGTCATCGGCAACGGCCACTTGGAGCCGGGCATGCAGGTGCTCACCAAGCCCTTCGTGATGGAGGCGCTGGCGAGCCGGATCAAGGATCTGATCGCGTACGGGTGAAGACCGCCCGGGCCGGTGCCCGGGCGGATCGTTGTGAAAGCCTCAGTCGCAGCGCTCCTTGGTGACCGTCTTGCGGTCGCCGACTTCGTTCTCCTTCGAGACGGTCTTGGTGGAGCAGCCGTCGCTCGACTCGCGCCGCTCGACCGTACGGGTCTCGGAGGCGGGGCGGTCGACCACGACATCCGTCCGGTCGCGCTCGATCACCGTCGTCTGCGCGGTGACGGCGGAGGCGCCGAGGATCGTCGCGAGGGCAGCGCCGGCAAGAAGGGATATGCGCATGTTGTTCTCCGATGGGGAGTGGAACTGCGCCAGCAACGACGTTGCCGGGAAAACCGTTCCACTCGCGCTTGTCTTCGGTGTGCTTTTCGCTGAGCTCGCCCTAGCTTGGCCGTGGAATGGTCACGCCCGCGAACAACTTTCGATGAGCGCGCCCGGCGTGGCGTTCAACCTTCGATCCGCGAGAAGTCCGCGACTTCGAGCGTCGCGGCCCGCAGAGCGTTGAGGAGGGCGAGGCGGTTCGCCCGCAAGGCTGGGTCCTCGGCGTTCACCGTCACCTTGTCGAAGAAGGCATCCACCGGCGCGCGCAGGGTCGAGAGCGCCTGCATGGCGCCGGCGAAATCCTCCGTCGCGACCGCACGGGATGCGGCTTCCCGGGCCGCGACCAGGGCTTCCGACAAGGCGCGCTCCTCCGGCTCGCCCTGGGCGGCGAGCGCAGTATCAGGCTCGGCCTCGTAGCTGCGGCCGTCCTTCTTCTCCTCGATGCGCAGGATGTTGGCGGCGCGCTTGTAGCCGGCGAGCAGGTTTTTTCCATCCTCGGTTTCGAGGAATGTGCCGAGGGCTTCGACGCGGCGGACGACCATGAGGAGGTCGTCCTGGCCGGGTAGGGCGAAGACGGCGTCGATGAGGTCGTGGCGCGCGCCCTGGTCGCGAAGGTAGACTTTGAGACGGTCGGCGAAGAAGACAAGTATTGATTGGCTTTCTAGGCCAGAAAACTTTTCCAATCGTGCAATAAATTTATCATTGAAATTTGATTTTATACTCTCAAGAAGTCCGAGATCATAAGCATCGATTGTTTCTAGAGCAAATCCATGCAGCCAGTAAATCTGTTTAGCGAGCTCCGTTGCCCGTTCAGCGGCCTCCCGTTCATCCTCAACGTAAATCATCAAGCCAAGCTGCTGCCTGGCAATTAAAATATACTGCTGAATGTTCTCATCTTTTGCGTACGAACCGAAGTCTTGATATCGACTTTCTGACCTATGAAAATCGATTGATCTAAATAGAAGTTCGCGATTTTTCGAGAGCAAACCGTCGAAATTCAAGAACCTTGCAGGTATTGCAAAATTTTCTACAATCTCCGCGGAGCGAGACTCGGTGTTTTCAACCGGCTTTTCGTCAATAAAGGCTTCAATCTGAGCCCCTTGTCTGGCCAGAAGCCAAGCAAACATCTTTGAAGACAAAGAAGCGATTTTGATCCGATGCTCGTTTGCGAGAATTATCCGGATCACACCCAACGCCGCCCGCCGCAGGGCATACGGGTCCTTACTCCCTGTAGGCGTCTCGTCGATTGCCCAGAACCCGACTAGCGTATCGAGCTTGTCCGCCAGCGCCACGGCCACCGAGACCGGATCGGTCGGCACCCGGTCGCTCGGGCCAACGGGCTTGTAATGCTCCTCGATCGCCGCCGCGACGCTCGGGTGCTCGCCCTGCAGCTCGGCGTAGCGCCGCCCCATCAGCCCCTGAAGCTCGGGGAACTCGCCCACCATCTCGGTGACGAGGTCGGTCTTGGCGAGGAGCGCCGCCCGCTCAGCGCGGTCCGGATTGGCGCCGACGATCGGCGCGAGCTCGCGCGCCAGCGCCGCGATGCGGGCGACCCGCTCGCCCTGGGTGCCGAGCTTCTCGTGGAAGACGATGCTGTCGAGCTTCGGGAGCCGGCTTTCCAACGGGATCGCCTTGTCCGTATCCCAGAAGAACTTCGCGTCCGAGAGGCGGGCGCGGACCACGCGTTCGTTGCCCGCGGTGATCGCGAGGCCGCCGTCGCTGGCGACGAGGTTCGAGGTCAGGATGAAGGCGGGCGCCAGGCGCTCGCTGCCGGCCTCGCGCAGCACGAAGCATTTCTGGTTGGCGCGGATCGTGGCGCGCACGGCCTCGGGCGGAATCTCGAGGAAGCTCGGATCGAAGGAGCCCACCAGCACCACGGGCCACTCGACGAGCCCGGCGACCTCTTCCAGCAGGCCCTCGTCCTCGACGAGTTCGAGGCCGCGCGCGAAGGCGAGGTCGCGGGCATCGTGCAGGATGATGTCCTTGCGCCGGTCCGCGTCGAGGACGACGTGGGCGCGCTCCAGCGCCTGGACGTAATCGTCGAAGCGGCGCACCTCGATCGGGTCCGGCTTCAGGAAGCGGTGGCCGTAGGTGGTCGTGCCGGCCGCGATCCCGTCGACGGCGAAGGGGACCACGTCGGGCGTCTCGGTCTCGGGGCCGAAGGTCGCCACGATCGATTGCAGCGGGCGCACCCAGCGCAGGGCGCCGGGCTTCGCCGAGGCCGCGCCCCAGCGCATGGATTTCGGCCAGGGAAAGCCCCGGATGATCTCCGGCAGGATCTCGGCCAGCACGTCGAGCGTCGGGCGGCCGGGCCGCTCGATCTTCGCGACGTAGAACTCGCCCTTCTTCGGATCGCTGACGATGGTCGCCTCGTCGAGGCTCGTCAGCCCCGCGCTCTTCAGGAAGCCCTGGACCGCCCCGTCGGGGGCACCGACGCGGGGGCCCTTGCGCTCCTCGCGCACGTCCTGGCCGCGCGCCGGCAGGCCAGCGACGTGGAGGGCGAGGCGGCGGGGCGTCGCGAAGGCCTTGGCGCCCTCGTAAAGGAAGCCGCGCGCGACCAGCGCGTCCGTGACGAGCTTGCGCAGGTCGTCGGCCGCGCGCCGCTGCATGCGGGCGGGGATCTCTTCGGAGCGGAGTTCGAGGAGCAGATCGGGCATGGCTTGGCGGGCTGCGGCCTGGACGCGGAGGCCGCGTCAGGGATTCGTGGGGCCGGCGGGCCCGGCGACGAGGTGCCCGTGTAGAGAGGCGGGACAGGCGTGTCGAGGACGGCGCCCGCTACTGCAGGGGCGCCGACATGATCTCCATGAGCCGCCAGCGCTCCTTCCTGAGGGAGCGCACATCCGCCACGAGCCAGCGGCCGCCCTCCTTCACGAGATCGTAGCGCAGGTCCTGCGGCGTGAAGTTCTTGAAGCGGGCCTGGATCTCGGCCCTGGTCTCGTCCTGCGAGACGAGGGTGAGCGAGAGGGTCTTCGCCCAGCCCGGCTCCGTATCCTGCCCGTTGACGTGGTAGGCGAAGCCGAGGCGCCCGACCTCGCCTTGGGCCTCCTTGGCATCCCTCTCGAAGAGCGTGCGCAAGGTCTTGGCGAAGAAGCGGAGTTCGGTGGCGTCATCCTTCGCGTAGAGCGCGCGCACCGTCTCGACCGGGTCGGTCGTCGACTGAGCCAGGGCCGGCAGCGTGAACAGGGCGAGGAGGAGGGCGAGGGCGAGGCGCATGGATCGTCGAAGGCTCTCTATGGGTGATCGTCAGCCGCGGCGATCCCCGGCCTAAGCGCCACCGCCCGCCGTCCGGAGCCAGGCCGCCCCACACGCCTTCGCCAGTTCGCGGACTCGCAAGATATAGCTCTGTCGCTCGGTCACCGAGATCACGCCGCGGGCGTCGAGCAGGTTGAAGACGTGGCTCGCCTTGATGCACTGATCGTAGGCCGGCTGGGCCATGCGGTGGCGACCGGCCTCGTCCTCGGGCGCCCCGGCCTCAAGGTAGGTGCGGCAGGCTTTCTCCGCGTCCGTGAACTGGCGAAAGAGCATCGCCGTGTCGGCCACCTCGAAATTGTGCCGCGAATATTCCTGCTCGGCCTGGAGGAAGACCTCGCCGTAGCTCACCCGCTCGTCGCCCAAGCCGCCGTTGAAGTTCAGGTCGTAGACGTTCTCGACGCCCTGGACGTACATGGCGAGCCGCTCGAGCCCGTAGGTCAGCTCGCCCGCCACCGGCGCGCATTCGAAGCCGGCGACCTGCTGGAAGTAGGTGAACTGGCTCACCTCCATGCCGTCGCACCAGCATTCCCACCCGAGGCCCCAGGCACCGAGCGTCGGGCTCTCCCAGTCGTCCTCGACGAAGCGGATGTCGTGGAGCTTGAGATCGACGCCGATGGCGTCGAGGGAGGCGAGGTAGAGCTCCTGCAGGTTCGGCGGGTTCGGCTTCAGGATGACCTGGAACTGGTAGTAGTGCTGCAGCCGGTTCGGGTTCTCGCCGTAGCGGCCATCCTTGGGGCGGCGCGAGGGCTGCACGTAGGCGGCCTTCCAGGGCTTCGGTCCGAGAGCCCGCAGCGTTGTCGCCGGGTGGAAGGTGCCGGCTCCCACCTCCATGTCGTAGGGCTGCAGGATCACGCAGCCCTGCGCGGCCCAGAAATTCTGCAGCGTCAGGATCAGGCCCTGGAACGAGGTTCGGGGTGCGAGGTCGACGGCGCTCGACATGGGCGGTCCGGGTCGGGGGAGGGGGCGCCCCTGCGTTTACGGCCGGCGCCCACCCTGTCAACCGCCCGGTCGGATCATCGTCCGACGAGGGTCGAGTTCCCTGAGCCGCCTCACGCCGCCCAGGGCTTGAGAAGGTCGGGCGTGAGAAGCCCCTCGCTTCCTTCGACGTCCTTCGCCACGCCGTGGGACGCCTTGAGGCCGTTCGGATAGCCGCTCCGCCCGCGGTAGTTCCCGATATGGCGCAAGGGCGCCGCGGTCTGCCGGGTGAGCTGGTCGGCGCAGATCACGTCCAGCGCCGTGACGCCGGCCACCGCCGCCACCGCGAGCAGGAGGTTGTCCTTCCTCGGATTGCCGTCATAGGCCGCGGCCAGGGTAGCGAGGTCGAGGGCATCGCCCGCGACCCGGCCCCAGACCCAGGGCATCGGATCCTCGCTCGCGAGGAGGCCGATGCCGGTGCCGATCTCACGCAGGCCGTAGGCCTGGATCAGCCCTTCCTGGCCCTGCATGCCGAGGGCGCGGGCCAGCGCGCGGGGTGCCAGCACCTCCGCGGCCCCGAGGACGAGCGAAAATACGCCGAGGCCGCGGGCGAGGGTGTCGGTGCCCTGGGCAGGATGGCCACGGCGGCGGGAACGGGGACCTTCGTAGCGCATGGGGCCTGGATCCTTTTCACAAGGTTGGAGCGCGCAACCCTCCCCTCTGCGGGGGAGGGTTGATGCGTCGGCTCAGGGGCGGATCACGACCTTGATGCAGCCGTCCTTCTTGTCGCGGAAGGTCTTGTACATCGCAGGCCCGTCTTCGAGCCCGACCCGATGGGTGATCACGAAGGAGGGGTCGATCTGGCCCTCCTCGATCCGGCGCAGGAGGTCGTCGGTCCAGCGGTTCACGTGGGTCTGGCCCGTGCGCATGGTCAGGCCCTTGTTCATGAAGGCGCCCATCGGGACCTTGTCGATGAGCCCGCCATAGACGCCGGGCACCGAGAGCGTGCCGGCCGGGCGGCAGACATAGATCATCTCGCGCAGCACGTGCGGGCGGTCGCTCTCGAGCATCACCGCCTGCTTGGCGCGGTCGTACATCGCGTCGATCGTCGCCGTGGCATGCGCCTCCATGCCGACGGAATCGATGCACTTCTCGGGGCCCTTGCCGGCCGTCATCTGGAAGAGGCGCTCGATCACGCTCTCCTCCGAGAAGTTGATCGTGCTGGCGCCGCCGGCGCGGGCCATTTCGAGGCGCTCGGGCACGTTGTCGATGCAGACCACGTGCTTGGCGCCCAGCAGGATGGCGGAGCGGATCGCCATCTGCCCGACCGGACCGGCGCCCCAGATCGCCACGGTGTCGGTCGGCTGGATGTCGCATTGGACGGCGGCCTGCCAGCCGGTGGGGAAGATGTCGGACAGGAACAGGAGTTGCTCATCCGAGAGCGTGCTCGGCACCTTAATATGGGTCTTGTCGGCGAAGGGCACCCGCAGGTACTCGGCCTGGCCGCCCGGATAGCCGCCGGTGATGTGCGTGTAGCCGAACAGCCCTGCCGTGGTGTGGCCAAAGGCCTTGGCCGCCATGTGCTTGTTGCGGTTGGTGCGCTCGCAGACCGAGAAGAAGCCGCGCTTGCACTGGTCGCACTCGCCGCAGATGATCGTGAAGGGGATGACGACCCGGTCGCCGACCTTGAGTGCGTCCTTGGCGCCTTTGCCGACCTCGACGACCTCACCCATGGTCTCGTGGCCCATGATGTCGCCCTTCTCCATGCCGGGCATGAAGTGGTCGTAGAGGTGCAGGTCCGAGCCGCAGATGGCGCAGGAGGTCACCTTGATGATCGCATCGCGGTCCTGCTCGATCTTGGGATCGGGAACCGTGTCGCAGCGGATGTCCTGCGCCCCGTGCCAGACGAGTGCTCTCATGGGGTGTTTCCTCGGCGGTTCTTGTTGGCGTTTCCTCCTACGAACCAGCGAGAACCCTCGATGTTTCCAAGCAAATCCCTGCGCGGCCTGAAGTCTCTCGAAAGAAGTGTTATAGCATTACGCTAGCGGGCCGGCTGCGCCCGACATGAATCCCGCGCTCAGGGACGGTCGATCGTCAGGCGCTGGACGCCGCGGCCGGCGAGAACCGGCTTCTTGGCGCTGATGATGCGCGAGTTGACTCCGGTCCAGCCGATCTCGCCGGAGAGGCGACCGTACTCGATCTTGGGGCAGCGATTCATGATCACGGTGACGCCCGCCGCCTCCGCCCGGGCCGCGGCCGCGTCGTTGCGCACGCCGAGCTGCATCCAGATGATCCGCGGCGGTTGGGGCAGGGCCAGCGCCTCGTCGACGAGAGGACCCGCGGCCTCCGAGTTGCGGAAGATCTCGACCATGTCGACGGGGCCAGGCAAGTCGGCGAGGCGCCCGACGCAGGCCTTGCCCAGGAGATCCTGCCCGGCGAGGCCCGGATTGACCGGCGTGACGTCATAGCCGCGGGCGAGCAGGTACTTGAGCACGATCCAGCTCGGGCGGGCAGGGTTCGCCGAAGCGCCGACCAGGGCGATCGTGCGCGCCGCCTTGAGGAGCGCGCGGACATTGGCGTCGTCGTAGCGGTCGTGGCAGGTGGCGATGCCGTCGGGGGCGCTGTCGAGGGTCGGGATCATGGGCGACTTGTCCGTCATCGCGGGCCGTGCTGCAAGGCGACGATGATGACCCTCGACGAGACCGTCGCCTTCCTGGAGCGCGAGTTCCCGCAGATCCATCATGGCGGTCGCCATTATCATCTCGAGGCGGTCGGATTGCTCACCGCCCGGATGCGCATGGATCATCATGATCGCTTCCTGCGGCCGGGCGGCACCGTCTCGGGCCCCGCGATGATGACCCTGGCCGACCTCGCGCTCTACGCCGCGATCCTCGCCAATCTCGGCCCCGTCGCGCTCGCGGTGACGACCAATCTCAGCTTCAACTTCCTGCGCAGGCCGGGACCGAACGGCCTCGTTGGAGAGGCGCGCCTCCTGAAGCTCGGGCGCCGGCTGGCGGTCGGGGAGGTGCTCATCACCGCGCTGGGCTCCAGCGACCTCGTCTGCCACGCGACGGGTACCTACGCGATCCCGCCGGAGCGCTGAGGCGGCCCGCCCCGGAAACTCAGCCCGATCCCTCGTCGGGAATGTTCACGATGGTGCCGCAGGCTTTGCAATGGACCGCGTCGGGCTCGTGGAGCTGAAGCCCGCACGAGGTGCAGGGGAAGCGGACCTTGTTGGGGCGGAACAGCACCTGGGCGAGGCGCAGGAACAGGGTCACACCGAAGATCATCACGACGACGGAGATCAGGCGCCCAGAGGTGCCGGGAAGCGTGACGTCGCCGTAGCCCGTCGTCGTCAGCGAGGTCACGGTGAAGTAGAGGGCGTCCACGTAGTTGCCGATGGCCGGGTTGGTCCGGTGCTGCGTCGCGTAGACGATGCCGGTCATCACGAGCACGAAGACCGCGAGGTTTGTCGCGGCCAGGATCGCCTCCTCGTTGCGGCGAAAGAGGTCGATGTCGCGGCGCAGGCGGTCGAGGATCTGGTAGGTTCGCAGCAGCCGTAGGGTCCGCAGGATGCGCAGGAAGCCGGCGCCTTCGACGACAGCGGGCGCCAGGAACGAGACCACCGCCGCGACGTCGGCCCAGGTGGTCAGGCGCAGGAACTCGCGACCGCGCTGGCGGCTGATCAGCAGGCGGGCGGCGAAGTCGGCGAGCACGGCGAGGCCGAGCGCGATGTCGGCGGCCTTCAAAAGGGTGAGGCGCGGCAGGAACGACGATACGACGATGAACACGATCGTGGCGATGTCGAAGACGAGCAGGCCGTACCGAAAGCGATGGGCGCGAGGGCTGTCGCCCTCGTAGAGCTCCGTCAGCACAGATCTCAGCTGGCTCATGTGGGCGGGCATTCCCATCGCTGCCGCGGCTCGGCTCTCTCGAAGCGTCGGCGGCGCAAGGACGTTCCCGCGCCTCTCGTGCGGGCCGGTCCTCTCAGGATTGGGAGAACGGAAATCCGCGCGGCTCGGCCATGGCGAGGACGTGAACGCCGCGGGTTTTCACGGCACCTCGCGAGCGCGGTACCTTGATACCGTACGGCGGAAGTCGCTCAGAGTATTGGCGTTTGTGCGCTTAGGCGCGCAATAAGACTCTTGACGGCGCGGCACCCCGCGCGTATTGCACCCGCCAACGCCGTCGCGTCCCGAACGCGGCGGCGCATCGTTTTTCGAGAGATCACACGGACCATCACGGGATGAGCAGCGCGATGAAGACCACTTCGCTGAAACCCGCCGACGTCGACAAGAAGTGGATCGTCGTCGATGCGGATGGCCTGGTCGTCGGCCGGCTCGCCTCCATCGTCGCCATGCGTCTGCGCGGCAAGCACAAGCCCGCCTACACGCCCCACGTCGATTGCGGCGACAACGTCATCGTCATCAACGCCGAGAAGGTGAAGTTCACCGGCCGCAAGCGCGAGCAGAAGGTGTACTACCACCACACCGGGTATCCGGGCGGCATCAAGGAGCGCACGGCCAAGTATATCCTCGACGGTCGCTTCCCCGAGCGTGTCGTGGAGAAGGCCGTCGAGCGCATGCTCCCGCGCGGCCCGCTCTTCCGCCAGATCATGGGCAACCTCCGGGTCTACAAGGGCACCGAGCACCCCCACACCGCCCAGCAGCCGCAGGCGCTCGACGTCGGCGCCCTCAACCGCAAGAACGTGAGCGCTTGATCATGGCGACCCTCCAGTCCCTCGCCGACCTCAACCGGTCGAACGTCGAATCGCCCGAGAACGCGGCGCCGGTCCATGTCCAGAAGCTCGACGCGCAGGGCCGGGCCTACGCCACCGGCAAGCGCAAGGACGCGGTCGCCCGCGTCTGGATCAAGCCCGGCAAGGGCACCGTCGTGGTCAACGGCCGCACCATCGAGACCTACTTCGCCCGGCCGGTGCTGCGGATGATCCTGCGCCAGCCCCTCGAGATCGCGGGCCGCGTGGACCAGTACGACATCACGGTCACCGTGCATGGCGGCGGCCTCTCGGGCCAAGCGGGCGCCGTGCGCCACGGTCTCTCCAAGGCCCTGACCTATTACGAGCCCGAGCTGCGCAGCCCGCTGAAGCGCGAGGGCTTCCTCACCCGCGACGCCCGTGTCGTGGAGCGCAAGAAGTACGGCCGCAAGAAGGCTCGCCGCAGCTTCCAGTTCTCGAAGCGCTGAGGCCCTCGCGCCGATCGTTGCATCCAAAAAGGGCGGCTCCGGCCGCCCTTTTCTTTGAACTCCGCGACGGAGACGGGACCATGGCAAACAGTTTCCGGCGCGTTCAGGCTCCCGTCGCTTCTGCCGTCACGCTCTGCCTGAAGCGGTCCGGTGCGGAGGTCGTCGGCGAGGTCAAGCTCGCGGACGGCGTCCAGTTCAGCTCGACCGGTGAACTGCCGGTCGCCCAGGCCTTCGGGATTGCCGTCCACGTGGCCAACGAGGGCGCGCGCGAGATCGTGGTGATCGACCCTCAGAGCGTCTGGAAGGATTCCTGGGGTACGCTGGCCGAGGCGTGACGCGGGAAAGCAGTCAAGTCGCGACGTAAGACTCGCATCTGGCGGTGAAGGCGCGAGAAGCTCGCCGGTCAAAACCACCGTTGCCAATTCGAGGCCGCGCAGCAGGACCCAGAACCGCTGACGTGGCGAGCGCATTCTCTTTCGCCGGACCGTAACCACTTCGGCGGAAAATGCTCCAGCCTGGGAACGGTCGGAGGTTTATCGATTTGGGCGCGTCGGGAGACCCGCGTGACGGTGGCCGCCGACCGCGTCGGGTCGATCCCCCGTCCCGCCTCGGACTCAGGTCGCGGCCGGCCCGGCCTCAGCGAGGTAGGCCCAGGCCGCCGCCTCCTCGGACAGATCGAAGGTCTTGGTCTGGACCGGCATGACTGACCCCGACAGCGTGACCATGGCGCGCACGAACAGCGGCCCACCAACCACGACGTACTTGCGGATGTGTGCGACCGAGCGCGCCATGACAGAGCCGGCGTACCCGTCGAACCTCGCTCCGAGGTCCGTGCCTTCGTAGTTCGACATGATGAGCAACATGTCGATCGTGCCGTGCGTCGTCATGGCCGCGTCGGCGATGGAGGACATCCACTCGATGTCCGGCTTCGTGATCCTGTCCTTGATCTCGAAGGCGATGAGATCGGCCCGCGGCGCCTCGCGCTGGATGACCGAACCGTCCGGTGCTGCGCTCATGAAGCTCTCCCAAACCGCCTCGCGGACACTTCTCCGAAACCTTGCACCAATCGGTTTTGATCCAGACAGCCGGCGGTGGATCCGGTCGCCACCTTCGAGGACCTCCGGCATCAGCATGGGGCCCCTGTTGCCGCGGCGGATGCGCGGGGGCCTGGAAGATGATAGGTGGCCGGTACTAGGCGTCAGACCTTGCCCAACAGGAACATGTCCGCCGTCGGCGGTCAGGCGCCGAGCGCCTTCTCGAGCTCGCCCTTCGACATCCGCGAGCGGCCGGGGATCTTCCGCGCCTGCGCCTTCTTCATCAACTCGGTCTTCGTGGTGCCGGAGGCAGATTTGCGCGCCGCGGCAGCCTTCTTGGCGACATCGGCCGGCTGCCTCGAGAACTGCTTGCCCTTGGCGGTGTCGGCGCGCTTCTTGTCGGAGCTTCGCTTGTACTCCTTGTCCGAGACCGCGGACCGGGCCTCCTTCGGCAGGTAGCGCTCCCCGGTCTTGCCGCTCTCCTTGCCCGACTTCGTGCCCCATTCCTCCTCGGTCCATTGCGTCAGGTGGTTGTCGCCGGTCTTCTCGCCCTTGTAGCCGCCGCCGGCGTCCTTGTAGGCCTTGGTCGCCGCTTGCGCCTTGCGGGCCGACCACTGGCCGGGCTTGCCGCCCTTCGACGAGTCGGTGACCTTTTTCTTGACCTTGTCCCAGAGCTTCGGGTCCGTCTTCTCCGCGGTTGCTGACATCGTGCGCACCTCGATTAAGTGGATTTGGCGGACAACCGGTGCTTCGCTGGCGAGTTCCGGTGCAGCGTCGACCTGCCCTATCGTCATGAAGCCGTGCTCAACCCCGTGGCATCCGTTGACGGGCAAGCGCGCACCATCCATGTCGCGCCGGCGTCGCGAGCTTCGTCTCGGCGACGCATCACAAGAAGGGCCCTACCCATGAGCGAGAGCGCCGCGCGGCCAAGCGTGTTCATCGACGGCGAGGCCGGCACGACGGGCCTTAGCATCCGCGAGCGCCTGGAGCGGGAAGGCCGCGTGACGCTCAAAAGCCTGCCGCATGCGGACCGCAAGGACGTCGCCGCCAAGCGCGCGCTGATGGAGGACGTCGACCTCGTCGTGCTCTGCCTGCCGGACGACGCGGCGCGGGAGACCGTCGCGCTCGCCGACGCGCTGCCGAACGGTGGCCCTCGCATCCTCGACGCGAGCACCGCGCACCGGGTCAGCCCCGGCTGGGCCTACGGCTTCGCCGAACTGCATGACGGTCAGTCGGAGGAGATCCGGCAGGCGCGCCGGGTCGCCAATCCCGGCTGCTACCCGACCGGGGCGATCGCGCTGCTCCGGCCTCTCGTCGAGGCCGGGCTGATCCCGCCGGACCACCCCGTGAGCATCAACGCGGTCAGCGGCTATAGCGGCGGCGGCAAGGGCATGATCGAGGCTTACGAGGCCGGCCGCGGCGCGGCGTTCGAGATCTACGGGCTCGGCTTCGCGCACAAGCACGTGCCCGAGACGCAGAGCTACAGTCGCCTGACGCGGCGCCCGATCTTCATCCCCTCGGTCGGGAATTTCCGACAGGGCATGCTCGTAAGCGTGCCGCTCCACCTCGATGGGCTGCCCGATCGCCCGAGTGCGGGCGACCTCGAAGCCGCTCTGATCGCCTATTACGAAGGTCAGGACATCGTCAGGGTTGTTCCCGGCGCCGCTACGGGAACGCATGTCGAGCGCCTGGAACCCGAGGCGCTGAACGACACCGATCTTCTGGAATTACGGGTGTTCGGGTCCTCCGCGCATGGTCAGGCGGTGCTCGTGGCGCGCCTCGACAACCTCGGCAAAGGTGCTTCCGGCGCCGCCGTGCAGAACATCGGCCTGATGCTCGGCCTCGACTGAGGCTCATCCTCTGAGCCTTCGGTCCCCGACCTTCCTTCGTCTTCGCGCTTTGCAGCATTGACGAGACGAGGTCATCGACGGCAAAGCTTTCGGCGATCACCGCGGAGCTTGCCAGAGCATGTCGGACACCCGCCCGCCGCTGCCGCCCTTCACGGCCGAGACCGCGGCCACGAAGGCGCGCGGCGCCGAGGACGCCTGGAACACCCGCGATCCGGAACGCGTCTCGCTCGCCTACACCCCGGACAGCTGGTGGCGGAATCGCTCAGAGTTCTTCAGCGGCCGCGAAGCGATCGTCGCGTTCCTGGCGAAGAAATGGGAGCGCGAGCGCGAGTATCGCCTGATCAAGGAAGTCTGGGCCTTCCACGAGAACCGCATCGCCGCCCGCTTCGCCTACGAATGGCACGACGACGGGGGACAATGGTTCCGTTCTCACGGGAACGAGCAGTGGGAGTTTACGGAAGGCGGATTGATGCGGCGGCGCGAGGCCAGCATCAATGATGTGCCGATCCGAGAGTCCGAGCGTAAGTTCCACTGGCCCCAGGGACCCCGCCCGGCCGATCACCCGGGATTGTCGGATCTCGGCCTCTAGACCTGCCGCGACACTTCCAGGTCCTCGGCGCGTCGTGCGTGTCCCGCAGCGGTGCCGGAGCTTTTCCGCACTCGCCCTGCGATCCGCGAAGTGGGCTGTACTGAGCTTTCCCTCGATGCTGAAGGTCACGCGCCGGCAGCCGAAGGCGTGACGCTGGGGCGAGAGCGGCATCATCGCGGCTTCGCTGCACTCCTCGAGTCACACGATGCATTCGACTGGCCGAGTGACCACCGGAGGTCTTGCAGGCCCGACGCGAGGCTCAGTTCGACGGCCAGAATTGGGACATAGCAGGTGGCCGCACCGTCAACCTTGGGGTGGTAGAGCGTTCTCTTACAGGGTCGGCGTGAGATGGGCTCGTTTCCTTCACAAATAATCGTGAAAAAGTTCACGCTCGCGGGAAGAACATCTTGCTTGCGAAGGATCGTGAGCTTAGGCTCCAAAATATCGATCACCTGAGACAGCAACGGCGCAAACATCATGACCGAAACCGAGTTCGACTCTGGTCGCTTGATCACCCTCGCAGCCGACATTGTCTCGGCCTATGTCAGCAACAACCATGTCCAGAGCGCCGAGCTTCCCAAGCTGCTCAGCGATGTTCATGAGGCGATACGGGGCGTGACCGCGAGCGGCGGCCCTGCGGTCGAGGCCGGCCCGCCGAAGGCCACCGCGCAGGAGATCCGGCGCTCCATCACGGCGGACTACTTGATCAGCTTCGAGGACGGAAAGCAGTACAAGACCCTGCGCCGACACCTGACCCTGCGCGGCCTGACGCCGGAACAGTATCGCGCCAAGTGGGGCCTCGCGCCTGATTACCCGATGACCTCGGCCGCCTATTCGGAGCAGCGCTCCGAACTCGCCCGCGCCCTCGGCCTCGGTCAGCAGCGCCGCAAGTCCGCCGCCAAGGCCGCGCCCGAGGAAAGCACGAGCGTCGCCGAGGAGAGCGAGCCGGAGGCGGCCGAGGCCGCGCCCGAGAAGAAGCGTCGCGCACCCCGCAAGAAGCAGGCGGCCTGAGACGCTTCGCAAGACTCGTGGGATCAAGGTAACGGGGGCTGAGCAAGAGATTGCCAGCCCCCGCCCAAGAAGCGCAACGCTTTAGCTGAACAGAGCCGTTGCGGGCTCGCATCGCGATGGTGTGATGCGCCGGGGCTAGCCTTCAGGAAAGCTGGCCGCCTCTAACGGGAATACTGGCCTGCTGTTCAGGGCAACCTGCGCCATGGTGGTTGGATGATGCGTCTCGTGCGCAGAACCCGCCGAAGGCTCGCGCCCGGCGACCTGCGCGGCCCCCACGATCAACTTCAGACACATCCTGCCGTTCACATCGCTGTCACGTCCGCTCTCTAGTCCGTTGAGGACTTCGGATGGGCTGGGGCGTAGTCCCTGAGGCGGGATCGGCGCGCAACGCGGGCAGTGGTTGTCGCGGGTCGCCTCGGCCCAGCGCCTCAACACGGGTTGAGGGCGCATGAGCAATGCGGATGGCATAACCAAGGGACCGATCGCCCTGAAGCCCTGGCTCCAGGTCGCGATCGTCCTGGCGCTTCTGGCTGGTGTGGGCGGAGCGTTCTGGTATCAGCGCTCGATAGGAGCGGCTGCCGCACCGTCGACCGCAGCGGTCGGCACGCCGGCGGCCCTCGCGCCGCCCTCCAAGGGCGGCTTCGCGCTCACGGAGCAGCAGCTCGCGACCCTCACGACGGCGAGCGTCGACCACAAGTTCTTCTACGAGGAGATC
This sequence comes from Methylobacterium iners, assembly GCF_022179305.1. Lineage (GTDB taxonomy): Bacteria > Pseudomonadota > Alphaproteobacteria > Rhizobiales > Beijerinckiaceae > Methylobacterium > Methylobacterium iners. Next base: position 80,403 of record NZ_BPQP01000018.1, read on the forward strand.
GTCACCGAGGGGAAGATCGGCGTCGACGAGTATAGGGCCACCCCGATCTTCTCACCCTATCCCGGACGCGTCGTCGCGATCTTCGGGCGGACAGGGCAATACGTGAACCAGGGCGTGCCGCTGTTCTCGGTCCAGGCCAACGAGATGGTCCAGGCGCAGAACGACTACCTCGCCGCCCTCAACGTGCTGAACAAGAGCCGCGCGCAATCCCTCTACGCACAGACGGTCGAGAAACGCCTCCGTGACCTCTTCGACACGCGCGTGACGACCCTGCGTGAGCTTCAGACCGCGCAGAACGACCTCTCGAACGCCACGAACGATCTCAAGACCGCGGAGGTCGGACTGGAGGCAGTGCGCAACCGGCTGCGCATCCTCGGCCTCAAGGATGCCGACATGGCCGCGCTCCAGCAGAAGGGCGTGATCAATGCCGAGACGATGATCAACGCGCCGCTCAGCGGCACGATCATCCAGCGCAAGATCGGACCCGGGCAATACGTGGCCACGGGCGGGACGGACCCGTCCTACGTCATCGGCGACCTATCGCTGGTCTGGCTCGTGGCTCAGCTGCGCGAGCCCGACGCGGCCAAGGTGAGCCTGGGCGAGCGGCTGCAATTCCGGGTCCTCGCCTATCCGGACCGGGTCTTCGGGGCGCGGGTGAACTTCATTGGCACCTCCGTCGACCCGGCGACGCGCCGAATCGTCGTGCGCGGCGAGATCGACAACAGCAACAACCTGCTCAAGCCCGAGATGTACGCGACGGTGCGCATCATCAACGAGTACGAGAACGTGTCGCTCTCCGTGCCCCGACCCGCTGTCATCCTCGAGGGTGAGAAGGCGAGCGTCTGGGTGCTCAAGGACGGCAACGTGGTCGAGCACCGCCGCATCAAGCCCGGCATCCTGAACGACGGCAATCTCGAGGTCCTCGAAGGCTTGGCGGCGGGCGAGACCGTGATCTCCAAGGGCGCGCTGTTCATCGACCGCATGGCCGCCCAGGACTGACGTCGATGCGCGAGGGATACGTGATGCGATGAAGGCCATCGTCAACCTCGCCCTGCGCCAGCGCGTGCTGGTCGTGCTCGCCTTCGTCCTCCTCATCATCGGGGGCCTGGGCGCCCTGCGCTCCCTCAACATCGAGGCCTATCCCGACCCGACGCCGCCGATGGTGAACGTCGTCACCCAGGTGCCCGGGCTCTCGGCGGAGGAGGTGGAGCGCTACATCACGATCCCCATCGAGATCGGCACCTCGGGTCTGCCCTACCTCAAGGAGGTCCGCACCAACTCGCTCTACAGCCTGTCCGACGTGAAGCTGCAATTCGGCTTCGAGTTCACCTATCAGCAGGCCGAGCAGCAGGTCCTCAACCGCCTGGCGCAGCTCGACGCGCTGCCGAACGGGGCCAAGCCCGCCATCTCGCCGGTGAGCCCGATCGGCGAGATCTTCCGCTACAAGCTGAGCGCGCCCGAGGGTTACAGCGTCACCGACCTCCGGACGTTGCAGGAATGGGTGCTCAAGCGCCGGTTCCGTGCCGTGCCCGGCGTCATCGACGTGATCGGCTGGGGCGGCAAGACGAAGACCTACGACGTCGCTGTCGACCTCGACCGCCTCAACGCCGTCGGCGTGACCCTGCCGCAGGTCATGCAGACGCTCAAGGACAGCAACCTCAACGTCGGCGGTAACCGGATCCAGATCGGCGGCCAATCCGCCGTGGTCCGTGCGGTGGGCCTGATCCGGAGCGTCGACGACATCCGCGGCACCGTGGTCAGCCAGGCCGGCGGCGCGCCCGTCCTCATCGGCGACGTCGCCACCGTCTCGATCGGCCACCAGCCGCGCCTCGGCATCGCGGGGATGAACGACGAGGACGACATCGTCCAGGGCATCGTCCTGATGCGCCGGGGCGAGAAGAGCACGCCCTCCATCGCGGCCGTGAAGGCCGAGGTCGCCGCGATCGAGGCGGCGGGCATCCTGCCGCCGGGCGTGCGCATCGAGCGGGTCTACGACCGCTCGGACCTCATCGAGGTCACGACGCACACCGTGATGCACAACATGGTCTTCGGCATCGCGCTGATCTTGATCGTGCAATGGCTGTTCCTCGGCAACCTGCGCAGCGCGCTGATCGTCGTCGCCACCATCCCCTTCGCCCTGTTCTTCGCCGTCGCGATCCTCGTCGCGAGGGGCGAATCCGCGAATCTCCTCTCCGTCGGCGCCCTCGATTTCGGGCTGATCGTGGACGGCACCGTGATCATGGTGGAGAGCATCTTCCGCTACCTGTCCGGGCACGCGGTCGTCGCGGCGGCAGCGGCAGGCGCTCCGGGCGGTTTCGCGGCCAAGCTGCAGAAGATCTCCGCCGCCTCCTCGGATGTCGGGCGCTCGATCGTCTTCGCGGCCGTGATCATCATCACGGGCTTCCTGCCGCTCTTCACGCTGACGGGCGTCGAGCAATACATCTTCGGCCCGATGGCGCAGACCTACGCCTACGCGCTCTTGGGCGGTCTCATCGCGACGTTCACGGTCACGCCGGTGCTCTCGGCCCTGCTGCTGCCGAACCACGTCAAGGAGGTCGAGACCTTCCTGGTCCGCGCCCTCGACCGGCTCTACCGGCCGGCCGTGCGCGCGGCCATCGGCAACCGCATCCTCACGCTCGCCTGCGCCTTGCTGCTCCTCGCCGGGATCGGCCTGACCGCGCGCAGCCTCGGCCTCGAATTCCTGCCCAAGCTCGAGGAGGGCAATCTCTGGGTCCGCGGCACCATGCCGGCCACGATCTCGCTCGACGAGAGCAACGACTACGTCAACCGGATGCGCCGGATTATCGCCGCCGTCCCGGAGGTGGAGCGCGTCGTCTCCCAGCACGGGAGGCCCGACGACGGCACCGACGCGGCCGGCTTCTTCAACGGCGAGTTCTTCGCGCCTCTCAAGCCCGCGGAGCAGTGGCGGCCGGGCGTATCGAAGGACCAACTCGTCGACGAGCTCTTCGGCCGCCTGCGCGCCGAGTTTCCCGGCGTCGAGTTCAACCTCTCGCAGTACCTGCAGGACAACGTCGCCGAGGCGGTCTCGGGCATCAAGGGCGAGAACTCCTTCAAGGTCTTCGGCCCCGACCTCGAGACGCTGACCCGGGTCGCGGGCCAGGTCAAATCCGTGCTCACGAACATCGAGGGCGTGACCGACCTCGGCGTCTTCACCTCGCTGGGGCAGCCGACGGTCCAGATCGACGTCGACCGGGTTCGCGCCTCGCGCTACGGGCTGACGCCGGGCGACATCAACACGACGGTGCGCACCGCCATCGGCGGCGACGAGGCCGGCGACCTCTACGAGGCCAACAGCGACCGGCATCACCCCATGGTGGTGCGGCTCGCCGCACCCTTCCGGCAGAGCATCCAGTCGATCAGGAACCTGCGGATCGTGGGCCGGAGCGCCAACGGCATGGCGATGTCGCTGCCGCTGAACGAGGTGGCGACGGTCAAGCTCGTGTCGGGACCGGCCTACATCTATCGGGAGGGGCAGGAACGCTACCTGCCGGTGAAGTTCAGCATCCGCAACCGCGATCTCGGCGGCGCGATCATCGAGGCGCGGGAGCGGGTCGCGGCGGAGGTCGCGCTTCCCCCGGGCTACCGGATCGAGCTCGTGGGCGAGTTCAACAACCTGCAGAACGCGCTGGCGCGCCTGTCGCTCACCGTGCCGCTCGCCATCGCGCTGATCGCGCTGCTGCTCTACATCAACTTCTCCTCCCTCGCCGACACCCTGCTCGCGCTCAGCGTGATCCCGATGGCGGTCGCCGGCGGCATCTTCGCGCTCGCCTTCACGGCCACACCCTTCAGCGTCTCCGCCGCCATCGGCTTCATCGCACTGCTCGGCATCGCTGTGATGGACGGCATCATCGTCATCACGCAGTACAACGCCCTGCTCGCGACGGGCCTGGAGCGCACCCAGGCGATGCTCCAGACCTGCTACACGCAGATGCGCCCCGTCGTGATGACCTGCGTCGTGGCCGGCGTCGGCCTGCTGCCGGCGGCCTTCTCCGACGGCGTCGGCTCGCAGGTGCAGAAGCCGCTGGCCCTCGTCGTGGTCGGCGGCATGGCATTGGCGCCGGTGCTGATCCTCCTGATCCTCCCCGTCCTGATCCTCGTCTTCTCGAGGCGCAGACCAGCAGCCCAGGGCGAGGCTGCTCGCGAGGAACGGATCGAAGAGGCGCGGGCGGCGTAGTCCGGACCGCGAACCCGACCCTGGCCCGGCGGACAGGCTGGAGCGAGAGGCAATCCTTTCGACAGCATGTCGGGCCGTCACGTCGCTCGAGCTCGGGACCATCGGCAGTTCCCGGATCAGGAGCACGCCGCCTTTGAGAAGCGTTGGAAGGGGATTGGCGGCCAGGATGGAGACAACGCGACGATGAGCCATCATCCCGAGGCGCGGCCGAGCCATGGTCCGGACGCCATGGCCGGCGTCGAGTTCCTGGGCTTCGACGTGTTCGGCACGGTCGTCGATTGGCGCTCCGGCGTCGCCCGCGCGGCTGCCCCCTTCCTCGACCGCCATCGCATCGCCGTCGATCCCCTCGCCTTCGCAGACGAGTGGCGCGCCCTCTACCAGCCCAGCATGGAGGAAGTCCGCTCGGGCCGGCGACCTTGGGTTCGCCTCGACATCCTCAACCTCGAGAACCTGAGGGTGGTCCTGACCCGCCACGGGGTCGCGATCGATGGCATCGCCGCGGAAGACCTCGCGGCGCTCAACCGCTGCTGGGAGCGGCTCGACCCCTGGCCAGACAGCGTCGAGGGACTCACCCGCCTCAAGCGCCGCTTCGCCATCGGCGCGCTCTCGAACGGGCACCTCGCCGGCATGATGCGGCTCGCCCGGTTCGGCGGCCTGCACTGGGACATCATCGTCGGGGCCGAGGTGGCTCGCAGCTACAAGCCGAGGCCGGAGACCTACCTGCGCTCCGCCGAGGCGGTGGGCCTGCCGCCCGCGCAGGTCGGCATGATCGCGGCCCACAACGAGGATTTGAGGGCGGCTCGCGCCCTCGGACTGCGAACGGTGTTCGTGCGCCGCCCGACCGAACATGGGCCGGCCCAAACCACCGACCTAGCCCCCACCGAACACTGGGATGTCGAGGCTGACAGCCTGATCGCCGCCGCCGACGCGCTCGGCTGCTGACCCAGCCGCGGGCGGTGAGCACTAGGAGAAGCGGAGATAGCGGTCCAATCCTCCTGCGCGGACCTCGGGACCGCACGTTCCGGCGAGCATCAGGGCGCTGTCGACTTCGGAAAAAGGGACTGGTAGACGGGTTCCGGCGTCCGACTCCGTAGCTCAGCTGGATAGAGCAGCCGCCTTCTAAGCGGCAGGTCGTTGGTTCGAGCCCAACCGGGGTCGCCATCCTGCGATCCCGTTCCAGTCTCCGCCTCAGGCCCGCACGGTTTCGCTTTCCCGGTCAGCGCATGCAAAAGGAGCCCGCAACTTTTCGGCTGCAGGCCCTTTCTTGGTTCAAGAACCGGTCCTTCGTAACGGACCGGCGCGCCTCGCCTCAGCGACCGCCGCCGCCGCCGCCCGCGCTGCCGTTCGGAACCGCGCGCTCGGGCAGGTTGGCGTTGCCGCCGGCCGCCGAGCTCGAGGTCGCCGTGTCGGCGCCGGTCGCGCCGCGCGAGATCACGAGGTCCGGCGAGCTGCCCGTGGTGTTCGGCTGCTGGGTGACGATGGTGCCGGTGGCGCCGGGCTGGCGGTAGGGCGTGCCCTGCGCGAAAGCGGAACCCGCGAGCGCCAGGGTCAGGGTACCGACGGCAAGAATTCTCTTCATGACCAAATCCCTTACTCCAATTGAGTTGTGCACTAACAACCGGTTCGGGCCTCCAAAGGTTTCGGCTCCCTCACCCGATCGTGCGCAATCGCACACCAGGGCCGGCGAAGATCGAGGCGCCCTTGAATGCCGCTCGGCGTCCGCCGTGGAACGCCGACGAGAGCTATGAGGGCGTCCTGTCGGCGCCGGCCGCCATCAGGTCGGTCTGAAGTTCGACGAGGTAGCGGGTGAGTCGGCCGGCGATGCCGGCATCGCCGCACTGGACCCAGAGAGGAACCGGCAGGGCGTCGCGCTCCACCTTGAACAGGACCGCCTCGGCCATGATCGCCGCCTCCCGCTCCACGGACGCGGCCAGGAGTCGGGTACCGTTCGGCGTGCCGATGAGGATCGCGATGGTCGCCATTCCTCACGAACGGCCCTGGCTGCCCGCGGTTCATTAGCGAATGCAATGGGTGACCGTTCGCTCGGGTTTGAGGTCCCGCCGCACGCCTTCCCGTGCGGCAGGCCATATCGTAACGGTAGGGCGAATGGACCTGCAGAGGTGGGCTTGATGGGCAGGCGTCTCGCGTTCTTGCATCTGGCGTTCTTGGCGGCGACCATCGCCGCGATGCCGGCGGCGGCGGAAACACGCGTCGCCCTCGTCATCGGCAATGGCCGCTACGCCGCCGTGGCACCGCTGCCCAATCCGCCGCGCGACGCGACCCGCGTCGCCGAGGCCCTGCGCGGGTCCGGGTTCCAGGCCGTGACCGTGGTCTCCGATGCCAGCCGGAGCGAGCTCATCGCCGCGCTGAACACGTTCTCGGAAGCGGCGGAGCGGGCGGATTGGGCCCTCGTCTACTTTGCCGGCCACGGCATCGAGATCGACGGGACCAACTACGTCGTCCCCGTCGATGCCAGGCTCAAGAGCGACCGCTCCATCGCGGACGAGGCGGTGCCGCTCGACCGGGTGCTGCAGGCCATCGAGGCGGCGCGAAAGCTCCGGCTCGTCATTCTCGACGCCTGCCGCGACAACCCCTTCGTGGCGAGCATGCGGCGGACCTCCGCGACGCGCTCCATCGGGCGCGGGCTCGCCCGGATGGAGCCGGAGGGCGGCACCCTCGTCGCCTTCGCGGCCAAGCACGGCCAGACGGCCCTGGACGGGGAGGGCGAGCACAGCCCCTTCGTTCAGGCGCTCTCCCGGCGCCTCCCGACGCCGGGGCTCGAGATCAACAAGCTGTTCCGCCTCGTGCGCGACGACGTCATGGCCGCGACCGGCAAGAAGCAGGAGCCGTTCGTCTACGGCTCGCTGCCGGGCGAGGACTTCTTCTTCGTCCGCGACGATTCCGGCCGCCCGCCGGTGCAGGCCGCGCCGGCCCTGACCGCAAAGCTCCCGAGCACGGCGCCGCCCGAAGCACCGCCGGCCAAGCCCGCGCAGGTCGCGGCCCTCCCGCCGATACAATCCAACCCGACGGCGGGCGGCAACGCGCCCGTCAACGGGCCGCTCGTCAGCTTCTCGCGAAGCAATTCAGGCTGGCAGGCCACGATCTCCCTGCCGGAACCGGCGATCGGCCTGTCCTGGCGGCTCGGCGAGAGCGGCGCTTACGCGGATACCGACCTTCTCGACGTCATCGACCAGCGCACCGGACGGCGCATGCCGAACCCGTCGTTCCACCTGGACGTCGGGACGGCGGCGGCCACGATCTACCTGCGCTACGTCGACGCCGCCGGCGTGACCGTCGGCCCCTTCCCGATCGCCTTCGATCCGCGGGTCGCCCTGGTCCGCGACCAGCGGCGCATCATCGAGATGGTGGGCGGGAGCTGGCTCGAGTTCCGGAACTTCAACGGCGTCCTGCTCTACTACACCTCGCTCGTCTCCTATCGCTGCGCCATCAAGGAGCTTCGGATCGGCCTCGACCGTCCCGAGCCGGACCGCGTCGTCGTCCTGCCGCCCTGCGACGAGGCGAACCCCTTCGCGATCCCCTCGAGCTTCGTGCCCTACCTGAAGGCGCCGCCGGGCACCCGCTCGGCCTCGGCGCAGATCGTCTACGCCGACGGTTCGGTCTCGGCGGTGAAGCAGTTCCGGCGCTGATCGAGAGCTGCCCGGAACAGGGGGCCGGACCCGCCTGTTGCGTTCCAGCGAACGGCCGACCCGCGGGTGGCCGCGCGGGGGGACGTCCAATGAGCGATCGAGTCGAGATCAAGCCCTACGACGGCCCTGCCGGAGGCTGGGGCTCGGCCAAGTCCCTGACCGAGATCCTGCTGCGCGAGCAGATCCCGGCGAGCGGCGCCACGCTCCTCATGCACCAGAACAAGCCCGACGGGTACATGTGCGTGAGCTGCGCCTGGGCGAAGCCGGCCAAGCCCGCCGTGTTCGAATATTGCGAGAACGGCGCCAAGGCGACCGCCTGGGAGGTCACCCGCAAGCGCATCACCTCCGACTTCTTCGCCGCGCACAGGGTCCGCGACCTGGAGAGCTGGCGCGACTACGACCTGGAGGAGCTCGGCCGGCTGACCGAGCCGATGCGCTGGGACCAGGCCAGCGACACCTACCGCCCCGTCTCCTGGGCGGAGGCCTTCGCCGAGATCGGCGCCGAGTTGCGGGCGCTGGAGCCGGCATCCACGGTGTTCTACGCCTCCGGCCGAGCCTCGCTGGAAGCCTCGTACATGTACGCGATGCTGGCGCGGCTCTACGGCAACAACAACCTGCCCGACAGCTCCAACATGTGCCACGAATCGACCTCCGTGGCCCTGCCCGAGAGCATCGGCTCGCCGGTCGGCACCGTGCAGCTCGAGGATTTCGAACACACCGACTGCATCCTGTTCTTCGGGCAGAACCCCGGCTCGAACGCGCCGCGCATGCTCCACCCGCTGCAGGACGCGAGCCGGCGCGGCGTGCCCATCATCACCTTCAATCCGTTCCGCGAGCGGGGGCTGGAGCGCTTCACCAACCCGCAATCCCCGGCCGAGATGCTCACCCGCTCCGAGACGCGGATCTCCTCGCAATACCTCCAGGTGAAGGCGGGCGGCGACCTCGCCGCGATCTACGGGCTGTGCAAGGCCCTGATCGCGACCGACGACGCGGCGCGGGAGGCGGGGAGGGCGGGTCCGATCGACCAAGCCTTCATCGCCGAGCACACGCACGGCTTCGAGGCCTTCGCCGCCTCCGTCCGCTCTAAGGGCTGGGACGAACTGGAACGCCGCTCCGGCCTGAGCCGGGCCTCCCTGGAGCAGGCGGCGGCGACCTACGCGAGAGCCAAGGCGACGCTTGGGGTCTACGGCATGGGGCTGACCCAGCACCGCATGGGCGTCGAGACCGTGCAGGCGCTCATGAATCTTCTGCTCCTGCGCGGCAATATCGGTCGTCCCGGCGCCGGGATCTGCCCCGTACGCGGCCATTCCAACGTGCAGGGGCAACGCAGCGTTGGGATCACCGAGAAGCCCGAACTCGTGCCGATGGACAAGCTGCGCGCGCTCTACGGCTTCGAGCCTCCCGCGGAGAAAGGGCTGAACACGGTCGAGGCCTGCGAAGGCATCCTCGACGGCTCGGTCCGCGCCTTCGTGGCGCTCGGCGGCAACTTCATCCGGGCCGTGCCGGAAACGACGCTGATGGAGGCGGCCTGGCGGCGTCTGCGCCTGACCGTGCAGATCTCGACCAAGCTTAACCGCAACCATCTGATCCACGGCGAGGTCAGCTACATCCTGCCCTGCCTCGGCCGCATCGAGATCGACAAGCAGGACGGCCGCCGGCAATCCGTCGCGATGGAGGATTCGACCGCCTGCATCCACGGGTCGAGGGGCTATGCCGAGCCCGCCGGTCCGAACCTCCTGTCGGAACCCCGCATCATCGCCGGCATCGCCAAGGCGACCCTTCCCCCCAACGAGCGGGTCGACTGGGACGTCTGGGCCTCCGACTACGCCAGCGTACGGGATGCGATCGAGGCAACCTATCCCGACCAGTTTCATAACTTCAACGCCCGGATGTGGAAGCCCGGCGGCTTCCACCGGCCGATCCCGGCCTCGAAGCGCGAGTGGAAGACGCAGACCGGCAAGGCGAACTTCGTGACGCCCCGGGGGCTGTCAGCGGATCCCGATACCGAGCAGTCCGATCCGGACGTGCTGCGCCTCATCACCATGCGCTCGAACGACCAGTTCAACACGACGATCTACGGCTACGACGACCGCTTCCGCGGCGTGAAAGGCACGCGCATGGTGCTGTTCGTGAGCCACGCCGACGTCGCGCGACTGCGCCTTCGCGACGGGCAGACCGTTGATCTCGTCTGCGCGGCGCAGGATGGCGTCGCGCGCCGCGTCGACGGATTTCTCGTCCTGCCCTTCGACATCCCGGCGGGTTGCGTGGGCGGCTACTACCCGGAATGCAACCCGCTGATCCCGCTCTGGCACCATGCGGAGCGGAGCAAGGTGCCGGCCGCCAAATCGGTGCCGGTGCGGATCGTGCCGCGCCCGACCGTCTGATCCGACCGGATTCGCACCGCCTCCGCGGGGTCGTCTCCCGACCATCCTCCGCGCATGTGCGCCATCACACGTCATCAACGATCGTGCGCACACATACACCGGTCTCACAAGAAACTCTGCAGATTTTACTTGATCACGCTGCAATATAGAGATCGGCTTTATCTATGAATACGCGTATCGCCTCCGCGGCCGCCCTCCTTTCGCTGACCTTCGGTGCCGCGCTTTCGCCGGCTCTCGCGCAGACCTACGGTGCGCCCGCCGGCTACGTCGGTGGAGGTCACATCGCGCAGGGCGGGAACGGATACCCCGATGGGCGGCCTCCCGTTCAGTACCGCGTCGTCGAGCCGAGGGCCGACGATGCGGTCGTAACGGGCTCGATCGACCGGCGCGGTCTCGACCGTTCGGCCAAGGACGGCAATGCTGAGCAGAACAACAAGCGCTTCCCGAACTACGGCAACACCTCCGGTGGGCCGGCCTACTGAAGAGGTTAGGCTCAAGTCTCGAACTCCGCTTCGCGAGAGAGGGCGTGCCGGGCACGGCGCGCCCTCTCTCGCACTGGCCCACCCGGAAGTCGTCTTGACGGCCGCGTGGGATTTGGCGTCCTCATGAACCTCAAACGTCAATGACGGAGGCACGCCCAGGATGACCCTCAAGACCCTTCGCGACGTCTCGGGCCTGAGCCCGGAGCCGGCGAGCCTCGCGGGCTCGGCCCTCCTGATGATCGATCTCCAGAACACGTATCGAGAAGGATTGATGCGGCTCGAAGGCGTCGAGCCGGCCATCGTCGAGGCGCGGAAGCTTCTCGACCGCGCCCGGAACGCCGGCATCCCGATCATCCACGTTCGGCACGACGCCGGCGAAGGCTCGCCCTACGATGTCCGGGCGCCGATCGGCCAGATCAGCGACGAGGTCGCGCCTCAGGGCGACGAAGCCGTCATCACGAAGGCCTATCCGAGCGCCTTCGTCGGAACGGACCTGCAGGCGCGCCTCGATGCGGCCGGCGTCAAGGACGTGATCGTGGCCGGCTTCATGACGCATATGTGCGTCAACTCGACCTCCCGCAGCGCCTTCAGCCTCGGCTACCGCCCGACGGTGGTGGCCTCCGCGACCGCAACCCGCGCCCTGCCGGGGCCGGACGGCAGCGCCGTCTCGGCCGCGAGCGTGCAGGCGGCAAGCCTCGCAGGCCTTGCGGACCTCATCGCGGTGGTCGCCCGGACGCCGGACGACATCCGCAACTGAGATCGCGTGCGCGGATCAGCGCTCGCCCGCGATCTGGCGAAGACGGACCCCATTCGATAGACAGGTTCTGAACTCGAATGCCCGTCGGACGGGCCGGACCAAGCCGGCCCCCAAGAAAAGACCACACGCCATGCGCGTCGGACTCTTCGTTCCGTGCTACGTCGACGCCTTCGAACCCGAAGTCGGCATCGCCACGCTCGAACTGCTCGAACGCCTCGGCCTCGACGTCGAATACCCCTTCGACCAGACCTGCTGCGGCCAGCCGATGACGAATACCGGCTGCCACGCCGAGGCGGCCGCCACCGAAGCCTTGTTCGTCAAGAACTTCACGGGCTTCGACTACATCGTCGCCCCGTCAGGCTCCTGCGTGCACCAGGTGCGCGAGCACCTCACCGCGATCCCGCAGACTCCCGAGGTGAAGGCCGTCCGCGAGCGGACGTTCGAGCTCGTCGAGTTCCTGCACGATGTCCTGAAGGTCGAGGAGTTTCCCTGGGCCGCGTTCCCGCACAAGGTCGGCTATCACTCGAACTGCAACGCGCTGCGCGGCATCGGGCACGCCAGGCCCTCCGAACTGAATCGGCCCTTCTTCTCGAAGCCCTTGGACCTGCTCGCGAAGGTGAAGGGCATCGAGCTCGTCGAGATCGCCCGGCCCGACGAGTGCTGCGGCTTCGGCGGTACCTTCTCCGTGTTCGAGCCCGCCGTCTCGGCCAAGATGGGCTACGACAAGGTCGCCGACCACGCGAGGGCCGGCGCGGATTACGTGGTCTCGGCCGATTCCTCCTGCCTGATGCACCAGAAGGGCTGCGCCGAGCGCCTCGGCGTGCCGTTGAAGTTCATCCACATCGCGCGCATCCTCAACGGAGCGGCCGCATGAGCGCCGACGACCTGAACCTCCGCAGCGGCGCCTCGAACCGCGACGGGCTCATCCACCCCGAGGTCGCCAAGGCGAACGACGAGAGCGAGCGCGGTCAGGACGGCCAGCGCCTGACCCATGCCGAGGGCGCGAGCCGACCGATCAGCGCCGCCCCGAAGGCGGCCCGCGAGCCGCAGCCTCGGGGCGCCAAGATCCGCGGCGACCGCCCGATCGATCAGGCCGAGGCCGCGGAGCGCTTCCTCGCCGCGCCGCTCCACCAGAAGGCCCACGACGAGCGGCTCTGGGACGTCCGCAAGAAGCGGGACGTCGCCACCCACGGCATCCCCGAATGGGAGGAGCTGCGCGAGCTCGCCTCCGCCATCAAGGCGCATACCTTGAGCCGCCTCGACGAATATCTCGAGCAGTTCGAGGCGCAGGCCAAGGCGAACGGCGTGCACGTCCACTGGGCGGCGGACGGAGCCGAGCACAACCGCCTCGTCCATCGTCTCCTCAAGGATCACGGCGCCAGGAGCCTGATCAAGTCGAAGTCGATGCTCACCGAGGAATGCGGGTTCCGGCACTACATGGCCGGCACCGGCATCGAGGTGATCGAGACCGACCTCGGGGAGCGAATCCAGCAGCTCGACGACGAGGAGCCGAGCCACGTCGTCATGCCGGCCGTCCACAAGACGCGTCTCGACGTCGCCGAGGTCTTCGCCAAGACCATGGGCACCGACCCGGAGAACGACGACGCCCATTATCTCGCCGAGAGCCAGCGCATGCACACGCGCCCGCTAATCCTGGAGGCGGACGCGGGGCTGACCGGATGCAACTTCGCCGTCGCGGAGACCGGCACCGTCGTCACCTGCACCAACGAGGGCAATGCCGACCTCTCGGGCAACGTGCCGAGGCTTCAGATCCACTCGATCGGCATCGAGAAGCTGATCCCGCGCACCGAGCACCTCGGCGTCTTCATCCGCCTCCTCTCGCGCTCGGCGCTGGGCTCGCCGATCACGCAATACACCTCGCATTTCCGCAAGCCGCGGCCCGGCACCGAGATGCACATGGTGCTCGTCGACAACGGGCGCTCCGAGCGGCTCGGGATGGAGGAGTTCTGGACCTCGCTCAAATGCATCCGCTGCGGCGCCTGCATGAACACCTGCCCCGTCTACCGGCGCTCTGGCGGCCTCTCGTACGGGGCGACTTATTCGGGCCCGATCGGGCTCATCATCGACCCGACATTCAACAAGCGGAAATACTCGACCCTGCCGTTCTCCTCGACGATGAACGGGTCCTGCACCAATGTCTGCCCGGTCAAGATCAACATCCACGAGCAGATCTTCGCCTGGCGCAAGGTGCTCGCGGAGGAGCATCAGATCCCGCTGCTCAAGCAGGGGATGATGAAGGCGGCGGGCCAGGTGCTCAGCCGGCCGGCCGCCTATCGCGCGGCGATCGGCGCGGCGGATTCCGCGCTCAGGCACCTGCCGCGCTTCGCCGTCTACAACCCGCTCAACACCTGGGGAAAGGGCCGCGAGATGCCCGAGACCCCGCGCCAGAGCTTCCACGCCTGGTACCGGCAGAACCGGATGGGGAAGGGGACAGGCCAGTGAGGAGCGCCCCCGGAGGACGGCCATGAGCAGCCGCGCGGCCACGCTCGAAGCGATCCGAAAGAACCGCCCATCGGGCGAGTACGCGTTGCCGGAGGTCCCGGTCTTCGCGCCCCTCGTCGGGGAAGATCTCGTCGCGGAGTTCGGCGAGCGCCTGAAGCGCATGGGCGGACGGATCGCGGAGCCGGGCAGCGCGGATCCGTTCGAAGCCGTGCGCGAGCGACTGAAGGCCTCCAAGATCGTCGCGTCGGCCGTGCCGGAGATTGAAGGAAACCGGGATCTCTCGCAGGTGGCGCAGCCGCAGGACCTCGCCGACGTCGACGTCGCCGTGGTCCGCGCGGTGTTCGGCGTCGCGGAGACTGGGTCGGTGCTGTTCACGCAGGATGAGTTGCGAGTGAACGCGGTCGCCTATCTGGCCCAGCACCTGATCGTGCTCCTCGATCCCGCCGACATCCTCGTGAACATCCAGGCGGCTTACCGCCGGCCCGAGTTCGGGCGCGCCGCCTATGCCGTGCTCCACACGGGCCCCTCGGCCACGGCGGATATCGAAGGCGTGCTGATCCACGGAGCGCAGGGCGTGCGCTCGCTGACGGTGCTGCTGATGCCGCGAGGAGCGCACTAGGACTGGGGCGCGGGTGACAAGAGGCTCGGTGCTTGCAAGCGGGCCTGATGCGCAAGACGATGCTCCTTTGACGGGTGGGACCGCGCTGCCGGCATAGGAAAGGCCCTCGAACCATGCCCTATCGTCACGTCGTCGGCGCTCGCACCCACGTCTTCGTCGACCTCCCCACCCTGATGGCCAAGGCGACGCCGGTTCGTTCGGGTGATCGGCTCGCCGGTATCGCGGCGGAATCGGCGGAGGAGGGGATGGCGGCGCGCTGGTGCCTTGCCGACGTATCGCTGGCTGAGATCCTGGCGCGTCCCCTGATCCCCTACGAGGAGGACGACGTCACCCGTCTCATCCTCGACACCCACGACGCGGCGGCCTTCTCCGACATCGGCCATCTCACCGTCGGCGATTTTCGCGAGTTCCTGCTGACGGCCTCCTCCGCGACGTTGACGCGGATCGCACCGGGGGTCACCCCGGAGATCGCGGCGGCCGTCTCGAAGATCATGCGGAACCAGGACCTCATCCTGGTGGCGAGGAAAGCGCGGGTGGTGACCCGCTTCCGCAACACGATCGGGCTCCCCGGCCGGCTGAGCGTGCGCCTGCAGCCGAACCACCCCACCGACGACGCGGCCGGGATCACCGCCTCGATCATCGACGGCCTGTCCTACGGCTGCGGCGACGCCGTGATCGGCCTGAACCCGGCCTCGGATTCCATCGCAACCATCGGCGGTCTGCTGCACCTGTTCGACGACCTGATCCAGCGCCTCGCGATCCCGACCCAAGGCTGCATCCTCACCCACGTGACCACGACGATCGACGCGATCAATCAGGGCCTGCCGGTCGACCTCGTGTTCCAGTCGATCGCGGGCACGCAGGGCGCGAATGCGAGCTTCGGCGTCACCCTGCCGATCCTGCGCGAGGTGCACGAGGCGGCGCTCTCGCTCAAGCGTGGCACCCTCGGCGACAACGTCATGTATTTCGAGACCGGCCAGGGCTCGGCGCTCTCGGCCAACTCCCATCACGGCATCGATCAGCAGACCCTGGAGGCCCGCGCCTATGCGGTGGCCCGGCCCTTCCGACCGCTCCTCGTCAACACCGTCGTCGGCTTCATCGGGCCGGAATACCTCTACGACGGCAAGGAGATCATCCGGGCGGGACTGGAGGACCATTTCTGCGGCAAGCTCATGGGCCTGCCGCTCGGGGTGGACGTTTGCTACACCAACCACGCCGAGGCCGACCAGAACGACATGGACACGCTCCTGACGCTCCTGGGTGCGGCGGGCTGCACCTTCGTCATGGGCATCCCCGGCGCCGACGACGTGATGCTGAATTATCAATCCACCTCGTTTCACGACTCCCTCTACCTGCGCGAGGTGCTCGGTCTGAAGCGGGCGCCGGAATTCGAGGCATGGCTCGCCGAGATCGGCCTCACCGACGCCTCGGGCGCCTTGCTGCCGGAGGGCCCGAGCGCCCGCCTCATCGCCGCCGCGCCGGGGCTCGCGGCGTGAGCGGGCAGGACGACGTCTCGAACCCCTGGGCGCGGCTCGCGCGCCTGACGCCTGCCCGGATCGGCCTCGGCCGGGCGGGAGCCGGCCTGCCGACGCGCGAAGTCCTCGCCTTCGGCCTCGCCCATGCGCAGGCTAGGGACGCAGTGCACACGCCGCTCGATGCCGAGGCGGTGGCGAAGGAGATCGAGGCCCTGGGCTTCGCCACCCTGACCCTCGCCTCGGCGGCGCCCGATCGCGCGACCTATCTGCGCCGGCCCGACCTCGGCCGCACTCTGGGGGAGGGCGCCGGGGCTACTTTGACCGCCCTGCAGGCCGAACCCGTCGATCTCGCGCTCGTCGTCGCCGACGGCCTCTCCGCCCGCGCCGTTCACGAGGGGGCTGCGGCCTTTCTCAAGGCGTTCAAGCCGCATATCGACAAGGCGGGCTGGCGCCTCTCTCCGGTGATCGTGGCGACGCAGGCGCGAGTGGCCCTGGGGGACGGCATCGGTGCGGGCCTGAAGGCGCGGGCCGTGGCGGTCCTGATCGGCGAGCGTCCCGGCCTGTCCTCGCCGGACTCGCTCGGCATCTACCTGACCCTGAATCCACGCACCGGCCGCACGGACGCCGAACGCAACTGCATCTCGAACGTCCGGCCAGCCGGGCTGTCGCACGAACTCGCAGCCTTCAAGCTGCACTGGCTGCTCACGCAGGCTTTTGCGCTAGGGCTCACGGGTGTGGGGCTGAAGGACGGGAGCGACCGATTGCTGGAAGGCCCGGCGGCCCAGGCTGCTCTCGCAGACCGGCTAGGGTGAGCCCGCCCTACCAGTTCGAGGCGGTGTACGACCATGCGCTCGCCAGTGCAGCGGCCTGGACCTTCGCCAAGCGCCGGCTCACCGGCAGCCGTAGCCTTTGGATCGCAATGGCCGCCGTGGCCCTCTTCGAAGCCGCCTGCGCCCTCTGGCTCGCAAGCCTCTGGCCTCTCCTCGTCCTGCCGGCCCTGATCCTACTGCTCGGCGGCCTTTCGCTGGGGGTCTGGCTCGCACACCGGGCTGCTGCGCTGCGCAAGCTCCGCGCCCTCGGCGCGGGTCACGCGACCTTCACGTTCGACGAGGATGCCCTCTCCGTCGAGACCAAGGCCGGCGCGACTCGCCTCGCATGGGCCGCCATCGACGAGGTCTGGGAATATCCTGCCTTCTGGATCTTGACGATCGCCGAGAACGCGTATTTCACCGTCCTCACGACGAGCGCCCTGCCCGAGGCGCTGGATTTCGCCCGCGCGCGGCTCGGCGACCGCCTGCGCTGAGGCTCGGCCTTCCCGACCTTCCCGCAGGCCCAAAAGCGTGGCTGTGGCGGCCTCGCAACACCGCGAAAGCATCCCGAGTTTGCCTTGGGAGCCGCCCTGATCCGCCGCGATCCCGCCATAAACCGGGACCACCTCAGGACCCGCGGTAAACGGCAATTTCCCCAACGCTTTACCGACAGGTTCCGAGTCTTTCCAGACACGCGATCCGTGCGGATCGCGGGCGTCGCCGGAAGGCGGCGCAACCGCCTGCCTCGGCAGGTGGTGACTGGCGTTCGGCAAGAGTGCAGGGCCGGGGTGTCAAGGTCGACGATGGACGCGCGTTTCACAGATAAGTCGAAGCTTCCCAGCCGGCACGTCACCGAGGGGCCGGCGCGTGCGCCCCATCGGTCGTACCTCTACGCGATGGGGCTGACGAAGGAGCAGATCCATCAGCCGCTGGTGGGCGTCGCCTCATGCTGGAACGAGGCCGCGCCCTGCAACATCTCGTTGATGCGCCAGGCGCAAGCCGTGAAGAAGGGTGTCGCCGCCGCCAACGGCACCCCGCGCGAGTTCTGCACGATCACGGTCACCGACGGCATCGCCATGGGCCATGCCGGTATGCGCGCCTCGCTGCCCTCGCGCGAGGTCATCGCGGATTCCGTCGAGCTGACCATGCGCGGCCATGCCTACGACGCCCTCGTGGGGCTGGCCGGCTGCGACAAGTCCCTGCCCGGCATGATGATGGCGATGGTGCGCCTCAACGTGCCCTCGATCTTCATCTATGGCGGCTCCATCCTGCCCGGCAATTTCCGCGGCAAGCCCGTCACGGTCCAAGACCTGTTCGAAGCGGTCGGCAAGCACGCCGTCGGCGACATGAGCCTCGACGACCTCGACGAGCTGGAGCAGGTCGCCTGCCCCTCCGCGGGCGCGTGTGGCGCACAATTCACCGCCAACACCATGGCGACCGTCTCCGAGGCGATCGGCCTCGCGCTGCCCTATTCGGCCGGCGCGCCGGCGCCCTACGAGATCCGCGACAGATTCTGCATGACCGCGGGCGAGAAGGTGATGGAGCTCATCGCCAAGAACATCCGCCCGCGCGACATCGTCACCCGCAAGAGCCTCGAGAACGCAGCGGCGGCCGTGGCGGCATCGGGGGGATCGACCAACGCGGCCCTGCACCTGCCGGCGATCGCGCATGAATGCGGGATCAGCTTCGACCTGTTCGACGTCGCCGAGATCTTCCGCAAGACGCCCTACATCGCGGATCTGAAGCCGGGCGGGCGCTACGTCGCCAAGGACATGTTCGAGGTGGGCGGCATCCCGCTCCTGATGAAGACGCTCCTCGACCACGGCTACCTCCATGGCGACTGCATGACGGTCACCGGCCGCACCATCGCGGAGAACATGGAGCACGTGGCCTGGAACCCGGACCAGGACGTGGTCCGGCCGGCCAACGCGCCCATCACCGTCACCGGCGGCGTCGTCGGCCTCAAGGGCAACCTCGCGCCCGAGGGCGCGATCGTGAAGGTCGCCGGAATGGGTCCGGACAAGCAGGTCTTCACCGGCCCGGCGCGCGTCTTCGACGGCGAGGAGGCCTGTTTCGAGGCCGTGCAGGCCCGGACCTACAAGGAAGGCGAGGTTCTGGTCATTCGCTACGAGGGGCCGAAGGGCGGCCCCGGAATGCGCGAGATGCTTTCGACCACCGCGGCGCTCTACGGCCAGGGCATGGGCGACAAGGTCGCGCTCATCACCGACGGCCGCTTCTCGGGCGCCACCCGCGGCTTCTGCGTCGGCCATGTCGGCCCCGAAGCGGCGATCGGCGGTCCGATCGGCCTGATCCGTGACGGCGACGTGATCACGCTGGACGCGATCAAGGGCACGCTCGACGTGGCGCTCACCGACGAGGAGCTGGCGCAGCGCCGGACGGAATGGACGCCGCGGACGAACGCCGCGACCTCCGGCTATCTCTGGAAATACGCGCAGACCGTCGGGCCTGCGGTCAGCGGCGCGGTCACCCATCCGGGCGGCGCCCAGGAGACGCAGACCTATGCGGACATCTAGGACTGACCTCAGCCGGCCCGAGTGGCCGGCCGGGGCCGATCCCGGTCGGCCCGTCCTGCTCCGCGTCGTCCTCGCGGGCGGCCTTCTGCTGCTCGGCGCCCTTCCGGTGCAGGCTCTCGATGCGGCCGCGCGCACGCCCGTGCCGTCGAGCAGCTATCGCTCGGCCCGCGAGGCCCTGCGCACCGGAGTGCGCGACTACAATGCCGGCGACAAGGAGGGGGCCGCCCGCGCCCTCGAATACGCCGCCGGCCAGGGCCATGCGCTCGCCCTGTGGAAGCTCGGGCGGATGTACGCCGAGGGCGACGGCGTGCCCCACGACGACCTCAAGGCCTTCGAGTTCTTCTCGCGGATCGCCGACGACACCACCGACGACGGGCCGGACGCGCAGAATTCGGGCGTCGTCGCCAGCGCCTTCACGGCGCTCGGCGCCTACTTCCTCGACGGGATCAAGGGTACCTATGTGCGCCCGAACCCCGAGCGCGCCTACGACATGTTCAACTACGCGGCGTCGTACTTCGGGGACCCGAACGCACAGTACAACCTCGCGCGCCTCTACCTCGACGGCACCGGCGTCGAGGCCGACGCCCGGCAGGCGGCGCGGTGGTTTAACCTCGCCGCCGAGAAGGGGCATGCTCCTGCCCAGGCGCTGCTCGGCGAGCTGCTCATCAACGGCCAGGGGGTGCCCGTCCAGCGCGCGCGGGGCCTGATGTGGCTGCAGCTCGCTCGTGAATCGGCCCAGGGACGCAAGGACGACTGGATCGTTGCACTCTACGAGAAGGCCTGGGGCCAGGCGAGCGATAACGACCGGGCGGAAGCGCAGGCCCAGGTGCAGACGCAGACGACGGGGTCGAGCAAGCGGCGGCGGTGAGCGACGCGGCGATGAGGGCGCCGCCACTCAGCTCGTTGGCGCGGCGATCGCCTTGACGAAGCTCGGCCGCGCCAGCGTCGCGGCGACGTAGCCGGCAAGCTTCGGCCAGCGCCCAGCATCGACGCCCTCGCCGACGAGCCGCAGATTGTGGAAGGCCGTCGTCACCGAGATGTCCGCCAGGCTGAAGGCGCCGCCGACGAGGTAGGGGCCGTCGATCTCGCCCTCGAGATAATCGAAGAGCGGGGGCATCTCCTTGTCGAGCGCCTTCGCCACCACGGCCTCGTCGCCGGGCTTGCCCAGCAGGTTCGGCATGACGAAGCGATGGACGAAGGGCTTTATGACCTTGGGCAGGAGCTCGGTGTCGTTGAACTTGTCGAACCAGACCGCCCGGGCATAGTCGTGCGGGTCGCTCGGGAGCATGGTCGGCGCAGGCTGCTTCCGGTCGAGATAGGCGACGATCGCCGTCGAGTCCGCGAGGCGAAACCCCTCATCCTCGATCGCCGGGATCTTGCCGAGTGCGCTCGCGGCCTGGAAGGCGGGGTCGGGATCGTGAAAGCGCAGCGGCCTGTGCTCGAACGCGACCGCCTTCTCCGCCAGGGCGACGAGAACCTTGCGGACGAAGGGCGAGAGGCTGGTGCCGTAGAGGATCATGCGGGTGGGCTCCGGTGCGATGCGGGGCCCTCCTAGCACGGCCTGATCCCGATGCCGCTCACGCGTCCGTCAGCTCGACCGTCACCGGCACGTGGTCGGATGGCTTCTCCAAGCCTCGCAGGTGCCTTTGCACGGCGGCCGAGACCAGTCGGTCGGCAGCGCGGGCCGAGAGCAGCAGGTGGTCGATGCGGATGCCGGCGTTTCGGAACCAGGCGCCGGCCTGGTAGTCCCAGAACGTGTAGAGGCCGGCCTTCGGATCGCAGGCGCGCAGGCCGTCGGTGAAACCTTCGGCCAGCAGGGCGCGGAAGGCGGCCCGGCTCGGCGGAAGATACATCGCGTCGGCAGTCCAGGCTTCCGGCTCGGCGGCGTCCTCGGGCCCCGGAATGACGTTGTAGTCGCCAGCGAGCACCAGGGCCTCCTCGCGCTCGAGGAGCGCGCGGGCATGGGCGCGAAGCCTGGCGAAGAAGGCGAGCTTGTAATCGTATTTCGGCCCCGGAGCCGGATTGCCGTTGGGCAGATAGATCGAGGCGACCCGCACCGGCTTCACGTCCTCGCCGGAGATCAGGGCTTCGATGTAGCGGGCCTGCTCGTCGGTCTCGTCGCCCGGCAGACCGCGGCGAATGTCGCTCGCCGTCAGCGGGGCGCGGACGAGCAGGGCGACGCCGTTATAGGCCTTCTGCCCGAGGGTCTCGACGGCGTAGCCGGCCGCCTCGATCTCGGCGCGCGGAAAGGCTTCGTCCTGGCACTTCAGCTCCTGGAGGCAGACGACGTCGGGCTTCGCCTCGTCGAGGAAGCCGACGAGGTGCCCGACCCGCTGCTTGATCGAATTGACGTTCCAGGTGGCGATCCGCATGAGGCTTCGTCCGGAGGGCGGGGCGCCCGTCATCGGACCTTCGCGGGACGCTGGCAAGGCGTGACGAGCGGGGCGGGGGCAGCTCTCCATGGATGAAACCTGGTTCGCGCCGATCCGGGCCTATTGCGAGCGGGCGGATGCGGGATTCTGGGCCGAGCCGCTCAACGCCGTCTCGAACGGGGCCTTCCTGATCGCAGCGGCCGCTGCAGCCCGGCAGGAGCGGCGCGCCGAGCCGCGAGATCCGGCCGCCCTGGCGCTGGCCCTCCTCGTGGCGATCGTCGGGATCGGCTCCTTCCTGTTCCACACCTTCGCGGTGCGCTGGTCGCTGCTGGCCGACGTGATCCCGATCGCGATGTTCATCTACGCCTACTTCTTCCTCGCGATGCGGCGCTTCTTCGGGCTCGGCACGGCGGCGGCCTTGGCGGTCACGCTCCTCTTCCTGGCCTTCAATGCGGGTCTCGAACCGGCGCTCGATGCGCTGATCGGGCGCTCGGTGAATGCGTTGAGCAACGGCTCGATCGGCTACGCACCGGCGGCCCTGGCGCTGCTGGGGGTCGGCGCGGGCCTGCTCCTCCCACAGGGCTGCGCGCTGGGTCCGGCGCGCAGACGGGCCGGCCTCGCCCTGATCGCGGTGGCGGCCCTCTTCACGGTCTCGCTGGGCTTCCGCACCGCCGACGCCGCCCTGTGCCCGCGCCTGCCCGCGGGCACCCACTTCCTCTGGCACATCCTGAACGCGGCCGTGCTCTATGCGCTGATCAGGACGGCTTTGCGCTATCGGACACGGACGGCCGCGAAGGGCAGCGCTTTCCTTGCGCGACCCTCGAATCCATAGCAGAAGAACCGCCCGCTGCCGCAGCGGTACGAAGACCGCTCACCACCGCTCTCGTGGACCGCCTCTCGGGCCCGCGGAGAAACGTCGGGCAGCGGCTGGAACCACGGATTGCGCCAATGACACAGAGCTTTCGCCTGGGCGTTGCTGGTCTCGGCACGGTGGGCGCCTCCGTCGTCCGGATGATCGCGCGGCGGTCCGAAGCGCTCCGCAGCATGACTGGGCGCGAGATCCGCGTCACCGCCGTCTCCTCTCGCGACAAGGCCCGCGACCGCGGCCTCGACCTCGCCGGCGTGACGTGGTTCGACGATCCGGTGGCGCTCGCGGGGGCCGGTGAGGTCGATTGCGTGATCGAGCTGATCGGCGGCGCGGAAGGACCCGCCAAGGCCACGGTCGAGGCGGCACTCGCTGCGGGTAAGCACGTGGTCACGGCCAACAAGGCGCTGCTCGCGAAGCACGGCGCCGCGCTCGCGCAGGCGGCCGAGGCGCGGGGCGTCGCGCTCGCCTACGAGGCCTCCGTCGCCGGCGGTATCCCGGTGATCAAGGCCCTGCGCGAGGGGCTTGCCGGCAATACGGTGAGCCGCGTCTACGGAATTCTCAACGGCACCTGCAACTACATCCTGACCCGGATGGAGCGCGAGGGCCTGACCTTCGAGGCCTGCCTCAAGGATGCGCAGGCGCTGGGCTACGCCGAGGCCGACCCCACCTTCGACGTGGAGGGGTACGACACGGCCCACAAGCTCGCGATCCTGACGAGCCTCGCCTTCGGGGTCGAGATCGACGCGGAGGGGGTCTCGGTGGAGGGCATCTCCGCGATCCAGCCCCTCGACCTCAAGATGGCGGAAGAGCTCGGCTACCGGATCAAGCTCCTGGGCGTCGCCCAGGCCGCCGCCGGCGGGATCGAGCAGCGGGTGCATCCGACCATGGTGCCGCTCTCCTCCTCGATCGCACAGGTCATGGGCGTGACGAACGCCGTG
The DNA here is from genome assembly GCF_022179305.1 of Methylobacterium iners. Classification (GTDB taxonomy): domain Bacteria; phylum Pseudomonadota; class Alphaproteobacteria; order Rhizobiales; family Beijerinckiaceae; genus Methylobacterium; species Methylobacterium iners. Next base: position 103,946 of record NZ_BPQP01000018.1, read on the forward strand.
ACCATCGATGCCGACGCGGTCGGCGAGCTGACCCTGATCGGCCCCGGCGCGGGCGGCGAGGCCACCGCCTCGGCGGTGGTCGCCGATGTGGCCGATGTGGCCGCCGGCGTGCTGCGGACGACCTTTGGCCGGCCCTCGGCGCATCTGGCGCCGCCGCAGCGCATCGCGATGCAGCGCCACGAGGGCGGGTACTACATCCGGCTCACCGTCCACGACCGCCCGGGCGTCGCCGCGGGCGTCGCGACGCGCATGGCGGAGCGCGACATCTCGATCGAGAGCATCCTGCAGCGTCGCGACGAGCGCGCCGCCTCCAAGGATCCGCACGGCCGCTCGGGCCAGCCGGTGCCGCTGGTGCTGATCACCTACGCGGCGACGGAGGGCACCATCCGCGACGCCCTCGAGGCGATCGCCGGGGACGGGCTCCTGGCGGAAGCGCCGCAGCTGATCCGGATCGAGCGCGAATAGACGGCCGCGTCGGCGCGGGAACACGGGAAGGGGTGCAAGTCCCATGGCGGATGCGAACGAAGCGGCGGGCGGGCTCGTCGCGCGCACCCTGACCCTCGAGCTGGCGCGGGTGACCGAGCGCGCGGCGGTGGCCGCCGCCCGACTGCGCGGGCAAGGGCGCGAGAAGGAGGCCGACCAGGCCGCCGTCGACGCCATGCGGCGCGAGCTGAATCTCCTGCCGGTCGACGGCACGGTGGTGATCGGCGAGGGCGAGCGCGACGAGGCGCCGATGCTCTATATCGGCGAGCGGCTCGGCACCGGTTCGGGGCCGAAAGTCGACATCGCCGTCGATCCGCTCGAGGGCACCACGCTCTGCGCGAAGGACATGCCGGGCGCCATCGCGGTGATGGCCATGGCCGAGAGCGGCACCCTGCTCGCCGCGCCCGACGTCTACATGCAGAAGATCGCGATCGGCCCCGGCTATCCGTCGGGCCTCGTCGACCTCGACGCGTCGCCCGCCGACAACATCGCCGCGCTCGCCCGTGCCAAGGGCGTCGATCCCTCCCAGATCACCGCGATCGTCCTCGACCGGCCGCGTCACACCGCCTTGGTCGCGGCGGTGCGCGCCACGGGGGCCGGCATCCGCCTGATCTCGGATGGCGACATCGCCGGCATCATCTTCACGACGAGCCCCGAGGAGACCGGCGTCGACATCTATCTCGGCATCGGGGCGGCGCCCGAGGGCGTGATCGCGGCCGGCGCGCTCCGCTGCATCGGCGGCCAGATGCAGGGGCGCCTCATCCTCGACAGCCACGACAAGCGCGAGCGCGCGGCGAGGATGGGCGTCTCGAACCCGGACCGGAAATACGAGCTTGCCGACCTCGCCCGCGGCGACGTCATCGTGGCGGCCACCGGCGTGACCGACGGCGCGCTGCTGAAGGGCGTGCGCTTCAAGCCCGGCGGGATCGAGACCGAGACGGTGGTCTATCGCTCCGCGACGGGCACCGTGCGGCGCATCCTCGCGACCCATTGCGGTCCGCGCTTCGAGGCTTGAGCACCGCCCATTGGCGCTTCAGCGCCGTGCCGCGAGGAGCGTCTGGAGGATTTCGGGAGCGAGGACTTCGCTGCAGACCGCTATCTGGTCGTCGTACCGGCAATGCGAGGCGCTCTGCGCTCCGCCTGCGCCGAGTTGGAAGCGGATGAGCAGCGTGCGGCCGTTGGGAGTTCCTGGATCGCACAACCTGCGCAGCCGGGCCGCGTTGAGCGTGTTGGTGGCGACGCCTGTCCGGGCCGCCATGAGCTGGATCTGCGTGGCCGCCTCGGCCGCCCATCCGACCCCGTAATCTCCTTCCGGAAGGCAGGCGAAGGGTGGATCGACGACGGCGCGGTCGACCCCTGCCAGGGCCGCTGCCCAGGCCAGCCCATCGAGTGGCGCAGGTGCCGGCGCGGCGACGCTCGCAGCGATCATGGCCCGGCGAGGACCCGCGTCGATCCATTGCAGCAGCGCAGCGCAGGCGAGGATGGCCGCACCGTGCGGACGCCGGGCGACGCGCACGATCGCGACAGCGGCAAGCAGGTAGAGGGCCGGCCACACGAAGCGACCACTCGCCCGGACGATCCCTGCCAGCCCGAGCAGGAAGTCCGGCAGCGGCAGGCTGACGAGGTGCAGGGGCCCGACATAGATCTCGTGCGAGAGGGCGAGCAATACGAAGGCGGCCAACACGCCAAGGAGGCAGGCGTGGCGCTTGACCAAGCCGAATTGGTGCTGCCGGAGCGGCACCAGGGCCAGAACCGAAAGCAGCAGGAGCCCGGCACCCAGATAGGCGAGCCCCTCGTACTGACCGCCGGTGGCATCGAGCACACCGCGATGCGAGGGCGCCATCAATCCGCTTCCCTGGGGCACGATCGGCGACAGGAGGTTCATCGAGTAGTAGCCGAAGCCGCCCGCCGCGATGGGCCCGCCGCCGGCGAGGTGGCCCATCGACGCGACGGCGGCGGCAACGATGCCGACGAGCCCTGCAAGACATCCGGCGAGGGCCCAAAGCGTAAGACGCCGGTCGAGGGCGGCCTGGGCGATCGTCGCGAGCGCGATCCCACCGACCATGAGGAAGAGGTAGGGATGGATCAGGAGGGCGAGGAGGCAAAGCCCGACCGTTCGCGCGAGAAGCCGCACCGGGTCGGGCCGCGGCTCGGCCCGGAGGCGGACATACTGGGTGAGCGCGAGCGGCATGATCGCTTGGCCCATCAATGCGAGATGCCCCCAGCGGGCGAGCAGCACCGGCATCGAGATGCCGATAATCGCGGCCGCCACGCCGGGCACGAGGTCCCGCGCCCCGAGGGCTCGCACCAAACCGGTGCTCGCAAGCGCCATCGCCACGATGCACAGTCCCGACCAGGGCCCGAACAAGGGGACGACCGCGCCGGTCAGGCGAAAGAGAAGGCGCCCCACTAGGAGGAGCAGGGGAATGCTGTCCGTGAAGACGACGTTGGTGCCGGCAGGGGCGCCGAGACTCTTCACCTCGAAAAGCGGCCAGCGCCATCCGTCGCGCAAGAAGGCCTCGTAGCCCGAGAGCGCGATGATCATGTCGGCCCAGGAGCCTGGAACGATCCCTCGCGGATGGTCCCAGTAGGCCGCGGTCCCGAGAAGCACCGGCATTGGGAAGAGCGCGAGCGCTCCGCCGCATCCGATCGCCAGGCTCAGCAACCAGGTCAGCCGGTCGGTAAGGAAGACCCGCCCAACCGGGCGAGCCAGGATCGCGCCGGAATCCATGCTTGACGTCGTCCCGTCGACCGGATCGTCAGGACGCGCCGGAGGGGTTGATTTTCCGTATCGGGCGATGCCCTCAGTTGAACACCGACCCCAAGCCACCCTGCACGCGGCTCAAGCCCTGGCTCGCCACCGGGTTGCCGGGCTCCAGCGAGGAGGCGCGCTGGTAGTTCTCGGCAGCCTCCTTGCGACGCCCCGACTTCTCGTAGGCGAGGCCGCGATAGGCCCAGGAGGTCGCGTCCTTGTTGTTCACGTTGAGGGCCGCGTTGTAATCCTCGATCGCCTTGTCGAACTGGTTCGTGGCGATGAGGCTCTGGCCGCGCGCGGCGTAGGGCGCGGCGACGAAGGGGTTGCGGTCGATGGCGGCGTCGAAATCGGCGATGGCGCCGGTGTTCTGGCCCTGCTTCTGCCGAACGAGGCCGCGCGCGTGGTAGGCCTCGGCCGATTCCGGGGCGAGCCGGATCGCCTGGTTGAGGTCGGCGGTGGCGCCGTCGAGGTCGCCCTGGGCGCGCAGCACGTTGGCGCGGCCGATATAGGCGGGACCGTAATTCGGGTCGGCGGCGATGGCCTTCGAGAAGTCGGCGAGCGCGGCGTCGTTGCGGCCGGTCTGGCGATAGGCCAGCGCCCGGTTGTTGTAGGCCGAGGCCGAGCTCGGATCGAGCTGGATCGCCTTCGCGAAGTCGCCGATCGCGTCGTTGAACTGCCCGGCGCGGGCGAAGGCGGCGCCGCGGGTGACGTAGGCCGAGGCGTCGTTGGGATTGCGCTGGATCACCTCGGTGAGCGAGGCGATGTTCGTGGTGGTGGCGCCCGTCGTGTCGGTCTCCAGCACGGCGAACTGGCGCGGCGCGCTGGCGCTGCCCGTGCCATAGGTCTCGCAGCCGCCGAGCGCCGCGCCGACCAGCATCGTCGCGCCGATCAGACCCGCCTTCGATGCCTGCCGCATCACAACCGCCATTGCCCCGCTCCCCGCCGATCCGCCGCCAACACTCGTCATGCCCCTGCCGGTCGCCGCGAACGCGGCCCGGCCTTCCCCGGCACAGGGGTATCGATCCGCTCGCGCACCCTCGCCGATCGCGGTGAACGCGCGCTTAAGGACGGGCAACGATCCCGCTCAAGCGGGTGCGTGTGGCGAAGATATGACCTAGGGCGAGGGCGGCCGATCATACCCGTCCGGGACCGCAGGAAGGGGAAGGGTGTTGCCGTCAGGACCCGCCCTCGGCGGCTCGCGGGTGCCCGGCCTGGAAGGATGTCGTGCTCGCAGGTCTCATGAGGATCGTCGTGAACCGCCCTCTCCCTACCAACCGCCCTCATTCCGGGGCGCCCCCCGGATCTGGCCTTTGGCCAGTCCGAGGACAGGCTCCGGCGAACCCGGAATCAGAACCGCTTCAGGTGCCAAGCATAGCTGTGTCGGCGGCTCCGGGTTCCGGGCTCTGCTGCGCAGCCCCGGAATGACGGTGGTTGGCTTCAGGAGCGTCGGTCGCTTGCTCCGCGCAGGTGAGAGTGCCCTCGCAGCGGAAGCAGGCGCCGCACGCGTCATCGGCTCCGCGCGCTGCGAGCGCCGGAGGCATGGCTGGCGAGGGGTGACGCGGGACGCCGCGGAACCACCTGAGATGTCAGTACATGCCGGTCCCCCGGCGTCCCGCAGCACGGGTGTCGGCCCGCGCTGCTCGCGCGTCGCGGTGTGTCGGCGGCCCTCGCCCTGCGCCAGCGCTGAACCCCGGTTCTCTTGCATCCCGGGCCGCTGCAAGGCTCTCTCGCGTGCCGCCTCGTTGTGGGCGGTCACCGCAGGCTGTCGCCCGCACGCCAGGGTGAAAGCGGCGGCGGGGCATGTCCTCCCCGCTCGTGC
>NZ_BPQP01000019.1 GCF_022179305.1 Methylobacterium iners
GGCCGAGTACGACAGGCTTCTCGGATCCGACGCGCATTCCTGATCTGCGCACGACCGCTTGAGGAACAGCAGAGACCGGGTGTCAGCCCTAGAGCAGAGGGCCGCCGGGCCTCAGGCGCTCAGCACCGTGCCGACGCGGGCCTCGACGGCGTCCCAGAAGGCGGCCGCGAGGTCGGGCCCGCCGAGCCGCCGGATCGCCCGGATGCCGGTGGGCGAGGTCACGTTGATCTCGGTGAGGTGCCCGTCGATCACGTCGATACCTACCAGGACGAGGCCGCGCCGCTTCAGCTCCGGGCCGATGGTGGCGCAGATCTCGCGCTCGCGCTCGGTGAGCTCCGAGGCGTTGGCGGCCCCGCCGCGCACGAGGTTCGAGCGGATGTCGTTGCGGGCTGGCACCCGGTTGACCGCGCCCATGGCCTCGCCGTCGATCAGGATGATGCGCTTGTCGCCCTCGGTGATGCGCTCGAGGAAGCGCTGGACCACCCATTGCTCGCGAAACGTCGCGGCGAAGAGATCGAACATCGAGCCGAAATTCGGGTCGTCGGGCGAGACCCGGAACACCGCCGCACCGCCATGCCCGTGGAGCGGCTTCATCACGACGGTGCCGTGCTCGGCCCGGAACGCCTCGATCTCCGCGCGGTCGCGGGTGATCAGCGTCGGCGGCATCAGCTGCGGATAGTCGAGGACGTAGAGCTTTTCCGGCGCGTTGCGGACCTCCGCGGGCGCGTTCACCACGAGCGTCTTCGGGTGGATGCGCTCCAGCATGTGGGTCGCGGTGATGTAGGCCATGTCGAAGGGCGGGTCCTGACGCATCAGGATCACGTCCACGCTCGACAGGTCGACGCGCTCCGGCGTTCCGAGGCTCGCATGGGCGCCCTCGACGTCCTGCACGCGCAGCGGCTCGACGCGGGCGCTCACGGTCCCGCCCTGCTGCGAGAGCCGGTCGGGCGTGTAGTGGAGCAGCTGGTGCCCGCGCGCCTGCGCTTCGAGCAGCAGCGCGAAGGTGGTGTCCCCGGCGATCCGGATCGCCTGGATCGGGTCCATCTGGACCGCGACGGTCAGGGTCATCGCCTCACGCGCCCCGCCCGCAGGCGCCGGGAGCCCGCCTCACTCGTCGTCGCCCTTCATCGAACGGCCGCCGGTGCGCCGGTCGTAGTTGCTGATAGCGCCGCGGCATTCCGGCGAGAGGCGCTTGCGGTTGCGCTCCATGCAGCGCTCGGCGTCGGAGCTGTTGGGATCGACGCCCGCGCAGAGACGGAAATAATCGTTCGCGCAGCCGAGCTGCAGGCCCTGGTCCTCGCGCTGCGCTTGGGCCGGCACGACGGCCAGGAGCAGGGCGAAGGGGGCGAGCTTGAGGGCGCGGGCGGCGGTCGGCAGGGCCGACGAGCGTGCCGTAGCGGGGCGTGACCAAACCAAACGCATCCTGCGTCGTCCTTCGCGAAAATGGGGATTGAGTGGGCATATCGGGCAGCCGGGCGGGTATGCAAGCGCCGTCCGACGGAGGTCGGCCCGAAAGGCGGCAGGGTTGTGACGCCCGGGGCGGTGGGGCACGCGTCGCGTCGAGGGCGACAAAAAAGCCCCGCTCGGGGAGGAGCGGGGCCGAGTGCAAGGGAGGAAACGCCCGCCATGGGCAGGCATCCCGACGCAAGATCCGAGCCATTCGCCGGCAGACGCGGCGGCCCGGCCCCGCCCGGCGCGGGCCGAGGGCCGATCGGAAAGCCCGCCGACGGCCTCCGCGCCACGCTCTGCGGAGGAAGGCCGCGGCTGGAAACGCTCCGTTAACCACCCCGTGATGATCTCCGGCTGCGCGGAACGCCAGGGGGCGAAGAGCCGACCCGAGGGGCGGAGCGCGCGACAGGTGGAACGGACCGCAAGCGATGAATGCTGAGAGATCGCTCTTCGAGGCCGCTGCCGGCACGCCGAGGGACGGCACGACCGGCCGGATCGTGGCATTTCCCGGAACCGCGCCCCGGCGCTTCCGGCGCGAGGTCGAGCCGGATGCCGAGCGCGGGCAGATCCTGCTCTTCACGGGGGTTCGCTACGAGCGGATGCCCGAGGCCGAGACGAGCCCGACGCGGCGCCGCCGGCGCTCCTGACGCCACACCGAGAATATCCGCCCGAGAAGACCCGCACCTGGGCGAGCCGGGCGCGTCCGGAGAACGAGCATCCCCGATGTCGCCAGCCGCCATGCGCCATCGCCTCGAACGAGGCGGCACCCGGATCGCATCGCTCCTGGTCCTGGCCGCGCTCGCCGCCTGCGCGCAGGAGGGCGATTTCGGACGCCCGGCGCCGAGCGCCTGGAACGGCCTCGTCGAGAGCACCGGCACGCTGGCCGCCCGCATCCGCGAGGAGCCGGCCTCCGCCTTCGCGCTCACCGACGACGAGCGCATCCTGCGCGACCGGGCCTGGCGCTTCCTGATGCCGGCGGCCGGGCGCGACGCCTTCACAGACGTGCTCGCGAACCTGACGCGGACCCGCGTGCTGCCGCCGACCTGGCGCCTGGCGGACGAGGCCTCCTACTCCGACACCCTGATGTCGGAGGCGTTCCGCTCCCCCGTCTCCCGCTATCGCCGGCTGTCCGAGGACGTGGTGGCCGACGGCCGCCTGATCCCGCCCTTCGCGGCGGCGGCCGCGCGCGTCGCGGGGGCGGATGCGCTTCGGCTGCGCAGCCTGCCCTTCGTGCGGACGCTGGAGGACGACGACGTCCGCGAGGCGGCGATGCGGGTCGCCGAGAACCGCTGCCTGATCGCCTGGGTGCGGCTGGAGACGGGCGCCCGGATCGGTCGCTACCGCTTTGCCCTCGAGCACCTCCTCATCGAGGTGCCCACCGCCGAAGCGGTCGCGGCCGAGCGCAGCCTCGGCTTCCTGGAGGCGCGCCGCGCCCTCCTCGATCCCCTGCTGCCGGTCGGGGCCGAGGCGCGTTGCGGCCTCGTCGAGCCGGTCGCGACCGGTTCACGGCCGGTCGTCGCGAAGTACTGATCCGGGATCAACCGCCGGGCTTGGTCTCTTCCTCCTCGGTATCGACGGTGCAGGACACGGCCTGGACCGCCTCGTTCGCGCCGGCGCGCTGGCTCGGCAGGCCGGCGATGACCCGGACCACGACGTAGCCCTCCCGCTCCGGCGCGACGATGCGCACGTCGCGGCTGACCTCGTTCTCGTCCTCGTTGGCGAGCACCTCGTCGTATTGGGCACGCGTGAGGACGACGAGGTCGAGGCCGCCGCGCACCGCCGCCTGGTCGGTCACCGCGTAGAAGGCGCCGCGTCGGCCGTGGACGGCGAGCGAGAGCATCAGCGGCCCCGTGCGCGCCGAGACCCTGAGCGGTCCCTCGTTGAGGTCGTAGGCGCAGATGCCGACGGCCACCGCCGGATCGGGGATGGGCAGCCAGGCCTCCGCCGGCGCGGGCTCGCTGCCGGTGGCCAGCGTGTGGACGCGCATCGCGTGGTCGAGGCTCGCGCCGGTCCGGGCGCGGGAGAGCGCGTCGGCCTCCGAGAAGGTCGGGATCGCGAGCACGACGGCGATGTGCACCAGCCCGGCGAGGACCAGCCCGCAGAGCGTGGCGAGGAGGAAGCGGCCGCGCGGGCTCATGTCCGGCACCCGAGGCGGGTGATCGCCGGCAGGGCCGCGCGCTCGATGCTGCCGGCGCTGGCGGCCACCGGCGTGTCGTAGAGGCGCAGCGCCAGGCGGACCGGCCCGGTGGGCCGCGGCATCGGCAGCCAATTGCCGGGCTGCACCTCGGGGTTGATCGCGACGACGAAGCGGCCGTCGGCCTCGCGCAGGACCTCCGTCGAGGTGAAGCCTTCGCGAAGCAGCGGCCGCCCCGGATCGCGGGCGCCGCGTCCGGCGATGGTCAGGGTCCAGGCGCGGGCCGGCGGGGTCCGGCCGGACACCGTGTAGCTGCAGGTCGCGTCGAGCGCCCGGCCCGTGTTGTCCTCGGCGGCGGTGAGCAGCATGCCCTCGCCCACTGCCAGCGGCACCTCGCCCCGGCGGGCGTTGACCGCCCGCGCATAGGGGTCGGACCCCACCGAGCCGGTGCGCGGCCAGGCGGTCCAGGCGCCCACGGCGACACCGCCGAAGGGATAGCCGCCCCGGGTCGCGTAATCGGCGCTGGCCAGGCCGAGACCGCCGCCGAGCGCCAGGGCATAGATCACCAGGCTAACATCGGAGGCGCGGCGGACGACTCCGCCCACGACCTGGCGCAGGAGGCCGCCTCTCGCGCGGGCGGGGAACGACCCCGGGGCGGCCGCGTCGGCTTGGCTCATGCCCCTAAGGCGTCCCGATCCGGTTGCCCGGGGTTCGCGAGCCCTCGGCGACGATTTCGGTCAGGCCCGGAACGGCCGCCTGCTTGGCGGCGGGTTCGACGGCGCGAAAGAGCCCGTTCAGGCCGCCGATGACCTCGAAGGACCGGCGCGAGAGCTTGCCCGACCCATTGGCCATCCCGTTGACGGGCGCAGCCGCGCCGGGATCGCGACCGGCCTGCGCCACGGGGCGCCCGGCATCCTTGAGGCCCGGCATCGGCGTCAGCTCGATGCCCTGGTGGGCGGTCTCCATGACGTCGTGCCAGGTCATGGCCGGCAGCGAGCCGCCGGTCATCTTGTTCGTCGTGCTGTGGTCGTCGTTGCCGAACCAGACCGCGCCGACGTAATTGCCCGTGTAGCCGACAAACCAGGCGTCCCGGTACTCGTTGGTGGTCCCCGTTTTGCCGGCGACCTTGATGCCTTCGAGCTGCGCGCGCCGCGCCGTGCCCTCGTCGATCACCTTGTTCAGCATGAAGTTCATGTCGGCCACGACCTGGGTCGAGAGGATCTGCGGCGGCTTCTCGTCGGCGTGGCGATAGATGATCTCGCCGGCCGAGTTCTTCACCTCCATCGCGGCGTAGGGCTTGGCCTTGCGCCCGCCATTGGCGAAGACGGCGTAGGCCGCGGCCTGGTCGATCACGCTCACCTCGGCCGAGCCGATCGGCAGCGAGACGGAATCGGTGAGCGGATGGGTCAGGCCCATCTGGCGCGCGGTCTCGATGATCTTGGCCCGGCCCGCCTTCGCCGCCCTCGCCTCGTGCGAGATGCCCATGGCCTTGCCCAGCGCGATCGAGATCTGGATCGGGATCGTGTTGATGGACTTGGCGACCGCGACCGTCAGGTTCGTGGCCCCGGCAAACGAGCGGCCGTAGTTCTGCGGGCACCAGTTGCCGATGCAGATCGGCCGGTCCACCACCTTGGTGTCCGGCCGGTAGAGGCCGGCCGCCAGGCCCGCCGCGTAGACGTAGGGCTTGAACGAGGAACCGGGCTGGCGCAGCGCGTCGGTGGCGCGGTTGAACTGGCTCTGGCCGTAATCGGCCCCGCCGACCATGGCGCGCAGCGCCCCGTCCGGATCGAGGATGACCAGGGCCGCCTCGTCGACCTCGTACTGCTCGCCGTACTGACGCAGGATGTTCTCGACCGCCCCATCGGCCCTCTTCTGGATGGTGAGGTCGAGCGGCGTCTTCACCGTCAGCACGCGGTCGTTCCGGAGCTTGCCGGCATCGGCCAGGCCCTTGATCTCGTTGAAGGCCCAGTCGAGGTAGTAATCGGCCGTGATGTCGCGGGTCCGCGTCACCGGGGTCGCCGGGTTGCGAAGCGCCGTCTGGATCTGACCCTCGGTGACGAAGCCCGCCTCGACCATGTTGTGCAGCACGTCCGCGGCGCGGGCGCGGGCGGCGGGCAGGTTGACGTGGGGCGCGTATTTCGTCGGCGCCTTGAACAGGCCGGCGAGCATTCCGGCTTCGGCCAGGCTGATGTCCTTGAGCGGCTTGCCGAAATAGTAATCCGCGGCCGCGACGGCGCCGAAGGTACCCCCGCCCATATAGGCGCGGTCGAGATAGAGCTTCAGGATCTCGTTCTTGGTGAGGTGCGTCTCCAGCCAGAGCGCCAGGAAGGCCTCGTTGATCTTGCGCTCGAGGGAGCGCTCGTTCGTCAGGAAGAGGTTCTTGGCGAGCTGCTGCGTGATCGACGAGCCGCCCTGCGTGCCGCCCCCGCCCCGCGAGTTGTTGACGAGCGCGCGGGCCGTCCCGATCGGGTCGATGCCCCAATGCTCGTAGAAGCGCCGGTCCTCGGTGGCGACGAGCGCCTTGATCATGATGTCGGGGAAGTCGTCGAGTTTGAGCGAATCGTCGTGCTTGATGCCGCGACGCCCGACCTCGACGCCGTAGCGGTCGAGGAAGGTGACCGCGAGGTCCTGGGTCTTCAGCCAGTTCTCGCTCGTCAGGTTGAAGGCGGGCTGGGCCAGCGCAAGCAGCCCGATGGCGCCGACCGTGCCGAGCGTCGTCGCCTCGCTCGTCAGGTCGAGGGCGACGCGGCGCCAGCCGCCGACCGCGAAGACGCCCATGCGCTTCTGGAAGCGCTCGTACCAGTCGCCGGCCGAGCGGCCGCTGTCGTACAGGCTCGCATTCACCCAGGCGTCGAAGCCGAGGGCGGCGCGCCGGATGCGCGTCACGAAGCTGCTGGCGGTCGGCAGACGCACGGCCTGTTCTCTCGTCCCTGGGGCGCCCACGACAACGAAGGCCGGCGCCCACCTCTCCTACCAAGCCCTGCGCCCGTCCGCGAGGCTTGGTTCTACCGACGGCGCACCGCGCCTGATCCCGACAACGCGCGATGGGCGCCGAAGGTCTGCTCGTCCGTGCTTCACGTGTCATTAACCTTGATGCCGGAATGGGGCGGGGCGGTGGCGGCTCCGGCCACGCTTGCTCGGTAGGCCGGCTTGCGGCAGGAGGGGGAACAACTCCCCGCAACCCTTCAAGACGCCAAGGTGCCCATCATGCGGGACCGCAGGTCCGCGCAAGCCCCTCGCATTCCCGAAGCGCGTGTTCCCGCAGCCGGGGAGGACCAGCCGTTCTGGCGGGTGAAGCGTCTGGAGGACATGTCGCCCGCCGAGTGGGAGAGCCTCTGCGACGGCTGCGGCCGCTGCTGCCTTCTGAAGCTCGAGGACGAGGACACCGGCGAGGTCTTCCCGACGGATGTCGGCTGCACCCTGCTCGACGGGCATGGCTGCCGCTGCCGCGACTACGCCAACCGTCAGAAGCGGGTGCCCGATTGCGTGCGCCTGACGCCGGAGGCCGTGCGCACCATCGCCTGGCTGCCGCCGACCTGCGCCTACCGCCTCCTGAACGAGGGGCGCGACCTCTATCCGTGGCACCCCCTCGTCTCGGGCCGTCGCGCCAGCGTCCACGAGGCCGGCATCTCGGTGCGCGGGCGCGTCTCCGGCAACGAGGAGGAGTTCTCCGAGGACGAGCTCTTGGACCGCATCGTCACCTGGCCGGGCCGCACGCCCGAGACCGAGGACGACAGGGATTGATGCGCTAGATCGGCTTGATCCGGTCGATCGCGTCCTCCGTGAACGCGATGGTCCCATCCCGGTACTCGACGAGAACGTCCATGTTCCGCTCGATCCAGCGGGCCAGCAGTTGCTCCTCCCCTGCGGTCAGGCCGGGTCCATCGGTGCAACGATAGGGACGCAAAGCGTAGGTACTCGTTTCCTCGGCCCTGACTTTCGGCGCCGGCGAGATCTTGACCCGTACATCATGCTCGGCGCCACCCCGCTGCGAGATGAACACGATGAAGGGAAGCCCGGTCCGCTCCGTGCGAAGGTTCGCCATGCCGAAGGTGGCCTGCCCCTGCGCCTTGCCATCAAGGATTGAGGGGTGAACGTTCATTCGGGCACCGATTGCAACCCGGGAGACGTCATCCTATCCGCGTTTGCGGGCTTTGTCCCTTGGCCTCACGCCGTAGGAGGCCTGCGATCTGCCGACGAGCCTGATCGAATCAGGAACCCCGCGATCCGCCCCTTCGTTCTCTCCACATAGGATGGGCGCGTGTGCTTCGGTGCCGCCCGTCAAGCTCAAACAAAGGGACGCGCGACATGGGCCTCTTCTCGAAGCCGATCAAGACGCTGGACGACCTGTTCACGCATATGCTGCAGGACATCTACTACGCCGAGCAGCAGATCACCAAAGCCCTGCCGAAGATGATCGACAAGGCGACCAACCAGCAGCTCAAGCAGGGCTTCGAGCAGCACCTGCGCCAGACGGAAGGCCAGATCGAGCGCCTCGATCAGGTCTTCAAGATGCTCGACAAGCCGGCCAAGGGCGTCGATTGCGCGGCCATGGACGGCATCATCGCCGAGACCAAGGAGATCATGGGCGACGTCGACGACCCGCAGGTCATGGATGCGGCGCTGATCGCCGGGGCCCAGGCCGTCGAGCATTACGAGATCACCCGCTACGGCACGATCATCGCCTACGCCAAGCAGCTAGGCCACCACAACGTCGTCGGCCTCCTGCAGCAAAGCCTCGACGAGGAGCGCGCCACGGACAAGACCCTAACGGGCCTCGCCGAGCAGGGCGTCAACCGCAAGGCCGCGGCCTAGCCCCGGCCGGCCTCGCCGGCGAGGAGACGCCCGCCGGCGAGGCCGTTCGCCGCGATGATCCCGGCGACGACGACGAGGTGGGCGGCAAGATCCGTCACCGTGGCATCGTGGGGATGGAACGGCACCAGCAGCGCGGCGGCGCCGGCCGCCGCCGCGAGACCGCCGAGCGCCGCCGTCAGGTTGGGCCTGAGCGGGCAGGCCCGCCGCAGCATCAGCACGAGGGCGAGCGAGAGCGGGACGGAGAAGGCGAGCAGGAAGACGAGGCAGCCGCCCGTCTCGCCCCCATCGGCCAGGTTCGTGCCCGGCGCCACCCAGTTGCGCAGGCAGCCGAGGCCGCTCGCGCCGACCCAGAGGGCGGTGGGCGCCAGGGGCAGCAGGGCCCAGGACGCGCTGCGGCCGGGCACGCTCGTCTGAAACGTGGCGATGGCCGCCGTCAACGCCGTGAGCAGCGCGCCGAGCGCCGCGTAGCGCAGGTCGGGCAGTGCCATCCGGATGCGCAGGCCCTCGACATCGGCCAAGGGCATCAGGGCGAGGCCGAGCGCGACCGCGCCCACGAACCAGGAAAGACCGCGAAGCCAGGGCGTGCGCAGACGCCGGACCGGAGTCAGGTTGTCGGCTAGATCTTCGAGCAGGCGGTCGTGCCGGGCGCTCGTGCCGGGCGGGCCCTCAGACATCCCCCTCTCCCTTGTCCCTCGTGAGCGTCAGGCGCAGCGCCTTCAGCGCGCGGTGCAGGTTGACCTTCAGGGCACCCTTGCTGCGTCCGGTCAGGATCGCTGCCTCGGCCAGCGAGCGCTCGCGGAAGGCAAGGTGCTCGACCGCCTCCCGCTGCCCCGGCGGCAGGGCGGCGACGGCCTGCGCAAGGGCGCGGTCGCGCTCGCGCGTTTCCAGGGCCTGGCCGGGCACGGGCTCGTGGTCCGCGTGGGCCTCGTAGGCGACCGGATCGTGGACCTCCCGCGGCCGGCGGCCGCCGCGCCGCATGACGTCGATGGCCCGCCGCTGCGCGATGGCGCGCAGCCAGGGCAGGAACGGGCGGGCCGGATCGTAGGTGGCGCGTGCCTTGTGGATGGTGAGCAGAGTGTCCTGCACCACGTCGTCGATCCCGTCGGCCCGCACGCCCTGGGCACGGGCCATGCCGGCGATGACCGGCAGGCAGTCGCGCAGCAGGGCGCGGTAGGCGGCCGCGTCCCCGCCCTGCGCCGCCGCCATCGCGGCGGCGAGCCTGTCCTCCAGCGCCATGACTGCCCTGTCGCCGCTTCGCCCCGCCAAGGAGCGCGACCTTAGCGGCTGCGCGGCAGCGGGCGAAGGCCGCGGCGCGGCGATGGGGAGGCTTATGGCGGCAAGGCTCATCGCTCAGGCCCTGTGGGCCGCGGCGCGGCCTGGTCTCTGCTCTTCGCCGGCCCGCCTGCCGGGGTTACGGCGCGCCGTCCCCGAGCCGGAAGCGGTCGACGTCGCGCAGCAGCTCGACGAAGGCGCGGGCGCCGTAGTCGAGGGCGGCGTGCCCCGCCTCGGCGGTGCCGAGCCGGGCGTCGCCCATGGCGCCCGAGGCATGCAGGTCGCCGGCCTTCCAGGCGAAGGCGGCCGGGCGGCCGGCCCGCAGGTAGCGGAACTCCCGCTTCATCGCGACCGAGCGCGGCTCGAAGAGCGCCACCGCCTCGCGGCGCACGAGGTCGGGCCTGAGCGCCAGCATGAGGGCGGTCTCGATGCCGCCGGCATGGATGCCGTGGCGGATCTCGTCCTCGGGAAACAGCCCGTCCGGATAGCCGAAACGGCTCCAGGCCGTGGTGACGGCGAGCAACCCGTGCCGCGCGCGCAGATCGCCGGCGACGAGGTCGATCAGCGCACTGTTGCCGCCGTGCGAGGTGACGATGACGAGCTTCTCGCAGCCGGCGCGGTGGACGCTCGCGCCGATCTCCGTCCAGGCCCGGAGCGCCGTCGTCGTCGTCAGGGTGAGCGTGCCCGGATAGGCGTCGTGCTCGTCCGACTTGCCCAGGCTCTGGATGGGCAGGACCAGCACGTCGAGGTCGTCGGGCGTGCACGCCGCCACGCGGGCGAGGTAGCCCTCCGCGATGATCAGGTCGGTCGAGAGCGGCAGGTGCGGCCCGTGCTGCTCGGTCGCCGCGACGGGCAGGACCGCGATGGCGCGGGCCATGTCGCGGCTGGCGAAGTCCCGCGTCGTCAGGTCGGACCAGGGACGGGCCGGCATGCTGTCGCTCTCCTGAGGTCGAGCCCGCGAACCGCTTCATAGCGCGGCGGACCCGGGCCGATCCTTCACGCCGGCCGCCCGAATGCAAGAAGGCGCCCCCGGATCCCTCCAGGGGCGCTCCCACCAATCCCGCCGCGGCCCATGCCGCGCGGCTCTACGACACGAGGATCAGATCTTCTTGACGGCGTCGGCCGCGCCCTGGGCGGCGTTCTTGATGCCGTCCTTGGCATCGCCGACCGTCTTCTGCGCGTCGCCCTTCAGCTCCTGAGCCTTGCCCTTGGCCTGCAGCTTCTCGTTGCCGGTCGCCGAGCCGATGCCCTGCTTGATGTTGCCGACCGCTTCGTTGGCGAGGCCCTTGACCTTGTCGGTCGTGCTGCTCATGGGAAAACTCCCGTTCTTGAAGCGCGCTGCGACCACAGGATGTGTTCGGGCGCGCTCGGACCGACTGAACGATGAACCCCGGTGAATGTTCCGCCACGCCTGACGCCGTCCGCCTCACGTTTTCGGCATGGAAACCGGCCCTGAACGCCTCGCAGCGCACCACACCCAGCGCCTGCAGCTCCGCGCAACTCTTCAAATTTTTTGTTGAACAGCGTCAAATTTTTTCAGCCCAACCACCGGTCGAATGCTGGCAAAGCTTCTTGAATTCAAAATAAGGGCGGATAAAACCACAGACGTGGCAAGACGAGTTCGAAAAGAAGGTTATGAGGTCGCCTGTTGCGCCAGCCCCGCGGAAACCGGCGTGAGCGTGGCCGAGGGCGCCTCCATTCCCGTCTTGATCCTTCCCTCGCTCCTGCATCGCTTCGCCGGAGGCAAGCCGTGCCGACGCATCGGGCCTCTTCCCGCGGCTGACGGGGATGCGCGTTGGGCGAACCCTTTCCCGGCCGTGATCCTCACCCCGGGGCGGAGGACGCAGTGAGCGAGACCATCGGGCTCCCGTCAGCGGGCCGGACATCAGGAACACGAGCATGAGTATCGCGATCGTCGGCGCCGGTGCCATCGGCGGCTTTCTCGGCGTCAGGCTCGCCAATGTCGGCGAGCGGGTGACCTTCATCGCGCGGGGCGCCAACCTCAAGGCGATCGAGGCCGGCGGCATGCGGCTGATCGAGGAGGACGGCTCCGAGATCCACGCCCGGGACGTCCGGGCGACGCAATCCATGGAGGAGGCCGGCCCGCACGAGGTCGTGCTGCTCACCGTGAAGGCGCACCAGGTCGGCCCAATCGCCGCCGACCTGCGCCACCTCGTCGGCCCCGAGACCGTCTTCGTGACGATGCAGAACGGCATCCCGTGGTGGTACTTCTCGCGCGGGCACGGCGGTGAGCTCGCGGGGACCCACCTCGAGACGGCCGATCCCGGCGGCCTCATCGCCAAGCATCTCGACCCCGCGCAGGTGATCGGCTCGGTGGTCTACCCGGCGGCCGTGCTGACCGAACCGGGGGTCGTTCAGGTGATCGAGGGTCACCGCTTCGGGCTGGGCGAGCTCGACGGCACGATGAGCCCCCGCGTCCAGGCGCTCGCCCAGCGCCTGATCAAGGCGGGCTTCCGCGCGCCGGTGACCAGCGACATCCGGGCCGAGATCTGGCTCAAGCTCTGGGGGAACCTGAGCTTCAACCCGATCTCGGCGCTCGCTCACGCCACCCTCGTCGAGATCTGCCAGTTCCCGGAGACCCGGGCGCTCGCCGCCGACATGATGCGGGAGGCGGAGACCATCGCCAACAAGCTCGGCATCACCTTCAAGCTCGGCATCGAGAAGCGCATCGCCGGGGCTGAGAAGGTCGGCGCGCACAAGACCTCCATGCTCCAGGACGTCGAGGCCGGCCGCCCCATCGAGCTCGAGGCGCTCGTCGGCTCGATCATCGAGCTCGGCCGCCTCACCGACACGCCCACCCCGCATATCGACACGGTCTACGCCCTGATGCGGCTCCTGTCGCAGAGCCTCGACAAGGCCCGCGGGCGCCTCGCCATCACGCCGGCCTGACCCCGAAGACCTCAAGGACCACGCCCATGGCCGAGAAGGCAGCAACCACCCTCCACGCCCTGATCCGGGCCGGCTCGGACGAGGCCACCGCCCTGTCGAGCCCGGGCGGCGTGCCCCTCAGCTTCGGCGCCCTGCGCGCCCTGACGGAGCGGACGATCGTGGCCCTGAACGCCCAGGGCATCGGCCGCGGCGACCGGGTCGGCATCGTGCTCGGCAATGGGCCGGAAATGGCCGCGGCCTTCATCGCGGTCGCGGCCGGCACCACCTCGGCCCCGCTCAACCCGGCCTACAAGGCGGACGAGTTCGCGTTCTACCTCACCGACCTCAACGCCCGGCTGCTCATCGTCGCCGAGGGCGACGGGTCGCCCGCCGTCGCGGTGGCGGAACGCCTCGGCCTGCCCGTGGCGCGGCTGCACCCCACGCCCGAGGAGGGGGCCGGCAGCTTCACCCTGTCCTTCGGCGACATGCCGGGAGGCGCGCCGGCCCGCGGCGGACCGGCCGAGCCGGACGACGTCGCCCTCGTCCTGCACACCTCGGGCACGACCTCGCGGCCCAAGATCGTGCCGCTCAGCCAGCGCAACGTCTGCGCATCCGCCTGCAACATCCGCACGGCGCTCGCCTTTACCAGCGAGGATCGCGGCCTCAACATCATGCCGCTGTTCCACATCCACGGCCTGATCGCGGGCATCCTGGCCCCGCTCGCGGCGGGCGGCCAGGTCTCGTGCACGACGGGCTTCAACGCGCTCAAGTTCTTCGGCTGGATGAGCGAGGTCCGGCCGACCTGGTACACGGCGGTGCCGACCATGCATCAGGCGATCCTCGGCCGCGCCTCGCGCAACGCCGAGATCATCAAGGCGAACCCCTTGCGGTTCATCCGCTCCTCCTCGTCCTCGATGCCGCCGCAGGTGATGCAGGAGATCGAGGCCGTGTTCGGGGCGCCCCTGATCGAGGCCTACGGCATGACCGAGGCCGCCCACCAGATGGCCTCGAACCCGCTGCCGCCGCGGCCGCACTACGCCGGCTCCGTCGGCATCGCGGCCGGCCCCGAGATCGCGATCGTCGACGAGGACGGCGAGCCCCTGCCCGCCGGCGAGACCGGCGAGATCGTGATCCGCGGCGACAACGTCATGACGGGCTACGAGAACAACGAGGCCGCCAACGCCTCGGCCTTCACCCGCCAGGGCTGGTTCCGGACCGGCGACCAGGGAACCCTGTCCGAGGACGGCTACCTCCGGATCACGGGCCGCCTGAAGGAGATCATCAACCGGGGCGGCGAGAAGATCTCGCCCCGCGAGGTCGACGAGGTCCTGATGGACCACCCGGCCGTGTCGCAATGCGTCACCTTCGCGATGCCCCACGACAAGCTCGGCGAGGACGTCGTCGCGGCCGTCGTGCTGCGCGAGGGCGAGTCCATCCCCGAGAAGGACCTGCGCGGCTTCGCCTCGGAGCGCCTGGCCCCGTTCAAGGTGCCGGCCAAGATCGTCTTCCTCGAGGAGATTCCGAAGGGCGCCACCGGCAAGCTCCAGCGCATCGGTCTGGCGGAGAAGCTCGGCCTCGCCTGATCCTGCGCGCCCGCAGCGGCGGACCTGATCCGGCGAGTGTCCCGTCGCTCGGGGGCGCGAAGGTTTGACTTATATCCAATCCGCGTCTTAGTAAGATGCAGATTGGATATAAGGCGTCATGGCGAGCGAAGCGGAGTTCCTCGACGGCTACGACCCGAGCGCCTACGAGCGGCTCACCCTGGCCGTCGACCTCGTCCTCCTGGGCTTGAGCGGCGGGAGCCTCGCGGCGCTCCTCCTGGAGCGGCAGGCCCATCCCCATGCGGGCCGCTGGGCGCTGCCGGGCGGCCTCGTGGGCATCGACGAGCCCCTCGAGGCCGCGGCCGCGCGGGTGCTGCGCGACAAGGCCGGGCTGACGCAAGCCCATCTCGAACAGCTCTACACCTTCGGCGGCCTCGACCGCGATCCGCGGATGCGCATCGTCAGCGTCGCCTACCTCGCCCTGTTGAGCGAGCGCGCCTTCGCCGAGGCGCTGGCGGGCGGGTCGGGTCTCGTCGCCGCCACCCTCGACGTGCCCTGGGCCGGCGAGGCCGGCGGCCCGGTCACCGCCCGCGCGGCGGGTGGCGCGCCACTCCCGCTCGCCTTCGACCACGCCGAGATCCTGGCGCTCGCCGTCCTGCGGCTGCGGGGCAAGCTCGACTACTCGGAGGTCGGCTTCGCCCTGCTGCCCGAGCACTTCACCCTGCGCCAGCTGCAGGACGTGCACGAGGCGATCCTGGGCGCCCCCCTCAACAAGCCCGCCTTCCGCCGGCGGATGCTCGACCGGGGCTGGCTCTCCGCCACCGGCCTTCGCGAGGCCGGCACGTCCTTCCGCCCCGCCGAACTCTACCGTTTCCAACGGCCGCGCTGACCCCGAGGAGGAGATCATGGCCACGATCCGCAACATCGGTTTGGTCGCCCAGCTGAGGAGCGAGGCGAGCAGCCACGTCATCCGCTACCGCAAGGGCCGGGTGCGGCTGAGCGAGCGGGGCCCCGTGTTCTGGTTCCGGCCGGAGACCGCCAGCATCGCCGAGATCCCCATGGACGACCGCGAGATGACGCTCTTCGTGAAGGGCCGCAGCCAGGACTTCCAGGTCGTCGCGGTGCAGGGGACGATCGGCTGGCACGTCGTCGATCCCGAACGGCTGGCGAGCCGCGTCGACTTCTCCATCGATCTCGCCACGGGCCGGCTCCAGGGCGAGCCCATCGAGAAGATCGAGGCGCGCATCGCCGGGCTCGCCAGTCAGGCCGTGCTGCAATATCTCGGTGCGGGCCCTGTGCGGGCGCTCCTCGACGCGGGCCCCGAGCCCCTGCGCGGCCGTCTCGGGGCCGCGCTGACGGCGGATGCCTCCCTGGCCGAGATCGGCATCGCGGTGGTGACCGTGCGGCTCACCAATCTCGCGCCCAGCAGCGAATTGGAGCGCGCGCTGCAGACGCCTACCTTCGAGGCCCTGCAGCAGAAGGCCGACGAGGCGACCTTCTCCCGCCGCGCGCTCGCCGTGGAGAAGGAGCGCGCGATCGCCGAGAACGAGCTCGCGACCCGGACCGAGCTGGCACGGCGCGAGAAGCTGCTCATCGCGGAGGAGGCGGAGAATGCCCGCAGCCGCGCCGCGGGCCTCGCGCAGGCGCGCGGCGTCGAGGCGAGCGCCGAGGCCGAGCGCATCCGCCTCGTCGAGGGCGCGCGGGCGCAGGCCGAGGCGCAGCGCGTGGCCATCTACCGCGACCTGCCGCCGGCCGTGGCGCTCGGCCTCGCCGCGCAGGAGCTCGCCGGCAAGCTGACCAGCATCGAGCACCTCAACGTGACGCCCGACCTCTTCGCCACGATGCTGCGCGAGTTCCGCGGGGGCCCCGCCCTGGTCGACGCCCGCTGAGAACGCCCCCATGCCGGCCGTGACGCCCCGCGCCGTCTTCGTGATCCGCGAGACCGATTACGAGCAGCTGATCGCCCGCCACGCGACCCGCGGCCAGGCCCGGTTCTTCCTGGAGAGCCGCGGCGAGCGGATCGAGGCGGTGGCGGAGCGCCACGAGCGCTTCCAGGCCGTCCTGGCGCAGGCGCGCGCCTCGGTCCCGGGTGATTGGCGGCAGGCCGTTGTGCGGCGGGGCGACCTCGACCGCTTCCTCTTCGCCGCCGAGGACGTCGTCGTCGCCGTCGGGCAGGACGGGTTGGTGGCCAACGTCGCGAAATATCTCGGGAGCCAGCCCGTGATCGGGGTCAACCCGGCCCCCGACCTCTATGACGGTGTCCTCGCGCGCATCGCCGTCGACCGGCTCGGCCGGCTCCTGCCGGCGAGCGTCCACGGCGCGGCCCGGATCGAGCGGCGCACCATGGTGCAGGCCGTGCTCGATGGCGGCGAGACCCTGTTCGCCCTCAACGAGATCTTCGTCGGCCATCGCAGCCATCAATCCGCCCGCTACCGGATCGAGCTCGGCGCGCAGGCCGAGGACCATTCCTCGAGCGGCCTCATCGTCGCCTCGGGGACGGGCGCCACGGGCTGGGCGCGCTCCATCGCCGAGGCGACGGGGCTCGGCCTGTCCCTCGACCCGTCGGAGCCGGGCGTCGGCTACTGGGTGCGCGAGCCCTTCCCCAGCGTCGCCACCTCCGCCCGGATGCGCGCCGGCAAGCTCACCGACCAACCCCTCCGCGTCACCTCGCGGATGAACGACGGCGGCGTGGTCTTCGCCGACGGCATCGAGCAGGATTTCCTCAGCTTCGGCTGGGGCCGCCGGGTCCAGCTCGCGCCGGCCGCCCGCGCCCTCCACCTCGTGACCGACTGACCCGCCTCGACGCGTCGCGCGCGTCGATGTGAGACCGTCTCAGCCCGTCTCCTCCAGCTCCGGGCCGCGGGTGGCGTCGAGGCCTTCGGCGGGTTTCAGGGTGACCGGGGCGCCGGTGCGGGCGGATTCGTAGATCGCCTCCATGAGGACATGGTCCTGCAGGCCCTCCTCGCCGGGCGTGCGCGGGCGGCGATCGTTGAGGACGCATTCCGCCATGTGGTCGATCTCGAGGGCGAACTGGTTCTTCTGCGCGAGCACCCGCGTCACCCGGGCCTCGGCCTTGCCGTCGGGATAGGAGATGACGAGGCGCTGGCCCTCGTAGGCGAAGGCGTTCTGCAGATCGAGGTCGCCGCGCTCGGTATGGACCTGCAGCCGGCGCGATTCGTGGACGCCGTAGCTCGTCCCGCATTGCGCGATGACGCCGGAGGGGAAGCGCATCGTGAAGGCGACGTTCTCCTCCACCTCCTTGAATTTCGGATCGTCCGGGCTGGAATGGATCTGCGCCTGGATCAGGACCGGCTCCTCGCCCAGGAGTGCGCGGATGGTGTTGAGGCAGTAGATGCCGATATCGGGCAGCGCGCCGCCACCGGCCAGCGCCTTCTTCAGGCGCCATTGCTCCGGCAACCCCGTGGTCTGGCCGTTGAAGGCCGTGATCATGCGCGGTCGGCCGAACTCGCCGGAGCGCGACAGCCGGGCGACCTCGCGGTTGTAGGGCTCGTACTGGCAGCGATAGGCGATCATCAGCTTGACGTTCGCCTTCGCGCACGCCGCGATCATGTCGCGCGCCTCGGCCGAGGAATTGGCCATCGGCTTCTCGCAGAGCACGTGCTTGCCGGCCGCCGCGGCGGCGAGGACCTGGTCGCGGTGCAGCCCATTCGGCGTCACGATGTAGACGACCTGCACGGCCGTGTTCTGGCGCAGCCCCTCCCACTCGCCGTAGCCGTAGACCGCGTCCGGCGCGACGCCGTATTGCTCGGCCGCGAGCCGCGCCTTGTCGGGCGTGCCCGACATCAGGGCGACGAGGCGGGCCTTTTTCGTTTCCCCGAAGGCCGGCAGCAGTTCCTCGAGGCTGAGACGCCCGAGGCCGACGATGGCGAAGCCCACGCGCTTGCCCGGCGGCATCGGCGCGCCCGGCGGCGGCGGCTCGCGGTCGCCCGGGCCGCGCCAGTTCGGAAACAGGACCTTGCCGCCCTGTACCGCGCCGGTATCGGCCGGCACGGAAGGCCCGCCGGGCGAGGCGGCGGAGGCCGCGTTCATCCCGAGCGCCGCCCCCGTCAACGTGGCGCCGCCGGCGCGCAGCAGGTTGCGTCGGGAGAGTGTGAGGTCGTCATCCGCCATGAGGCTCCCGTCCTGAAACCGCGCCGTCCGAGGTCGACCCCGGGAACCCCGTCACGGAAGGCGCGGTTCCGAGCCCGGTCTAGTCCAGCGCCTCGAGCGTTGCGACGCGGGCGCGCAGGGCGCTGTTCTCGGCCCGGCAGGCCCGCAGGTCCCGGGCGACTTCGAGGGAAACCGGCACGGCCGCCGGCCGTGGGCGGATGAAGCTGATGCCGGCCCGGTCGCCCTCGCGCCAGATCAGCCTCGCCCGGCGCGTGGCGGCCTGGTGCGGGATCGTGAGGTCGAAGGTGTCGGGAAGCGGTATGGTCTCGCCCACCGCGAGGCAGGCGCCGTCCCCCGTGATGTCGCGAACCAGACAGGCCGTGGTGGAGGCCATGGCGGAAACGCTCAGGTCGGCGCCGAGCAGGGCCCGGCGGCGGGGCTCGCGTCGGCGTTCGGGTGTCGCTCCGGTCATCGGGTCATCCGCGGGTTGCATCATCGTTGAACGCAACCAAGCAGGATTCGCGCATGGCGGGAAGCGGTAAGCTTGGCTTAACCCTAACGGGCCGAGCCTCACGAGGGCGGTGGGTCCGGCGCCTCGACCTCGCCCCGGCGCTGGAGCTGCAGGGCCACGAACCAGCACAGGCCCGCCCAGGCCGCGCCGACGCACCAGCCGGCGAGGACGTCGCTCGGCCAGTGCACGCCGAGATAGACCCGGCTGATCCCGACCAGCAGCGTGATCAGCACGCCCAGGAGCAGCACGAGGATCTTGATCCGGGGCTCGCGGTCGACGCGCGCGAGCAGGCTCGCGAGCGTCAGGTAGGCGATCGCCGACATCATGGCGTGGCCGCTCGGGAAGCTCGCGGTGAACACGTCCATGCCGTGGGGCACGAGGTCGGGCCGGGGGCGCTGATAGAACATCTTGAGCACCGTCGAGGCGAGCGTTCCTCCGCCGATCGCCGCGAGGACGAACACGGCGATGCGCCGGCGCCGCGTCAGCGCGAGGTAGGCGGCGACCGCCAGCGTCACGAAGGTGATCGTGAACATGCTGCCCAGCCCTGTGATGTCGCGCATGGTCTCCTCGAGCCAGCGCGGCCCGATCGGGTCCGACAGGTCGGTGGGATTGCGCAGGGATAGGAGGATCTTGCGGTCGAAGGCCTCGGTCGAGCCCTCGCCGACCTCGTCGGCCAGCGCGATGAAGCCGTAGCCGAGCAGGCTGACGGCGAGCAGCGCCGCGAGCGGCCCGAGTTCGTTGAGGCGCAGGCGCCGCCACAGGACCGAGGCCCGCTCGGCCAGGGGAAGACGCTCGTAGGCGGACAGGGGGACCTTCATGGTGGGCTAGATAGGCGCCGTCCCGGCGCGGTCACGGGGTCGTCCGAAGGCGAAGGCGCCCCGCTCCTCCCAGGGACCGCCGAGGTAGCGCCAGAGCAGCAGCCCCGGCGCGGTGAAGCGGAACGGGACGAAGCCCTGTTCGAGGGCGGCGTGGAGGGCCCGCGCCTCCTCCGGCCGCACCTTGTTCTGGACCGTGACGTGCGGGCGCCAGCCCTGGCGGTCCTGGGCGGTCAGGACGCCGGCGAAGCGGCGGGCGAGCTCGGCCCGGAGGGCGGACAGGGCCGCCGATTCGAGAACGTAGGCGACGCCGCGGCCGGTGAAGCGCAGGCCCGTGACCGCGATCTCGGGCGCGTCCCGCCCCCGGGTCAGTTCCGCCAGGGTCGCGGCGATCTCGGCCTCGTCCGGCCCGGGCAGGTGGTGGAACAGGGTCGCGTGGGCCGGGATGCGGTTGAGGCGCTCCGGAAAGTGGCGCCGCCGCAGGCCGTCGAAATGCGCGAAGGCCTCCGCCTCCATCCGGAGCGTCAGGATCAGCGGGTCGGGGGTCGGCGCCTCGTGCATTGTGGGAGGACATGGCGCGCGGAGCGGACAGCGCTAGGGGCGGGCGTGCTTCGCCCCTTGCTTTCGAGACCCGGGAAGGAGCCCGTCCGGTTGCGGTAGCGGGCCGAAGGCGGCACAGGGTCGACCCCGAGACGACCGGAGGGCGATGGCGTGATCCGCGACGAGCTGCGACCGATGGAATCCGTGGCCGACCCCGAGATCGCGGTCGGCCGGCTGGCGGCCCTGCATGCCGCGGCGACCCAGGCGCTGCAGGCGGCGCTCGCGCGCTACCTCGACGGCGGCCCGCCGCCGACCCACGCTGAGCGGCTGCAGTTCCGCTACCCCGAGCTGCGGATCACCTATCAGCCCACGGGACCAATGCCGCGGATCAACCGCGCTACCGCGAAGTTCCAGGCGCCGGGCACGTACAGTACCACGGTGACGCAGGCGGGCCATTTCCGGCCCTACCTCCTCGAGCAGCTCCGGCCCCTCGTCGCCGATTACGGCGCGAGCCTGGAGGTGGGCCTGAGCGCCCAGGAGATCCCCTACCCCTACGTGGTCGAGCCCGGCGCCAGCCTGGCGCGGGCCGGCATCACCTCGCGCGACCTCGCCACCTGGTTTCCCGTCCCCCTGCTCTCGGTGGTGGGCGACGAGATCGCCGACGGGCTCTGGCTCGAACACGCGGGCGAGCCGCGTCCGCTGGCCCTCTTCGACGCCATCCGGGTCGACTACTCCCTGCGCCGGCTCGTCCACTACACCGGCAGCGACTGGCGCGACGTGCAGCCCTGGATCCTGCTGACGAACTACCACCGCTACGTCGATGGCTTCGTCCGCCACGGGCTCGAGCGTCTGGCGAGCGACGAGGGCGGTTTCGAGCGCCTGATCCTGCCCGGCGGCATCACGGTCACGCGGGCGGAGGCGGCCTCGGCCGATCCGGCCGCGCTCATCGCGGCCTCGCCCTGGCACAAGTACCAGATGCCGGCCTACCACCTCGTCGCCCGGGGCTCCGACGGCTCCATGCAGGGCACGACGCTGGTCAATATCGGCGTCGGCCCGTCCAACGCGAAGACGATCACCGACCACCTCGCGGTGCTGCGCCCGCATTGCTGGCTGATGGTCGGGCATTGCGGCGGCCTGCGCCAGTCGCAGACCATCGGCGACTACGTGCTGGCCCACGGCTATTTCCGCCGCGACCGCATCCTCGACGAGCTCGTGCCGCCCGACGTGCCGGTGCCGGCGCTCGCCGAGGTTCAGCTCGCGCTCCAGGCGGCCGCGGCCGGCGTGACCGGCGAGACCAGCGACGCCCTCAAGCGGCGCCTGCGCACCGGCACCGTCGTCACCTACGACGACCGCAACTGGGAGCTGCGCTTCTCCCAGGAGCGGCGGCGCATCAACCTCTCGCGCGCCATCGCCGTGGACATGGAGAGCGGCACCATCGCCGCCCAGGGCTACCGCCTGCGCGTCCCCTACGGCACCCTGCTCTGCGTCTCCGACAAGCCGCTCCACGGCGAGATCAAGCTGCCGGGGGCAGCCAACGCCTTCTACGAGCAGGCGGTCGCCGAGCACCTGCTGATCGGGCTGGCCGCCCTCGACAACCTGCGCGCCGACCGCCACGGCCTGCATTCGCGCAAGCTCCGAAGCTTCGACGAGCCGCCGTTCCGATAGGGCAGCCGTGCAACCGAGGGTCACGGTGGGAATGGAAAAATTACGAATACCAAATTCGAAACCGCCTTTTTGAGAGGCTCCTTAAGGGTCGGTTATCCTCTTTTGAGCCCTGCTGGCTCGCGTCGCACCGCGCCCGGGATCGCCTCGGCAACGGAGTTTGCGGCGAGGGAAAACCGAAGATGCTGTCGCGAATCGTCGACCTGAAGATTGCCGTGAAGATCGGTCTAGCCCTGCTCTGACCGTTCTCGTCGCGGTCTGCGTCTCGGCCGTGTCGCTGCGCAACCTCTCGACGATCGAGGAGACGGCCGGCTGGACCGAGCACACCCACAAGGTCCTGGCCGAGATGAAGCGCATCACCGGCGCCATGGTCGATCAGGAGACCGGCCTGCGCGGCTACCTCATCACGGCGGACGACGCCTTCCTCAACCCCTATCGGAACGGCCAGCAGGCCTATGCCGCGGCCTTCGCGGCGGCGCGAACGCTCACCGCCGACAACGCCGTGCAGCAGGGGCGGCTCGCCGCCCTCGACGGATTCGCCCGGCAATGGCGCGAGGGGGTGGCCGAGCGCGAGATCGCCCTGATGCGCGACCCCTCCACGCAGGAGGCGGCGCGGCGCCTCGAGGCCTCCGGCGCCGGCAAGGCCGCGATGGACGCCCTGCGCGCCAAGGCGAACGAGATCATCGCCGACGAGGCCGCGCTGCTCGGCCGCCGCAGCGCAAGCGCCGCGGAGGCCGCGAGCCTGTCGCGGATGGCGGCCGCCGTCGGGCTCGGCGCCATGATCGTGGTCGCGGCCCTCGGCCTCCTCATGCTGCATCTCGGCATCTCCCGCCCGATCACCGCGCTGACCGGCGCCATGAGCCGGCTCGCGGACAAGGATCTCGGCGTGGCTATCCCCGGGGAGGGCCGCGGCGACGAGGTCGGCGCGATGGCCGCCGCCGTCGGCATCTTCAAGGCGAACATGATCCGGACCGGCGCCCTGGAGCAGGAGGCGGAGCTCGCCCGCGCCGGAATCGAGGCGCAGCGCAAGGCGGCGATGCGCGCGATGGCCGATTCCTTCGAGGGCGCGGTCGGCAACATCGTCGGCGCGGTCTCCGCCGCGGCCACCGAGCTGGAGACGACGGCGCAGTCCATGAGCGCGAACGCGGCCCAGACGAGCAGCCAATCGACCACCGTCGCCGCGGCGGCCGAGGAGGCGGCGACGAACGTCACCATGGTCGCCACCGCGGCGAAGGAGCTCGGCGCCTCGGTCCACGAGATCGGCCGGCAGGTCGACGGGGCCGCGACGCTGGCCGAGGGCGCCGTCGCCCAGGCCGGCGAGACCGCTGCCCTCGTGCAGGCGCTCTCCCAGGGCGCGGCCAAGATCGGCGAGGTGGTGGGCCTCATCTCTAGCATCGCCGGCCAGACCAACCTTCTTGCCCTGAACGCCACGATCGAGGCCGCGCGCGCCGGCGAGGCGGGGCGCGGCTTCGCGGTCGTCGCGGCGGAGGTGAAGGAGCTCGCGACCCAGACCGCCCGGGCTACCGACGAGATCTCGCGCCAGATCGGCGAAATCCAGGCCTCGACGGAGGGGGCCGTCGCCGCCATCGAGGGCATCACCGGCCGGGTCCGCGAGATGAGCGTCGTCGCCGCGACGATCGCCGCGGCCGTCGAGGAGCAGGGCGCGGCCACCCAGGAGATCGTGCGCAACGTCAGCCAGGCCGCCACGGGCACCAACGAGGTCACCGCCAACATCTCCGGCGTCGCGAACGCGGCCGCCGGAACGGGGGCGGCCGCCTCGCAGGTCCTCGTCTCGGCCTCGGAGCTGTCCCGGCAATCCGAGCATCACGGCGCGGAGGTGACGCGGTTCCTCGCGACGGTCCGGGCGGCCTGACCGGGCCGGATCAGCGGCCCCGCCGCCAGAGGCCGGCCCGCTCGGAGCGGGCCTGCTCCTCGGCGGCGAGCAGATCGGCGGGCGCGTCGGCGGTGGCGCGGGCGCCGCCGGCCGCGAGGATCAGCGAGGCGAGGTCGTCGCCGTCGATCCGGCAGCGCTGGGCGGCGCCGTCCGGCTCCCCGGCGGCCGGCAGGCAGACCACCTCGCGCCGGCGCAGGTAGCGCGCGAGCCGCCGGGCGGAGGCGCCGGGCTCGCCCTCGACGCCGAGCAGGCGGATGGTGCGGCCCCGGATCGCCAGGGTGCCCGTGTCGATGACCTCCGGCACGCCGCGCAGCTCAGCGCCGGAGGGCGGCGCCTCCTGCACCGCGACGGTGGGCACGGGCTCGGCCCTGGCGGCGGAGGGACGCTTGCGCCGGCTCGCCATCTGGGCGCCGGCACGCTGGACGAAATCGCGGAAGATGCCGGCGGGCAGGTCGCCGCCGCTGACCTTGGCCATCGGCGTGTTGTCGTCGTTGCCCACCCAGACGCCCACCACCATGTCCGGCGTCACCCCGACGAACCAGGCGTCGCGATATTCCTGCGTCGTGCCGGTCTTGCCGCCGACCGCGAGCCCGGGAACCCGGGCGCCCTTGCCGGTGCCGCCGTCGACCACGGCCTGGAGCGCGTCGAGCATCATCGCGCGGCTCGCCGTGCTGAGCACCGTCCAGGAGGTCGGCGGTCCGCGCAGGTGCAGGGGCTTGGGCCCCGCCCCGCGGATCGCATGCACCGCGTAGGTCTCGACGGGCGCCGCGCTGGCGAGGACGCCGGCATAGGCGCGGGTCATCTCCAGGAGCGTGACTTCCGCCGAGCCGAGCGCCAGGCTCGGCACCTCGGGCAGGTCCGACTGCACGCCGAGCCGGCGCGTAGTCTCGATCACGGCCGGGATGCCGACCTCGTCGGCGAGCTGCGCCGCGATCGTGTTGATCGATTGGGCGAAGGCGGTCCGCAGGGGCACGGCGCCGCGGAAGCGCCCGGTCGCGTTCTGCGGCTCCCAGTCGCCGATCTGGATCGGACGGTCGACGAGGACCGATTCGGGCGTGAACCCCTTCTCGAAGGCGGCGAGGTAGACGAAGAGCTTGAAGAGCGAGCCGGCCTGGCGCTTGGCCTGGATCGCCCGGTTGAACTGGCTGTCCTCGTAGTCGCGCCCGCCGACGAGGGCGAGGATCGCGCCGTCCTTGGCCAGCGCCACGAGGGCCGCCTGGCCGACCCGCTTCTTGGCGCCCTCCCCTTCGAGGCGGCGGGCGACGACGCCCTCGGCGAGGCTCTGCAGGTCGAGGTTCAGGGTGGTGCGCACGGTGACGTCGCCGGACGTGTCGGCGAGGCGCTTGGCGTCGGCCGCGACCATGTCGAGGAAGTAGTTGGTGCCGGGCGGCGTCTCCGGCGGCGTGCGCAGGGTGACGGTCTGGGCGCGGGCCTCGTCGGACTGCGCCGCGCTGATCGCGCCGGTCTCGACCATGGCCTGGAGCACGACGTCGGCACGCTCCTTGGCCCCGCCGAAGTTGCGGGTCGGCGCGAGCTGTGAGGGCGCGCGCACGAGGCCGGCCAGCATCGCGGCTTCGGGCAGGGTCAGGGCCTTGGCGCCCTTGCCGAAATAGCGCCGGGCCGCCGCGTCGATGCCGTAGGCCCCGGCCCCGAAATAGGCGGTGTTGAGGTAGCCGAGCAGGATCTCGTCCTTCGACATCCGCGCCTCCGCCCGGAAGGCGAGGAGCGCCTCCTGGATCTTGCGGCGCAGGGACTTTTCCTGCGTCAGCGAGGTGAGGCGGACATATTGCTGCGTGATCGTCGAACCGCCCTCGCGGATGCCGCCGCCGACCGCGTTGCGCCAGAGCGCCCGCGCCATGCCGCGGGGGTCGATGCCCCAATGGTCGTGAAAGCGCCGGTCCTCGATGGCGATCACGGCCTGAGCGAGGTGGGGCGGCAGGTCGACTGCTGTCAGCCGCTCGCCCTGGAACGCGCCCCGCGTCGCGAAGACGCGCCCGTCATCGGCCTCGACGGTGAGCGCGCGCTGCCCTGATTCGGGCGCGACGCCGCCGAGCGGCGGAAGTGTCGCGGCGCTGTAGGCGACGAGGCCGCCGACCAAGAGGACGGGCAGGCCGATCACGGCGAGGATCGCGGCGCGCCAGGGTTTCGATCCGAGGCGTTCCCTCCAGCCGGAGGACGCGGTGGGTCCTCCAGTCCGGGCGCGGCCGCGGCGAACCCGATCGCGCAGGCCGGCCGACCCGCGGGCGAGCGCCTCCGCGGCAATGCCCGCCCGGCGAAGCGCGCCCCGGCCGCCGCTCCTCGCAAGGATGCCGAGTTGGCGCCCGAGCAGGCGCGCCGCCGAGGCGGCCTCGCGCGCGGCGGCCCGCGCCTCCGACGACGGGCTCGGGTCTCCGGACGCGCCCTTTGGAGCAGCCGGCGAGGCGGCGGTCTCGGTGGGCTGCGCCCCGCCGCTGGGTCGTTCCGGATCGAGGGAGGTCATCTCACCTTGTCCGCCGGAAGCCGGCTCCGGCACAATCCCGTCCGCGCGGGGTAACCCGGCACCCCTAGGCGGCCGGTGCCGTCGGCGCGGGACGCCCCGCCGCGTCGTGGCGGCCGCGAAGCTGGAACGCGAGGATGAGGAGCATGATGCCGAAGGCGACGGCGTAGCCGCCGAGCCACCAGGTCAGCACCAGGGCGGAGAGGCCCGGATTGATGAGGAGCGCGATCCCGAACAGGACCGAGACGAGCCCGCCGAGCGCCAGCCACCAGCGCCCATAATGGGCGTGCAGCTTGAAGGCCGCCGCCAGCATTAGCCCGCCGCTGACGAGCGCCCAGAAGGCGACGAGGTAGACGAAGGCCCAGACGGCCGCCGCCGGCACCAGGAAGGCCGCGACGCCGACGAGGATGTCGAGGATGCCCTCGGCCAGCAGCAGACCCCAGCGCTCGTGCTTCTGGGCGGCGCGGACCGCGGCCACGATGCCGCAGAGCCCATCGACGAGCATGTAGGCCGAGAAGAACAGGACGAGGGAGAGCACGAAGGCGCCGGGCGCCACGAAGGCGATGGCGCCGAACAGGATGGCGAAGACGCCGCGCAGCGCCATCAGCCACCAGTTCCGGGCGAGCACCGTGCTCATCGCGTCGAGCCGCTCGGCCCCCGCCGGCGCCGTCGCGACCTGCGGCGCGCTCATCCGCTCCCCGGTTCCACCCGCCGACATCCGCCTCTCCGTCCACGGCCGGGCGGCCGCGGACCATGAACGCCGTGCCCGCTGGGCGCGTTCCGCGAGGCCTAGGGCAAGGCTTCGGTCATCAGCACGCGCGCGGGCGTGGGAGCGAGCGCAGGCGCGGTCTCGATCGGCGGGCCCGCGAGGCCGGCGGCCAGCGCCGTCACGCCCTCGTACTGGTTCAGGCGACGGTCGATCATGCCGTCGATCCGGTCCCGGAGCTCGGCCACGGTCAGGCCGCGCCGGCCCTTGCCGGTCTTCTGGGTGAAGAGGTTGCGGTTGGCCCGCGCCGCCGAGCGGAACGCCTGGGTGGCGACCTCGTCCGGCTTCTCGGCGCTGAGCGTCAGGAAGCGGCCGGCGCTCGCGGTGCCGAGGAAATGCGCGAGGTAGAGCTCCGAGGTGTCGAGATCCCGGCCGATGCGCCGGGCGATGCGGGCCCGGTCGCGCTTGATCAGCTCGCCCGCCATCAGGGCGGCGGTGTAGGGGTCACGCCGCAGGCGCAGCACCCGCGTGCGCATCGCCTCGTTGGCGATGGTGATGGCGCCGCCGCGGCCGGTGACGGCCGCAGCCTCCGCCTCGAGGCCGTAGCGGGCGCCGTGCGCCCGGATCAGCTCCAGCCAGGTGCCGGTGAGGAACTGGAACAGGCCCTCGGCCGAGGAGGTCGCGGCCTTCGCCTTGGTCGAGAAGCTCGATTCCTTGTCGGCGAGCGCCATCATGTAGACGGGGTCGACCCCGGTCTCCGAGGCGGCGCGCAGGATGGTCTCGACGATGTCGCGCGGCACGGTCATGTCGCCGAAGCGCAGGGCGTCGCCGGCCTCGCCGCGGGGCTTAGGGAGAGCGGCGAGGTCCGTCTCGATCAGGGCCAGGGTGGCGGGCTCCTGCTCGATCAGCGGAACGCCCGCCCAACCGATGCCGGGCTCCGGCTGCGCCTCGAGAGAGGGTGCCTGCGTCTCGGCCGGCTGCATCTGGGCCTGCCGGGCGAGCGTCTGCGCCGTGAAGGCGCGCTCGTCGATCCGGTCGTGGGCCGAGGCCGCGGGCGCCAGCGCGTTCTGCGGCAGGGTCGAGCCCAGGACCAGGCCGGCGACGAGCGTCGCGGCGGTGCGGCGGGTGAGCCTGGAGAGAATGCGGCCCTTGGTGCGGCCCTTGGTGCGGCCCTTGGTGCGGCGCTTGCCCAGCGCGGTCCGCGACGGCCGGGCCGCGGTGTCAGATTCGGTCACGGTCTCGTTAGGCACGAGACGGCTCACGTCGTCGGCGCAGAGCGCCGGCTCCGGGAAAACCCCCATCATCCATCCTTGTTCGTGCCGCGGCGTTCTCGGGCGCGGCTTCGATCGTTCAGCGGGCGGATGTCTCGCCGCTGGCTGTGACCAGAATGGGACAGCGCCGTGATCCAACCGTGGCGCCGTTAACAGAGGGTTAAGCGCTTCTATTTACGTTATTTTAACCCTTCGTTCGGGTGCGGTTCAGGCGAAGCGCGGCAAAAAGGCGTCCCTGCCGGGCTTGGAACGAAGCCTGGCGCGCCCAGTTAGCAGGGCTACGCGCGGCGGGCTCATCTGAGCCGGGACCAAAACCGTCGCGAGCCCAACCAAGGAAGTCCTTTCCCTATGAGCATGCAGTCCGGTCGCCGCGTCGGCGTCGCCTTCGTCGGCATGGGCGGCGCTGTCGCCACCACGGCCATCGCCGGCATCGAGATGATCAAAACCGGGTCGAACCGCCTCGACGGCCTGCCCCTGGCCGGCCTCTCCGTCGCCGGCATGGCGGATTACAAGGACCTCGTCTTCGGGGGCTGGGACCTCAACGACGACGACCTCGCCCAGGCGGCGGCGGGCCACGGCGTGCTCACCCGTCAGGACATCGAGAACGGCGCCCAGGTCCTGAAGGGCATCAAGCCCTGGCCGGCCGTCGGCAGCGCCAAGTTCTGCAAGAACATCGAGGGCGGCAACCGCATCGTGGCGGCCGACCACCGTGAGGCGGTCTCGGTCATAGCCAATGACCTGCGCCGCTTCCGCATCGAGAGCGACCTCGACGAGGTCGTGGTCGTCAACCTCGCCTCGACCGAGCGCTGGCCCGACCTCTCCGCCCCGGTGCTCAACTCCTCGGCCGCCTTCGAGAAGGGTCTCGACGCCAGCGACGAGTCGATCAGCCCGGCGATGCTCTACGCCTACGCGGCGATCAAGAGCGGCGTGCCCTACGCGAACTTCACGCCGAGCTTCGCGGCCGACGTGCCCGCGCTCCTCGAGCTCGCCCGCGAGCTCAACGTGCCGGTGGCCGGCAAGGACGGCAAGACCGGCCAGACCATGATGAAGACGGTGCTGGCGCCGGCGCTCAAGGCCCGCGCGCTCCACGTCGACGGCTGGTTCTCGACCAACATCCTGGGCAACCGCGACGGGCTCGCCCTCAACGACAAGGACTCGCTGCAGTCCAAGCTCAACACTAAGGGCACGGTGCTCGACTCGATCCTCGGCTACCCCGTCGAGGACCACCTCGTGCACATCCACTATTACCGCCCCCGCGGCGACGACAAGGAAGCCTGGGACAACATCGACGTCACTGGCTTCCTCGGACAGCGCATGCAGATCAAGGTCAACTTCCTCTGCAAGGACTCCATCCTGGCCGCGCCGCTCGTCATCGAGATCGCCCGCGTCCTCGACCTCGCCAAGAAGCGCGGCGACGGCGGCGTGCAGGAGCAGCTCTCCACCTTCTTCAAGGCCCCGATGGTCAAGAACGGCCACGGCCCGGAGCACGCCTTCGGCAAGCAGGAGACGATGCTGCTCGACTGGCTCGGCGTGAACTGAAGCCGGTCTCGTCCGGGTGGCTACGTCCCTCCCACGTGCATCGTCGCGCACGGGGAGCGCGACGGGCTCCCTCTCCCAGGGGGAGAGGGTTGGGGTGAGGGGAGTAGATTCTCCGGAGAGGGCACGCCCCTCACCCTGTCCCTCTCCCCCTAGGAGAGGGAACCCGCGCTCCGCTCGACGAAAGTCCAGGGTGATCCCGTGATATCGCCTGCTGCCCCTCTTGAACTGCGCGAGCTCCTCGTCGAGCTGAACGACCTCAAGCGCGTCCGGTCCGCCGGCCGTGCCGGCTCCATCGCTGAGCGGCTGTTCGCGCAAGGGTGGGCGGCGCTCACCGGCGGTAGCCCGGCCGAGGAGGTCGCCCTCGAGATCACCGCCAAGGCGCTGGCTGCCGCGCGCCTCTGCGACCTCGACGACGCCTTCCTCGGCGCGGCCGGACTCTCCGACGAGGCGGTGGGCGACGTGCTCGTCGCCGGTTTCGACGCGGTGGCGTCCCATATCGATTCCACCCTGGCCGACCGGCTGCGCGACCGCCTGCGGCACCGCCGGTCCCTGCCCGCCGGGCCGCTGCCGGGCTTCGTCGCCGCGCTGGCCCAGCAGCCGCGTGCCGGCGTCACCTGTCCGGGCCGGGCCCGCATCCTGCTCGAGCCGCCGGAGAACCACGCCGAGCACTGCCTCATGGTCGCCGTCTACGGCGTGGCCCTGAGCCCGTTCTACCGCGCCGATCCGACCCTCGTCTTCGTCGCGGCCATGAGCCACCATTTCCACAACGCCGCGATGCCGGATGCCGGCTTCACGGGCGAGATGCTGCTCGGGAACCATCTCGGGCCCATGATGGAGCGCACCACGCAATGGGCGCTGGGCGAGCTCGACCCGGACCTGCGCGTGACGGTCGAGCGGGCCCGCGCCGTGCTGCCGGACGACGCCACGGCCGAGGGCCGCGCCTTCCACGCCGCGGACGCCATCGACCGCGTCCTCCAGATCGCCCAGCACCTGCGCGCGGCCTCGCTGACCATGGCGACGGTGCTCGACGACATGGAACTTGTGCATGCCGGGCCGGTAAAGGGATTTCACGATCGGGTGCTGACGGATATGCGCATCCCGTGAAAGCCCGACGCGAGGGATGTCCCTCATGATCCCGTTCGCCCTGGAATCGCCCGAGACGGGCAACGCCCTGAATCCGGACACCGCGCATTCCCTTCGCGACGCGAAGACGGGCGCGCGCTGGCCCGTGATCGACGGCATCCCCTACCTGCGCACGAACCGCGGGGATCTCGTCGCGCAGACGCTTCGACTGCTCGACGACGACAAGCCCGACCTCGCCCTCGAAGGGCTGCTCGCCGACCAGGACGATTGGTGGACCGGCCCGCCGGCCGACCCGATCGACCTGCACCGCCTCGTGAAGGACCGGGATACCGCCACGCTGAGGGACGCCGTGGCGCTGCTCGGCTGGGGCCGGGTCGGCGACTACTTCCTGCATCGCTGGACCGATCCGACCTTCCTCGCCGGCCTCACGCTGCTCGAGGCGCATTGGAACGACCCGGCCTGCGTCTTCGAGTTCGCCTGCGGCATCGGACATTACCTCGGCGCCTTCGCCGGGCGCGGCGCCAAGGTCGCCGGCGCCGACGTGGTCTTCGCCAAGCTCTGGGTGGCCCGGCACTGGGTCGTGGGCGGAAAGGCGCAGCTCGTCTGCTTCGACGCCGCCTCGCCGCATTGGCCCGTCGTCGGATCGCCGGTCGACCTCGTCGTGTGCAACGACGCCTTCTACTTCCTCGACGACAAGCCCGGCCTCCTCGAATGCCTGCGCCGCACGGCCGGCGACGACGGCTGGCTGGCGCTGAGCCACATCCACAATGCCGAGCGCCCCGGCTTCTCGGCCGGCCGCGCGGTCTCGGCGGAGGAGATCGAGGAGCTGTTTCCCGACGGGCTCGTCTACGACGACGACGAGCTCACCCGCGCCCTCGTCGAGTGCCGGGCCCCGGGCCCGCGGGCGCCGGCGGAGCTTCGGCGATGCGAGGCCTTCTCCATCGTGTGCGGCGCCGGCATGCGGCCCGCGCCCCGCATCGTCGCGGACGGCATCACCCTGCCGCGCGAGGGGGCGCTCCTGCGCCTCAATCCCCTCTACGTCCCGCAGGGAAGCGGCTACGCCATCGCCTGGCCCTCCGAGCGCTACGAGGCGGAATATGCGGGCCGGGCCACCTATCCGGTCCGCTCGCCCGGGCCCGAACGGCTCGACTGGGTCGGCCTCGACTCGGCCGACGCCGCCCGCGTCCGCCGCCGCGAATTCGTCGACCTGCCGGAGCGCTGGTGATGGGCGATGCCGTCGGCTGGGGGATCGTCGGCTTCGGCTGGGTCGCCCGGGACTACATGGCGCCGGGCATCCGGGAGGCCGGGCACCGGCTCGTGGCGGTCTGCGATGCGAGCGAGACCTCGCGCGGCGCGGCGGAGGATGCCGGCGCCCGCGCCTATGCGACCCTGCCGGAGCTGATCGCCGACCCTGAGGTCGAGGCCGTCTACGTCGCGACGCCCAACCACGTCCATCGCGAGGCCGTCGAGGCGCTCGCCGCCGCCGGCAAGGCGGTGCTCTGCGAGAAGCCGATGGCGGCCGGCCTCGCCGATGCCGAGGCGATGGCGGAAGCCGTGAGCCGCAGCGGCATCCTCTACGGCACGGCCTTCGACCAGCGCCATCATCCCGGCCATCGGGTCATGCGGGCAATGGTTCGCGAGGGCCGCCTCGGCACCCTGACCGCGATCCGGATCGTCTATGCCTGCTGGCTCGACCGGGGTTGGACGTCGCTGAAGGGGGAGGACAACTGGCGCATCGACCCGGCCAAGGCCGGCGGCGGCGCGCTGATGGACCTCGCCCCCCACGGCATCGACCTGATCGACTTTTTAGCCGGCGAACCGATCGCCGAGATCGCTGCGCTGACGCAGGCCCGCGCCCAGGATTACGCCGTCGACGACGGCGCCCTCCTGATCGGCCGCACGGAAGCCGGCGTGCTGGCGAGCCTGCACGTGGCCTACAATTGCCCGGACGTGCTGCCGCGCCGACGGCTCGAACTCGTCGGCACCGGCGGTATGCTCGTGGCCGTCGACACGATGGGCCAGGTCTCGGGCGGCTCCCTGACGTTCACCGACGGTACAAGCGGCGCGTCGGAAGAGATCGCCTTCGATGCGCAGGCCTCGCCCTTCACCGAGCAGGTCCGCGCCTTCGGCTCGGCCCTGCGCCGGCCGGAGGAGCGGGCGGCCTACTCGGCCGAGCGGGACCTTCACACGATGCGCCTCCTGGCGGCGGCGTACGGGAGTGGCGCCTGATTCAAGAACGAGCGGAAGTGAGCCAGACGTGAGTGAACACGACCAGGACGGCAGGGCCCGCGACGCGCGCATCGCTGCGCCGCGTCCCTACCGCTACGGCGCCCCGCGCCGGATCGAGGGCCTGCCCGCAGGCCTGCCCGAGCCCGTACGCGCCTATCTCGACGTGCTGCCGCCGGGCCGGGTCGTCGGCTTTCCCCTGGCGCCCCTCGACCGCACCGGCGTTCCGGTCTGGTTCGTGTCGCTCTTCCTCGACGATCCCTTCTTCGTGGGCGCGATGCCGAGCGGCATCGGCTACGGCGCCACCGACGACGAGGCGCTGATCGGGGCCGTGGCCGAGATCGCCGAGAACTTGATGCCCTCGCTCGCGGTGATGCCGCGCAAGAAGGAGCGCGGCTCGTACGACGATCTTGTTCGTGTCTTCGGCGCGGGCGCGGTCGCCGACCCGCTGACCCTCTGTCTGCCGGCCGGCAGCCCGGTCGGCCGCGGCACGACCCTCGAATGGACGCCGACGATCCG
The DNA here is from genome assembly GCF_022179305.1 of Methylobacterium iners. GTDB lineage: Bacteria > Pseudomonadota > Alphaproteobacteria > Rhizobiales > Beijerinckiaceae > Methylobacterium > Methylobacterium iners. Next base: position 33,453 of record NZ_BPQP01000019.1, read on the forward strand.
CGCCCGGACGGGCGAGACGGTGCTGATGCCGCTGGACATCGCGGCGACCGACTATTTCGAGCTCTCGGAGGGCTACAAGCCCTTCACGAACCTCATCACCAACGGCCTCGGCGCCGGGCCGGACGTCGAGTTCGCGCTGGGCCACGGCCTCCTCGAACTCCTGCAGCGGGACGGCAACGGCCTCCTGTTCCGGGCCCTCGACCAGGGCGTGATGCTCGACCTCGACGGGATCGGCCCCGAGAACCGCGCCATGCTCGACCGGCTTCAGGCCCTCGGCATCCGGGCGCTGCCGAAATTCGCCACCGACCAGTTCGGCCTGACCAACATCTACGTGGTCGGCTACGACCGGAACCCCGCCGACGCGCCGGCCCCGATCGCGCTCTCCGCCTGCGGCGAGGCCTGCGACCCGGATCGCGAGCGGGCGCTGCGCAAGGCGCTCCTCGAGTTCCAGGCGGCCCGCGTGCGCAAGGCCTTCGGCCACGGCCCCCTGAGCTTCGCCGAGCGCGTGACGCCGCCCGGCTATGTCCGCGCCTTCATCGAGAAGGCTCTGCCGAGCCTCGACCTCGAGGAGAGCCGGGCCCTCAAGGCCATGCTCGAATGGATCGTGCTGCCGCCGGAGGGCCTGCACGACGTCTTGAAGGACACGGTCTATTCGGAACGCAGCACCAAGGCCTTCTCGGAGCTGCCCACGACGCCGGCCGCGGATGGCCACGCGCGCGGCCGCATCGCCCGCGAACGCCTGGACGAGGCCGGGTTCGACGTCCTCTACGTCGATTGCAGCCCGCCCGGCAGCGGCATAGGCGTGGTGAAGGCGATCGTGCCGGGGCTCGAGGTCGAGACCATGAGCTACCACCGCATCGGCGAGCGCAACGCGCGCAAGCTCGTGGAGCGCGACCACCCGCTGATCCGCTTCGGGCAGGAGAGCGACAGCCTGCGCCCGGTGCGCCTGACGCCCGAGGCGATCGAGCGGTTCCGCGGCCAGCCGCTCTTCGACACCGCCCTCGCCGACCGGATCGTCGGCTCGCACTACCCGCTCTACCGCGAGCCGGAATCGCACCACGCGCCCTTCCGCCTGGAGCAGCAGGGACGGGCGGCGTGAGGTTTTTTTCCGTTCGCCAGAAGCATCTGCGTAGCGCCCTCCTCTGTCATTCCGGGGCGCCGCAGGCGAGCCCGGAACCCAGAACCATAGGTCGGTCTTCAGCTTGCCGCGTCAGCGGTTCTGGGTTCCGGGCTCTGCTTCGCAGCCCCGGAATGACAAGGTTGAGCCCGGTCAGGAGCCATCCATGACCCTGCGCTTCGCCTACAACACCAACGGCGCGGCCAACCACCGCCTCGACGACGCGATCGATCTCATCGCGGCGGCCGGCTACGACGGCGTCGCGCTGACGCTCGACATCCACCACCTCGATCCCTTCGCCGAGGGCTGGGCGCGGGAGGCCGAGCGGGTGGCGGGCCGCTTGGAGCGCCTGGGGCTCGGCTCCGTCATCGAGACCGGCGCCCGCTTCCTCCTCGACCCGAGGGCCAAGCACGAACCGACGCTGGTCACGGCGGACGCCGCCGGCCGCGCCCGCCGCGTCGGCTTCCTGAAGCGGGCAATCGAGATCGGCGCCATCCTGGGCTCCGAGGCCGTGTCCTTCTGGGCCGGCGTGCCGAAGCCCGGCGTGGACCACGACGCGGCGCGGGGCTGGCTGCGCGAGGGTCTCGCGGAGGTCGCGGCCTATGCCGAGGCGCAGGGCGTCGTCGCCTGCCTGGAGCCAGAGCCCGGCATGCTGGTCGAGACCCTCGACGATTACGCCGCCCTCGACATCCCCGGCCTTCGTCTGGCGCTCGACACCGGCCACTGCCTCGTGACCGGCGAGCGCGAGCCGACCGCGGCCGTGCGGGAGTTCGCCGACCGCATCGGCACCGTCGCCATCGAGGACATGGCGCGGGGCGTCCACATCCACCTGCCCTTCGGCGAGGGCGACATGGACGTGCCGGGCGTCCTCGACGCCCTCGACGGGATCGGCTTCGCGGGTCTGATCTGCGTCGAGCTCTCCCGCGAGAGCCACCGCGCCGACGTGATGATCCTGCAGGCGCTCGCCTACCTGCGCGCGTGCCGGAGCCGCCCATGAGGATCTGCTTCGTCAGCCGGCGCTACTTCCCCGCGATCTCGGGGATGAGCGTCTACGCGCAGAACCTGCTGCGCGAGCTCGTCCGCGCGCGCCACGACGTGACGATGATCAGCCAGTACCGGGGCGACGCGTTCGGCACCCGGGTCTATGGCGGCGGGCCGCCGCCGGCGGTGCCCGGCGTCACCGTGATCGGCCTCGAGCAGCTCGGCGAGCAGAACGGGGGGAATTTCGAGCGCGACATCGACGTGATGGTCGAGACCATCTGCGCCGAGCACGCGAAGAAGCCCTTCGACGTGCTCCACGCGCAGTACGGCTACCCGACCGGCTGGGCGGTGCTGCTGGCCTCCAAGCGCCTCGGCGTGCCGAACGTGGTCTCGATCCAGGGCGGGGACGGCCACTGGGTCGGCTCCTGCTGCGAGACGCACCGGCTCGCCATGTGCCGCGTGCTCGCCCATGCCGACGCGCTGCTCATCGGCGGCCGCTCCTTCGTCGCCGAGGTCTGCGACCGACTGGGGTCGGACCCGGGCCGCTTCACGATCGTGCCCGGCGCCGTCGACACGGCCCGGTTCACGCCCGGCCAGCCGGTCGAGGGCGAGGACCCGGTGCGGCTGCTCTACCACGGCCGGGTCGACCGCCGGAAAGGCGTGCTCGATTTCCTCGACGCGCTCGAACGCGTCTGGGAGGCCGGCCTGCCCTTCGAGGCCACGATCTCCGGCATCGGGCCGGACGTCGAGACCGCCCAGGCGCGGGCGGACGAGATCGGCTTCACCTCGGCGCATGTCGCCTTCACCGGCTACGCCGATTACGACACCGTGCCGGAGCTCTACCGGCGGGCCGACGTCTTCGTCTCGCCGACCTATGCGGAGGGGTTCTCCAACACCATCCTGGAGGCCATGGCCTCCGGCCTCGCCGTGGTCTCGACCCATTCGGTCGGGGTCTCGGACTGCCTGCGCGACGGCGAGAACGGCCTCCTCGTCCAGCCCGGCGACGTGCCGGCGCTGGCCAAGGCGCTGGCCCGAATCATCGAGGACGGGGACCTGCGCCAGCGCCTCGCGCAGGACGGGCTGGAGGAATGCCGCCGGGTCTATTCCTGGGAGGCGGTGGGAGCGCAGATCATGGCGGTCTATGCCGAGGTCGCGGGCCGGGCGCCGGATACGGGCTTCCCGAGCGAGCTGCCCCACGACCCCGCCTGCCGCTTCCGCGCCGAGCCGCACCTGCTGTGATGCCGGGCCCGATCGGTCAGCACCGTCTGCCCAACCTGAACGGTCTCCCCTCCCCCTTGCGGGGAGGGGCGGGGGTGGGGGTGGTGCAGGATCGAGCGCTGCGGTGCCTCCTGCGCCACCCCCACCTCCAACTCCTCCCCGCAAGGGGGAGGAGAGGCGCGAGCCCTCAAGTCGACGATCGCACGTCACCGGCCTGACCCATGCCCACTGCGCTCGCCCTCTCGCCCCATCTCGACGACGCGGCCTTCTCCTGCGGCGGCACGCTGGCGACGCTGGCCGAGGCCGGCTGGCGCGTGGTGATGGCGACCGTCTTCACGGGTTCGGTCCCCGATCCGACCGGTTTCGCCCTCGCCTGCCAGACCGACAAGGGCCTCTCGCCCGCGATCGACTACATGGCCCTGCGCCGCGACGAGGATCGCGCGGCCGCCCGCGCGCTCGGCATCGCGGAGCCGCTGCATCTTCCCTTCCGCGAGGCGCCGCATCGCGGCTACGGCTCGGCGCCGGAGCTCTTCGCGGAGATCCGTCCCGACGACGGCATCCGCCCCGCGCTCGCCGCCGCCTTCCGAGAGTTGGTCACCGAGATCGCTCCCGACCTGATCCTGGCGCCGCAGGCGGTCGGCGGGCATGTCGACCACGTCCAGGTGGTGCGGGCCCTGCGCGACGCCGCACCGGCAGCATCGATCCTGTGGTGGAGGGACTTCCCCTATTCGGTGCGCAGCGACGTGCCGAAGGAGCCGCTCCGCGCCGATTTCACGCCTCTGCCGCCCTGCGCGGTCGGGTTCGAGGGCGAGGCGCAGGCGCGCAAGGCGCAGGCCTGCGGGGCCTACGCGACGCAGCTCGGCTTCCAGTTCGGCGGCCCCACGGGGCTCGCCGAACGCTTGGCGCAGGAGGGCGGCGTCGAGCGCTTCCGGCGCACCGGCACGCTGCCGCCGGGGCTCGCGGGTCTCGTCGCCGCCGATGCCGCCCCCTGAGCCCACGGCCCCGAAGAGCCTCGCCGATCCGGCCGTGCTCGCCGCGCGGCGCGCCCTGGCGGATGCGCCGCAGATCCAGCCCCTGCGCGAGCTCGCCCGCCGGATCGCCGCGGAGCGCGGCGCGCCGGTGCCCGATCCCGACCCCCTCGACGGCGGGGTCGCGGCGCGCCTGCTCCTGCTTCTCGAAACGCCGGGTCCGGCGATCGCCCGCACCGGGTTCGTCTCGCGCGACAACGCAACGGGCACCGCGGCGAACCTGTTCCGGTTCCTCGGCGAGGCCGGCATCGCGCGGGCCGACACCCTGATCTGGAACGCCATCCCCTGGGTGATCCACGCCGAGGGGGCCCTCAACCGCGCCCCGCGCCGCGCCGAGATCCGCGCGGCCGAGCCCTACCTCGCGCCCCTCCTCGCCCTGCTGCCGGCCCTGCGCGTCGCGGTCCTCGCCGGCCGGGTGGCGGGGGAGGCGCGCGCAGGCCTCGCCCGGCTGCGCCCGGACCTGCCCGTGCTGGCGGTGCCCCATCCGAGCCCGACCTATGTCTGCACCAGTCCCGAGGTGCCGGCGCGCATCCGCCGGGGCCTTGGCGAGGCCGCCGCGATCCTCGCGGACGGCGCCTGACTGCGCCGGGCCGCTCGCCTCACCCTGGCCTTCGGGCGGCAAACGGCCTAAATGCGGGCGAACGGGCCGCGGTCCGACAAGTCCGGGAGCATCATGCCGCCTGCAGCGGCAGGGCGTGGCGACCGGCGGAGGCGGACGCCGACACATGAACTTTGCCGGACGCGAGAAGGAGCTTGCCGACGCGGAGGCGGTCGATCCCGCATCCGCCGACACCGTTCCCGATCCCATCAAGCCCAAGCGCGCCTTCCGCGGCCGCTACGCCTGGATCGGCACGGCGGCGAGCCTCATCATCTTCGCGGTCTCGCTCGGCGTGCTCTGGAAGCTCGCCGAGACCGTCACCTGGGCGGAGCTCCACGCCGCCTTCACGGCGGCGACCCCGGGCCAGCTCGGCCTCGCCTTCCTGTTCGTCGCGGTCAGCTACCTGTTCCTGACCTGCTACGACGCGCTGGCCCTGCGCCAGCTCAAGATCGCGATCCCCTACCGCACCACGGCGCTCGCCTCCTTCACGAGCTACGCCGTCAGCTTCACCCTCGGCTTCCCGCTGCTCACGGCGGGGACGATCCGCTACTGGATCTACTCGGGCAAGGGCCTGAAGCCGGCCAAGATCGCGGCGCTCACCGTGATCGCCGGCTTCACCTTCTGGCTCGGCATGGGCGTGGTGCTGGGCCTGAGCCTCATCGTCGAGGCGGGCCAGCTCGCCGCGCTCACCTTCACGAGCATCCGCATCAACCAGGGCGCGGGCCTCGCCGCGCTCCTGGCGGTGGTCGCCTACCTCGCCTGGGTCTCGTTCAAGCGGCGCAGCGTCAAGGTGAAGGGCTGGCGCCTCGAGCTGCCCGGCGCCTCGGTGTCGCTGAGCCAGATGCTGGTGGGCATCGGCGACGTCTGTGCGGCGGCCGCCACCCTCTACGTGCTGCTGCCGGCGGGCCTGAGCGTCGGCTTCACCACCTTCGTGGCGATCTACGTGCTCGCCGCCATGCTGGGCATCGCCTCGAACGCGCCGGGCGGCCTCGGCGTCTTCGAGGCGACGATCCTGCTCGCGCTCTCGAGCCTGCCCCGCGACCAGGTGCTCGGCTCGCTCCTCCTGTTCCGGGTCTGCTACTATCTCGTGCCCTTCGTCATCGCCCTGTGCATGCTGGGGGCCTACGAGGTGCTTCGACGAGTCAGGGCGGCGCGAGGCCGGGCCGCCTGAGCGAAGGGCCGATCGATGGCGCGGGGCATGCGGACATCCGCCTGGACGGGGGCGGCGATCGCGGCGGCCACGGTCTCGCTGATCGCGCTGGAGCGCGGCCGGCTCGACCTCCCCGCCCTCCTCGGCGCCCTCGCCGCCCTCGTCCTCGGCGGCGTCTTGGGCGGGCTGGGACGCCGGCCGACGGCCGCCCCGGCCGAGACGGCCGACCGCGAGCGGCACTCGATCGCCGAGGCCCTGCTCGCCAACATCCCGGATCCCGTCATCCTCGTCGACCGGCGGGCCGTGGTGCTGGAGGCGAACCCGGCCGCCCGGGCCATCCTGCCCGCCCTGAAGCTGCGCCACCCGCTCTCCTTCGCCCTGCGTTCGCCGGACGTGCTGGACGGGATCGAGGAGGTGCTGCGCACCGGCGCCCCGCTCAAGACCCTCTACACGACGCGGGTGCCGACCGAGCGCGCCTTCGAGGTCCAGATCGGCGCCCTGCCGATGCCGGACGGGCCGGCAGGCGGCCAGCCCAACGTCGTCCTGTTCCTGCACGACCTCACCTCGGCCCGTCGCCTTGAGGCGATGCGGGTCGATTTCGTCGCCAATGCCAGCCACGAGCTGCGCACGCCGCTGGCCTCGCTCCTCGGCTTCATCGAGACCCTGCAGGGGCCGGCCCGCAACGACGTCCCGGCGCGGGAGCGCTTCCTCGGGATCATGAAGGCGCAGGCGCAGCGCATGACCCGGCTCATCGACGACCTGCTCTCCCTCTCCCGGATCGAGCTGCGCGAGCACGTCGCCCCGACGCAGGCCGTCGATCTCGGCGGGATCGCCCGCCAGATGGTCGACACGCAAGGGCCGCTTGCCCGCGCCCGCGGGGTGACGATCACGGTCGAGGCGCCGGAGCCCGCCTATCCGGTCCTGGGCGAGCGCGACGAGCTGCTGCGCGTCGTCGAGAACCTCGTCGAGAACGCGGTGAAGTACGGCGGCGACGGCGGCACCGTCACGGTGTCGCTCGCCCGCCAGGCGGCGCAGGGGGTGCGCAAGCGGCAGATCGCGCTGAGCGTCAGCGACGAGGGTCCGGGCATCGCCCCCGAGCACATTCCCCGCCTCACCGAGCGCTTCTACCGGGTCGACGTCGCCTCGAGCCGGGAGCAGGGCGGCACGGGCCTGGGCCTCGCCATCGTCAAGCACATCGTGAACCGCCACCGGGGCAAGCTCGTCATCGAGAGCGCGCCGGGTGCGGGCACCACGGTGCGGGCGCTGCTGCCCGAGCATTGCGCGGCCGAGGACGCCGAGCTGCCGCCCCTGCAGGCTCGCTCCGCCTGAGGTGTCCGGGTTCCCGGCAGTCGACGCCGCGGGATCAGGACCGAAATCCGACCCGCTTTCCCATTCGGGGGACCGCTTCCGACCCATTGCGGGCCCGGGGAAAGTCCGCTCCCGGGCTCCGGGTGAGGCGGCGACGGACGACCCGAACGGGTCGGTTTCCGCCCGTCAGCTTCCAGGCGGGGTCGCCGATGGAGCCGACGTCGCCTTATCCGCGCGACAGACCCCTCCCGACTGCTCGGGATCGCCGAGGTCCAAGTGCCTGAGCAATCCGACAGGGCCGGCCTTGCATCTCGTACGTGCCGCGAGGAAGCGCAACGGGCACCTCGGGGGCCGGCATGCCGTCAGGTCTTGTCCGGCTCGGAGAGCGGGGCCGCCGCAATCTCCCCGCCTTCGACGAGCGACGGCTTGCCCGTCACGGATTGCGGAACCAGGGCCGCACCCTTCGCGCCTTCGTCGGCCACTCCCAGCAGGCCTTCCACTTCCTCGATCACCGTCGAGCGGCGGTAGGGTTTCGGGATGAAGCGAGCCCCGGGCGGCAGCTCGGTTGCCGCCGGACGCACCTTCCCCGAGGTGAGGAGAAGACCGACCTCGGGCGCGCGCTCGTTGATGAGGCGGGCAAGCCCGATCCCATCGACCGCGCCGGGCATGTTGCAGTCCGTGAAGACGACCCGCACGTCGGAGCGAGCGTCGAGCAGGGTCAGCGCCTCTTGTGCGTTGCGCGCCTCGACAACCCGAAAGCCGGCATCCGCGAGGATGTCGGCCGCGACCATGCGCACGAGGATGTCGTCCTCCACCACCATGACGGCGACTGACGGTGCCGCGTGGATGACCATCGACGGGGAACTTCCTGCAAACCTGACCCTTGGCAAAGCGCCAGAGTGTATGAATACATACACTCTGAGCGTGCGCCCTGCATTAACGTCCCGCAATATGGGTTGCGTCAAAGAGAGGCGTGCACGATCGGCTTGGGGCGGACGCGCTCGACCTTGCGAGGGCTTCGGGCTTGTGCGGAAATGCCCGCGCGTTACCTCTGCCGTCCACCAAACGCCGGGCTGACTGCAACGTTTGGCTTTCCCATATTTTGGTCTCACATCGACATAGGTTAGCTCGCCGCCTTGGTTTGAGCGCTGTCGGGTTCTCGACAGGAGCTTGAATCATGAGCCACGCACAGAACATCGGTGCTGCCTCGATCGTGCGCGACGGCAGTCACGAAGCGGACGCGAAAAGCCCCCTCGTCCGCAAGCTCGAGAATCTCGTGCGTCTCTCGCGGGAGGACCGCGCCGCCCTGGATCAGCTGAGCGCCGGGGCACGGCTCATCGAGCCCCACACCGATCTGATGCGCGTGGGCGAGAGGCCGGCTGACGCCGTGGTGGTGCTTGACGGCTTTGCCTGCCGCTACAAGCATCGGGTGACCGGTGAGCGGCAGATCCTGGCCCTCCTGCTGCCCGGCGACGTGTGTGACGTGGATGCGCCTCATCTCGGCCGGATGGATCATGCCGTCGGCACACTCTCGGCCTGTCTCGTCGCCCGGATCTCACGCGATGCGCTTGCCGCCATCGTGGCGCGGCATCCGACCGTTGCACGGGCCTTGCGCCTCGCCAAACTGGCCGAGGAAGCCACGGCTCGCGAGTGGCTGATCAATCTGGGCGCTCGCTCGGCGACCGAGCGCATGGCCCACCTGTTCTGCGAGCTCCTGACCCGGCTCGAGGCTGTGGGGCTGGCGCGGGAGAACGGCTGCAAGCTGCCGATCACGCAGCTTGACCTCGCCGACACGCTCGGACTTTCCAGCGTGCACGTGAACCGCACGCTCCAGGAGCTGCGGCGCAAGGGCCTGATCGAACTTCGTGGCCGCAGCCTGAAGCTGCGGGATCTGCCCGATGTCAGAGCCTTGGCGGAGTTTAATCCTCCCTATCTGCGACCCGCTCATTGAGGGGCCGAAGCGGCCTTGCCCGCCGACCTGACGACTCGCGGGTACGTGGTGGTCGTCCCTCTCCCCACACGCCACGCGCGGACTTTCGCTCCTCACCCCGCCAGGAAAGGGCCGTCGTGGTTTGTGGGCCGTGGCAGGCCCGCATGCGGCGTAGCGCGGCTCCGTGCCCCCGACCGCGATCCGGCGGGAACGATGAGACGCGCATCGGTCCTGCGCCCAGGATCAGGGATAGCCGTAGCGCGCCTTGGCCGCCGCGAGGAGGCCGAGCGCGTCCCGCTCGCGGCCGGCGGTGCAGGCCTCCGCCGCCCGGCGGAGATCGGCGCCGAAGCGGTCGCCCACGGGCTTGTTGAGGTTGCCCGTCACCACGTCGCCGTCCACGACGGCCTGGGTCCGCGCGATCGCCGGACCGCATCCGCCTCCCTGCGGCAGGGGCGCGACCGCGGCGGCCTGCGGCACGGCCGGAGGCGGCGCGTTCGAACTGCAGGCGCCGGCAAGGAGAAGGATCGCGGCGGCAAGGCCTGCATGAAGCGGTGACACGACAGGATCCTCCCACGGCGAAGCTTGGCACCGAGTTTGTGCCGCCGCGCAGCTGGACGGTCAATCGCCGAGGTTCGCTCGGAGGAACTTGAACTGCGTGCGGCCAGGGCACGAAGGCTTGTCATTCCGGGGCGCCGCAGGCGAGCCCGGAACCCAGATCCGCAGGGGAGGCAGGCTGAAGCACGACCGATGTCTCTGGGTTCCGGGCTCCGCTTCACGGCCCCGGAATGACGATCCGAGGCGCTCCCAATGCGCGCCTTCGGATGAGGTGTGCCGTATCCGGAGATGTCACACACCTCACCCTGTCCCTCTCCTTCCAGGAGAGGGAACCCGCGCTGAGCCTCCCCTTACTTCGCCTTCTCGCCGATGGCCTTGAGGCCCGATTCGTAGATGCCCGAGATGGCGTCGACCGCCACCGGGTCCGGCACGCCCTTGGCCTGGAAGCCGCCCTTCCAAGTCAGCTTCGCGCCCGAGCCGCTCGGGGCCACGGAGAGCGTCGAGGTGTAGTCGGAGACCGGCAGCGGGCCGTCGACGATCGTGTAGGTGTAGGCCATGCCGGCCTCGTCGCGGGAGACCTGCGATTCCACGATGGTGCCCCCGCCCTTCAGGCTCAGGGTGCGCAGCGATTGGCCGTCCTTGGTGGACAGCGCGCATTTCTCGATCGCCGGGTGCCAAGTCCCGATCCCGCAGAAATCGCCGACCGTCGCCCAGACCTTGGCCGGCGGGGCCACCACGTCGAGGGTCTTCACGACGTCGAGGGCGTAGCCGGGGACGGTGCCGGCCAGCAAGGCGAGCCCCGGCAGGGCGAGGCTTCGCAGGAAGGTTCGCAGCATCTCGGGTGTCTCCATCCATGAGGAAATCACGGGTCGCCCCGGGGCGAGCCGCATCGGCCTCTTGCGGGCCTGAAGCGAAGCTAGACCGGATTGTCCGCAAGGCAATGGCGCGCCATCTTGATCCTTCGGCGGGGGGGCCACCGGGCGCGCTTGTCAAGGCCGGTACCGGTGGTTAGGACATCGGTGCTAGGATGCATGGTCGTCGGCGCCCCTGCCGCGACCCCCGGGAGAGACGAGCCTTGGCCCCTGCCGGCTCAGCGCAGACGATCGCCCATGCCGCCTGCGCGGCGTCGCGGTTGCGCGTCCGTCTTGCGCGCGCCCGTCTTGCGAAGCCTCTCGCCACCCTGCTTATTCGCCCCTGAGAGCCGTCCGGGCGCCGGCGCCTGGGCTCTCAGGGGTCCGTCTCCCGAGTTCGCCCCCGTCCCCAGCGTTTCCCGGACCGGCTGTTTGCCGGCCGTCGAACGCCTCCGCGGGCCCGACGATTGAAAGGCGCCCTCCCCACACCCGGAGCCCGCGCGCCGCGACCTTCAGACAGGCAAAGCCATGACGACAGCCAAGGACCGCGTCCTCATCTTCGACACCACCTTGCGCGACGGCGAGCAATGCCCCGGCGCGACCATGACGCTCGACGAGAAGCTCGCGGTCGCCGAACTCCTCGACACGATGGGCGTCGACATCATCGAGGCGGGCTTCCCCATCGCCTCGAACGGCGATTTCGAGGCGGTCGCCGAGATCGCGCGGCGAGCCAGGCGCGCCACCATCGCCGGGCTCGCCCGCGCGATTCCGGGCGACATCGCTCGCGCCGGCGAGGCGGTGCGCCACGCGCAACGGGGCCGCATCCACACCTTCGTCTCGACCTCGCCGATCCACCTCGCCCACCAGATGCGCAAGACCGAGGACGAGGTCGTCGAGATCATCCTGCGTACCGTGGCCCAGGCCCGCGACCTCGTCGAGGACGTCGAATGGTCGGCCATGGACGCGACCCGCACGCCGATCGACTATCTCTGCCGCTGCGTCGAGGCGGCGATTGGCGCGGGCGCCACCACGATCAACCTGCCCGACACCGTGGGCTACGCCACGCCCGACGAGTACCGCGCCATGTTCCGCGCGGTCCGCGAGCGCGTGCCGAACGCCGACAAGGCGATCTTCTCCGTGCATTGCCACGACGATCTCGGGCTGGCCATCGCCAACTCGCTGGCCGGCGTCGAAGGAGGCGCCCGCCAGGTCGAGTGCACGATCAACGGCATCGGCGAGCGGGCGGGCAACGCGGCGCTCGAAGAGATCGTCATGGCGATCCGCACGCGCGGCGACGTGATGCCCTACGAGACCGGCATCGAGACCACGATGCTGACCCGGGCCTCGAAGCTCGTCTCCCACGCCACGAACTTCCCCGTGCAGTACAACAAGGCGATCGTGGGCCGGAACGCCTTCGCCCACGAGAGCGGCATCCACCAGGACGGCATGCTCAAGCACACCGAGACCTACGAGATCATGACCCCGGCCTCGGTCGGCGTCGCCAAGACCTCGCTCGTCATGGGCAAGCATTCGGGCCGGGCGGCCTTCCGCTCGAAGCTGGAGGAGCTCGGCCTGCACCTCGCCGACAACCAGATGCAGGACGCCTTCGAGCGCTTCAAGGCTCTGGCCGACCGCAAGAAGCACGTCTACGACGAGGACATCGAGGCGCTGGTCGACGAGAACCTCGCCACGGCGCACGACCGCATCCGCCTCGTCTCGCTCTCGGTGATCGCCGGCACGCGGGGGCCGCAGCGCGCGACCCTCAAGCTCGCCATCGACGAGCGGGTCCTCACCGAGGAGGCCGACGGCAACGGGCCGGTGGACGCGGTCTTCAACGCGATCCACGCCCTCGTGCCCCACGAGGCCGCGCTGGAGCTCTACCAGGTCCACGCGGTGACCGAGGGCACGGATGCCCAGGCCGAGGTCTCGGTGCGCCTGAAGCAGGGCGAGCGCAGCGTCACGGCGCGGGGCGCCGACCCCGACACCCTCGTCGCCTCGGCCCGCGCCTACCTCTCGGCCCTGAACAAGCTCTCGGCCACGGCGGTCCGCCTCCACGCCCAGCACGCGGCCGCGCCCTAAAGCGACCGGTGCTCCGAAAACATGCGGCGCCGGGGGTGGACACCCCCGGGCCGCTTTGCTATCAGCCGCGCCTCACGGGCGGGCTTGGTGGCCGCCCGGTCGCCGCACGGCGATGGGTGCATAGCTCAGTTGGTAGAGCAGCTGACTCTTAATCAGCGGGTCCAAGGTTCGAACCCTTGTGCACCCACCAATCACTTCAAAGACTTAGCGGCAGAGATGCGGATCGCCGCTTCCCAATTCTAGCGATTGGGAAGCGCACGGGAAGCTCTATGTGCGCTTCCCCTTAGGCGGGGTGCGCCTCCTGCTCGCGGTCTCGATCGTCCCCGCGAAACCAGATCACCTGCGAACTGCCCGGCCGCTCAGGTGCTCCAAGCGAACCTTCGGCGTCTCCGCCGTCCTCCGCGTCGGGATCTCCGTCCATCAGGTCGAGCAATTCGATCACTTGCTCAGCGAGGTCGAGAGCCGTTTGGGCCGCGTCCTCAAGGCTTCGGCGCAGTGTCGGCCCGCTGGACGCGTGGCTGCGACTAGGGAAGGGAATCACGACCGACATCATCGGCCTCCGAGCTCAGCGCCAGGCGTGAGATAGTCGCGCCGCGTGGCCTCGATGGTGCTGTCGACGATGGGTGCTCGGACGATGCCTGCGGCGTTCATGAGGCTATCGAGCAAACCCCGGCAGGCGAACTCGCCTGGGTCAGGTCCACCGTGGCTGTCGTCCCACCACTCGGCCATTTCGTCTGCGACCAGGCGGGCTAGAAGCCCGAACTCGCGTGGAGTGCTTGGCTGGAGCAGGGAAGCGAGCCGGGGCGCCCTGTGACGGCACCGGACGGCAGTCGCCACTGCAATGTCTGCTCGCTCCTTGGCCTCCTCGTTTCCAGCTCGGCGCGCGGCATCGCACGCGACCTGGGCTTCGTCCTGAAAAGCGTTCCACGCCTCGAACTCGGAGATGTAGCGGAGTAGCTGCGCCTCCACGCTCTCGCTGTGAGGTGGAGGGGCAATGCTCGGACGCTGGCGCTGCGGCACCTTCGCGCTCTCCGCCAGGGCAACAAGCTCCTCGGCGGTCCTTCGGGCGAGGACTGTCGAACCTCCTGCCATATTCATATCGTTCGGTGCCCACGTGAGCAGCGCCCGAGCCTTCGCGGTGACGCCGATGAGCGTCGTGGCAGGCGTTTCGGTCAGGCGTTCGTAGAGCTCCGTGGCATGATCGAGCGCGTCGTCAGGTAGATCCTGGCGGGCCCATTGCTGGGTCACGGCTGTGAACTCCCGCTGGCATTCTCCCGCGAGGTCGATGAGGGCTGCGTCTGGCTCAATGGCTGGCGGTGGTGCCGCACGGGCCTTCAGAGCATTGAGGCGATCACGGGCAGCACGTGGGCGTTTGTCGGCCCTGTCGACGTGCTGCGCGGCTTTGGCGGCGGTCATAGTGAAGTTCCTTGATCGTGGGTGGTCAGAGGGACGGGAGGAAGCCGTAGGCGGCGATGGCCCCGGCGGTGGGAACGAGGGCGGCCAGCAGCTCGCTGGTCCTGTCGAGGGCATGAAGGATCGTTGCCATTCCGGGGTGCTCCGGGGCTGAGAGGATCGGGCTGTATGGGACTGCGCAATCGCGCAGCGACTGGTTCTAGAAGCTGCCCAGCGCGTTGCCGTTCGGCAGGCGTTGTGCTAACTTCACTTGTGTATATAGCACAAGGTTTTTGGGTTGTGAAGCCTGCACAAGTGAGAATGGCGCGGGCGGCGCTCAACTGGTCCCTAGCGGAACTCGCTCAGGCGGCCGGCGTGCATCGGAACACCATCTCAAATTTTGAAACAGGTCGCTTTGCCGGAGATCCGGAGAAGCTAGCTGCTGTTCAACACGCGCTCGAAGCAGCCGGAGTGATCTTCATCGAGCAGAACGGCGAGGGACCGGGCGTTCGGCTGCGGAAAGCGGAGGGTGACCGGCATCCATCCTAGCTTGACCTAACGGCTTGTGGTTGTGGTCTATCGCCTGTCTGTGCGGGCTTACGCTAAAGTTTTCGACGTTGATGCCCATCCGAGCTCAGCAGCCTCCACTTTTCGCCACTGATGCTTCCAGCATCATTGTAAGCGAAAGTCGTAACATCGCCCGGATGTGCCGGTAATAGGGAGGCGCTGCCCGTTCAAGGAACCGCATGCCTCAACTAGTGTCTGATCACGTCGACATCACCCGCACGTTCCACGACCTGTCGGATGCCGACATGGCGGACATCGAGAAAGCGTCCGCCCTGATGAAGTATGGCTGGGGCGGCGGTTTCGGCTGGGACGAAGTGTTGCGATCTCAGCGGGTGCTGCTGATCTCAGAGGCAGGCGTGGGCAAGACCCACGAATGCAAGGCGCAAATGGCGCGGCTACGCGCATGTGGCGCGGCTGCCTTCTTCCTCGAGCTAGGAACACTCGCGACAACTGCGCCCATCGATATGCTGTGTCCAGACGAGGTGGCACGCTTCGAGATTTGGCTCGGATCGCAAGAGGAAACGGCCACATTTTTCCTCGACTCTATCGACGAGCTGAAACTGACACAGGGCAATTTCAAGCTTGCGCTCACGCGCTTCAGCAGAGCGCTTGCTGGGCAGCTGGCGCGGGCACGCATCATTATTACCACGCGACCTGTGCCATTCGAGCGCGAACTCATCCAGGCTTACCTGCCAATTCCCAGGCCAGTGCAGACCGCGGCAACAGCAAGCGATTTTGCTGACAAGGTGTTGGAGGGCAATAAAGCTGAAGATACGCTCAGTGATAGCACCGAGCCAAAGGCTTGGCGAAACATAGGATTAATGCCTCTGTCTCGGGAGCAGCAACGACAGCTTGCTGTCGGTCAAAATATCACAGATCCCGACGCGCTGCTGGACGATATTCACGCCCGCGACGCCGGTGAGTTTGCTGGACGGCCACAAGATCTGATCGAGTTATGTGCCGACTGGCGTGACCATCACCGTATCCGCTCACATCGTCAGCAGGTCTGCGCCAACGTTGAGGTAAAGCTCAAGCCGCGTGCCGACCGTGAGGAACGCGCGGGTCTTAGTCACGACGATGCAATCGAGGGTGCCAGCCGTCTTGCGCTTGCGGCGTTGCTGACGCGCAAGCTCACCCTCCGACACAGCGCCGCGTCTGATCTTGTGTCAGCAAGCGAGCCAGCGCTTGACGTGTCGAAGATCCTGGTGGATTGGCAGCCCGCCGCGCAAGACACCCTGCTGCAACGCGCCCTTTTCGGCTTCGCGAGCTATGGCCGCGTGCGCTTTCATCATCGCTCAGTGGTGGAGTTCCTTGCTGCAAAACGGCTCGACGTTCTGATCTCCTCGCGCGGCGCACCCATCAAAGCAATCAAGCGATTGCTGTTCGCTGAGACGGCTCAAGGCGCCATAGTCGTTCGTCCATCGATGCGTCCGGTCGCGGCTTGGCTCGCCTCGTGGCACGCCACCGTCTTCGATGATCTTGTGCGAGTGGATCCAACAGTGCTGCTCGATCATGGTGATCCGCAGGTGCTGTCGTCTGCCCAGCGCAGCCGAGCGCTTGAGGCCTATGTCGACCGTTACGGCCGCGGTGGCTGGCGGGGTCTCCAGACACCTGCTGTCCAAGTGCACCGTTTTGCCAGCCCAGAGCTGGCCGGGGCGGTGGCAGGCCTTTGGGATCGATCCATCGAGAATAGTGAAGTGCGCGAGCTGTTGCTGCGGCTGATTGCGGCCGGCAGGATGACCGCCTGCGCTGACCTCGCTCATGCTGTAGCGCTGCGGGGCGATGCGCCAATGCATGAACGCATTCTGGCGATCAACGCACTGATAAGCCTAAATGATGCCCGTCTCGATGCGTTGTCGGCGTCCATAGAGACGGATGTCTCGCGCTGGCCGGCTGCCGTTGCACGACGCGCAATGGTTGAGTTGTTCCCCAAGCACATGCCAGTCGAACGGCTGAAGCGGATCGCCGATCGCGCCCCGGGCGACCGCAACGCCCTAGGCGAATACAAGTATCGACTTCGCCACGAGATTGCTGCTGCCCCACTCGAGGCAGCGTACCTCGATGGGATACGCGAAGCGTTGAGCGACCTCATCAGCGCAGGCCTTGAGTGGAACGAAGCCCAGTTTCCTCACCTGCGTACCTCGCGCTTTGATCTTCTGCCGGCGCTTACGGCAGCGTGCTTCCGCCAAGCTGCTGAGGGCGTGCGAACCGACGCGTGGATCCAGTCGAGCCTGCTCGTCATCCGAACGTCAAAACGGGAATACGGCGACGAGCAACCGGTCAAGCAGTTGCGGGAAACCATTAGCGCTCTTCCAGCTGAGGCACGTGAAAGGGCATTCTGGGAAGAAGCTGCTCTCCTCAACCGCGTCCGCCCTATGAAAGACGTCTACCATCGCGTTTACGAGTTGACGCACGAGACAGGTATAAGTCTGGGTGATGAAACAGACGGCGCGTGGGTGCGCCGTCGGCTGACTGACACGACCCAGCCGCTCGAACAGCGCGAGATGATGCTGTGGGCTGAATTGGTCTTTCTCAACCGTGGCATTGTAGATCACCGCACCCTTCTTGAGCAACTTAAGCTCCTGGTCGCGGATGCGCCGCACCTCGTCGCAATTATCGACGAGCGCCTGAAGCCGCGCGAAGAAACCGAACAGATGCGCCGTTGGCAGACAGAAAGCGCCAAGCAAAAGTGGAGGAAAGAGCAACGGGCCGCGAAAGCACATGCCAGTTGGGTGGCGTTCTGGCAGGAGATCGTCCGTGATCCGGAAGCAGTGTTTCATCCTGACCGTGCCCATGCCACCGCATGGCATCTGTGGCGAGCGATGGAGCGCTCCGGCCCACGAAGCCGAGAGGCTGGATGGAACCGCCAACTAATCGAGCACCACTTCGGCAAGGAAGTCGCAGACCGTCTGCGTATCGCGATGATGGCAGCTTGGCGCAAGGACATGCCGAGCCTAGCGAGCGAAAGACCGGAGGGCGAGAAAAACGCCTATCTGGTCAACTGGCAATTTGGCCTCGCTGGCATCGTCGCTGAAGCTGAAGACATCAACTGGGCAAAACGTTTGACCCTTGCCGAGGCTGAGCTCGCGTGCCGGTATGCACCAATACAGCTGAATGGCTTTCCTTCATGGCTCGAGGGTCTTGCGGTTGAGCACCCTGCCGCCATCGACAGAGTACTGGGTGAAGAGCTTAGCCGATCGCTGTTGGAGGCCGCCGGCCTCAATGACTATTCGATCGCGCTCCAGGATGTGGGCTACGCCTCGGCAATTCTCGCTAAACTTTTCGTTCCGCGAGTGCGGGAGTGGCTTTCAATGTGCGATCCGAAGGGCGACGCAAGCACAAATCATCATTTCAGCTGGCACATGCGCCAGGCCATCTGGATCCTTATGAAGAACGGCAGCGAGGACGACCGCCGTTTTGTCGAGGCGGAAGCAGTGCGTCGTTTAGTCGAAAACCTTGATGATACTAGCGCCGAGCTATGGCTTCCAGCTTTGCTTCACCTCAATGCGTCTGTAGGTGTAGAGCTACTGGAACTCCGTCTCAGCGGTGTAGAGATAACAAAACTCGGGCGCGGCGCGCAGTTGTTTGGCAATCTATTCGAACGTAATGGAAATTATAGCGTCGACCTGGGTGGAGCAGGCTTCACGCCTAATGTGCTCTTACGCCTGCTGCGCCTCGCTTACACGCATATTCGCCGCGAAGACGACGAAATGCACGAAGGCAGCTACACTCCTGGACCGCGCGACGATGCAGAGCGCGCGCGCAGCGCCGTCCTAAGCGCTCTGCTTTCCGCATCGGGCCCCGAGGGCTGGAATGCCAAGCTCGAGATGGCGGGCGATCCCCTATTCGGACACCTTAGAGATCGCACTCGAGCTGTGGCAGAAGGAAAAGCCGCTGAGGAGGCCGACAGCACCTCGCTCACGGAAGCCGACTGTGTAGCACTCGACAGAAATGGTGAGGCGCCGCCATCGACGCGCGATGCGATGTTCGCGCTGATGCGGGATCGCCTCGAAGACATCGATGATCTCTTATTGCAAGACGTTTCACCGCGCGCAGCCTGGGCGCTCATCAAAGACGAACATGTCATGCGGCGTGAGCTAACCCGCGTGCTGCGTGACGCAGCTCGAGGAAGTTACACCGCCGATCAAGAGGCTGTAACAGCAGATGAGAAAGAAACGGACATTCGACTTCGCTCAATCAACTCCGGCCAACAGGCCACAATTGAATTGAAGCTTGGCGATCAAGGTTGGTCTGGACGTGACCTTTTTAGGACTGTGCGCGAGCAACTTTTAGCGAAGTATATGGCAGCCGAAGAATGCCGCTCGGGTTGCCTGCTCATAACCCTCGCGGCGGATAAGAAATGGCAGCATCCCCATACAGGCAACCGAATTGATTTTGTTGAACTGATAGATTTGCTTAACGAGGAGTGTGATGCGATTTCGCGGGAGCTTGGGGGCATGGCGAAACTCATGACGAAAGGCCTCGACTTGCGACCGCGCCTCGGTCGTGAGGGCTGAACATTCCGCGATCAGGCGCGACCAATGCTTGAGTGCAGTTACGGTTTCGCGACGACCTCGTACCCTGAAGCCTGCACCAGGGATTGGAGTAAAAGGGCAGAGCGGACACCGAGCGAACTCGGGTCGAGTGTCCTAGCTCGCCTTATCCTTCAGGACTGCTTGGTGTAGCTTCTGCAGCCAATGCTCAGCATGCGCTGCTCGCTTCTCGGCGCGCTTAGCGCGTTCCTCAGCCGCCGCAACACGCGCTCGATTGGCCTTTGTCTCCTCGGCCATCTCGCGGATGGCCCGTAGGGTGTCCGACCAGGCGAGCTCGTCGCCCCCTGTGGTCTCGATTTCATTGATAGGCTCAGCTTCGAGGTTGGTTGAACCAGCGCTCAGCATGATTGCAGTCTCCAGCAGATTTCCGGTGGCAAGAGACAGGGCGTGCTCGGCATGAGTTAGCAATCGACACTTGCCGTCGTCGACGAGCATGAGGCGGACCCCAAGAGCTCCTGTGATCAGCGGGAGGGTCTCCTGTCCAATCGCTCGGGCGTTTCGAGCTCGATTAGGCTTCGCGCTAATCTCAACCTTGCTGCAGTAGCTGTCCGGCCACCCCGCAATGTGATCGACCGCCGCTTGCGAAAGCCCGAGTTGGTGCCGCCGCGCGACGAAGTTGGCGACAAGATCGGCGTACGTTTCGATGAGCACTGGAGCTCGAGCATCCGAGCTAGGTTTCAGCGAGGGCACGCTGCCGTCTCAGCGGTCGATTGGGTAAGCGCTGGTGGGAATGGCCGGCAGCGTGCCGCCGACGATGAACATTCGCGTCACGGGCGCGGTCGCTTGCGCCTTGGTGAAGGGCCGCATCGACCACTCGTCGGGATGGGTCGTCACGGCTTCACGGACGTTGATGGAGTACATCTCCACCGGGCCGTCCTTGACATGATAGGCGATCACCTTTTTCGGCATTGCTGGTCTCCTGCTTCATGCCCGCGTGGGATGGGATCAGCGTTCGCTGAGGTAGGCGGAAAGCTTGATGGAGGGCGCTGTCCCGAAGAGGACCGCGTTCAGCCGAACGAACGTGTATTCGGTGCCGCCCTGTTCGTTTGAGACGTCGAGCGCATAGCGGCCGTCCGGGCTCGTCCTAGCGCCACCGATGCGCGCGCCGGATGCGCCGAGCTCGATGTGAGCCAGGTTCTCGATTGGCGCGAAGGTGAAGCTGTCGTTGTTGCAGCCCTGAAGGACCAGCACACACCGCTCATTGCCGGCGGTGGTCTTGATGGCCTCAACGTCGAGGACAAGGCTGGTGTCCTGGCGGCCGGCGCCGAGCTTGAGGACCACATCCGATCCAAAGCGCTGGATCACACCGGACGCTGTCAGCGTGGCGTCCTCCGTGAACTTGGTCAGGGTGTCGAGGGGGAAGTACCGCTTGGCCATGGATGGGCTCCTATTCGCGTCGGGTTAGATGAGGCTGGGGCGGGGCCGCTGAACCGGCGGCGGTGGTGCCGGCCGCTGTTGGGCGGCGGACCACGCCTCCAAGCCGGCAAGCGGGTAGAGAACCTTGCCGCCGTGCTTCCGGTATGACGGGCCAACGCCGCGCGAGCGCCAGTTCCGCAGCGTCGCCCTCGCGAGGCCGAGGAATTGAGCCGCTTCCGCCCCATCCAGCGGTGCTGTGATTATCCTGGTCGATGTCACCTGCCGTCGCTCCATCGGGTCACTTCAGGAGCTTCGCGCAGAGCGGATCGGGCCGCACCGCACAGGTATTGCGAGCGACTGCGGGTGACGGTTTGGGAGGTCGCTTGAATGACCGTCCGCCCCGCCACGATCACGCCAGCGCCACGTCAGGGCTAAGCCGCCGTCTGCGCACGCAATTTATGCTCAAGGGAAGTGTTTCAGGGGAGGATCAGGCGGGAATGGTGGTGTTCAGGGCGAGAGCGGGGGCGCCAGACATTCGCGCTCAGCCTCGCCTGCCCTGGCCGGTCAGAGACGGCCCGTTCTCCACCTCCACCACTCCAGTCCCCCTAAAGGGGACTGGAGAACTGGAGAACTGGAGAACTCCGGCTCTCCACTCCACCTCCACTCCAGTTTGAGAACTGGAGAAAACGGGCAGGATCCTCCCATACGCTTCCCAACGAAGCGCCAGACAGCGGGCAAGGCTGCAGCACCGCCGCAAGCCATTGATATCGCTTCGGATCGTCTCGCTCGCTCAGCCGGTAGCTACTGATTGCGGTTCAGTGGCTCAGCGCGATCGGCTGGATCTCAGCTCCCTCGAGAGCCGAGAAGGTGGGCGCGCAGTGCCCGGCCGGGGAGCATCAGGGCAGGCGCGGATCCAGACGGCGGCCAATCCTGCGCGAAGGCCCCCTGGGGATGCCGGGGGAGGGAAAATGGCGGCGGAATCGTCAGTTCCTCACTCAAGCGCGCGACGGACCCTGAAAACTTCCGGCCTGGAATTTTCTGACCTGCGAATTGTCGACGGATCATCACGGTATCGAGGACAGTTCTCAGATCAGGAGGGTGTCCGCCATGGCCGATCCCCAGAACCCGTCGACCGACCCAATTGCTCAGGGAGCGAGAGCCCACGCACTCGGCCGTCCGCGGGATGCCTGCCCGTATCCTGCTGGCTCGGAGGAGCGCGCAGCCTGGCTGGAAGGTTACGACGGCACACCGCGCGACCGCGAACCCGATCTGCAGCCGGGCGCGGGCTAAGCTGCCAATCCTCAAAATCTCGAGGAACGCAGCGTGGCCACATTAACTGTGACGCAAATGTCGCGGCTCAGCGTAAAATTTCTGAGTAGGCGAATCGCCAAGTTCTCGCCACATTCAGGACTGGCCGCCAGCCTGTGATCCAAGGACGGATCGCAACATCAGCGCGGCATCGGAACGGCGACGATGGCTGCCTCGGTCCTAGAATCCTCATCGGCACCAACTGCTGAGCCTGAGTTCGACGCAATGCGAGCAAGAGCTCTCGACCATGCGAAGCGCTTCCGCGCTTTGGCTTGGATCGCGCTGAGGGACGGTTCGCCGAAGGCCGATCTGCGAGCCTCAAATGCTCGTGCTGCCGCCCGGTCGATCATCCGACATGCCAAGTCGCTCTCAAGCCCTGTTGCCTGTGGGTAGTGTCTCAGTTCGAGATTTGATTGTTTCCGGCTTGAGCCATCAGGCGTTCGGCCTGAGCCGCAACGCCTTGGCAGATTTCTACGACCTGTCGCTTATCAGCGTGCTTCATAAGGCTATTAAGCAATTGGCCTACAAGCTGAACGTTTTCTCGGCAGTATACGCCGCCCATACTTATAGGCGTTATGCAATCGATGCTTGCATTTAAAGGGAAGTATTCGCCCTTAGTCGCCCTGTATGTGAGCGGAAGCCCACTCATCGCGCAAAGTCCGGCCTGCTTGCGCCAAATTTCTTTCAGGTCTTCTCTAGTAAGCGCCGCCCGTGACTTGCCTTCTATTCTATTATTCTTGTAAAGAAGTCTGTTGAGATACAAATCTATGTTGCTATCTATCTTTGCATATTGATTGCTTGTGCTGCGGTTTGATCTACCCCGGCATGTCTCGCTACAATACTTTTGAGAGTGCCTATTAGAAGCAAATGATGAACCGCACTTGGTGCAGATGTGAATCGGCAATTAATTCTCCCGGCTCCTTCGATATGGCCCGCCCTTACTTGGATTGGGCGATGCGACCTCTACAAGCGTCCCCACATCCTTGATGCTCCGCAGCCGAGCATACGCCACCGGGAGGTCGTGCGCGAGGGAACGGAGTAGGAACACAACTCGGGTTCGGTCGGCCCAGATTTCAAACTGAGACACTACCTGCCTGTGCCGAGGCTTGCGAGCTGGTCAGACCCGCAGCCTGACGCGATAGCCCGTACGATGGCACGCTGAGCCTGATCTACCACGCCCACGCAGTTCGATTTAAACGGCACGAACCTCTCCTCGGGCGCGTCGAGCGCATGAGGTGTTATGCAAAATCGAAACTGCCTGCTCGAAACGGAATGCGCGCTCGCTAAGACGGACCTCATCTGGCGGGACGAAGTCACGCAACGCTTCGGGCCCGACAGCGTGCTGACCCTCGGCCATCGCGAGCAAGCAAAGGGTGAGGATGGAACGCCGATGCGCCGTGCTTTCGAAGCCCGCGGTCAAGCGGTCGCAGCCTGGCGCAACGCTCGGCGGCAGATACGTTTCGGCGCCGGCACATACGCCGGACGCAATCAGTCGTCGCCCAAGTCGACGCGGTTGGTCAGCGCGGACATCGCAGGAGCTGGCCGGCTGGCCTGAAGGTCCAAGACCGGCCGCTCGGGTTCGGGATCGTCGCTGAGGTCAATCACCAAGCCAGGTCCGATCGAAACTCCGATTGACAGCCGTGCACTCGGGCGCGGATCAGCGATATCGAGATACTTGCAGGCCTCCAGCGCCACCTTCTTGTCGGCCGCAGAGGCATCCGGCTTGAAACCGTCCTCGCGCAGCTTCAGCGCCAGGGCGATGTTCCGAGGGCCTGCCGCGGTGCGTATCGAGACCATGCGCCGGGACACCTCTCCCTGGAAGTCAGGCATCATCATCCGAACCCGTG
The DNA here is from genome assembly GCF_022179305.1 of Methylobacterium iners. Lineage (GTDB taxonomy): Bacteria > Pseudomonadota > Alphaproteobacteria > Rhizobiales > Beijerinckiaceae > Methylobacterium > Methylobacterium iners. The sequence goes on from NZ_BPQP01000019.1 coordinate 57,291, forward strand.
CGAGCTTCTGCGCAATACCGGTGGCCTTGGCCGCCTCGAGCACCGGCACACCATCCGTAATCGCGTCGAGCCACGCCTCCTCACGCGCATCGAACCCACGCTCGGCGATCTGCCGACGAATCTTCCGGCGGGCGGCGGTGGTCGCGCGGCGGGTCTGGGTAGGGGTCATCGCAGTCCTCAGAAAGGGGTCTCATCATTGGGCATGGCGCCCGTGTCCGCTGTCTCACGCTCGCGCCGCATCGGGATCGGACGGTTAGGTGAAGGTCTACGCCTAGCGCCCGCGGCCGGCGCAGGGCGATCGCCGCTCGGCTTGGGCTTCTTGGGTACCACGTACGCATCCCAGGTCGCCACCGAGCCATATTCGGGCGTGGCATCGTCGTCCCGAAAGACGAGCACGACCGCATCGCCGAGCCAGCCGCGGAAGTACGTGCGGCCCTCACTGCTGCGGTACTCGCGCAGCGTGAGGAGCTTCACCCGGGGGTCGCGGTCGGCAATCATGCCGCGTCTTCCTCGTCGAGGAGGCGGCGATCCTTCGGTGCGACTTGCAGGGACAGACGCGAGATCTCGGCAAGTGTGCCGTGCGTGGCCGCACTCTCTCCCTTCCCCATAAGTCGCGCGAGACCGGAGGCGAAAACGGCTGAGGTGAAGTAGAGCACGTCCTTCGAGTTGTGTGCCCTATCAGCGTCGACCACGCCGAGCGCAATTACCTTGTCGACGAGCGCGTTCCGCTCGTTTGCCAGCGGCACCACGGCCGCGAGCGCACGGTCAATCTCCTCGCTCGCGGAAACGATCTTCTCGGCGAGCTGAAGGGTTTGTCTGATGGCAGTGCGCTTCGCGCTGGCACGTTCGGTCGCGCTGACCTCCGCATGGAGGCGCAGTGCTTCTGCCAAGGCAGCTTTCCGGTTACGAAGGCGCTCTCGAAGCGCGGTCTCATCGCGCTCAATCGCGGCGAGCTCGTCGACCGCTGCTTGATCACCCCGCATCGCGTAAAGCGCGACCGCCAGTCGTCGCTTCTCAATCTGACCAAGATGGTGCTCTGCTTCTTCGATCTTATTGGAGGCTTCGGCAATGATCCGACCGAGATCACCAGAAGTCAGACTTTCAGTTGACACAGTCATAACGCTACTCCACTTGTACACTAATCTTTAAGATCCCCAGGAACGACTATCGGTCGTGGGCGCCCCGCTTCATCCATCCATCCGTCCTGCTTCCGAAGGACGCCAGTAGCGAAGTACGTCTTCAGAATTTGGTTGATGCGTGCTTTGTCGCCGCGTTCAGACGGGTCCAGGTGCGTGATCTTCCCGATCAATTCCCCGACCCAGCGCCCTGCGAGCGAGCTGGCCCGGTAGGGTGGATCAGCGATGCCGACCAGGCGCCGGATCTCGTGCATGTCCGCTACGGTGAGGCCGTCCATCGCACTTGGCTTGTCCCATCGGACGGGAACGCCGACCCGGTCTGACGGGTGTTCAGCGGTGCCGTTTCCGATGTCGACGGGGGCGAGGCGGAACCAGTGTTCCCCGTCCGATCGCGGCGCCAGGTTCGACTTGTCAGTCGAGATGCGGAAGTGGAGACGGTGGTTATCGACGCCCAGCCGATCGCCTTCGTCCTTGGTCATGCCGTTCAACACGCGACCGACACGCGCGGCCGCTAATAAGGCGCTGGCGCCGCGCATGTCCTCGGCGGTTACCTCATTGCCGCCTGTCTTCCTCGTGTGAGCGACGATGTGGATTGCACAGCCTGTCGCCTCAGCGATCCTTGCCCAGGTCTTCGCGACGCGATCGATCGCTCCGTTGTCGTTCTCAGGGACTTGGTGCGAGCTGACGAATGGATCGATGACGACGAGGTCGATCCGCTTCTCGCGGATTTCGTCGACGAGGGCTTCCACCAGGGGCTCAGCGACCGCGACGCCGTCGCGAACCTGCCGAGCGAGAACGATCTCGGTGTCGCGGCCGGAGTTCATGAAGAACCAGCCATCGAGATCCGCCGGGCTGATACCGTAGAATAGCGCAGCGCCGAGCACACGCCGTTCGAGTTCGTCAGCGGGGTCCTCGCCGTTCCACATCCACACGCGGCAACGTTTCGGTGGCTGCACGCCGAGAAGGTTCCGCCCCGTAGCGAGAGCCAGTGCCTCAACGATCGAGAGGGACGACTTCCCGAGCCCGCCGGGCGCCGCCGTGACCGTGACAAAGCCGCGGATGAAGTCGTGCCCACTCAGCCATTGCCGACGAGGCACCTCGGCAGGATCGCGGAGCCGAAAGGCCGTCGCGACGATCGAGGGGCGCGCGTCTGGATCCTTGATCTCCCGCGACCGACGCTGGCGGGGAAGGTCCTCGGTGATCGGCACGAAAGGAACCGTCATGCCGCGCTGCCCGTCACGGCCGGCCGCACGATTTTCTCCGGGTCGAAGTAGCCGTGGAGCATCCGCGCCAGCTCGCGGCCGTGCTCAATGTCCTCGGCGGCGATCTGGCCTGGGGCCTCCGCGAGCCATCCTGGCGCCGAGTCACGATCGAGAACGACAACCCCGCGGCATCCGGCTTGAAGCCACTTCAGGGGCGTCCGATGGACGAGCAGCGGCCAGCCGTAGGCATACGTCGCGGGGTTCCGGACCTGGGACAGACCAAGCCCTACCGCCGCGCCTATCACAGTCGCGAAATCACCCGGCAGCTCCGGCCGCCAGAGCACCAAGTCAGCGACGGTGTGGCCGTCTTCCTCGAAAGCTTCGCAGCCAAGATGAAACTCGCCCTCAGGGTCGAGGTAGGCGCGATCGACACCTCGTCCTGCGCGGATTCCAGTGAGCACACCGGCGTGTGCCTCGATCTCGGGCCAGTGCTCGCGAGAGATGCCGAAGTCGCGGAGACAGATGTATTCCGCGTGATTGTAGAACTCCGCTCGGATAGCATCGAGCTCGGAAACGGTGAATGTTGGCCTTTGTATTTCGGACAGGCTTGTCACCGCGTTCATCGTCGGTCCTCACGCCGTCTTGCCTGAGCGCTCTTCAATCCAGTCGATGAGCGAACCCATGGTCCATCCCAACTTTCGCTCGCTGAGCCGGACAGGTTTCGGAGCCACCCCCTTCCGTGCTAGTTCTCTCCAGTACTGAACATTGAAGCCACAATATTTTGAAGCTTCCTCGCTGTTGAGTACCCTTGTTCTGAAACCCGGAGCCTGGCGGCTTTCATCGATGCCGATCATTTGCTTGCTCATGAGTTGGTTGGCGTCCGCTCGTGAACGACGGTGGCATTTCTCAACCGAAGACGTCACCGCACAAGAAACTATTCCTGCGACTGCTCTCCGTCGGATCAGGCTTTCTGTGCTGCCGGAAAGGGGATCACTCGGGTCTCACGCCCAGAAACAAGCGCCTCGACGTGGTCGGCCCAGCGATCGAGGGCTTGCCGCTTTTCGGCCCGGTAGTGCGCGCGATTATAGATGCCTGCGACGCCTGCCCGATGGCCTGAAGCGTGGTTCAAGATGGCTTCAACGACGTGCGGAAGGACGCCGAGATCGTCGGACATCTTGGTTGCGACAGTCCGGCGGAGGTCGTGCAATCGCCAAGGTGCCACTTTGGCGCCAGCCGCTCTGATGCGAGTGTCGAGGTTCGCCTTGGCCTTGCTCCACCCCTGGAACGGCGACGCGTTCTCCCCGAAGTAGTGGGCGTGGCCGCAGTCAGGCGCACCGCTCAAAATCACCATCGCTGGGCCTGAAAGCGGCACCTCGTGAGGAAGAGCGTTCTTCGTTCGCTCGCCTGGCAGGGTGAGCAATGCGCGCGGAAGGTCGACCTCGGACCTGACCATCTCGCCGATCTCGAGCCGGCGCTGCCCAGTTAGGATCAGGAGCTTAACGATCCGACCGAATGCGTCATCGCGGCAGGCCTGCCAGATCGCGACGAGCTCCTGATCGCTCAGCACTCGGTCGCGCGATTTCTCCTCGATCGGGCGTCCGGTGCCGATCACGGGGTTTGCGTCGGCAATCCCCTCTCGCATGGCCCATCCGAAGAATCCCGAGAGGTAGGCGCGGGCTCGGTTGGCAGTGACGCCGCCACTCTCGGCCGCAACCTCGGCCAACCGAGCAGCGACAGTTCGACGGTCAATGTCCTGGAGTGCCATGCCATGCAGGGGCTTCCAGGTCTTCCGAAGGTGCCGGGTGATCTCGGTCAGCGAACGGGCGCGGAGCCGCGGCGTCGCATGGCGACTCAAATACGTCTCGACCGTGTTGCCGAGGAGCACGGTCGCGCGAGTACGAGCTTCCTTGCGTTCGGCGGCTGGATCAGTGCCGAGCTGAACTTTGGCTAGCGCATCCCGCGCTCGGCGACGCGCCTCCTCCGGGTCCAGAACCTCGACGCTTCCTAGTGACAGGCGCCGGCTCTTCGTGCCGATCCGGAATTGAACGATAAAGGTTCGTTTACCTCCGGATCGTACCCGTATGCCGAAGCCTGGAAGGGCCTCGTCGAACACGATCAGTTCGGATCTGCCCGGAGCGAGCGCAAGCTTAGCAATATTGGGTCGGGTCAAACGCATGGCAGGCTTCAAGCTGTCAGGCGCGGAAGTTGGGAAGAGCATGGGAAGCTGCGTCGGCTGCTCCCGTCTGCCCCCAGCTGCGCCTAGTTCAGTGGGTCTCTGCCGCTAGGTCTCCTCCCGATGTGGTAAAGGCGCGGTTGCGCCCCGCTAACTAATTCTAACCACCTTGGGACGGACTATCTCTTAATCAGCGGGTCCAAGGTTCGAACCCTTGTGCACCCACCAATCCCTCCCTCTTTGCGGCTTCGCAGCGTCAAGCGCTCGCTTGAGCGGGCTTGATGCTGAGCTGCAGGCCGAGGGACTTCAGGACGCTCATCAGTGTGGCGAGTTGAGGATTGCCCTTCTCGGAGAGAGCCCTGTACAGGCTCTCACGCGAGAGGCCGGTGTCCTGCGCGATCTGCGCCATGCCGCGGGCTCTGGCGATGTCGCCGATGGCCGAGGCGACGAGCGCAGGATCGCCGTCCTCCAAGACGGCTTCGATGTAGCCGGCGATGCGCTCCGGAGAGTCCAAGAGCTCGACGACGTCCCATTTTTTCAGCTCTGCAGACATGTGACCACCTAGGGATTCCGGCAAACGCTTCTGATTTTTCTAGATGCTGCCCAATTCTCGCACTAACTCCTTCGCCCTGGAAATATCCTGCTCCTGCGAGCTCTTGTCCCCGCCACAGAGCAGGATGATCAATGCTGACCCTCGCTGCTTGAAATACACGCGGTATCCCGGGCCGTAATCGATCCGCATCTCGCTGATGCCCTCGCCGACGGTTTTGACGTCGCCGGGATTGCCGAGCGCGAGCCGCTGGGTTCGAGCCGTGATCCGGTCGCGGGCCCGCACGTCACGCAGCGCTTCAAGCCACTCGATGAAGGCGGGGTGCCGCAAGACCTCGGGCATGACCCTTTGTAGCTTGAAAGCTACAAAGGGTCAATCGTATTCGGGGCCGCCATGTCCTGACTGAGAGAGCCGAACGGAACTTCCGCGCTCCTCGGCGTTGTTCCCGTCAGCAACAGGAGCACCCATGAAGACGCTGATCCTCTCCACCTGCGCCTTGGTGCTGTCCTCCTTCGTCCTCGTTCAGATGAGCACGGAGGCCGACGCCCGGTCCCGCTACAAGAAGCGCGGCGCCACGATCTCGAGCAGCCAGAACAACACCGGCGGCCGCGCCGGCCGGGTCATCTCCCGCGGCCTGACCGGGGCGGACACCATCAACCGGAGCTCGGCGGCCGGCGGCAATGCGAGCCAGCCGTCCCGCGCGGTCGGCACCGGCAGCGCCGGCGGCAGCGGCGGTAGCGCGGGCGGCTCGTAGTCCGTCCCGCCTTCGACCCGCATCCGAAGCCCGCCCGGCTCGCGCCGCGGCGGGCTTCTTCGTTCACGGGCGCCACGGGCACGAAGAGGGCCGCCCCCGCCTACCGCGCGCCCGTGCGCAGCTCGGGCGACCACGCGCCCCGGACCTGCTTGACGAGCGGCGCCGGCAGCGGGACGAAGCCGAGCTCCGCGGCCCGCAGCGCGCCGTTGTCGAAGCTCCAGTCGAAGAAGGCCGTCGCGGCGCGGCGGCCGGCGGAGGCGGCGCCGTCGGCCGGCACCACGGCGAAGATCGCGGCCACCAGCGGATAGGTGGTCTCGCCGGGCGCGTCGACGAGGCTCACCGCGAAGCCGGGCGATGCCCGCCAGTCGGCCGATTGGGCGGCCGCGGCGAAGCTCGCCGGCTCGGGGCGAGCCCATCGTCCCTCGCGGTTGCGCAGGGCGACGACGGCGAGGCCGGCGCGCCGGGCCGAGCCGTAATCCATGTAGCCGAGGCTGAAGCGGGTGCGCCGCACGGCGTCGGCGACCCCGTCGTTGCCCTTGGCCGCCGCGCCGGCGGGCCAGGCGACGGTCAGGCCCTCGCCGATCTCGGTCCGCCAGGCGGGGGCCTGGGCCGCGAGGTAGGCCGTGAAGACCGCCGTCGTGCCCGAGCCGTCCAGGCGCCGGACCGGCGCGATCGCGGCCGAGGGCAGCGCCAGGTCCGGGTTGAGGGCCCGGATGGCCGGATCGTCCCAGGTCCTGATCCTTCCCCGGTAGATCTCGGCGAGGACCGCGCCCGTGAGCCGGAGGCGGTTGCCGTCGATGCCGGGTACGTTGACGGCCGCCACGACCCCGCCGACCGCGATGGGGAACTGGAGGAGGCCGAAGCGGTCGAGCTCGTCGCGCGAGAGCGGCTGCTCCGTCGCCGCGAAATCGACGCCGCGGTCGCGCAGCCGCATCACGCCGGCCTGCGATCCGACCGGCTCGTAGTCGAGCCCGGCCGCGATGGGCTGGAACTCGGCATCGCGCTGCGCCCGCAGCCAGTCCTGCGACCAGCGCGCCAGGAGCGGCTGCACGAAGGTGGACCCGGCGCCCCGGATGGTCTGGGCCGCGGCAGGTCCGCAGACGGCGAGAAGGAGGGTGGCGACGATGAGGGCACGCATGGTCTCGTCCTACTCGGCAGGCACGGTCGCGGGGCTGAGGCCGCCCGCTTCCCGCGGCGTCTGGGCCGCGGCGTTCACGGCGGCCCGCACGTCGCGGGAGACCGAGCGCCGCTCCGCGTCGATGCGCTCGATCAGGAAGAAGGCGCGCTCCGCGCTGCCGAGCAGCGCCAGGACGGCCCCGCGCTCGACCCAGGGCAGGTCGGCCCCGAGGCGCAGCGCCTGCGCGCGCAGGTCGGCCAGCGCCGCGATCCGAAGCGCGGCGGCCGCAGCGCCCGGCGGGGTCGCACGATCGATCGGAACGATGCTCCCCATCGCCTCCTCGACCTGGTCGAGCACGGTCTCCACGAGGGGGCGGCCCACCGGGCCGAAGGGCTGGCGCTCCACGCGCCGGGCGATCTGGTGGAGGGTCTCGCCGAGACTCGCGGTGAAATCCTCCTCCTCGATCAGGCTCGCCACGAGGTCGGCGCGTGCGAAGGGCAGATCCGCCTTGAACATCCCCGCGGTGTAGGCGCGGATCTCGCGGTTGAGGATGTCCATCGCCGCGTGATGCTCGTCGACCTTGTCGGGCGCGTCGTCCCTGCCGCGCGCCGTGTCGAGGAACTTCAGCGCCGCCTCGAGGTAGCGCCCCGTCTCGCGCTGCACCGCCGGCACCGCGCTCGCGGGATCGCTGGCGGCCGCGGGCGTCAGGTAGCGCGGCTGCGAGTAGTCCTCGACGTCGTCGAGGGAGGAGGCGCCGACCTTCATCAGCACGCGCTCGAACACCCCGACGAAGGGGAACAGCAGCAAAGTGTTGAAGATGTTGAAGAAGGTCGAGTAGAGGCCGACCGCCACGGGCACGAGCGGGAAGGTCTCCTTGCCGTTCACGATCACGGGCTTGCCCGGATCGCCGCCGAACCATTGCATGGCCCAGGTCAGCACCTCCATCGAGAGGAAGAACAGGGGGATCGTGATCATGACCCCGATGATGTTGAACGAGATGTGGGCGTAGGCCGCGCGCTTGGCGTTCTTCGAGAGGTTGAGCGAGGCGAGCCACGAGGTGACCGTGGTGCCGAGATCGGCGCCGAGCGAGAAGGCGACCGCCGTCTTCCAGTCCAGGATGCCGGCCGCGCCGAGCCCCATGACGATGCCGATGGTGGCCGAGGAGGAGTGGATCATGGCCGTCACGCCGGCCGCGATCAGCACGCAATAGAGCAGGTTGAGGTAGGTGTCGGCCCTGAGCGAGGAGATCACGCTCATCACCTCCGGCATGCTGCGCAAGGGGCGCAGGCCGCCGGTCATCAGGTTGAGGCCGTAGAAGATCAGCGCGAAGCCCATGCAGGCGAGCGCGATGTGCTTCACCCGGTCGGACTTGGCGAAGATGTAGACCAGGGCGAAGATGCCGGCGAGCAGCAGGCCCAGCGGCCCGAGCGGCAGGGCGATGAGGCCGTTGCCCAGCGTCGTGCCGATATTGGCGCCCATGATGACGGAGATCGCGGGCCTCAGGCCGACGACGCCGGCATTGACGAGGCCGACCACCATCACGGTCATCGCGGTGGACGACTGGATGATCCCGGTGATGAAGGTGCCCGCGAGCACGCCCTTGGCCGGCGTGCCGGCGACCCTGGCGAGCAGCGCCCGCATCTTGTTGACGGCGAGCGACTGGATGCCGTTCGACATGAATTCGAGGCCGAGCATGAAGATGCCCAGGCCCCCGATCACCGGGACCACGACCTGCGTGAAGATGTCGACCTGCATGCCCGCCCCCTGCCCGTGCGGCGATCCGGGCATGGCCGGGCTCCGACGCGATCCTCGGAGCCCGGGCCTCCAACCGGCTGATGCGGCAAGGCTATGAGAGCGGCATGACCGACGCGTGACAGGGATGGCCGTAGCGCCGGAGCGGGCCTCCTCGTTTCCCGCTGCGACAGCCCAGTTCGGGCGGTTGAGCCGTTCGTAGATGGCCTTCCAAGACCCCACCCATCCAACCACCGCACCCCACAAGCTGACGAATGGGCCGTGGGTCAGCTCGAACCTTCGGAGGGGTCGGCGAGGTCGACCGGAGCGCCGGAGCGAATTTCCGCGCAGGGGTTGCGCTGGTTATACAGTGAGATACCGTCTGGGAAAAGGATCAAGCTGCATTCAAGGTGCGGCGGCGAGCTGATGAGTCACTGGATTGTCACGGCGAATCATCTGGGACCGAAGTGGAGATCCTATTCCGTTCGTTAGCAAGAAGCTCAAGATCGACCCGTTTAAATGCAGCGATGCTCTACACACGATCAAACAATCTGCGGGCTTGAGCCCGAAAGACAACACAGTGGTCTACGATAACGGGGACGTGACCGACAAGCTTCATGGCGACGAGATCGGGAACTTGTACGATGAGCACTGAACCGCGGCCTCTTCCTGCTACCTATGCGGCGATCGTCTTCAAAGGGGTCGATCTGGAGCCTGAGCTCATTTCAGCGATGCTGGAGGCCCCCCCTACCCTCTCGTATCGACGCGGTGATCGCTACATCATCAAAGACAAACCGGCTGAGAGAAAGTTCGGCCTCTGGGTTTACAGCACAAGAAATATGCTAAATTCCACAAGCCTTGAAGAACATCTCGCCGCTTTGGAACGAATTCTAATTGGTGACGTATCCCTATCGCCCAGCAGATCTCTGGAAAAGATCCAAGATCTTACGAAAGATTGCAGTATAACATTTAGAATTGATATCTTCTGGTATGGCAGGGCCGGAGCAAAATTGCCGGAGGTGAGCCGCTCGTTTCAATACGTCGTTTCTGCTGCCAGAGGCACTATAGAAATGGATCTTCATCGGGATGACGAGTCGACGATAGCCGCCTAGCAGAGTGCTCCTCGTACCGACCACCGTCACCGGGTTGGCGTACGACTGCGCGGAACGCCAAAAATCAACTGGTGAGTTCGAGTGTCCGCAGGGCGATATCACGGGATCGGCCTCTCGCTTCTTGGTCTGCACTCGCTGCGGCAGTTCACGCGTCTGCGCCCGAGAGGGTCCGAGCGTATTCCCCCGAAGAAAGGCTTCGGCGTTCGACCTCACGTGTCGCGGCGATGGCCTTGAAACGATGCCGCGATACGTCCTCCGCACGGGTCGGCACGGCGCGTTGAGCCTCCCTCGCTCATCCACAGCACTCCACAGGCTGCCAGGGAAAACCTTGACCCCCGCCCCGCCTCGCGTGTTCCTTTTTTGTTCTCAACAGGAACCGAGCATGATTCGACCGGCGCAGCCCCTCCTCCCCGGAACGCCGAGCGAGATCGAGGTCACCGCGACCGCCTACGAGGAGGCGGCCGAGGGCGATCTCGCCAGGGCCCTGCGATGGGCACTGGAGGATCTCATCGCCCTCGAGGCGAGGCTCGTCTCGGCCGAGCGCGCCGTCTCGCGCGGTTACGTCCGGGCCGCTGCGAGAAGGCCGAACGCCGACGCTTAGCCGGCGAACCTTAGCATCGGGTGGAAGGCCGGCGCGCGTCCCGCCGACCGGTCCGGCGTTCGACCCGGGGTGCCGCGGCGGCATCCGGGGATGCGCGCCGCGACACGTCCGGCTCGTCGATCAGCGCGGCGCCTCGGCCGCCTCCTGCTGGATCAGGGGCGTCACCCGGCGGACCGCGACGCGGCGGTTCTCGCGGGAGGGCTCCTGGGTCTCGACCTTCAGGTACTGCTCGCCGTAGCCCTGCGTCGTCAGGTTCTCCGGCGGCACGTTGAAGCGCTCGGTCAGCACCGTGGCCACCGACTGGGCGCGGCGGTCGGACAGGGACAGGTTGTCGATGTCCGAGCCCACCGCGTCGGTGTAGCCCTCCACGAGGTAGACCTCCTGCGGGTTCGCCTTGATCGCCCGGTTGAGCGCCGCCGCGATCCCGGCGAGCTTGGGCGCCTGGTCCTCGGTGACGGTGAAGGAGGCCGTCTCGAAGGTGATCGTGTTGATGTCGACGCTCGGCATCCGGTTGCGCAGGTCCGGGCTCGCCCGCACCTGGTCGAGGCTGTAGCGCTGGGGCAGCGGCGCCACCGGGGCGGCGGTCAGCGTCTCGTAGACGACGCCCTCCGCCGCCTCGTCGGCATCGACCACGTAGCGCTCGCGGGGCAGGCGCGGCGGCAGCGGCGGCAGCCGCACCACGTCCTCGTAGACCGGCCGGCCCCGGCCGCCGCGGGCGTTGTCGATGATGATGACCTCGCGCCCGTCCCGGTAGCGGCGGCTGCGCCGGAGCAGGCGGCCGTCGTCGTCCACGATTGTGATGATCTGCTCCCCGCCGGGGCGGTCGAGATAGGAATAGGTCTCCGAGCCCCGGCGCTCGCTGCGGAAGCGGCCGCGGTCGAGCTCGCGGAAGCGCTCGCTCTCGTCGTGGCGGATGTAGGTGCCGTCGCGGTCGCGCACGATGACGCGGCCCGGCTCGCGGATGTAGGTCCGCCCCTCGACCTCGTATTCACGCCGCTCGCGCCGGACGCTCTCGTAGTTGCGGACCGGCTCGCGGTCCTCGCGGAAGCCGCCGGGCACGTAGCCGGGACGTCCCGGATCGTTGAAGCCGGAGCGGCCGTCCGAACGGGAGCGATCGTCGGAGCGGAGGCGGTCGTCCGAACGCGGGCGGTCGTCGGACCGGGGTCGGTCATCGGACCGCTCGGACGGCCCGCGCGGCTGCGTGGCCGTCGCGGGGCCTCCGGTCTCGGGGTCCCGCTCGTCGCCCCGACGGAACCGCCGTCCCGGAACGCTGGGGCCGGCATTCGGCGGTGGCGGGGCCTGTGTCACGCCGGCCGGCGGCGCCTGTCCGGGCCGATCGGGCGCCGTCGCCGGAGCCGGGGCGCTTTGGGCCGGGACGCCTTGGGCCGGAGGCGTGCGGTCCGGCGCCGCCTCGGGACGGCGGGCGGGCGCGGCGTCCGGCTGCCGGGGCGCGGCGTCAGGCCGGGCCGTGGGGGCGGCCTCTGGCTGACGGGGCGTCGGATCGGGCCGCGTCGCGCCGGGTCGGGCCGGCTCCGCGGGGCGCGACCGCTCGGCCGGCGCCTCGGTGGCGGGCGCCGGGCGCCGCTCCGGCGCGGGGGCCGTGCGCGGGCTCGGCCGCTCCTCGCGCTCGGCGGGCGGGGCGGCGCGCTGGCCCGGCGGGCGCTCCTGGCCGGGTCCCTCGGATCGCCCGGCCGGGCGCTCGGGCGAGGCCCCGCGCGGCGGCTCGGCCCGGGGCGCCTCGCGGGCCGGCCGCTCGGCCGGTTCACGGTCCGGGGCGCGGCCGGGCCGCTCGGCGGGGGCGGCACGCTCCGGGCGCTCTGGGCGGTCCGGCCCCTCCGGGCGATCCTCGCGCGACCTTGCTCCGCCCGGCGCGGCGGGGCGCTCGGCCGGTCCGCCGCGCTCCCCGCCGCGCTCCTGCCGGCCGGCACCCGGCGGGCCCTCGCCCGGGCCGCTGGCCTGGGCCAGGCGCAGCGCCGGCTCGGCGCCACCCGGTGCTGCGAAGGCCGAGGCGGCGAAGGGCGAGGCCGCGAGGCCGGGCAGGATGGTCCCGGCGAGGAGAATGAGGCGGAGCGATCGCACGAAGTCTCTGGACTCGTTCATGAAACCTCTTGGTTCGTTCAGGCTTGTTCCGTTCGGGCATGGCCCGCTCAGGCACAGGCCCTGCGAACCCCTCGCGCCCGGGAAGGTTCCGAATCGCCCGGTGGCGGCCCGGCCGAGGAGGCTCCTGCGGCGCCGGCAACCTCCTCCCGCGGCACCCGATGTCGGCGGCATCCGAGATCGGCGGCGCCGTCGCGATCGCGGGGTTTCGCGCGATCGCGGGATTTGACCGCCCGCAGCGCCGTTGCGCGGCAAATCGGGGCGAAATCCTGCAAGACCGTGTTGATCTTGGGGGCCGACCTTGATCACTCTCGCCCCGCGAACAGCCCCCGGTCCCGCCCCTGCGCGGGGGCGTCGGGGGCGCGACGGCGGACGAGGCGCCAAGGCGGCCTCGATAGCGCCGGCGTTTCCTGTCAAGATGGCGCTCGAGGCGGCGTCGAGGCGCGGCCCGCGATCCCCCCTCCTCCGCAGCCGCCCACCCTCGAGCCCCGCATGAGCATCCGCCCCGACGTCCTCGCCGCCATCGGCGCAACGCCGCTGATCCGCTTGCACCGCGCCTCCGAGGAGACGGGCTGCACGATCCTCGGCAAGGCCGAGTTCCTGAATCCGGGCCTCTCGGTGAAGGACCGCGCCGCGCTCTCCATCGTGCGCGACGCCGAGGCACGCGGCCTGATCCGGCCCGGCGGCACCATCGTGGAGGGCACCGCCGGCAATACCGGCATCGGCCTCGCGCTCGTGGCCTCGGTGCGCGGCTACCGCACCGTCATCGTGATCCCGGAGACGCAATCGGCGGAGAAGAAGGAGACGCTGCGGCTCGCCGGCGCCCGCCTCGTCGAGGTCCCGGCCGTGCCCTTCGCCAACCCGGACAACTACGTCCACGTCGCCCGCCGCCTCGCCGAGCGCCTCGCCGCCACCGAGTCCGCCGGGGCGCTGTTCGCCAACCAGTTCGACAACCTCGCCAACCGGCAGGCCCACGTGGAGACCACCGGGCCGGAGATCTTTTCGCAGACGCAAGGGGCCGTCGACGGCTTCGTCTGCGCGGCCGGAACGGGCGGCACGCTGGCCGGCACCGCCGAGGCCCTGCGGGCGCGGAAAGCCGGCCTGCGCATCGCCCTGTCGGACCCCGAGGGCTCGGCGCTGCACGCCTACTACACGACCGGCACCCTGAAGGCGGAGGGCTCCTCGATCACCGAAGGCATCGGCCAGGGCCGGGTGACCGCCAACCTCGACGGCTTCCGGCCGGACCATTCCTACCGCATCCCGGACGCGGAGGCCCTCGACATCGTCTTCCGCCTGATGCGGGAGGAGGGCCTGAGCCTCGGCGGCTCGTCGGGCATCAACGTCGCCGGGGCGATGCGGCTCGCCCGCGAGCTCGGGCCGGGCCACACCATCGTGACCATCCTCTGCGACGGCGCGGCGCGCTACGCCTCGAAGCTCTTCAACCCGGACTTCCTGCGCGGGCGCGGGCTGCCGGTGCCGGCCTGGCTCGAGGCTGCGCCGGGCGACCTGCCGGATTGGCGGGCCCAGGCCCCCGCCTGACCGGGCCCCGCGGACCGCACGGCCAAGATTCGAGGCGGGGTTGAACGAAACGGTGCCGGGGACGTTCGACCCGTTCCGCTCACGCCGATCCGGTTGGGCGCAATCAGAGGCGCCGACCCATGACCTTGACCACCATCCTCCTGATCATCCTGATCCTCGCCGTCCTCGGCGGCGGCAACTTCCTCGGCGGCGGCGCCTATCGCGGGCCGAGCTTCGGCCTCGGCGGCCTCCTCGTGATCATCTTGATCATCCTCCTCGTCACCGGCCGAATCTAGCCCCCGCCCAACCCCGACCCTGTCAGCGCGGGCACTCGATGGCGACGACCGCGCCCGACAGGGTCGCGGCCACCGCCCCGAGCGAGCCCGGCGCCGCCTTCGCAGCGGGTGACGGCGCGGGCGAAACGCCGTTCTCCGCCAGGAAGGCGGTCACCGCCTCGGCGGGCACCAGGGCGTAGCTCGTCGGCGGCGCGACGCCGGCGATCAGCCGGGCCGCCGCGGGGAAACGGGCGACGAGGCCAACCAGGGCGCCGGACCGGTCGAGGACCGGAGCGCCCCCCGCCCCGGGCTGAAGCGGCGCGAAGACACGCGCGCCCTCGCCGGCCGAGGCGGGGGCTACGGTCACCGTGCCGCTCGCCTCGGCCCCGAGTGCCACTAGCGGATCGCCGGGGGCGGTCGGTCCGGTCCGCATCGGCGGGGCGGCGCCCTTTGCCGCCGATGCGGCCTCGAGCAGGGCGAGGTTTCTCGCCGGGTCCCGGACCGCGATCCGCGCCGCCCCCCCGCCGATCCTCGGATTCGGGCAGGTCTCCAGCGCGGCGGCGGCCGTCAGGATGCGGCCGGAGCCGACGGCGAGGCCGGTGGCCGACGGCGAGGCCCGGGTCGCGACCGGGGGGAGGACGGGCGGCGGAGCCTTCGCCGTGGGAGCGGCGACGGGCTCCGCGCCCGGGAAGGGCATGAAGCTGTTGGCCACCGCGATGACGATCCGATCGGTGTCCGCCGCCAGCGCCTTGTCGTAGCCGAAGGTGAAGCCGCGGATGCCCTCGGACCCGGCGGCGTAGCGGATGTAGGACTTGCCCGTGGGCGTCTCCGCCGTCACGACAAGGAAGTCCGGCCGCTTGAGCTTGTAGGTGACCTTGCGCTCGGACAGCGGCGCGGTGATCCGCGCGAAGATCGCGTCGAGATCGGTCTCGCCGGGGGCGAACGACTTCGTGTCGAGGGTGATGCGGCCGTCCGCGCTCTGCCAGCGCGTCCCGCCCGCCTGCGTCGTCCGCTTCGGGAGCAGGCGCTCGGGCACGCCGAGGACGATCCCGCTGACGGGGTCCGGCTTCACGATGAAGCGGGCCGCGTTCCGGGCAGCCTCCCCGGCCGCGAGAATGGCCCGCCGGCCCTTTGCGTCGGGGATCTCGGTGCCCGTCGCGCCCGAGCGCTTGGCCCAGGCGAGCAGCGCGTCGTAGGTGCGCCGTCCGAAGGTGCCGACGACGGTGCTGTTGTAGTCGCCCGTCCAGACGAGCGCGTCCTGCAATGCCTTGCGCTCGGCCTCGGGCAGGGCCTCGAAGGCGAGCCTGGCGGCCTCGAAGGCCGGATCGGGTGCGGGTGCGGGCCTGGCGGCGGGGTTGGGGGCGGCTGGCGCCTGGGCGCTCGCGTAGCCCGCGAGCAGGAGTCCGAGGAGGCCTGCAAAGCCCCCGATTCGACCAAGACAGGCCATCCGCCGCGATCTCCATCCGCCGCCATCGCAGCTTTGGCAGAGCGCCCCCTCCAACTCCAGCCCTTGTTGATCCATGGGGTGCCGAGCGGCACCAGCCCGGCGTTGCGGCCCTCATCCGAAGTGCTAGGGTCCGGTCCTGCGCTCGAGCTTGACTCGGCGGCGGACGATGGAGCGGACGATGTCGGGATCAATCAGGTTCGGGCGTCTGGGACTTCTCGCCCTGGCGCTGGCGGCCCTCGCGACGCCGGCCCCCGCGCAGAACCCACCGATGCCGGCGGCCCGCACGGCCATGAAGGCCCTCCAGAAAACCTTCCTGCGCGAGGATCTCGCCAGTGACGGCGTCAGGCTCGAAGCCGCCCTCAGGAGCGAAGCTGGCTCGCTCGCCCCGTCGAAGACCGCGGCCCAGCATCGCGAGGCCGGCGACGCCCTTGTCGAGGCCGAGAAATCGGCCGAGGCCCTGAAGCTCTTCGCCGCCGCGATCAGTGCCGACCCGTCCGATCCGGAGAACTGGATCGCCTATGCTCGCGCTGCGAGCACGGTGGGCACGGACGACAGCAACACCGATTATTCCGGCCGCGTGCGCCTGCGCGGCAATGCGCGGGCCGCCGCCTACCAGGCCTATCTGCGCGCCCGCGGCGCGGCCGCGGAGGCCGACGCGCTCTCGGTGCTCGGCGAGATCTACGCCGATTCCTCGGAATGGCGCGCCTCGCTCGAAGCCTATCGCGCCAGCCTCGCGCTCGCCGAGGTCGCCGAGGTCCGCGAGACCTACGAAGCCTTACGCGCCGAGCATGGCTTCCGCATCCTCGACTACAAGGTCGATTCGGACGCCGCCGCCCCGCGCGTCTGCTTCCAGTTCTCGGAGAGCCTCGCACCGAAGACCGACTTCACGCCCTTCGTCGCGGTCTCCGGCGCGGCCAATGCGGCGGTGACGGGAAGCGGCCAGCAGGTCTGCGTCGACGGCCTCAAGCACGGCGAGCGCTACGCCTTGGTCGTCCGCCAGGGTCTGCTGTCCAGCGTCGGCGAGACGCTGCTCAAATCGGCCGATTACGAGGTCTATGTCCGCGACCGCTCCCCCCAGGTGCGGTTCACCGGGCGCAACTACGTGCTGCCGCGGACCGGCCAGGCCGGGGTGCCAATCGTCTCCGTCAACGCGCCGAAGCTCGATGTCGAGGTGCTGCGTATCGGCGATCGCGGCCTGCTGCCATCCCTGCGCTCCGAGGAATTCTTAAGCCAGCTCAGCGGCGTGACCGCCAAGACCATCGCCGACCAGAAGGGCGTCAGCGTCTGGAAGGGGACGCTCGACACCGCAAAGGCCGACCTGAACCAGGAGGCGGTGACCGCCTTCCCGGTGCTCCAGGCGGTCGGCAAGCTGGAGCCCGGCATCTACATCATGCTGGCCGAGGCCAGCGGCGCCGCGGCCGGAATCGACGAGGAGGGCGGCTACGAGGCGAAGGCCACGCAATGGTTCGTGGTCTCGGATCTCGGGCTCACCGCCTTCAAGGGCGGCGACGGCGTCCACGTCTTCGTCCGCTCGCTCGCCAGCGCCAAGGCCCTGTCCGGCGCCGAGATCCGGCTCATCGCCCGCAACAACGAGGTGCTCGCCACCGCCAAGACCGATGCGCAGGGCCACGCCGCCTTCGCGCCGGGACTCGCCCGCGGCGACGGCGGCATCGCGCCGGGGCTCGTCGTGGCGCAGGTCGGCGACGATTACGGCTTCCTCGACTTCGGCCAGACCGCCTTCGACCTCACCGACCGCGGCGTGAAGGGCCGCCCGGCGCCCGGGGCCATCGAAGCCTACGTCTTCCCGGAGCGCGGCGTCTACCGCTCGGGCGAGACGGTTCATCTCACCGCGCTCCTGCGCGACGCGCAGGGGATCGCGGTGCCGGGGCTGCCGCTCACCCTCGTGGTCAAGCGCCCCGACGGCGTCGAGTACCGCAGGACGCAGGTCGCCGATGGCGGGATCGGCGGGCGCGTCGTGCCCATGCCCCTGATGCCGGGCGCCATGCACGGCACCTGGCGGGTTGCCGCCTATACCGACCCGAAGGCGCCGAGCCTCGGCGAGGCGAGCTTCCTGGTCGAGGATTACGTGCCCGAGCGGCTCGAGGCGGTGCTCACGAGCGCGAGCCCGACGCTGCGCAAGGGCGAGCCGGCCAAGGTCGAGGTGGCGGCCCGCTACCTCTACGGCGCGCCGGGCGCCGGGCTCGACGTCTCGGGCACGATCCTGGTCCAGGCCGCGTCGGGAAGCGGCATCAAGGGTCTCGACGGCTTCTCGATCGGCCTCGACGACGAGAGCGTCGAGGCGAGCTCCGCCGAGATCGAGGCCCGCGCCACGACCGACGCCAAGGGCAACGCCACCCTCGTCGTGCCGGTCCAGGCGCTGCCCGCGCCGCGCGCCACCGAGGCGAAGATCACCCTCCAGGTCGGCGAGCCGGGCGGCCGCGCGCTCAGCCGCAGCCTGACGCTGCCGATCTTGCCGGACGGGCCGGTGCTGGCGATCCGCAAGAACTTCTCGGGCGACCTCGCGGAGGGCGGCAGCGCCGGCTTCGACGTGGTGATGGCCGCCCCCGACGGGCGCCGCCTCGCGCAAGCGGGCGTGACCTGGACGCTCTCGCGGATCGAGAAGAACTACCAATGGTACCGCGAGAACGGGCGCTGGGCCTTCGAGCCCGTGACCGCGACGCGGCGCGTCTCGGACGGGCGGCTCGACCTCAGCCCCGACGCGCCGGGCCGGATCAACGCCAGCGTGACCTACGGGACCTATCGCCTGGAGACGCAGGTTCCCGGGCAGCCCGGCGCGAGCGCCAGCGTGACCTTCACCGTGGGCTGGGGCGGCGCGCAGACGGCCGAGGTGCCCGACATCCTGGATCTTCGCCTCGACAAGCCGACCTACGCGGCGGGAGAGACGCTGCGCGCGAGGATTCAGCCGAGATTCGCCGGCACCGCGACGCTGGCGGTCGTCAGCGACAAGGTCCACGCGATCCTCGACCTCGCCGTCCCGGAGGGCGGCACGACGGCCGCGATCCCCGTCAAGGCGGAATGGGGCTCGGGCGCCTACCTCGTGGCGACCGCCTACCGCCCCCTCGATCAGGCGGCCAAGCGCCTGCCCGGCCGGGCGCTCGGGCTCGCCTGGTTTTCGGTCGACCGCGACAAGCGCAGCCTCGACGTCCGCCTCGACGCGCCGGCCAAGACACGGCCACGCGAGACCCTGACCCTGCCGATCCAGCTCACCGGCTTGAATCCCGGCGAGGAGGCGCGCGTCACCGTCGCGGCGGTGGATGTCGGCATCCTCAACCTGACCCGCTACGTCGCTCCGGACCCCTTCGGGCACTTCTTCGGCCAGAAGGCGCTCGGCCCCGAGGTCCGCGACCTCTACGGATACCTCATCGACGGCATGCAGGGCACGCTGGGCGCCATCCGCTCGGGCGGCGACGGGGCCGCCGAGCTCTCCGACTCGCCCCCGACCCAGGCGCCCGTCGCCCTGCATTCGGGCGTGGTGACGGTGAGCCCCGACGGCAGCGCGCGCGTCACCTTCCCGCTGCCGGCCTTCAACGGCACCGCGCGGGTGATGGTGACGGCCTGGAGCCGGACGAAGGTCGGCGCCGCCCAGGCGGACGTGGTCATCCGCGATCCCGTAGTGCTGACCGGCACCCTGCCCCGCTTCCTCAATGTCGGCGACCGCTCCCGCTTCCACGTCGCCATCGACAACGTCGAGGGCGCGGCGGGCGATTACACGGTCGACCTCGACCTCGCCGGTCCCGTCCTCGTCGGGGCGGACGCCGTCCGCCGGACCCTGCGGCTGGAGGCCGGCGCCAAGGGCGCGCTGACGATCCCGATCACCGCCGCCGGGCCGGGCGTGGCCCGGCTCGACGTCACCCTGTCCGGCCCCGGCATCGCGGGCAGCGTCGGCCAGAGCTTCTCGCTCGCCGTCTCACCCGGAACCGGCGCCCTCGTGCGCCGGACCGTGCGTCCGCTTGAGCCCGGCGCCAGCCTGCAGCTGACGAACGAACTCCTGGCCGACATCCTGCCCGGCACCGGAAGCGTCTCGGTCTCGGCCTCCACGCTCGCGGGCATCGACGTGCCGGCGCTGCTGCTGGCGCTCGACCGCTATCCCTATGGCTGCTCGGAGCAGACGGTGAGCCGGGCGATGCCGCTCCTCTACGTCAACCGCCTCGCCTCTCTCGATAAGCTCGGCCTCGACGACAAGGTCGACGAGCGGGTGCGCGAGGCGATCGAGCGGGTGCTCGCCCGCCAGAACTCGGCGGGCGATTTCGGCCTGTGGTCGGCCGGCTGGTCGAGCGACACTTGGCTCAACGCCTACGTCACCGACTTCCTGACGCGGGCCCGCGAGCGCGGCTTCGCGGTGCCGCAGGTCGCGTTCTCCAGCGCGCTCGACCGCCTGCGCAACGCGGTCGCCAACACCACCGAGGTCCGGGACGGCGGCATGGACATCGCCTACGCCGCCTACGTGCTCGCCCGCAACGGCCGCCCGGTGATGGGCGACCTGCGCTACCTCGCCGACACCAAGCTCGGCGATTTCGCGACGCCGCTGGGCCGGGGCCAGATCGCGGCGGCCCTGGCGCTGCTCGGCGACCGCGGCCGCGCGACCAAGGCCTTCGACTCGGCGCTGACCGCGCTCAAGGCGAGCAAGGAGGCGGGGGGATACCGCGCCGATTACGGCTCGCGTCTTCGCGACGGCGCCGGGCTCCTCGCGCTCGCCGCCGAGACCGGGCTGCCCCGGGAGACGATCCAGCCGCTCGGGGCGGTCGTCACGCAGGAGCGCGCCAGCGGGCGCCCGACCAGCACCCAGGAGAATGCCTGGATGGTGCTGGCGGCGCAGGGCCTGTCGAAGGACGCGGAGGCGATGAGCTTCTCCGTCGACGGCGCCTCGCAGCCCGGCGCGCTCGCCCGCACCATCAAGGGGCCGGCGCTGGACGCCAAGCCGGTGACCATCGTCAACGAGGGCCGAGGGCCGGCGCAGGTGGTGGTCAGCGTCGCCGGCAACCCGATCGCGCCGGAGCCGCCTGAGGCCCGCGGCTACACGATCGAGCGGACGTTCCACCGCATCGACGGCACGGCGGTCGATCCGGCCCAGGGCATCCGCCAGAACGATCGCCTCGTGGTCGTGCTCAAGGTGACGGAGGCCAAGGCCAGCGCCGGGCGCCTGCTGCTCGTCGACCGCCTGCCGGCCGGCCTGGAGATCGACAATCCGCGGCTGCTCGATGCCGACGGGCTGGCCGGCCTGAGCTTCGCCAAGACCGAGGTGAAGCCGGTCCACACGGAGTTCCGCGACGACCGCTTCGTCGCGGCCTACGAGCGGACGCCCGAGCAATCGGCCTTCTTCACCGCCGCCTACACGGTCCGGGCCGTCTCGCCGGGGACCTACGTCCTGCCGGCCGCGACGATCGAGGACATGTACCGCCCCGACCGCTTCGGCCGCACGGCGTTCGGCTCGGTCGAGGTCGGCGGACCGAAATAGGGGAATGAGCACAGGCCGCTCCGGCGCGCTTCCCTCCCCCTTGTGGGGAGGGGTCAGGGGTGGGGGTGGTTCCGCTGGCCTCCGCAGCAGGGTCACCCAGCCACCCCCACCTCCAACTCCTCCCTACAAGGGGGAGGAGAGGCGCGCGATTTTCCTGAAGGGGGCTCTCGCGATCGTCTTGGCGGCGGTCGTTTGTCTCCTCGCCCTCTGGCGCTTCGCCGCGACCCTCCCGCCCCTCGACCTGACCCAGGCCGGCCTCCGCTCGACCGTCATCCTCGATCGCGACGGGCGGCTGCTGCGCCCCTACGCCACCCCCGACGGACGCTGGCGATTGCCGCTGGCGCCCGGCGAGGTCGATCCGCGCATGCTGGCCATGCTGTGGGCCTACGAGGACCGCCGCTTCGAGAGCCATCCCGGCATCGACCCGGTCGCGATCCTGCGCGCCGCCCTGCAACTCGGCCTGAACGGCCGCATCGTCTCCGGCGGCTCGACCCTGTCGATGCAGGTCGCCCGCCTCGTCGAGCCGCGCCCGGAACGCTCGCTCGCCGCCAAGCTCCGCCAGATGGTGCGCGCGGTCGAGCTCGAACGGCGTCTCGGCAAGGAGAGCGTGCTCGAACTCTACCTGGCGCTCGCCCCCTATGGCGGCCCGGTGGAGGGCCTGCGGGCGGCGAGCCTCGCCTATTTCGGGCGCGAGCCGGCGCGCCTCTCCCACGCCGAGGCCGCGCTGCTCGTCGCCCTGCCCCAAGCCCCGGAGGCGCGGCGGCCCGACCGATTTCCGGAGCGCGCCGGCCGCGCCCGCGACCGGGTGCTCGACATCGCGGCGCAGCGCGGCGTGATCACCCAGGCCGAGGCGCAGGCCGCCAAGGCCGAGCCGGTCCCGGCCGCGCGGAAACCCTTCCCGATGCTGGCCGCCCACGCGGCCGACGCGGCGACCGCTCTCGATCCGGACGCCCGCGTACAGCGCCTGACGATCGACGGTCGCCTACAGGCGACCCTGGAAGCGCTTGCCACCGAGCGGGCGAACGCGGCGGGGCCCGGCCTCTCCACGGCGATCCTCGCCATCGACAACCGCAGCGGCACTGTCCTCGCGCAGGTCGGCAGCCCGGGCTATCTCGACGCCTCGCGCTCCGGCGCGATCGACATGACGGCGGCGATCCGCTCGCCGGGCTCGGCCCTAAAACCCTTCATCTACGCGCTCGCCTTCGAGAACGGCGTCGCGCATCCCGAGACCCTGCTCGACGACCGGCCGGTGCGCTTCGCCGGCTCCTACGCGCCGGAGAACTTCGACCTCAGCTACCAGGGCACGGTGACGGCGCGGCGCGCGCTTCAGCTCTCCCTGAACGTTCCGGCCGTCGATCTCCTGGAGACGGTGGGTGCCGCCCGCTTCGTGGCGCGCCTGCGCGCGGCGGGCGCCCGGATCGAGCTGCCGCGCGAGGCGCCGCCCGGCCTGCCGGTGGCGCTCGGCGGCCTCGGCATCACGCTGACCGACCTCGCTCGGCTGTTCTCAGGGGTCGCCCGGGCCGGCAGCGTGCCGAACCTCGTACGCCGCCTCGACGGCCCGGAGGCGACGCCGAGCGCGGAGGGCCGCATCGTCGAGCCGATCGCCGCCTGGTACGTCGCCGACATCCTGCGCGGGGCGCCCCCGCCGGACACGGCGCTGCCGGGCCGGATCGCCTACAAGACCGGAACCTCCTACGGTTACCGCGACGCCTGGGCCGTCGGCTTCGACCGGCGCGTCACCATCGCGGTCTGGGTCGGGCGGGCGGACAACGCGGCGGTGCCCGGCCTCGTCGGGCGCCTGGTGGCCGCGCCGATCCTGTTCGACGCCTTCGCCCGCTACGGCGGCGAGCCCGAGCCGGTCGCGGTGGCGCGCGAGGCGCTGATCACCACCACGCTCGGCCTGCCGCCGCCGCTCCGCCATATCCGGCGGGACGTGCCGAAGACCTTCGCCGCGACGCTCGGGGTGCCCCTGAAGATCGCCTATCCGCCGGACGGCGCCCGGGTCGATCTCGGCCTCGCCGAACCGGGGTCGCGCGGCAGCCTCGCCCTGAAGGCGCTGGGCGGCGTGCCGCCGCTGACCTGGATGGTCAACGCCCTGCCCGTCGCGGAGGGCGCGCGGCGGCAATCCGAATGGCACCCGGACGGCGCCGGCTTCGCGCGGATCTCGGTGATGGACGCGACGGGCGCGAGCGACAGCGTCGTGGTGCGGTTGGAGTAGCTTGATCGGATGACCCACTGCCACCCGCGCGGGTCTCTCCTCCCCCTTGTGGGGAGGAGATAGGAGGTGGGGGTGGTTCCGCTTGGTGAGCGGCAGGGTCGCCCAGCCACCCCCACCCCGAACCCCTCCCCGCAAGGGGGAGGGGAAGCGCCCGGCCCCTCAATCTGCGAACCGCCAGACATGGCTGCGCTTGATCTCCGCATCCTCCAGGGACCGGCTGACCGGAACCTCGTAGGTGGCGAGCGTCTCGAGCCGCTCGCGCGGCAGGTAGGAGCGGCCGGGGTCGCCGATCAGCACCGTCGCGCCGCCGGCATGAAGCCGGGCGAGCCAGGCGGTCACGCGGGCGGCGAGGTCGCGTTCGTAGAAGATGTCGGCGGCGAGGACGATGCCGTCCGGGTCGCTGCCGATCAGGTCCCCGCGGACCGCCCGGATCCGGTCCGCGACGCCGTTCGCCGCGGCGTTGAGGCCGATCGCCTGGATTGCGAAGGGATCGAGGTCGCTCGCCCTGACCGCGCTCGCCCCGGCCTTGGCCGCCGCGATGGCCACGAGCCCCGAGCCCGAGGCGAAGTCGAGGACGGACCGGCCTGCGACCGTGTCGGGATGGTCGAGGATGTAGCGGGCGAGCGCCTGCCCGCCCGCCCAGGCGAAGGCCCAGAAGGGCGGCGGCAGGCCGATCTCGGCGAGCTCCTCCTCGGTCTTCTGCCAGAGCGCGGTCGCCTCGTCGGCGACCTGGAGCAAGATCTCGGGCGCGTGGGGCACGGGCCGGGCCCGCGTGTTCGCGCGGATGAAGGCCAAAGCCGCCGTGGGTTCGATCACGGCCCGACGAGCTCGGCGTAGATCGCCCGCACGGCCCCCGCGACGGCGGCCTCGGTGAAGCCGCCTTCGATGACGCGGGCGCGGGCGGCCGTCCCCACTCGGGCGACCGCCTCCGGATCGGCGGCGAGCCGGATCAGCGCGGCGGATAGGGCCGCGACACTCCCCGGCGGCACGAGCACACCCTCGACGCGATCGCGGATCAGCGCCCGGCAGCCCGGCACGTCGGTGGCGACGAGGCCCCGGCCGCAGGCGGCGGCCTCGAGCAACGTGCGCGGCAGGCCCTCCCCGCCGCGGGAGGGCAGGCAGGCGAGGTGATGCGCGGCCCAGACGCGGCTGACGTCCTGCGTCGGCCCGTGCCAGGCGATCCCGTCGCGGCTCCATTCGCGCAGGGTCTCCTCGGGGATCGCGCGGCGGTTCGAGGGATCGGGCGCGCCGTAGAGGGAGAGCGCGACCGGGCTGCCCGCCGCCCGCGCCTCGCGCACGGCCTCCACCGCGACGTCGATCCCCTTCGACCACAGCATCCGCGACACGATCGCGACCCGCAGCGGCGGCGCGGGCGGCAGCGGCGCGGGCCGGTGGGCGTCCGGGTCGATGCCGGCCCCGCCGACGATGGTTACGGCCGTGTCGGCCGGATCGAGCCCGAAGGCGCGGGCATCGTCCGGGTTCTCGAACAGGAAGCGCGTCCGGCCGGTGGCGAGGGGTCCCCGGATCAGGTGGCGGAGCGCCGTGCGGGCGAAGCGGCCGGCCGCGTCGCTTCGGGCCCCGAGCAACCCGAGCCCGGTCGGCGCGTAGACCCGGGCGGGCACGCCCGCCATCGCCGCCGCGGTGCCGCCGACGAGGATCGAGCGGAGCGCGATGCAATGGACGATGTCGGCCTTGAGCGCCTTCAGGATCGAGGCGAGCTGGCCCGCCGCGTAGCCCGCCGCCATCGGGTTCAGGCTGGAGCGCTCGTCCTCCAGCGGCACCACCCGGACGCCGACCGCCTCGATGGCGCCGCGGTGGTCGCGCACGCGGGTGACCACCGCGACCGACAGGCCCATCGCCACGGCCGCCCGCGCCATCGGCAGGAAGTGCGAGGCGAAGAACCAATCCTCGGTGACGACGAAGACGAGGGTCTTCGGCGGCGTCGGCTCTGAGGGGGTGGGCCTGTCCATGGGCAAGGCTCTAGCATGGAGCGCTCACGCGGGAGATGGCGAATGGCGGACGCGGCCGAGCAACTGACGATCCGGGCCTTCACGGAGGCGGACCGGGGCGCGGTCAAGGATCTCTGGCGCGCCTGCGGCCTCATCGTCCCGCACAACGACCCCGACCGCGACATCGACGGCGCCGCGGGCAAGCCGAACTCGGACATCCTGGTCGGCCTCGCCCCCGACGGCCGGATCGCCGCCTCCGTCATGGTCGGGCACGACGGGCACCGGGGCTGGCTCTACTACGTCGCCGTCGCCCCCTCGCGGCAGGGGCAGGGCCTCGGCCGCGACATCGTGGCGTCGGGCGAGGCCTGGCTGCGGGCAAAGGGCGTGCCGAAGGCGCAGCTCATGATCCGCGAGACGAACCTCGCGGTGCGCGACTTCTACGCCAGCCTCGGATGGCGGCCGATCCCGCGCCTCGTCATGGAACGCTGGCTCTGAGCCTTCGCCGCCTCGGAACAGGGCGCGACCGCGCCCGGTTGCTTGAGGCAGAGGCGGGGAGGTTCGGGATGTTGTCGGAGTGCGAGGGGAGCTCGGCCGGAATCGCCGATCCGCGCGAGGCCGCCAGGGAGGCGGGTCTCACCTATGTCGACGACGGGATGCCCGGCCTGACGCGGCGCAAGTCCGGCACCGGCTTCAGCTACCGCGACGCCAAGGGCGAGCCCGTGCGCGACCCGGCGACCCTGGCCCGGATCCGCTCGCTCGCGATCCCGCCCGCCTATACCGATGTCTGGATCTGCCCGCGCGCCAACGGCCACATCCAGGCCACCGGCCGCGACGCCAAGGGCCGCAAGCAGTACCGCTACCACCCGGATTTCCGGCAGGCGCGGGAATCGACGAAGTTCGAGCACATCATGGCCTTCGCCGATGCGCTGCCGGGTCTGCGCGCGCGGATCGACCGCGACATGAAGCGTCCCGGCCTCTCCCGCGAGAAGGTGCTGGCGACGGTGGTCCACCTCCTCGAGACCACCCTGATCCGGGTGGGCAACGACGATTACGCGAAGTCCAACCGCAGCTACGGCCTCACCACCCTGCGCAATCCCCACGTCAAGGTCGAGGGCACGGAGCTGAAGTTCCGGTTCAGGGGCAAGAGCGGCAAGACCTGGAATCTTTCGATCAAGGACCGCCGGGTCGCCAAGATCGTGAAGGCCTGCCAGGAGCTGCCGGGCCAGGAGCTGTTCCAGTATCTCGACGAGGAGGGCGAGCGCCGGGACGTCACCTCGGCCGACGTCAACGCGTATCTGCGCGAGATCACCGGCCAGGACATCACGGCCAAGGATTTCCGGACCTGGGCCGGGACGGTGCTGGCGGCGCTGGCGCTGCAGGAATTCGAGGCCTTCGACAGCGAGGCCGCCGCCAAGCGCAACCTGCGCGCCGCGATCGAGGGCGTCGCGGCGCGGCTCGGCAACACGCCGACGATCTGCCGCAAGTGCTACATCCACCCCCAGGTGCTCGATAGCTACGTCGAGGGCGCCCTGCTGCTCCAGGTCAAGGATGCGGTTGAGGACGAGTTGCGCGACGACCTGGAGCGCCTCAGGCCAGAGGAGGCGGCGGTCCTCACCCTGCTTCAGGGCCGTCTCGCCGCGGCCGAGGCGGCGTCCCCGGCCGGCAAGTCCCGCCCGCTGAGAGCGGCCCAGGGCAAGGCGGAGGGGACGAGGAAGCGCCGGGCCGCAGGCGGTGACGTCCCGAGAGCCGTCGCCTCCTGATCGCACTGCGACGCCGCGGCCCGCACGTCGGGATGCGGCCGCCACGGATATCGGTTAAGTCATCTCGCGACGGTCCCACGACGCCACGAATCCGGGAACAAGCCATGGAAGTCGACGCGCTGCTCCTCTCGCGCATCCAGTTCGGCTTCACGATGGCCTTCCACATCATCTTCCCGGCCTTCACGATCGGGCTCGCGAGCTTCCTCGCCCGGCTCGAGGCGCAGTGGCTCTGGACCGGCAACACGATGTACCGGAACCTCTACAAGTTCTGGGTCAAGGTCTTCGCGGTCTCCTTCGGCCTCGGCGTCGTGTCGGGGATCGTGATGAGCTACCAGCTCGGCACGAACTGGTCGCGCTACTCCGACTTCACCGGCAACGTGCTCGGGCCGCTGATCCAGTACGAGGTGATCACGGCCTTCTTCCTGGAGGCCGGCTTCCTCGGGATCATGCTGTTCGGCTGGGACCGGGTCGGCGACCGGCTCCACTTCGTCTCGACCTGCATGGTCGCCTTCGGCACGCTCGTCTCCGCCTTCTGGATCCTCTCGGCCAATTCCTGGATGCAGACGCCGGACGGCTTCGTCGTCGAGAACGGCCGGGCCGTGGCGACGGATTGGATGAAGGTGATCTTCAACCCGTCCTTCCCGATCCGCTACGCCCACATGGTGATGGGCTGCTTCCTCACCACCGCCTTCGCGGTCGCGGGCATGTCGGCCTGGATGATCCTGCGCGCGCGCAAGGAGCCGCCGGAGAAGGTCGCCGGCGCCCGCCTGTCGATGTCGATGGCGCTGTGGTTCGCGGTGATCTGCGCGCCGATCCAGGCGGTGATCGGCGACGGCCACGGGCTCGCCGTGCTTAAGTACCAGCCGACCAAGCTCGCCGCGATCGAGGCGAACTGGGACCGGCAGGCCAACATGCCGCTCCTGCTCTTCGCGATCCCGAACGAGAAGGAGGAGCGCAACGACTTCGAGATCGGCATCCCGAAGCTCGGCAGCTACATCCTGACCCACGACTTCTCGGGCGTGATCCCTGGCCTGAAGGACGTGCCGCGCGACCAGCGCCCGCCGGTCTGGCCGGTCTTCTACTCGTTCCGGATCATGGTCGCGATTGGCCTAGCGATGATCTTGATCGGGTTCTGGAGCCTGTACCTGCGCTGGCGCGGCACGCTCTACACCAACCGGACCTTCCTCACCTGCACCATGCTGATGACGCCCTCGGGCTTCGGCGCCGTGCTGTTCGGCTGGTTCACGGCCGAGATCGGCCGCCAGCCCTGGATCGTCTACGGCCAGATGCGGACGGCGGACGCGCATTCCCCGCTGACGGTGAACGCGGTGACGACCTCGCTGATCGCCTTCCTGATCGCCTACACCTTCATCTTCGGCTTCGGCAGCTACTACCTCGCGAAGCTGCTGCGCAAAGGGCCCGAGCCGCTCGAGGAGGCGATCCGCGGTGGCGACGTGTCCCAGAAGCCCAAGCGCCCGCTGTCGGCCGTCGACGAGGACCTCAAGCCGAACCCGGCCTGAGCGCTTCGACGACGATCAAGCCTCCTCAGAACCGCGCGGCCGCCTCGATCCGGGCGTGACGAACCGGCCCCTCCCCCGCGCCGCGCCGTGCCGGCTCGGTCTCGAGGACGGGCGCGAGGCCCAGGGTCCGGGCCAGCGAGACGAGGTCCTTGAGACGGCCCGTCTGGGTCTTGCGGCGCAGGTTGAGCCGGTGGGTCTCAACCGTGCGGACGCTCAGGCTGAGGCGGCGCGCCACCTCCTTGTTGCTGAAGCCGGCGCTGAGGAACCGCAGGATCTCCGCCTCGCGCGGCGTCAGGCTGTCGCTCGATTCCAGGCTGCGGGGCGCGCTGTCCTGCACGGCCGGCGACGGGGCGCTGCGCGCCAGCGCGAGGACGAGGGCGCAGACCTCGCGGGGCGGCACGCCACGGGCGACGAAGGCATCGGTCCCGGCGTCGAGGAGGCGGCGCAGATCCTCGCCGCCGAGCGCCTGGAAGGCGACCAGGATGCGAAGGCGCGGCTGGCGTTCCCTCAAGCCCGCGATCCGCGCGATGGCGACGTCGACGAGCGCGTCCCGGACGAAGACCAGGGCGACGGCGTTCATTCCGGCGACCGCGCCGCCGAGATCAGCCTCGCCGAATGTGTGAAGCGCCGGTTCGTGCTCGAGGGTCGCACGCCAGGTGGAACCGAGATCCTCCGGCTCGTCGATGATCAGTACCCCTACGGCGTCGTTCATGCCGCTCACCCCTTTCTTGTCCCATCGCGGCACATCGCGATCGGGATGGGAAAGAGAGGATCAAGACTCGTTCCAGGAGTTTCTTGCTTCGATTTCACCTAGACTCGGGCGGAGGTGCACCAAGACTCGCGAAAACTTCGGGATTCAGGAGGCCGGTAAGGTTAAAGGCTGTGCCGCGAAGGCACAGGCCCTGATGGTTGGTCCATCCACCCAC
>NZ_BPQP01000020.1 GCF_022179305.1 Methylobacterium iners
AAAATCAAGCGATGAAGCGCATTTCCTACAGCAAAGATGCGCTGAGGACCCTCAGCCGCCTTCCGGCCAACGTGTCGGAACTCATTCGATCGAAAATTACGCTCTACGCGACGAAGCCTGAGGCGCTGGCGAACAACGTCAAGGCCCTCAAAGGGGCAGCCGGCGTTTACAGGCTTCGCGTGGGTGATTGGCGGGTGCTTTTCTCGGAAGACGGCGAGGTCATCGCCATCGTCAGGATTGCGGCACGTGGGAGCGTTTGTTGATCGTTCCCTGGATGAAGGAGCCCGAAAGCCCATGACCGTGCAGACCATCGTGACGCCGGGCGGTGAGCGGCTCGTGGTGCTTTCAGAAGCGGATTATGCCGCCCTCGTTGAGGCGGGAGAGGACGCGGAGGATCGCGCGGCGCTCGGCTGCTTTCGCGCGAGGCTGGCGTCTGGCGAGGAGGAGATGATCCCGTCCGAGGTGGTGGACCGCCTGCTCGGCGGCGAGAACAGAATCCGCGTCTGGCGCGAACATCGCTGCCTGTCCGCCAAGGCGCTGGCCGAGCGGTCCGGCATCGCTCAGGGTTTCCTCTCCCAGATCGAGACTGGAAAGCGCGAGGGCACGATCGAAACCCTGCGGAAGATCGCGGCAGCCCTCTCCGTCACGATCGACGACCTCGTCGGCTGAGGGCCGCGCCTGAGCACTGAGGCGCGCCCGCCACACCAATCCCGAAAAGACGCCGCCCGCCCGCTTTCGCGTTGGCACTCGCGTCGACTGCCTTGCGGGCAGCGCATTTGGCGGTGAGGCAGCCGGCCGTTGCTTGAAGCCCGCCTGGGAATCACGATCGATGCCGCGTCCGCTCCTCTCGATGGCTGCCCTCCTCGCCCTCACGGCGACGCTCGGGGCCTGCGCCTCCTCGCGCCTGGAAGGCCAGAGCCGCGGCCGGCCCGGGCCCCAGGCGGCCCTGGAGCCCGCCGTGCCGGCGATGCCCTCTAGCCCCGTCACCTCGGCGCCCCTGGCCCCGCCCCCGGGTGCCAGCGCGGCGCCCTCGGACGAGCCGCCGCCCGCCGTCGCAGTCGCGCCCGGCACGCCCGTGATCGCCGAGCCCACCTACGTGCCGCCTCCCGCCCCCCCGGTGGTGGCGAGCGGTCGCTCCGCAGTGGTCGGAAGCTGGACCGCCAAGGACGCCACCGGCGCGACCTGCCGGGTCTCGCTGTCGAGTGCGCCGGCACTCGACCTCTACAAGGCTTCCGCCGCCGGCTGCGCCAACAAGGATCTCGCCAAGGTCAGCGCCTGGGATTTTCGCGATGGCGAGGTCTACCTCTACCAGCCCGGCGGCACCGTGACGGCCCGCCTCCGGCAGGGCGGCGGCGGCCTCGACGGCGCCCTCTCGAAATCTGGCGCCGCCCTCGCGCTGGCGCGCTGAGGCCACTTCGCGACGGGGGCCTCGCGGCGGCGGGCATCTGCTACCGCTATGGGTTCACCCGCAAACCGAGCAGCCAGGTGTTGGCGCTGAAGCTCGCACCGGCGCTCGACGAGTCGATCTGCTGGTAGATGTAGCTGCCGCGCATGGTGAGCCAGCGGTTGAAGCGGTAATCGAGGCGGGCGGTGGCCGAGAAGCCCTGCTCAGTGATGTTGACGCGGTCGTAGTCGCTGGCGAGATAGCCGGCGCCCAGCGTGATCGAGAGGTTGCGCAGGAGGTCGTGCTGAACCTCGACCGTCGCGGCCTGGGTGAACACGCCGCTCGAATTCGCGATCGACGTCTCGATCAGGCTCGTGGCCGCGTTGACCCGCACCGTGGTGAGCGGGCTCGCCGTCCAGATGAGCGCCGCGTTGACGACGGGCGCGGTCAGGCCGCGCAGGGCCGGATCGACGTAGTCGCGGCGCTGGAACCCCGCCGAGATCTCGCCGGCGACGAAGCGGGTCAGCGCGAAGGTCGCGCCGAAGGTGGGCGTGACCCCATCCGAATCCCGACGGATCCCGTTCGAATCGACGCGCCGGTCGTAGACGCGTGTGTCGGCGAGGATGTCGATGAAGGGCGAGATGACGGGCGAGATCTCGTAGGCCGCCCGCACCCGCAGGCCGAATTGGTTCAGGTTGCGATCGGCCTGGCTGAGCACCGTGCCGTTCGAGAGGCGGGCATCCTCGAACTCGGAACGGTCGACGAGGCCGCGCAGCGAGAGCTGCAGCCGGTTGAAGTTCTCGGTGACCCCGACCGTGGTGCCGTAGCTCGCGATCAGCGGCCGGCTGGACACCGTGGCGTTGAGGTCCGGGCTGCCGGCGCGCTGCGTCTCGAGCAGGAATCGGCCCTCGACGTCCACGCGGGTGTCGCGGTTCGCGTCGAGCCGCAGCCGGACGTTGCCGGCGCCGTTCGGGCGGCTGGCGGCCTGGTTGTCGGGGAAGTCGAGGTAGCCGCCGCGCAACTCGCCCGCGAGTTCGCTCGCCGACCAGTCGCTGCGGAAGTTCAGCTCGGCTTCCGTGCGCAGCGCCACCGAGCCCCTGGCCCGCTGGCGGGTAACCTGCTCCGGGTTGGTGTCGTAGCCGATGCTCTGCTGGATCGAGGGCAGGATCGTGAAGGTGCCGAGCCGCAGCCCGAGTGGGGCGTAGGCCTCGTCGACGAGCGGGGCCCGGCGCAGGGTGGCGTTCAGGAGCGAGCCCGGCGTCTGCAAGCCGGCGAGCGGCAGGGTCGTGGGCAGCGGCACGCCGACCACGGGGTTCTGGACCACGGGGGTCAGCCGCAGGTCGGGCGGCGGCACCTGGATCTGCGGCCGCACGATCCGGGCTGTCGCCGAGCCGGTCCGGCGCGGCGGCGCCGCGCGCTGGCGCAGGAGGTTCGTGAGCGCCCGGGGATCGGGGCGGGCGGTAGCACCCGAAGTCCGGTTCCCGCCCGATCCGGTGCGGATGCCAAGCGCGTCGGTCGGATTGCGGGAGCGGCCGGTCTCCTCGCCCGTCGTCGGGGCTCCGGCGATCGGAGCGGCGGACGGGCGGGCGCGACGCAGGGTGGGCAGGCCGTCGTCGGCGCCCGAGGCGGTCGGTGCCGCATCGGCATCGGCGGGAGCGGCCGTTGGGGGCGTCGCACGGGTCTGTGCCGCTGCCTCGTGCCCGAGCAGGGCAGCCGCGAGCCCGAGCACGCCGAGGCTCCAGCTTCGCCATCCTGCGGTCGGCCACGCGCGCATCACGGGCGGATGTCTCTCCGGTGACCGCGCGCCAGCCGCATCCGAAGGCCGGGTGGGATCCGCGCGGAACATGGTTAACCGGGCTACAACGGTTGCGGTTAATGCCCCGTCAACGCGCGCCGCGGCCGCGCTCGGAGGCCGCCATCCGACCACATTCGCCGGCAATATGACCGCTTTCGCCCCCCCTGGGGCGACGCGGAGGGTCGGACGACGATGGCGCCAGCGGAGATGGCCTTGGTGCAGAGCGTGGCCGACGAGCCGCCCGCGGCCTCGCCCGCGATCGCCTCGGCCTTGCGCACCATCGAGACCGAGCGCGACGGCCTCGACTGCCTGATGGGCGCCATCGGCAACGGTCTGGGCGACGCCTTCACGGCGGCGGTGGCGCTGATCGCGCGGGCGCGGGGCCGGGCGATCCTCACGGGGATGGGTAAGTCCGGCCATATCGGCCGCAAGATCGCCGCGACGCTCGCCTCCACCGGCACGCCGGCCCTCTACGTCCACCCGGCCGAGGCGAGTCACGGCGACCTCGGTATGGTCCAGCCCGAGGACGTGGTCGTGGCCCTGTCCTGGTCAGGCGAGACCACGGAGCTCGCCGACATCATCGGCTACGCCCGGCGCTACCGGGTCGGGCTCATCGCGATCACCTCCAATCCGGGCTCGACGCTGGCCCGCGAGGCGGATGTCTGCCTCACCCTGCCGAAGGCCCGCGAGGCCTGCCCCAACGGCTTGGCGCCCACTACCTCGACGGCGATGCAGCTCGCCCTCGGCGACGCCCTCGCCATCGCGCTCCTGGAGGCGCGCGGCTTCTCGGCCCGGGAATTCGGTATCTATCATCCCGGCGGCCGCCTCGGCGCGTCCCTCCGCCAGGTCCGCGAGGTCATGCATACGGGCGCGCAGCTGCCCGTCGTCCCGCGCGGCACGCCGATGCGCGCGGCCATCGCCGAGATCGACGCCAAGGGCTTCGGCTCGGTCGTCGTCGTCGAGGCGGACGGGCGGCTGGCCGGCATCGTCACCGACGGAGATCTCCGCCGCAACGTCTTCCGGACCGACCTCGACGGTCTCGCCGTCGAGGCGCTGATGAGCGGCAAGCCCCGCACCGTGAACCCGGAGACCCTGCTCGCCAAGGCCCTCGAAATCCAGGAATCGATGAAGATCACCGCGCTGATCGTCGTCGAGCACGACCGCCCGGTCGGCATCGTGCATTACCACGACCTATTGCGGGCCGGCGCTGCCTGAGGCGTTCCGCAGGCGTCGCGCAGCCGCGCGAACCGGTCGGACCAGCAGCCGGCGAAGCCGCCTGATCAGGCTCTCGGAGGCTCGACGCCGCGCGGCATCCGCCGCCGCATCCTCGGCATCCAGGCGCTCGAACCGCGCCGCACGGGCGAGCAGTTCCTCCGCGACGCCGTCTGGGTCAGGTAGGCTCCAACCGAACTGAAAGCCGGGCTCGGGGCCGGATTGCGAGCCGGCGGGGTGGTAGTACTTGGCCTGCGTGCCTTTCAGCCCGTCGAGGAGCGGGAAGTTCGCCTTCAGATGCGCCGCGAAATTCAGGCCGATCACGCGCCGACCCGGGGCCGCGAAAGCCGCCGTGTGGAACGCCGAGCCCACCGAGCCGAGCACGATCCGGTGCCGCGAGAACAGCCGGACCTGCTCGCCAGAGCGCAGGGTCTCGGGGTGGACGATGGCGACGCCGCGCCGCGCCAGCGCCTCGCAGAGCGCGGCCTCACCCTGCATCCGGGCGATGCCGGAGGTGAGCCGATCCTTGGACAGGTAGACCGGCTGCGCGGCTTCATCGACCTCCGCTGCGTGCCAGAACGGCCGACCGATCTCTCGGCAGAGCGCACCGTGCACGTCATGGACGAAGGTCTGCTCCTTGAGGCTCAGCTCGGGGATCGCCACGCGCCCGAGGCGGAGGGGGCGATCGAAGGCGACGATGTCGGCTGCTGTGAGGCCGAAGCGGTCGAGGGTTGCCGTGAGCACGTCGAGGCCGGCCCAGTCCGATTGCGGTCCGGCCGCGTGGCAGAGCAGGGTCGGCGGCGGTCCCTGCCAGCTCAGGAGGGGCCAGAGCCGCGCCAGGGTGCCGATCAGGAAGTGACCGTAATGCGTGATCAGCGGGCCGATATAGAGGTACTCGGCCGTAGGCGCCGCCGCCTGTTGGCGCGAGGGTGGAAGCGCCTCCGGATCGCCGCCCGCCTCGATGATCCGCCCGTCGGCCGCCCGCAGCGCCCAAGGCGCGCCCGCGCCCGCCGGCAGGTAGTCGGCGTCCGTCACGACGCTGAGACGAGGCACGGCCGCGATCCGCTCGCAGGAGCCCCATATGAACCGACAGCGCTGGAGCGGAGCGGTCATCGAGATGAGCCCTGGGCGGGAACAGGGCGGAGCTCCTCTCCGCGGGACCGGAGGATCATCGGATCGGCCACTCGCAGCGACATCGAACCCTTGCGAGGAGAGGAGCTCAGGGCGGCCGCGCCTTCCGCCCGGATCGCACCGGACCTATAATCCGGCGACCATGCCCACGCCATCCCGCCCGGTGCGCCGCCTCGACCCGATCCTCGTCGACCGCATCGCCGCGGGCGAGGTCGTCGAGCGGCCCGCCTCCGCCGTCAAGGAACTCGTCGAGAACGCCATCGACGCCGGCGCCACCAGCATCGAGGTGACGATCGAGGCGGGCGGACGCCGCCTGATCCGGGTCGTCGACGATGGAGCGGGCATGGGCGCCGAGGACTTGGCGCTGGCGGTCGAGCGCCACGCCACCTCGAAGCTGCCGGACGGCGACCTGACGCGGATCGGGACGCTGGGCTTTCGAGGCGAGGCCCTGCCCTCGATCGGCGCGGTGGCGCGGCTCGCCATCACGACCCGCACGGCCGAAGCCGAGACCGGCTCCACCCTTACCGTCGAGGCCGGGCTCAAGGGCGCGGTCCGGCCGGCGCCGGCGGCGAAGGGCACCCGCATCGAGGTCACCGACCTGTTCGCGGCGACACCCGCGCGCCTCAAGTTCCTCAAATCCGACCGGGCCGAGGCGGCGGCCGTGGCCGATGGGTTGCGCCGGCTCGCGGTGGCCCAGAGCGGCATCCGCTTCACTCTGCGGTCGGAGGGGACCACGCCGCTCGTCTTCCCCGCCGAGCGCGAGCCCGGCCCCGCCGCGTCCCTGCGGCGCCTCGTGGCGGTGCTGGGGTCCGAGTTCGGGCCGAACGCGGTGCCGCTGTCGATGGAGCGCGAGGGCTTCGCGCTCGAAGGCCATATCGGGCTGCCCACCTACCACCGCGGCGCCGCGAGCCAGATCCACTTCACGGTCAACGGGAGGCCCGTGCGCGACCGGCTCCTGCTCGGGGCCGTGCGCGGCGCCTATGCCGACACCATGCGCAGCGACCGGCACCCGGTCCTGGCGCTCGCCATCGCCTGCGATCCGGCCCTCGTCGACGTGAACGTGCATCCGGCCAAGACCGAGGTGCGGTTTCGCGATCCCGGCCTCGTGCGGGCGCTGATCGTGAGCGCGATCCACGAGACCCTGCGCCGCGCCGGGGCGCGGGCCTCGACCACCGCGGCCAGCCGGACGCTCGAGGCGCTGCGCCCGATGGGCGGTCATCCCGGCTCCGGGATCCGCTCCGGCCGTACCACCTTCAGCCCGGTCCTTCCCTCCGTCGGCGCGCCGCCCGGCTACCGCCAGGCCTCACGGGCGCAGGCGGCGTCGGTCCTCGCGGAGGCCGGTTTCGGCGAGGCGCCGCAGGCGCTGTTCAGCCACGACCTCGCCCCGCCCGTCGCCGAGGCTAGGACGGCGTCGGCGGAGGCGGAGCCGCTCGATGCGCCACTGGGCGCCGCCCGCGCCCAGCTCCACGAGACCTACATCGTGGCTCAGACCACGGACGGCATGGTCCTCGTCGATCAGCACGCGGCGCATGAGCGTCTCGTCTACGAACGGCTGAAGCGCGAGCGGGCGAATGGCGGCATCGCCCGCCAGGGCCTCCTCATCCCCGACGTCGTGGAGATGGCCGCGCCCGATGTAGCCCGCCTGCTGGCCGCGGCCGCCGACCTCGACCGGCTCGGCCTGTCGATCGAGGCCTTCGGGCCGGGCGCGGTGCTCGTCCGTGCCGTGCCGGCGGCGCTGGCCGGCGGCCCGGCGCGGGCGCTTCTCACCGACATCCTCGACGCCCTCGACGCGAGCGGCCTGGAGGACGACAGCCCGGACGGGACCGAGGGCGGCCCCCTCGGCCGGCGCCTCGACGCGATCCTCTCCCGCATGAGCTGCCACGGCTCGATCCGCGCCGGTCGGCGCCTGCGCCCGGAGGAGATGAACGCGCTGCTGCGCGAGATGGAGGCGACGCCCCTCTCCGGCTCCTGCAACCACGGCCGCCCGACCTTCGTCGAACTGAAGCTTGCCGATATCGAGCGGCTGTTCGGGCGGCGGTGAGGCTGCTCCATCTTCCCGGCGCGGAGGTTGGTCCGCGTCAGGCTGCGGTGCCGACGCGACCCGACGGCCGGGTTTCCGGGGGCCTACCCCGCCAACCCCACCTCCACGAGGTTGTCGCTGAAGGTCGGCGAGTGGCCCATGCCGCCATAGGCGGAGGAGGAGATCACGTTCACCGCGCCGTCGCGGTTGAGCGCGTGCCAGTAGCCCAGCGAGGCGACCACCATGCCGGGCGGCACGTCCTCGGTCACGCTCGCCTGGCCGTGGAAGGTGCCTCGGTCGTTGTAGACCCGCACCAGCGCGCCCTCGGTGATCGCGCGGCCCGAGGCATCGGCCGGATTGATCAGGATCGCCTGCTCGCCCTGGATGCGGATCTTGCGGGGCTCGTTGGCGTATTGCGAGTTCAGGAAGCCGTGGCTCTTGGGCGAGACGATGTTGAGCGGGAAGCGGGCGGCCTGGGCCGGATTGGTCTCCGGGCGTTCTCGCGCCGGCACGTAGCCGGGCAGCGGGTCGAGGGGCTCGCCGCCCTGCTTGGCCTCGTACATCTGCCGGAAGGGCGGCGCGACGAAGTTGCCGCCGTCGATCGCGGCCTGTGAGAAGAACTCGCACTTGCCGGACGGCGTGGGGAAGTTGCCCTCGGCATGCGGCGTGCGGGTCTCGGGGTCGCCGATATTCAGGCGGTAATAGCCGTGCTGCCGGAAGTGGCTCATGTCGATGCCGCCGAGCTTCGGCGAATCCCAGTCGAGGTACCACTCGATCAGCTCGGCCTCGCTCATGGAGAATTGCGGATCGGTGAAGCCGAAGGTCTTGGCCAGGCGCCGGAAGAGCTCCGCGTTCGACACCGTTTCGCCGGGCGGCTCGATCGCCTTCTCGTTGAGGGTGAAGAAGAAATGCCCCCACGAGAACATCATGTCGTCGTGCTCGGCCGCCATGGTCGCGGGAAGCAGGATGTCGGCGTAGCGGGCGGTGTCCGTGACGAAGTGCTCGCTCACCACCGTGAACAGGTCCTCGCGCGCCAGGCCCCGCTTGATGCTCGCCGTCTCGGCCGAGTTCGACACGGGGTTGGCGTTGTAGACCATCAGGGCGTGGATGCCGGGGTTGAGATCGGTCTCGCCGTTGAGCACCGCGCCGAGCTGCAGCACGTTGACGGCCCGCGTCCCCTCCGGGATCCAGTCCGGGCGGCAGACCCGGTCCCAATGCACCGGGAATTCCCAGAGCGGCATCTGGTAGATGCCGCCGCCGGGGTCCTTCCACGAGCCGGTGAGAGCCGGCAGCGAGAAGATCGCGCGCAAGGCCTGGGCACCACCCGCGCTGCGCTCCACGGCGACGCCGGGCCGGATCGCGGCATTGCGGGTCGTCGCGTATTCGTGGGCCAGCATCCGGATGTCTTCCGCCGACACGCCGCAGATCTCCGCCGCGTATTCGGGCGTAAAGAGCTCGGCCCGCTCCTTCAGCGCGTCGAAACCGACCGTGTGGCGCTCGACGTAATCGGCATCGATCAGGTTGCCGTTGATGATGCAGTGGATCATCGCCATGGCCAGCGCACCGTCGGTGCCGGGCTTCGGCATCAGGTGCCAGTCGGCCTCCTTGGCGGTGCGCGAGCGGTAAGGATCGATCACCACCACCTTGGCGCCGTTGCGCTGCGCCTCCTTCACCACGTGCCAATGGTGGATGTTCGTGGAGATCGAGTTGCAACCCCAGATGATGATGTGCTTCGACTGCGCGAAGCTCATCGGGTCGGTGCCGTTAGTCGGCCCGACGGTGAGGAGCCAGGCCGTCGAGGAGCCCGAGCCGCAGAAGGTCTTCTCAGCGACGCTCGCCCCGAGCTTGTTGAAGAAGGCGTCGCCGACGGTGAGCCCCTGCACCACGCCCTCGTTGCCGAGGTAGTTGTAGGGCAGGATCGCCTCCCGACCGTGGGTCTCGATCACTTTCGTGAACCGGCTATGGATCTCGGAGAGCGCCTCCTCCCAGGAGATGCGGGTGAACTGGCCGGAGCCCTTCGGGCCGGTGCGGCGCATCGGGTAGAGGACGCGGTCCGGATTGTAGTGATGCGCCTCGAAATCCTTGACCTTCACGCAGAGCGCGCCGCGGGTCATCGGATGATCGGGATTGCCGCGCACCCCCGTCAGGCGACCATTCTCGACGCTGTAGATCATCGCACAGGTGTCGGGGCAGTCGTGCGGGCAGGCCCCGAGCTTTGTCGTGGCGGTGTCGAGCATGGCGTGAGGCTCCGGCAATTTGATGCAGGAGTTTTCCGCTCGGCCACGGCCAAGTCAATTAAATTTCTGGAATCGGTTCAATCTGCGGGCGTGAACCGGGCGAGCACCACGGCCGTCTCGCCGTAATCCCGACGCTCCCGGCTGACGAAGGCGCTCGGCAAGGCGAGGCTTGCGCCGGCCGCCTCCTCCACCACCACCAGGGCGCCGGGCTCCAGCCAGCCGCCCTCGGCCGCGGCAGCGAGGGCGGCCGGGGCGAGATCGCGGCCGTAGGGCGGGTCGCAGAAGACGAGGGAGAAGCGCCCGCTGGTGCCGGCGGGTCCGAGCCGGGTGGCGTCTCGCCGGAACAGGCGGGTGACGCCCTCGCAGCCCAGCGCCTCGATGTTCTGGCGGATCAGGCCTCGCGCCTCGGCGCCCTCGTCGACGAGGAGGGCGTAGGCCGCGCCTCTGGACAGCGCCTCGAAGCTCAGGGCGCCCGTGCCGGCGAAGAGGTCGAGCACCCGCGCGTCTGAGACCGCGTCGTCGTAGGCATGGGCGAGAACGTTGAACAGCGCCTCGCGCAGGCGGTCGGAGGTCGGGCGGATCGCGTCGGTCTTCGGGGTGGCGAGGCGGCGGCCGCGGAAGGCGCCACCGACGATCCTCACCGCTTCCCGCCGCGCGGCGGTCGCCCGCCGGCGGGCCGGGCACCCGCGCCGCCGGGGCGGCCACCCGGCTTTCCGCCGAAGCCGCCCGGCTTGGCTCCAAATCCGCCGGGCTTGCCGCCGCCCTTGAAGCCGCCGCGCTCCGGCCGGCCGGACTCGGTCCGTCCGCTGCCAGGCCGTTCGCCAGCCGGCTTCCCGCCGGCCTTGAATCCGCGCGCCGCGCCGCCCGGACGATCGCCGCGAGGGCCGCCCGCTGGCTTGTCGCCGCGGCCGCGAGCGCCTGCCTCGTCCCGGCCCGGGGGCTTGAACGAGCGCGGGCGCTCAGCTTCATCGCGGGGAGGACGCCGCTCGGGGGCGCCGGCCCGGTCCGGACGGAAGCTGCCGGTGGGCGGCTCCTCGCGGCGGGGCGGGCGCTGGCCCTGCTCGCGACGCGGCGGTCTCGCCTCGTCCTCGCCGCGACGGGGCGGCCGGGCGTCACGGACGTCGCTGCGTACGGGACGCGGCTCGG
Organism: Methylobacterium iners; assembly: GCF_022179305.1. Taxonomy (GTDB): domain Bacteria; phylum Pseudomonadota; class Alphaproteobacteria; order Rhizobiales; family Beijerinckiaceae; genus Methylobacterium; species Methylobacterium iners. The sequence continues at coordinate 10,926 of NZ_BPQP01000020.1, forward strand.
GCCTCGCACGCACGGGACGCTCGTCGGCGGCCGGGGCACCGCGCGCGGCGCGGTCGCGGCGATGGGGTTCGGGCGCCGGACCCTCCGGGCTCGCCTTGAGGCGCTCGACGACGACGCGGCGCTCGCCGGTCTTGATGGCACCGACGCGCTCGCGGCCGCGGGCGGCGGCGGCCTCGCGCTCGGCCCTCGGATCGGCGCCGCGGCGCGGCACCTTCACGGCGCGGGGACCATCGGGAACGGCGTCGTCGGCGCGCCAGACGGAGCGCCGCGGCCCCGCGCCCGTGCCGCCCGTGGGCACGCGGGCCGGTGCCGCGGGACGCTGCATCGGGCGGTCGCCGCGATGGGAGGGGCGATCGGCGGGCGCTCGGGCGGGCCGGGCGTCGCCGGCTTCCCGGGTGCGGGCCGCCGCGGCGCTGCGCGCGGGCTGCTTGGCCTGCTGGCCGGCGGGCGTCTTCGGCGAGCCGAAGGGCGCGATGGGCTCGCGCACGGGGCTCGCGAAATCGACGCCGGCCTGCTCCGCGAGCGCCGGCCCGAGTTGCTCCTTGAGCACCTTGGTGCGGACCTCCTCGACGAGCCCGGGCTCGAGGTCGCCGAGCTGGAAGGGGCCGAAGGAGAGCCGGATCAGCCGGTTCACGGCCAACCCCAGATGTTCGAGGATGCGCTTGACCTCGCGGTTCTTGCCCTCGCGCAGGCCGAGCGTCAGCCAGAGATTGTCGCCGGAGGCGCGGTCGAGCACGGCCTCGACCGGCCCATAATCCATGCCGTCGATGGTGACGCCCTTGCGCAGTCGGTCGAGCTCGGCCTGGTTCGTGTCGCCGTGCGCCCGCACCCGGTAGCGGCGCAGCCAGCCCGTATCGGGATGGGCGATCACTTTGGCGAGCCCACCGTCATTGGTGAGAAGGAGCAGCCCTTCCGTGTTGATGTCGAGCCGGCCGATCGCGACGACGCGGGGCAGGTCCTCGGGCAGGGCCTCGAACACGGTCTGGCGCCCCTCCGGGTCGCGGGCCGTGGTGACGAGGCCGCGCGGCTTGTGGAAGATCCAGAGCCGGGTGCGCTCGCGGGCGGGCAGGGGTTCGCCGTCGACCGTGATCGCATCCGCGTCCGTGACGTTGATGGCGGGCGAGGTCAGGACCTTTCCGTTCAGCGTCACCCGTCCCTCGGCGATCATGGCCTCGGCATCGCGGCGCGAGGCGATGCCGGCCCGGGCGATCGCCTTGGCGATGCGGTCGCCCTCGGGCGTTTCGGCATCGCCCTTCGGCGCCTCGGCCGCGGCCGGTGCCGGTTTCCGGCGCAAGGGGGCATCGCCGCCGCGCGCGGCCGGGCTTCTGGCCGACGAGGCTCGGTCGGGCGGCGCTCGGCGGGGCTTCGCCGTCTCGGCCGGATCGTTCCCGGGCACGCCGGCATCGGTGGCCGGGGCCCAGGGCGCGGCTTCCGGTCCGGCTTGAGGAGATACCGTCTCCGCGGGCGTGTCCTCGGACCCGCCCGTCGTCTCGTCGCTGTTGTCGCTCATGCCTGCCCCATAACAGAGCGGGTCGGCCGTTGCGAGGTGCGGAGCCGCGCCACCGGTTCCGAAGCGACCGGGATCAAGCCACAGGGCGGCGCGCTCACGGGCATTTCAACCGCAGGCGAGGAACCATCAACCTCTGGTGCTGTTGGCAATCCGGTCGGCACAGAGCTTAGCCTTTCGAGGAGGCGCGATGCCGGTGTTCTTCATGCATCGCTGAACCTTGAGGGCCGGTCGGAGGATGAACGCGCTGGAGGTTTCCGGTGCGAGGACGCGCGCGCCCTCCCGACGCTCCCTGCGCGGCCTCGACGCGCTCAACTTCTTCCTCGCCGACGTCCGCGACGGCCTCGGACCCTATCTGGCGATCTACCTCATCGCGGTGCGCGGGCCCGAACAGGGCTGGAACGAGGCGACCACGGGCCTGATCATGACCATCGCCGGCATCGCCGGCCTGATCGCGCAGACGCCGGCCGGCGCCCTGATCGACCGGACGCATCGCAAGCGGGCCGCCGTCATCGCGGGCGCGCTTGCCGTGACGGGAAGCTGCCTCCTCCTGCCCTTCGTCTCGAACTTCTACGTGGTGGCCGCCACCCAGTCGCTCGCTGGCATCGCGGGCGCCGTGTTCCCGCCGGCGCTCGCTGCGATCACGCTGGGCGTGGTCGGCCCCAAGCTGTTCGCCAAGCGGATCGGCCGCAACGAGGGCTTCAACCACGCCGGCAACGCGGTCTCGGCGGCGATCGCCGGCGCGACGGCCTACGTCTTCGGGCCCGTCGTCATGTTCTGGCTGAGGGCGGCGCTCGCCGCGCTCAGCATCGGCGCGATGCTGATGGTGCCGGCCGACGCCATCGACGACGACCTCGCCCGCGGCCTCGACGACGGGGCCGAGGACAAGGACGAGCAGCCCTCCGGCCTCTCGGCCCTCCTGCAGAACCGCGACCTGATGCTGTTCGCGCTGCTGGCGGCGATCTTCCACCTCTCCAACGCCGCCATGCTGACCTCGGTGGGCCAGCTCCTGACCAAGCTCGCCGGCAAGGAGAGCGCCACCTCGCTGATCGCGGTCTGCATCGTGGCCGCGCAGCTCGTCATGGTGCCGGTGGCGATCTTCGTCGGCGCCAAGGCCGATGCCATCGGCCGCAAGCCGATCTTCCTCGCGGCCTTCGGGGTGCTGACGGTCCGCGGGCTGCTCTACACCCTCTCCGACAATCCCCTCTGGCTGGTCGGGGTGCAGCTCCTCGACGGGGTCGGCGCCGGCATCTACGGCGCGCTGTTCCCGATCGTGGTGGCCGACCTCACCCGGGGCACCGGCCGCTTCAACGTCTTGCAAGGGGCGGTGGCGACGGCGCAGGGGCTCGGGGCCTCGTTCTCGGCGACCTTGGCCGGTCTGATCATCGTCGCATCGGGCTATGCGGCGGCCTTCCTGGTGCTCGCGGGCATCGCGGCAGCGGGCTTCGCGCTCTACCTCGTGGCGATGCCCGAGACCTCGCGCTACGCCTCCGCCGAGTCGCCGGCCGAGGGCGGCCCCAAACCCGTCGCGGCCGTCTGACCGGGTGCGAACGCCCGCTGCCGGCAGATCGGGCGGCCGCGAGGGACTCTTGCCGCATGCCCTTCCTTTCGCCCGCGCTCGCAACTTGGATGATCGCCGGCCTGCCGTCTTCGGGCTGCTGGTCGCGTTCCCCTGCAACTCGGCGAACTACCCGCCTGATGCCGCCGAGCCCCATGCTGCTGCGGTAATTGGGCTTCATCCTTGCCACGCCCATCAAACTCGTTTATGCGCCGCCCCTCGCGTTCGCTCCGGCTGGGGGCTGAACGGACGGTGCCGCTCGCGGCACAGGGGTCTTTCCCGTCGTCCCGTGTCTCCGCCTTCGATCAACCGCTCGGGCCCTCAAACGGCTCGAAGGGCTTGGCGCCGGGCGAGATGCGTTGAACCGGCCCGACGTTTTCCCAGCACATCCGTGCCGTCGAGCCCCTTTGGACAGGAAGGGCCCGAAATGCCTCTCTACGAACACGTCTTCCTGGCGCGCCAGGACGTGACGGCCCAGCAGGTCGAGACCATGGTCGAGACCTACAAGGGCGTCATCGAGCAGAACGGCGGCAAGGTCGAGAAGATCGAGATGTGGGGCGTGAAGTCCCTCGCCTACCGCATCAAGAAGAACCGCAAGGCCCATTTCACGCTGCTGAACATCGACGCCCCCCCGGCGGCGCTGAGCGAGATGGAGCGCCAGATGCAGATTTCCGAGGACGTGCTGCGCTTCATGACCGTCCGCGTGGAGGCGCTCGAGTCCGAGCCGTCCGCGATGATGCAGAAGCGCGACCGCGACGATCGCAAGGATCGTGAGCGTGGCCGTCGCCGTGACGAGGACGGCTTCGGCGGTGGTGGATTCGGCGGCGACCGCGACCGGGGTGACCGGCCCGAGCGCAGCTTCGGCGGGGAGGCTTAAACCATGGCATTCGGTGCTGGACCTGGTGCGCCCGCCGCTGGCGGAGCCGGTGGTGGCGCGGGCGGCGGTCGCCGTCCCTTCTTCCGCCGTCGCAAGACCTGCCCGTTCTCGGGCGCGAACGCGCCCAAGATCGACTACAAGGACGTCAAGCTGCTCTCCCGCTACGTCTCGGAGCGCGGCAAGATCGTGCCCTCGCGGATCACGGCGGTCTCGGCCAAGAAGCAGCGCGAGCTCGCCCAGGCGATCAAGCGCGCCCGCTTCCTCGGCTTCCTGCCCTACGTTATCAAGTAGGCCCGGTCGCTTGTCATTCCGGGGCTCGCTGCAGAGCGAGAACCCGGAATCTAGAACCGCCGGCAGCCCTCTAGCTTGCCCCGTCAGCGGTTATGGATCCCGGGTTCTGCTCCGCAGCCCCGGGATGACGAAGTGGCTTATGACAGGCGTACCGGCCGCTGATGTGGCCGGGAGTCGTTGGGGCGCGCTTCCGCGCCTCTAACCCTGATCCTCACGGGGACAGCGGGACAGCGGGATCGATGACACAGTATCTTGCCATCGGCATCGGCGCGGGCCTCGTCTCGGCACTCCTGTTCGGGGTGCTTCTGAAGGCGACAGCGCTCGCCATCGTGCTCTACCTGCTGGCGCCGCTGCCCATCCTCATCGTCGGCCTCGGCTGGAGCCACAGAGCCGGCCTCGTCGCGGCGGTGACGGGAGCCCTCGCCCTCTCCGTCGCGGTGAGCCCCTATCTCGGCCTCGGCTATCTCGCCTATCTCGCCCTGCCCGCCTGGTGGCTCGCCTACCTCGCCCTGCTCGGGCGTCCGCGGGAAGACGGCGTGATGGAATGGTACCCGACCGGGCGCCTGCTCACCTGGACGGCGGCGACCGCCGCCCTCGCCTTCGTCGCGATCGCGGTGATCGCCTCGCCGAAATACGAGACCTTCGAGGGGCGCCTGCGCGGCATGACCCGCTCGCTGGTGGTGCTCCAGGGGCAGATGCGGGGCGGGACGCCCCCGGCACCTCAGACACAGCCCCCCGCGTCGGCGGAAGCGGGCGGCCAGACCGGGACGCCGCCCAGTGATCCCGCGCAGAACGCCACCGAGGCGCAGATCGAGGTCGCCAACGCCCTCGCGACCATCGCGCCGGGGCTCGCCGCGCAGGGCCTCGCCCTGCTCCTCACCTTCTATCTCTGGGCGGCCGCCCGCATCGTCCAGATCTCCGGCCGCCTTCCCCGCCCCTGGCCCGACATCCCCTCGACGGTGATGCCGCGCCGGGCGCTGGCCCTGTTCGGGCTCGCCTTCGTCCTCGCCCTGGTACCCGGATATCCCGGCATGCTCGGCATCGCGCTCGCGGGCGCCATGAGCGCCGCCTTCGCCCTGCAGGGGCTCGCGGCCTTCCACGACCGCAGCCGCGGGCGCACCGCCCGGGGTGCGATGCTGTTCGGCCTCTACCTCATCCTGTTCGCGACCCAGGGCATCGCCCTCGTCGCGCTGATCGTCTTCGGCATCGCCGATTCCGCCCTCGACCGGCGACGTCCCAGGGACGAGCCCGGCCGAACCTGAGACACCCCGCCGCCCTCAGGGCAGCGGATTTCTTCGACCAAGAGAGAAAGAGGATAAACCCATGGAAGTGATCCTGCTCGAGCGCGTGGCCAAGCTCGGCCAGATGGGCGAGACCGTGAACGTCAAGCCCGGCTACGCCCGCAACTACCTCCTCGCCCGCGGCAAGGCCCTGCGCGCGACGGAAGGCAACAAGAAGCATTTCGAGGGGCAGCGCGCCCAGCTCGAGGCCCGCAACCTCGAGCGCAAGTCGGAGGCCTCGAGCGTCGCCGAGACGCTGGAGGGCAAGAGCTTCGTGCTGATCCGCCAGTCCGGCGAGACCGGCGTGCTCTACGGCTCCGTCTCGACCCGCGACCTCGCCGAGGTCGTCACCTCGGAGGGCTTCTCCGTCTCGCGCGACCAGTTCGCCCTGAACCAGCCCATCAAGACGCTGGGCCTGCACACGGTCCCCGTCGTCCTCCACCCCGAGGTCGAGGTCACGGTGACGGTCAACGTCGCCCGGAGCCCCGAGGAGGCCGAGCGCCAGGCCCGCGGCGAATCGACGACCGAGCGCGAGCAGTTCAACCTCGACGACCTCGGCCTCGAAGTCGGCGCGGCGCTGGCGGAAGCCGGCGAGGGCGACGACCGCTAAGGCCGCAATCTGGTGCATCCGCGCCCGAGAAACAGTGGATCACGGGGGAATGCGGCCCGAAAGGGTTGACTGGTTCCTCATCCGTTCCAGCATGGACGCCCGCGGCTCGAAAGGGCCGCGGGCGTTCGCGCATCCGGGATCGGGATCGCGCGGGGCTCCGGCGCAATCATTGGCTAACCAAAGCGGTGCCATGCTCGGCCGAACGTTCGTGGATCACGGCGGCGCCCGCCGCCTCTCGGAGCTTCGCCCATGGCCCTGCCCAATGCCCTGACGGCGAACCTCCAGGCGGTCACCCAGGAATTCCGGGTCGCGCCGCACAACATCGATGCGGAGCAGGCGCTGCTGGGCGCCATTCTGGTCAACAACGACGCCTTCTACCGGATCTCGGACTTCCTCCTGCCCGAGCACTTCATGGAGGACGTCCACCGCAAGATCTTCGAGGTGGCCTCGTCGCTGATCAAGGCCGGCAAGCTCGCGACGCCGATCACGCTCAAGACCTATCTCGGCGACGCCGACCTCGGCGGCCAGACCGTGATGCAGTACCTCGCCCGCCTGGCGGCGGAGGCGACGACCGTCATCAACGCCGCCGATTATGGCCGTACCATCTACGACCTCGCGATCCGGCGCCGGCTCATCACCATCGGCGAGGACCTCGTCAACGGCGCCTACGAGGCGCCGGTCGAGTCCTCCCCCCGCGACCAGATCGAAGGGACCGAGCGCCGGCTCTACGAGCTCGCCGAGTCGGGGAAGTACGACGGCGGCTTCCAGAAATTCTCCGAGGCGCTCACGGCGGCCGTCGACATGGCGGCCAAGGCCTACCAGCGCGACGGCAAGCTCTCGGGCATCGCCACGGGCCTGTCCGACCTCGACGCCAAGATGGGCGGGCTGCAATCCTCCGACCTCATCATCCTCGCGGGCCGCCCCGGCATGGGCAAGACCTCGCTTGCCACCAACATCGCCTTCAACATCGCCCGCGCCTACCAGGGCGAGAAGCAGCCGGACGGGCGGATCGAGACCAAGAACGGCGGCATCGTCGGCTTCTTCTCCCTCGAGATGTCGGCCGAGCAGCTCGCCACCCGCATCATCGCCGAGCAATCGGGCGTGCCCTCCTACAAGATCCGCCGCGGCGACATCCGGCCCGAGGATTTCTACAAGATCACCGACGCCGCCCGCGAGATGCAGGCGATCCCCTTCTACATCGACCAGACCGGCGGCATCTCCATCGCCCAGCTCGCCGCGCGGGCCCGCCGCCTCAAGCGCCAGAAGGGCCTCGACGTCCTCGTGGTCGACTACCTGCAGCTGCTCTCGGGCTCGTCGAAGCGCGGCGACAATCGCGTGCAGGAGATGACCGAGATCACCACCGGCATGAAGGCGCTGGCCAAGGAGCTCGCGGTGCCGATCATCGCGCTCTCGCAGCTCTCCCGCCAAGTCGAGAACCGCGACGACAAGCGGCCCCAGCTCTCGGACCTGCGCGAATCCGGCTCGATCGAGCAGGACGCCGACGTGGTGATGTTCGTGTTCCGCGAGGAATACTACGTCAACAACAAGAAGCCCCGCGAAGGCACGGAAGAGTTCTTCGCCTGGGAGGCGGAGATGAACCGCGTCCACGGCAAGGCGGAGGTGATCCTCGGCAAGCAGCGCCACGGCCCGACGGGCACGGTGGAGCTGCAGTTCGACGCCAACATCACGCGCTTCTCGAACCTGGCGGCAGAGGATCGGATGCCCGCGCGGATCTGATCGCATCGATCTCCGCGATCGATCAGGGATGCGAGGTGATGCTGCGCGAGCGTGCCGCATCGATCAGCACGGATCGAGCGAAGGACGCGTTCGAGACCGAATGGCGACCCGGCGGGTTGATCCTGTCCAAGCCCGGTGCTGCGGAGACTGAGATGGGGCTACCTTTCGCCCAAGCGGATGTGACCCGGTCGCTCGGGGAGCACGGCGCCCGGCTCACGATTGATCTCTCGGCCATCGGCGAGAACTGGCGGCGCCTTGGGGCTCAAGGCCTGGGGACCGAATGCGCGGCCGTCGTGAAGGCCGACGCCTATGGCTGCGGGCTCCAGGCCGTCGCCCCCGCCCTGCACCGGGCCGGCTGCCGGACCTTCTTCGTCGCTCATCTGAGCGAGGCGATCGTGGCTCGTGCGCTCCTGCCGGAGGCCGTCATCTACGTCCTCAACGGCCTTCTGCCCGGCACGGAGGCCGCGTTCGCAGCCCACGATCTCCGCCCCGTGCTAAGCTCTCGGGAAGAGCTGACCGCATGGGCCGCCTTCTCGGCGGGCCGGCCGATGCCGGCCGCGCTTCACGTCGACACCGGCATGAACCGACTCGGCCTTCGCGTGCCGGAGGCCCTGGCGCTGGCGGGCGATCCGGTGATCGCACAGGCCGGGATCGCCCTCATCATGAGCCATCTCGTAAGCGCCGAGCGGCCGGACGAAGCGGTGAACGAGCGGCAGGTCGCGGCCTTCGCGATGGTGCGGCAAGCTTATTCCGATCTGCCCGCATCGCTCGCGAATTCCTCGGGTTGCTTCCTCGGTTCGGCCGCCCACCACGATCTCCTGCGGCCGGGCTACGCTCTGTTCGGCGGCAACCCGACGCCGGGGCGGGAGAACCCGATGCGGCCGGTGGTGCGGCTGGAGGCGGTGATCGCGCAGGTCCGCGAAGTGGGCCGGGGCGAGAGCGTCGGCTATAATGGGCGCTGGACCGCGCCGGGTCCGCGCCGCCTCGCCACCCTCTCGCTCGGCTATGCCGACGGCTATCCTCGTTCGGCCAGCGGCAAAGGTCATGCGCTCGTCGGCGGCGTGCCCTGCCCGATCCTCGGCCTCATCTCGATGGACCTGATCTCCATCGACGTCACGGAAGCGCCGGCGGCGGCGCGCGGCGCGCCGGCGGTCCTGATCGGCGATGGGCTCGACATCGACACGGTCGGTCGCGCCGCCGGCACCATTGGCTACGAGATCCTGACGAGCCTGGGTTCCCGTTATGTTCGCAACTATGTAGAGTGATCCCGGCCGGCGCTCCGGCCCTCCGGAACCCCCGATGGCCAAGATCCAACAGACCTTCGTCTGCCAGTCCTGCGGGGCGGTCTACAATCGCTGGCGCGGGCGCTGCGAGGCCTGCAACGGCTGGAACACGATCGTCGAGGAGACCGGCGCCTCCGGTCCCCAGGCAGGGCCCGTCGCGACCCGTCCCGGGCGGGCGCGTGGCCGGGTGTTTTCGCTCGAAGGTCTGACCGGAGAGGCGCGTGAGGCGCCGCGCGTGCCTTCCGGGATCGGCGAGCTCGACCGCGTCACCGGCGGAGGCTTCGTCCGCGGCTCGGTGATCCTGCTCGGCGGCGATCCCGGCATCGGCAAGTCGACGCTGCTGATGCAGGCGACCGCTGCGATGGCGCGCACCGGCGAGCGCGTCGTCTACATCTCCGGCGAGGAGGCGGTGGGCCAAGTCCGCCTGCGCGCCGAGCGCCTCGGCCTCTCGGGGATGCCCGTCGAGCTCGCCGCAGAGACGAATGTCGAGGACATCGTCGAGACGCTCTCCCAGGGCCGCCCGCCGGCGCTCGCCATCATCGATTCGATCCAGACCATGTGGACCGAGACCGTGGAATCGGCACCGGGCACGGTCACGCAGGTGCGCGGCTCGGCGCAGTCGCTGATCCGCTTCGCCAAGACGACGGGGACGGCGGTGATCCTCGTCGGCCACGTCACCAAGGACGGCCAGATCGCGGGTCCCCGCGTCGTCGAGCACATGGTCGACGCGGTCGCCTCCTTCGAGGGCGACCAGGGCCACCACTTCCGGATCTTGCGCGCGGTGAAGAACCGCTTCGGGCCCACCGACGAGATCGGCGTGTTCGAGATGACCGACGGCGGGCTGAAGGAGGTGCCCAACCCCTCGGCCCTCTTCCTCGCCGGTCGCGACCACGCCGCGCCCGGCACGGCGGTCTTCGCCGGGATAGAGGGGACGCGGCCGCTGCTGGTCGAGATCCAGGCGCTGGTCGCCCCCTCCTCCCTCGGGATGCCGCGCCGCGCCGTGGTGGGCTGGGACCCGAACCGGCTCTCGATGGTGCTCGCCGTGCTCGAGGCCCATGGCGGCATCAGGCTCGGGAGCCACGACGTCTATCTCAACGTCGCGGGGGGCCTGCGCATCACCGAGCCGGCCGCCGATCTCGCCGTGGCGGCCGCCCTCGTCTCATCGCTGTCCGGGGCGGCGCTGCCGCCCGAGACGGTCTATTTCGGCGAGATCGGCCTATCGGGCGCGGTCCGGCCCGTCGCGCAAGGCCCGGCTCGCCTGAAGGAGGCGCTCAAGCTCGGCTTCGCGCGCGCGGTGATGCCTCAGGCGCGGGGCGAGACCGGCGACGGCGCGCTGGCGACGGAGGCCTTGCGCCACATCGCCGACCTCGTGGCCGGGATCGCGAGCGGCGCCCCGAGGAAGGGTCGCAGCAACCGCAACCGGGACCATTACGAGGAGGCCTGAGGCGGATTACTCCCGAAGTCGGAACGGACTGAAGTCCGTATCGCGGTCGAAATGGTCCTCGCCCTCCTCGCGCTTGAGCCAGGCGATGAGGGGCAGGGTCAGCGGCAGCGCCACGATCTCCCAGGCCACCTTGAGCGCCCAGGCGCCGAGCCCGATCCGCACGAGCTCTGCCGTCCCGAACACGCCGCCGAAGGCGATCCCGACGAAGATCAGCGTGTCGACGCCCTGGCCGACCATCGTGGACGCCACGAGGCGCAGGGCGAGCCGGCGGCCGGCCAAGCGCAGCTTCAGCTTCGCCAGCACGTAGGCGTTCAGGAACTCGCCGGCGAGATAGGCCGCCATGCCGGCCACCGCGAACCGCGGCGTCGCGCCGAGCACCGTCTCGAAGGCGGCCTGATGCGGCCAGAACGGCGCCGGTGGCAGGGCGGCGGCGAGAGTGTAGGCGGCGATCCAGACGACCTGTGCCGTGAGGCCCGCCCACACGACTCGCCGGGCGCTCGCGTAGCCGTAGACCTCGGTCAGCACGTCTCCGAACACGTAGGAGAGCGGGAAGACGATGACGGCGGCGCTGAAGGTAAGGCCGCCGAGCGCCACGATCTTGCCGGCCAGGATCAGCGAGATGATGAGGACGGCGCTGAACAGGCCGGCAATGGGAACGAGGTGCTTTCGCTGGGGCTCGACCGTCGGTGGCATGCGCGTCCCGTTCGCCTCCTTGTAGAGCCGCGTCCAGGCTTGTCCAAGCCCGCGAGGGGAAGGCAGGCCGTGCGGAGGGTGACGGGCGGGGTCCGGCGCGATATACAGCCCCGGCGGCCAGGGGAAGCCGCAGATTCCGCTGATCGCCGCTCCGCCCCGTGTGACATCCGCCCACGATGCCGTTCTCCATTCTTGATCTCGTCGTGCTCGGCGTCGTCGTGCTCTCCGCCCTGCTCGCGGCCGTTCGCGGCGCCACCCGCGAGGTGCTCGCGATCATCGCCTGGGTCGCCGCGGCCGCGATCGCCTGGCAGTTCTATCCCTTGCTCCTGCCGACGGTCGGTCAGCACGTCTCGAACGCCACCGTGGCCCTCGTCGCCTCGATCGCCGCGATCTTTCTCGGCACGCTGATCATCGTCTCGATCATCACCGTGAAGGTGTCGGACATGATCCTCGATTCGCGGATCGGCGCGATCGACCGTTCCCTCGGCTTCCTGTTCGGCGCCGCCCGCGGCTTCCTGATCTGCGTGATCGGCTGGGTGTTCCTGGCCTGGCTGGTGCAGGGGAAGATGCCGGAATGGGCCGCCCAGGCGCGCAGCCGTCCGATGCTGGAGAAATCCGGCGAGGCGCTGGTCGCGCAGCTCCCCGAGAACCCGGAAGGGCTCCTCAAGCAGTTCAAGAAGCCCAAGCCGGGCGACGCCGCGGAGCCCCCGGCGGAGGGCGAGGTTCCGGCCCAGCGTCGCAGCGACGCCGGGGCGAAGCCCGCGCAAGCCGTTCCCGCGCCGCGACCCTGACCTGCGCGCAAAGCCGCTTGGTGACGTCGCAGCCGATGGTTAGATGACGCCCACGTGACACTAGGGCCGGGAACCTTCCGGCGACGAGGGATCGAGAGCAGCATGTCAGCACGCACCGCGCCCGCCATGGCCCCGGTCGCGGACGGGCTTGATCGCGACGGCGACACGCTGCGCGAGGAATGCGGCGTCTTCGGCATCTTCGGCCATCCCGACGCCTCGGCGATCGTTGCGCTCGGCCTGCACGCCCTCCAGCATCGCGGCCAGGAGGCGGCGGGCATCGTCTCCTTCGACGGGCACGTCTTCCATTCCGAGCGCCGACCCGGCCTCGTCGGCGATTCCTTCTCCGACCGCTCGACCATCGAGCACTTGGAGGGCCGGTCCGCCATCGGCCACGTGCGCTACTCGACGACGGGCGGGACCATCCTGCGCAACGTCCAGCCGCTCTTCGCCGAGCTCGCCAGCGGCGGGCTGGCGGTCGCCCACAACGGCAACCTGACGAACGCGCTGTCCATCCGCCGCGACCTCGTGCGCGACGGCGCCATCACCCAATCGACCTCCGACACCGAGGTGATCCTCCACCTCGCCGCCCGGTCGCGCGCGCCGCGCATCATCGAGCGCTTCACGGAGGCCCTGCGGACGATCGAGGGCGCCTACGCCCTCGTGGCGCTGACCAACAAGAAGCTCATTGGCGCCCGCGATCCGCTGGGTATCCGCCCGCTCGTCATCGGCGAGCTCGACGGGCGCTACATCCTGGCCTCCGAAACCTGTGCGCTGGACATCATCGGCGCGAAGTTCATCCGCGACGTGGAGAACGGCGAGATCGTCGTGATCTCGGAAGAGGGCCTCGAATCGATCCGCTTCGCGCCGCGTCAGCCGATGCGGCCCTGCATCTTCGAGTACATCTACTTCGCACGGCCCGACTCGGTGGTGAACGGCAAGAGCGTCTACGCGGTGCGCAAGAACATCGGCCACGAGCTCGCCCGCGAGGCGCCGGCCGACGCCGACATCGTGATCCCGGTACCGGATTCCGGCGTGCCGGCCGCGCTCGGCTTCGCGCAGGAGACCGGCCTGCCCTTCGAGATGGGCATCATCCGCAACCATTACGTCGGCCGCACCTTCATCCAGCCGACTCAGTCGGTGCGCGAGCTCGGCGTGCGCATGAAGCATTCGGCCAACCGCGCCGCGGTGCAGGGCAAACGCATCGTTCTCGTCGACGACAGCTTGGTCCGCGGCACGACCTCGGTGAAGATCGTGCGGATGATGCGGGAGGCCGGGGCCAAGGAGGTCCATTTCCGGATCGCCTCGCCGCCGATCACCTATCCCGACTTCTACGGGATCGACACGCCCGAGCGCGAGAAGCTGCTCGCCGCGACCCACGATCTCGAGGGCATGCGCCGCTATATCGGCGCGGATTCCCTCGCCTTCCTCTCGATCGATGGCCTCTACCACGCGATGGGCGAGGAACGGCGCGACGCCGAGCACCCGCAATACACCGATCATTGCTTCACCGGCGACTACCCGACCTGCCTGACCGACCTCGCCATCGCCGGGCCCAAGCGCCTGGCCATGCTCGCCGAGGCGGATTGATCCGGGGATGACCACGCTCTCCGAAAAGCCGCTCGACGGCCGCATCGCGCTCGTCACCGGCGCCTCGCGCGGCATCGGCCGCGCCGCTGCGCTCGCGCTGGCCGGGGCTGGCGCCCACGTCGTCGCAGTCGGCCGGACCCAGGGCGCCCTGGAGGAACTGGACGACGCGATCCGGAGCGCCGGCTCCAGCGCGACGCTCGTTCCCCTCGACCTCACCGATTACGACGGGATCGATCGCCTTGGCGCGGCCGTCCACGAGCGCTGGAAGCGCCTCGATATCCTGGTCGGCAATGCCGGCATCCTCGGTAACCTGACGCCGCTCGGGCATGCGACGCCGAAGGCGTGGGCGCAGGTGATGGACATCAACGTCACCGCGAACTGGCGCCTGATCCGGTCCTTCGACCCTCTGCTGCGGGCCTCGGAGGCGGGGCGCGCCATCTTCGTGACCTCGGGCGCCGCCCAGAAGTGCCGGGCCTATTGGGGGCCCTACTCGGTCTCGAAGGCCGCCCTCGACGCCCTCGTTCGCACCTACGCGGCCGAAACCGAGGCGACGAACGTCCGGGCGATGCTCCTCAATCCCGGCCCCCTGCGCACGCGCATGCGCGCCGCCGCGATGCCCGGCGAGGACCCCGAGACGCTGCGGACGCCGGAGGACTTGGCGCCGGATTTCGTGCGGCTCGCCGGCCGGGACTGGACCGATACGGGCAAGATCTACGATTTCCCGACAGGGCGGGTTCACGCATTCCGGGCGGCGGAGTGGATCGGGCCGGTCACAACCGGGATCGACCGAGGCTCCTCATGATCGACGTCCGCTGCATCTGCGCCATCGGCCAGCGCGGCCAGCTCGGGCTCCATGGGCAGCTGCCCTGGGAGGGCAACACCGATCCCCTCTTCGTCGAGGACGTGACCCGGTTCTTCGCCCTGACTATGGGCCACGTGCTCATCGCCGGCCCGAAGACGATCGCTTCCGTGCCGGCCTTCGCCTTCAAGGACCGTACCATCGACGTGATCCGGAGCCACGAGGACCCGGACGCCGTGCTTGCCCGCTATCCCGGCCGCCGGATCTTCGTCGGCGGCGGCATCGCGGTCTGGAACGTCTACGCCAGGTACATCCAGCATTGGGACATCACGCGGCTCCCCTATGACGGCGACGCCGACCGTTGGTTCGATCCGGCTTGGCTGGTGGGCGGGGCGCTGCGAAGCGCCTGATCGGCGGGACAGGCCGGCGGTTCTGCCGCGGCACAAAGCGCACCCTCGCGAGTTGAGGCGCACGCGCCCGCGCAGAGAGTCGCCATGACCGCCCACAGCTACCGCTTCGGCATCGAGGAGGAATACTTCCTGGCCGATGCCGAGACCCGCGGCACCCCGCGCCGCTCGGTGAAGCCGTTCCACGATCAGGCCGGCGCGGAGCTGCCCGAGATCGGGCGGGAGATGCTGCAGTGCCAGGTCGAGGTCTGCACGCCGCCCTCGACGGATTTTGCGCAGGCCCGCGACAGCCTCACCCGGCAGCGCCGGGCGCTCGCCGAGATCGCTCGGGTGCACGAACTCGTCCTCTTCGCCGCCGGCACGCACCCCATCGCCGATTGGTCGCGCCAATTGCCCACGAAGGGCGAGCGCTATCGCGGCATCCTGCGCGACGTCGGCCTCGCCGGGCGGCGCAGCCTGATCTGCGGGATGCATGTCCATGTCGAGGTGCCGGATCCCGACGCCCGCGTCGATCTGATGAACCGGCTGCTGCCGTTCCAGCCGCTGCTGTTCGCGCTCTCCGCCTCCTCGCCCTTCTGGCAGGGCAAACCGACGGGCCTCATTGCGTACCGTCTCAGCGCCTTCGGCGAATTGCCCCGCACCGGCCTGCCCGAGCTGTTCCGCACCCCCGAGGATTACGAGCGCTACCTGCGGATCATGACGAAGGCGGGCTCGATCCAGGACGCGAGCTATCTCTGGTGGTCCCTGCGCCCCTCGATGCGCTTCCCGACGCTGGAGCTGCGCATCGCGGATTCCTGCACCCGCCTCGAGGACGCGCTGGCCATCGCCGCCCTCTACCGCTGCCTCGTGCGCCTCGCGGTGCGGCGTCCGGACCTCCATGCCGGCCTCGACGGCGTCTCGCGGGCGCTCGCCGAGGAGAACCTGTGGCGGACCCAGCGCAGCGGGATCGAGGCGGAACTGATCGACGAGGCGAGCGAGGCGGCACTGCCCTATGCCGACGCCCTGGACCGCGTCCTCGCCCTCGTCGAGGAGGACGCGGATGCGCTCGGCTGCGGAGCGGAGGTGGAGCACGCCCGCCTCATCGCCCGCGAGGGCACCAGCGCCGACCGCCAGATCGCCGTCTTCGAGGCCGGGCGGGAGGCGGGGCTGAGCAACCGGCAGGCTCTCGACCGGGTGGTCGATTGGCTGGCCGAGACGACGCGGGGTGCGTAACTCAGCCCTTATCGAAGGGGTTCTTCGAGGTCCGCAGTGACAGCCGGATCGGCGTGCCGGGCAGGTCGAAGGCCTCGCGCAGGGCGTTGACGAGGTAGCGGGTGTAGGATTTCGGCAGGGCGTCGAGCTGGTTGCCGAACAGGGCGAAGTGCGGCGGGCGGCTCTTCACCTGGGTGGCGTAGCGGATCTTGATGCGCCGCCCCGAGACGGCGGGCGGCGGGTTGCGCTGCGTGGCCTCGTTGAGCCAGTCGTTGATCCGCGAGGTGGAGACGCGGCGGTTCCAGACCTCGGCGGCGCCGGTGACCGCCTGCATCAGCTTGTCGATGCCCTCGCCGGCGAGCCCCGAGAGCGGCACCACGGAGACGCCCCGCACCTGCGGCAGCAGGCGGGTACAATCCTCGCGCAGCGTCTTTAGGAGGCCGGGCTGGTCGGCCACGAGGTCCCACTTGTTGAGGCCGATGACCAGCGAGCGGCCCTCGCTCTCGACGAGGTCGACGATGGTGAGGTCCTGCTTCTCGAACGGGATCGTCGCGTCGAGGAGCACCACCACCACCTCGGCGAAGCGCACGGCGCGCAACCCGTCCGAGACCGCGAGCTTCTCCAGCTTGTCGTCGATCCGGGCGCGGCGTCGCATGCCGGCGGTGTCGTGGAGCTTGATCTTCCGGCCTCGCCAGACCCAGTCGAGGGAGATGGAATCGCGGGTGATCCCGGCCTCGGGCCCGACGAGGAGGCGCTCCTCGCCCAGCATCCGGTTGATGAGGGTCGACTTGCCCGCGTTCGGGCGGCCGACGATGGCGACCTTGAGGGAGCGGTCCTCGGGATCTTCGTCCTCGTCCTCCTCGTCCTGCTTCGGCAGGGCCGCGATGAGCGCGTCGTGCAGCTCGCCGATGCCCTCGCCGTGCTCGGCCGAGAACGGGATCGGGTCGCCGAGGCCCAGCGAGAAGGCCTCGTAGGCGCCCGCCATCCCAGCTCCGCCCTCCGCCTTGTTGGCGATGAGGATGACGGGGCAGCCGGCGCGACGGACCATCTCGGCGAAGGGCTGGTCGGCCGGCAGCACGCCGGCGCGGGCGTCGATCACGAACAGCACCACGTCCGCCTCGAGGATCGCGGCCTCGGTCTGCATCCGCATGCGGGCGAGGAGCGAGCCGGCATCGGCCTCCTCGAGACCGGCGGTGTCGATGATGCGGAAGACGAGGCCGCCGAAATTGACGTCGCCCTCGCGCCGGTCGCGGGTCACGCCGGGGCGATCGTCCACGAGCGCGAGCTTCTTGCCCACGAGGCGGTTGAACAGCGTCGACTTGCCGACATTCGGCCGTCCGACGATCGCGACGGTCGGCATGTCCATGGGGTGTCTCGATTCGATTTTCGTCAGCGCGTCACGGGCGGGGGCGCGGCCGGAGCCGGAGCGGCCTCGGTCACCGTGACGGGGCCGCCGGCGACGAGGGCGGAATAGACCTCGATGCGCTGGCGCAGGGGCTGGGGCGTCTGGGGATCGGCGTTGATCTGGTCGAACCAGCGCCCGGCCGCGTCGTACTCGCCGCGCTTGAGGGCGACGAGGCCGAGCATCTCACGGGCCGTGTGCCGGAACGCGGCGGTCGGCGCGGCGAGGCCCTGGAGGCTGGTCAGCGCCGACGCCGGGTCCGGCGCGTCGAGGCGCAGGAGCGCGGCGCGAAGGCGGGCGAGGTCGCGCAGGCCCTCCGAAAGGCCGGAATCCCTGGCGAGCGCGTCGTACTCGGAAGCGCCGGCAACGGGATCGCGCTTGGCGGTCTCGGTGGCGGAGCGGAAGCGGGCGAGCAGGCGGTAGCCCGCCGGGCCCTCGCTTTCGATGGCCTCGAAGGCCTTCTCGGCCTCGGTCGACTTGCCGTCGCGGGCGAGCCGGGTCGCCGTCTCGAACCGCTCGGAGGCTGCCTCGGCGCGCGTCCGCTCGGCGCTCTGCCAGTAGCGCCAGCCGCCGATCCCGGCGACGATGAGCACTGCGAGCGCGATGATCACGCCGCTGTAACGGCGCCAGATCTCCGCGACCTGATCGCGGCGATACTCCTCGTTGACCTCGCGGATGAACTCGTTGTTCTCAGCCATTGCCGTCTCGCGCCGGCCCGGCAACGGGCGGCGGCCTCAAGAAATGAAGGCCGCGCCTAGCACAGAGCGGCGGGCTTGGCGACCCGCTCAGGCCTGTCCCGGCCAAGCCGCAACGCCGATCAGGAGCGGATGCAGGTAGCGCGCGAAGGCGAACCAGACGACCGTGCCGACGACGATGGCGATGGCGTCGTTGCGCCAGCCGGCGGGGGCCGCGACCTCGCCCCCGTGCTGCGAGACGACCTGCCCCGCGGTGAGCGCCCGGCGCTTGGCGCTGATCCGGGCGATCACCGCCCAGGCCAGGAAGCCGCCGAAGAGCAGGATCGAGCCGAGGTCGCCGTTGGCGAGGAGATGGGCCGTCGCCCAGATCTTCACTGCGAGCAGCATCGGATGCTTGGCGAAGGACCGGATGCGGCCTGGCAGGTAGGCGGAGGCCAGCACGATGAAGGCGAGCACCGTGAGGAGCAGCGAGAGGTGCCGCGTCCAGACCGGCGGGTTCCATAGGGTGATGTAGCCCTCCTGCCGGTAGAGGCCGAAGCCGTAGCCGATGAGCACAAGGCCGGCGAGCGAGAGCAGGGTGTAGCCGAGCTTGTAGCGTCCCTCGCCCACCTCCCCGATCAGGCCGGCGCGGCGCGCCCGCAGCATCGAGAAGGAGTGCGTGCCGAGGAACAGCACGAGGCCGAGAATGAGGATCAGCATGGGGGGCTTTCGTGCGCAGCGAGGTGAGGCTTGGGCGCAAGCGGATTGTAAGGGTTCAAAACGCAATCTCGCGGCGGAGTCCAGGGCCGAGCCATGATCCGCCGCACCGCGTTGCTTCTCCTGCTCGGGACGGTCGGCCCCGCGGCCGCCGCACCGGAGCCGCCGCTCTCCGCCCTGACACTGGTCGGGCCGCCGAGCGTAATGTTCAAGGCGACGCGCGACGCCTGCGACGGGGCCGACGTGCCCGATGCCTCCGCGCGGGCGTTTCGCGACGCCTCGGGCGCGTTGGCGCTGTTCGGGATGCATTACCGCAACCGGGCGCTGCGGGGCCCGGATTTCGACCGGCTCAAGCTCGATTGCACGGTGGTTCTCGATTCGGGCGAGAAGCCTGATCCGGCCCTCTACGACGACCGCTCCTGGATCACCGCGGCCTGGACCGAGGACGGCAGGGCGGTCGCGGCACTGGTCCACCACGAGTACCAGGCCAACGAGCATCCCGGCCGCTGCCGCTCGAAGGTCTACATGGAGTGCTGGTACAATACGGTGGTCGCGGCCTCATCCACTGATGGCGGCCGCAGCTTCATCCGCGCGGCGCCGCCGGCGGTGGTGGCCGCCGCGCCCTTCCGCCAGGAGGTCGGCCAGGGGCGGCACCGCGGCTTCTTCAACCCCTCCAACATCTTCGCCGACGGGCGCTGGCGCTACTTCTTCGCCTCGACCACGGGCTGGGACGGACCAGGCAGCGACCAGCCGGCCGGCGTCTGCCTGTTTCGCTCGGACGATCCCGCCGACCCGACTAGCTGGCGAGCCTGGACGGGGACGGGCTTCACCGCTGCCTTCCCCGATCCCTATCGCAAGCCGGCGATCCGTCCGGAGACCTGCAAGCCGGTGGCGCCGTTTCCGACGCCAGTGGGCGCGGTGGTCCGCCATCGCTCGACGGGAGCCTGGATCGCGGTCTTCATGGCGCGGCAGGGCGAGGGCTTCCCGCAATCGGGCTTCTACTGGACGGCCTCGCGCGACCTCCAATCCTGGGACGTCCCCCGCCTCCTGATCGCGGGCCGCACCCTCTACGACGATCCTTGCGGGGCGAAGGGACTCATCGCCTATCCCTCGCTCATCGATCCCGCCTCGCCGTCGCGCAATTTCGACGACGCCGGCGACACCGCGCTCCTCGCCTATGTGACGCTACGCGTCGAGGGCTGCACGATCACCTCCGACCGCGACCTCCTGCGCCGGCCGGTGGCGCTCAAGGTCTGGCCGTGAGCCCGGTCCGTCCCGCGCTCGCCTCTGGTTGTGCCGCGGAAGCGACGGGATGGATTCCTGCGTCTCGCGAAACGGCCTGCGGCGCTTCGGTCGCGAGATGTTTCATTGACTCGCTGAAACCGAAAGGCTCCGCCATGTGTATGGCTGGGGCGACCCGCGCTGTCAGGGTCGACCCGGAGAACGGACGATCACCATGCTTCATCTCAATCGCCGTACCGCCCTCGCCTCGCTGGGCGGCGGACTCGTGGCGCTCAGCGCCGGCACCGCCTTCGCCCAGGCCCCGGCCGCGACGCCGGCGGCGCCCACCGGCCCCTTCAAGCTCGATCCCCTGCCCTACCCGGCCGACCGCAACGCGCCCACCATCGACGCCGAGACGATGGAACTCCACCACGGCAAGCACCATCAGGCCTTCGTCACGAACCTGAACACGGCCTTCGCCAAGGAGCCCGACCTCGCCAAGAAGCCCCTGGCGGAGATACTCGCCAACCTGTCCTCCCTGCCGGAGGCGCTGCGTCCGGTCGTGAAGAACAGCGGCGGCGGCCACGCCAACCACACGATGTTCTGGACGATCATGGGCGGCAAGGGCGGCGAGCCCACCGGCGACCTCAAGGCCGCGATCGACAAGGACCTCGGCGGGTTCGCCAAGCTCCAGACCGACTTCAACGCCGCCGGCACGCGGATCTTCGGCTCGGGCTGGGTCTTCGTGGTGCTCGGCAAGGACGGCAAGCTCGCGCTCAACAGCCGCCCGAACCAGGACTCGCCCTGGATGGACGGCACCCCGGTCCTGTTCGGCAACGACGTCTGGGAGCACGCCTATTACCTGACCTACCGCAACCGGCGCGCCGACTACCTCAAGGCGTGGTGGAACGTGGTCGACTGGTCGAAGGTCGCCGACCGCTACGCCGCGGCCAAGGCCGGCACGCTGGCGATTTGAGACTTCCGACGACATCATGCCGTCGGCCAGGGTTGCGCCCCTGGCCGACGCGCTCAGGCGACGATCACGAACAGCCGGTCGTGCTGCCGCAGGTGTCGCATTTCAGGCAGGTCCCGTTGCGGACTAGCGTGAAGTTCGCGCATTCGGGGCAGGCCTCGCCGACATAGCCCTTCATCTTCGCCTCGGCCCGCTTGTCCGCGACGCTGCGCTCGGGCTTGGCGAAGGGCAGGCTCTCCGCCAGGGTCTCGGCATGGCCCGCGAGGGCCGGCTCCGCCTTCAGCGCCACCGAGCCGCGCATGGCGTGGATCACGCCGCCGGTCGGTGCCGGAGCGCCGCCCGTCGAGGTGGCGCCCCCGGCAGGGCCGCCCTGGATCAGGGTCAGCCGATCGGCCGAGCCGCGCACGAGGCCGCGCGAGACGATCGTCGAGGCCGTCTGCTCGGGTTTCAGGCGCGCCGTGTCGCCCTCGCCCTTGCCCATCACGGTGTTGCCGATCTCGGAAGGATCGACATGGGCGAGGTCCATGCGGCCGAGATAGGAGACGGCGAGCTCGCGGAAGACGTAGTCGAGGATCGAGGTGGCGTTCTTGATCGCGTCGTTGCCCTGCACGAAGCCCGAGGGCTCGAAGCGCGTGAAGGTGAAGGCATCGACGTATTCCTCCATCGGCACGCCGTATTGCAGGCCGATCGAGATCGCGATTGCGAAGTTGTTCATCAGGCTCCGGAAGGCGGCGCCCTCCTTGTGCATGTCGATGAAGATCTCGCCGATGCGGCCGTCCTCGTACTCGCCGGTGCGCAGGTAGACCTTGTGGCCGCCGACCACCGCCTTCTGGGTGTAGCCCTTGCGCCGGTCCGGCAGCTTCTCCCGCGAGCGGATGCGCTCGATCCGCTCGATCACGCGCTCCACCACCCGCTCGGAGAGCTGGGCCGCCTTGACCGCCGCGGGCGCCGCGGCCAGCGCCTCGACGACCTCCTCCGCATCCTCGTCCTCGTCGGCGATGAGGGCCGAGTTCAGGGGCTGCGAGAGCTTGGAGCCGTCGCGGTAGAGGGCGTTGGCCTTGAGCGCCAGCGTCCAGGACAGGCGGTAGGCGTTCTTGCAATCCTCGACGGTGGCGTCGTTGGGCATGTTGATGGTCTTGGAGATCGCCCCCGAGATGAAGGGCTGCGCCGCCGCCATCATGCGGATGTGGCTCTCCACCGAGAGGTAGCGCTTGCCGATGCGGCCGCAGGGATTGGCGCAGTCGAAGACCGCGTAATGCTCGGTCTTGAGGAAGGGCGCGCCCTCGAGGGTCATCGCCCCGCAGATATGGGTGTTGGCGGCCTCGATGTCCTTCTTCGAGTAGCCGAGGAAGGGCAGGATCTCGAAGGTCGGGTCGGCGAGTTTTTCCTCGGGAACCTTGAGCACGTCCTTGAGGAAATCGTCACCCAACGTCCAGCGATTGAAGACGAACTTGACGTCGAAGGCCGACTTCAGGCCTGCCTCGATCGCGGCGATCTTCTCGTCGGTGAAGCCCTTCGCCCGCAGCGAACCAGGATTGATCGCCGGGGCCTGGCCCATAGAGCCGTGGCCGACGGCATAGGCCTCGATCTCGGCGATCTCGGCCTCGCGGTAGCCGAGGGCGCGGAGCGCGTCGGGCACCGCCCGGTTGATGATCTTGAAGTAGCCGCCGCCCGCGAGCTTCTTGAACTTCACGAGCGCGAAGTCCGGCTCGATGCCCGTCGTGTCGCAATCCATGACGAGGCCGATCGTCCCCGTCGGGGCGATCACGGTCGCCTGGGCGTTGCGATAGCCGTGCTCCTCGCCGAGCTCCAGCGCCCGGTCCCAGGCGAAGCGCGCGCGCTCGACGAGGTCGGCCTGCGGCACGTTCTCGATGTCGAGGGGCACCGGGTTGATGCTCAGGAACTCGTAGCCCTCCGCCTCGCCATGCGCCGCGCGGCGATGGTTGCGGATGACCTTGAGCATCGCGTCGGCATTCTCCTCGTAGGCCGGGAACGGACCGAGCTCGCCGGCCATCTCAGCCGAGGTCGCGTAGGCGACGCCCGTCATGATCGCCGTGAGGCTGCCGGCCAGCGCCCGGCCTTCGGCCGAGTCGTAGGGCAGGCCCATGCTCATCAGGAGGCCGCCGATATTGGCGTAGCCCAGGCCGAGCGTGCGGTACTTGTAGGAGAGCTCGGCGATCTCGCGCGAGGGAAACTGCGCCATCATCACCGAGATCTCGAGCACCACCGTCCAGAGCCGGTTGAGGTGCTCGAAGGCCGCGACGTCGAAGTGGCGCGTCTCCCGATCGTACATCGTCAGCAGGTTGGCGGAGGCCAGGTTGCAGGCGGTGTCGTCGAGGAACATGTACTCGGAGCACGGGTTCGAGGCCCGGATCCGGCCGCCCGACGGGCAGGTGTGCCAGTCGTTCATGGTCGTGTTGAAGTGCAGGCCGGGATCGGCGGAGGCCCAGGCCGCCTCGCCGATCTTGTCCCACAGCTCGCGGGCCTTGAGGGACTTCGTGGTCTTGCCCGTGGTGCGGGCCTTCAGCTCCCAATCGGCGTCGGCATCCACCGCGCGCAGGAAGTCGTCGGTGAGCGACACGGAGTTGTTGGAATTCTGGCCGGCAACCGTGAGGTAGGCCTCCGAGTCCCAGTCGGTGTCGTAGACGGGGAAGTCGATCTTGGTGAAGCCCTGGCGGGCAAACTGGATGACGCGCTTGGTGTAGGCGTCCGGCACGCTCTCCTTGCGGGCGGCCTTCACGGCGCGCTTCAGGGCCGGGTTGCGCTCGGGATCGAAGCAGGCGTCGCCTTCGGCCTCGCACTGGGTGCAGGCCTTCATCACGGCGGTGAGATGCTTCGAGACGATCTTGGAGCCGGTGACGAGGGCGGCGACCTTCTGCTCCTCCTTCACCTTCCAGTCGATGTACTGCTCGATATCCGGGTGGTCGATGTCGACGATGACCATCTTGGCCGCGCGCCGCGTCGTGCCGCCGGACTTGATCGCGCCCGCGGCCCGGTCGCCGATCTTGAGGAAGGACATCAGGCCCGAGGACTTGCCGCCGCCGCCGAGCTTCTCGTTCTCGCCGCGCAGCATCGAGAAGTTGGAGCCGGTGCCGGAGCCGTACTTGAACAGGCGCGCCTCGCGGACCCAGAGGTCCATGATGCCGCCCTCGTTCACGAGGTCGTCCTGGACGCCCTGGATGAAGCAGGCATGGGGCTGCGGGTGCTCGTAGGACGAGACCGAGCGCGTCAGCTCGCCGGTGCGGTAGTCGCAGTAATAGTGGCCCTGGGCCGGACCATCGATGCCGTAGGCCCAGTGCAGGCCGGTGTTGAACCATTGCGGCGAGTTCGGCGCCACCATCTGGCGGGCGAGCATGAAGCGCAGCTCGTCGAGGAAGGCGGAGGCGTCCTCTTCCGAGGAGAAGTAGCCGCCCTTCCAGCCCCAATAGGTCCAACAGCCGGCCAGCCGATCAAAGACTTGCGTCGAGGAGATCTCGGAGCCGGTGCGCTCCTCCTCGGGAAGCTCGGCCAGCGCCGCCTCGTCGGGGACCGAGCGCCAGAGGAAGGACGGCACGTCGTTCTCCTCGACGCGCTTGAGGCGCGCCGGCACGCCGGCCTTGCGGAAGTACTTCTGCGCGAGCACGTCGCTCGCGACCTGGCTCCAGCTCTCGGGCACCTCGATGCCCTCCAGCCGGAAGACGGTGGAGCCGTCCGGGTTGCGGATCTCGCTCAGCGCCTTGCGGAAGGCGATGCTGGCGTAGGGCGATTGTCCGGCCGTGGTGTAGCGACGCTCGAACCGCATGAATCCGTTTCTCCCTCGCCGGAATCGGCGACCGTCCCGCTGGCAGCGCGGGATCGTGCATGAATGTCGAACGGGGTGGTTGCAGGCGCCCGCGATGGCTCGCGGGGTGCCATGTTCGAAGACTGGAAAACTCGGAACTGACGCCCGGCGCAACCCGATCGGCGACGGTTCAAAGCTAGTCCGACGACCCCATTCACGTCAACAACTAGTGTGCGCCGGCTATGTTCCGGACTAGATGTTGTGTCGGCTCCTCAAAACCTGTGGATATCGCGGGGCCGCCGATAAGTGCTCTTTGGGCCTGCCGGATTTGGCTGCGAAAAATCTCTCCCCCACAGGTCCGCCCGCCGCGGCAGCGTCACTATTTGGTTAATGCGATTGCGCCTGTGTGATTTTCGCCGCAACCCCGGCGGCGGCCCGGCACGGGGTCCCGGCTGGACTTCGGGTGAGTGCCTCACCATAGTCCCGCCGACCCCGAGCCACGGGCCCGGAACCCCCTTCTCGAGCGAATGCGATGGCTCTCAAGGACACGCTGCTGCGGATCTTCACTTGGTGGAACGGGTCGACGATGTCGCTCGCCGTCTACACGGCGCGCAGCGGCCAGTTCGTCGGGAACGACGAGCACGGCAATGCCTATTACCGGGCGCAAGGGGCGCTGATCGACCGCTCCGTCGGCTCGGAGCGGCGCTGGGTCGTCTATAACGGCTACGCCGACGCCTCGAAGGTGCCGCCGGGCTGGCGCGCCTGGCTCTGCCACAACGCTTCGGTGCCCCCGAGCGAGGAGAGCTACAAGCCGCGCGAGTGGCAGAAGCCGCATGTCGAGAACCTGACGGGAACGGCGGGGGCCTACCGCCCCAAGGGCTCGCAGCTCAACCAGGGCGCCCGCTCCGCGGCGAGCGGGGAATACGTGCCCTGGATCCCGGACTGATCAATCCGCCCTCTCCCACTCGGCGGCCGTGAAGCGCGGCGTGATGTGCTGAGGGCAGTTCCAGTCGAAGCCGGCGACCGTCACGACGACGGAGCGCTCCACCAGGCCCCGATAGCCCGGCACGGCGAGCGACCCGGCCAGCGAGGGGTCCTCCCCGGCCTCGACCACCCTGGCCTGCCCGAAGATCTTCAGCCGGCGCCGGTTCGCGTAATCCATCAGGAACAGCGAGACCCGCGCCTCGCCCGCGAGGTTGCCGACGCTGATGTATTGCCGGTTGCCGCGGAAATCCGCGAAGCCGAGCGTGGTCTCGTCGAGCACCCGCAGGAAGCCGGGCGGGCCGCCGCGATACTGGATGTAGGGCCAGCCCGTCTCCGACACGGTGCCGAGGTAGAAGCCGTCGCGCGCGGCGATGAAGGCGGCCTCCTCCGGGCCGAGGCGGTCGTGGTAGGGGTCCCCGACCTCGGTCCGGGCATAGGCGCCGAGGCTCCCCTGGCGCTCCTCGGCCGCCCGCACGCGCGGGGTCCGGGCGATGTCGAGATAGGCATGGGCCATCGGCGGATCTCCTTCGTCGCGCCCGGTCAGCCGGCGCGCAGCTTGCGGGCGAGGAAGTCGCGCATCAGCGCCGCGATCTCGGCGCCGTGGGTCTCCAGGGCGAAATGCCCCGTATCCAGGAGGTGAAGCTCCGCCTCCGGGTTGTCCCGCCGGTAGGCCTGCGCGCCGGCGGCCGGGAAGATGGTGTCGTTCCGTCCCCAGACCACGAGGGTCGGCGGCCGATGCCGGCGGAAATAGGCCTGCCACGCCGGGTAGAGCGGTGCGTTGGTGCGGTAATCGTAGAACAGGTCGAGCTGGATCTCGGCGTTGCCGGGGCGGTCCAGCCCGAGCTGATCGAGGGTCCAGGCATCGGGACTGAGCCGCGACGGGTCCGCGACGCCGTCGGTGTATTGCCAGCGCGTCGCCGCGGGCGTCGTGAACTGGCGCAGCGCCTCCCGCTCGGCCGCGGCGCCCGTCTTCCAATAGGCCCGGATCGGATCCCAGAACGGGGATTCGAGACCCTCCGCATAGGCGTTCCCGTTCTGGACGACGAGGGCGGTCACCCGCTCCGGATGCGCCGTCGCCAGGCGAAAGCCGACCGGCGCGCCGTAATCCATCACGTACAGCGCGTAGCGGGTCAGGCCGACGATTTCGGTGAACCGCTCGATGAGCCGGGCGAAGGTGTCGAAGCTGTAGGTGAAGCGGTCCCGCCCGGGCGCGGCGCTGTAGCCGAAGCCCGGGTAATCCGGCGCCACGACCCGGTAGCGCTCGGCGAGCGCGGGGATCAGGTTGCGGAACATGTGCGAGGAGGTCGGGTATCCGTGCAGGAGCAGGAGGGCCGGCGCGTCGGCTGGCCCCGCCTCCCGGTAGAAGATCTCCACGCCGTCCACGGTCAGGCTGCGATGGCGGGTCGCGTCGGAGGCGGGCTCGGAACCGGCGAGCGCCGCATCCGGACCAAGCCCGGCGGTCGGCAGGAGGGCTGGCGTGGCGGCCAGCGCAAGCAGGTGTCGGCGGTTCATAACGTCTCTCCTCTGGCGGCCGCGCGGAAACGGCGGCGTCATGCGAGGAAAGTGATCCATTGCTTCCAGGATGATAATAGGCCCTCTTGGGAGTTCATTGTTGCTCATGGTGCAATGATCCCATGGATCGACTCGACGCCATCGCTGCCTTCGTCGCCGTTTGCGATGCCCGCGGCTTCGCGCCCGCCGCGCGTCGGCTCGGCATCTCGCCGTCCGCGGCGACGCGGCTGATCGCGGGCCTGGAGGATCGGCTGGGGACCCGCCTTCTCCAGCGCACGACCCGTTCCCTGCATCTCACCGAGGCCGGCGAGCGCTACCTCGCCCAGGCGCGGAACATCCTGGGGGCGGTCGCGGAATCCGAGGAGATCGCGAGAGGCGCGCGAACCTCGCCGCGCGGCCGCCTGGCCGTCGCCGCTCCGGTCATCTTCGGGCGAACCCACGTCGCATCCCTGCTGGCGCGCTACATGGCGCGCCATCCGGATATGACGGCCGAGCTCCAGCTCAACGACCGCAATGTCGGACTGGTCGAGGAGGGCGTGGACGTCGCCGTCCGGATCGGTCCCCTCGACGCGTCCGGGTTGGTGGCGCGCCGCCTCGGGACGACCCGGCGCGTCGTCGTCGCGAGCCCGGACTACCTCGCGCGCCGAGGAACGCCCCAGCATCCCGGCGAGCTGCAGGGCCACGACACCATCGGTTTCGGAGCCTTCGAGAACGCGCCGGCCTGGACGTTCGCCGATCCCTCGCAGGGCGGCCGCGACGTTCGGGTCTCCATCACGCCCCGCCTCACGACGAATAGCGGCGACGCGGCGCTGGACTTCGCCCGAAGCGGGGCCGGTCTCGTCCGGCCGCTGCTCTATCAGGTCACCCGCGATGTCGCGGCGGGCGGTCTCGTCCTGGTCCTCACCGAGCACGAGCCGCCGCCCCTGCCGATCCACGCCGTCTATCCGAGCGCCCGCTGGCTGCCCGCCAAGGTCCGCGCCTTCGTCGACCTCGCCGCTGAGACCACCTCCTGGCAGTTCCTGGCGTGAATCGCCCCTTTTTCAACATCGTTGCGGTGTCTAGGGCTTCGGGAGCGGCCGTCGTCGAAGCCGCGCTTCGTCCCACGCCCGAGCCCGACCGCATGCGCCTCGCCGTCCGCCTTCAACCGGCCCTGTCGCTCGCTCTCGCGGCAGCCCTCGCCTTGGTCGCGGCAGGCTCCGCTCAGGCCGACAAGATCAAGAACCCGACCGCGGTGTTCTCCGGCCTCGACAAGATCACCGGGCGCATCGTCT
Source organism: Methylobacterium iners (assembly GCF_022179305.1). Classification (GTDB taxonomy): domain Bacteria; phylum Pseudomonadota; class Alphaproteobacteria; order Rhizobiales; family Beijerinckiaceae; genus Methylobacterium; species Methylobacterium iners. The sequence continues at coordinate 39,495 of NZ_BPQP01000020.1, forward strand.
CCTTCGAGGTCGCCGTCGACGAGACCGTGCAGTTCGGCGCCCTGCAGCTGACGCCGCGGGTCTGCTACAGCCGCCCGCCGACCGAGAGCCCAAAGACGACGGCCTTCCTTGAGGTCGACGAGGTCACCCTCGACAACAAGTACCGGCGCATCTTCACGGGCTGGCAATTCGCGGCGAGCCCGGGCCTGCACGCCATCGAGCACTCGATCTACGACGTCTGGCTCGTCGATTGTAAGGGCGGCAGCGACATCATCGCCGAGGCCAAGGAGCAGGAGGACGTGCCGGTCATGGCCTCCCGCCCCGAGAAGAAGCAGCGCGGCAACCGCGGACAGGACGCGCAGCGCACCGCCCAGCAGGTCAACCCGGCCGGCCAGCTCGACGTGGAGGCGCCCCGCGGCGTCCCGGTGCAGCCGAAGCAGAAGCCCTCGCGAAAGTTCTTCCCGACGAACGAGGGCCCGGCCCCGGCGCCCCAGCAGCCGCAATCGATCTTCGACCAGATCTTCCGATAGGAATCCCGATGCCCGAATCCGGCACCCTCCTCGCCTTCGCCGCCCTGGCGCTCGGGATGGTGCTGACCCCCGGGCCCAACATGATCTACCTGATCTCGCGCTCGCTCTGTCAGGGCCGAATGGCGGGGCTCATCTCGCTCGGCGGCGTGGCGCTCGGCTTCGTGTTCTACATGCTCTGCGCGGCCTTCGGCATCACCGCCCTCGTGCTCGCGGTGCCCTACGCCTACGACGCGCTGCGGCTGACGGGGGCGCTCTATCTCGGCTGGCTCGCCTGGTCCTACCTGCGGCCGGGCCGGCGCTCGCCCTTCGAGGTCCGGAGCCTGCCGGCCGACAGCCCGGCGCGGCTCTTCGCGATGGGCTTCGTCACCAACCTGCTCAACCCGAAGATCGCGATGCTCTACCTCGCCCTGCTGCCGCATTTCGTGCAGCCGGAGGCGGGCAACGTGCTCGGGCACACGCTGGCGCTCGGCAGCGTGCAGATCGCGGTGAGCGTCGCCGTCAATGCGACCATCGCGATCGCGGCGGGCTCGATTGCCGGCTTCCTCGGCCGGCATCCCGCCTGGACCAGGGCGCAGCGCTGGATCATGGGCGGCGTGCTGGGCGCGCTCGCCCTGCGCATGGCCCTCGACCGGGGACGCTGACGCCGATCAGACCGATCGCGCCACGCCAAGGGCGGCGAGCGCGTCGGCGCCGCCCACCGACCCGTCGCCGGGCCAGACGTTCCAATCGGCCCCCACCGACAGCGCCTCGGCGAGGCGCCGCTTGTAGGCATGGCGCGGCACCTCCTCGGCGCCGAACTGGGTGAGATGGTCGGTGACGAACTGCGTGTCGGCGAGCCGGTACCCGCCCGCTCGCAGCCGCGCGACGAGGTGGACGAGGGCCACCTTCGAGGCGTCCCGCACGGTGTGGAACATGCTCTCCCCGAAGAAGGCCGCGCCGAGCGAGACGCCGTAGAGCCCGCCGACGAGGCGGCGCGGCTCGCCCGCATAGACCTCGACGGTGTGGGCGTAGCCCTGGTCGAACAGGGCGCCGTAGAGCTCACGGATGCGGCCGTTGATCCAGGTGCGCTCGGCGTCGCGGCGCGGGGCGGCGCAGCCCGCGATCACGCCGTCGAAGTCGCGGTCGGTGCGCACCTCGAAGACGTCGCTGCGCACGGTGCGCGCCAGGCGCTTGGAGACGTGGAACCCGTCGAGGGGAAGGAGGCCGCGGGCGCGCGGCTCGACCCAGTAGATGGTCGGGTCGTCCGCGTCCTCCGCCATCGGGAAGATGCCAGCGGCGTAGGCCTTGAGAAGGATCTCGGGCGTGATCTCGACGCGGTCGCTGTCGTGCATGGGGCGAGTGTGGCGCGATCCTCGACCGAGTGCCAGGGACGGCCGTACCCTCGTGCGGCCCTGCCGCCTCGAAGACGACGAAGGCCGACCCGCTCCGGGTCGGCCTTGATGGATGTGCCGGGGTCGTCGGCCGTCAGCGGGCCGGGCCGCCCGAGGTGTTGCCGGTGTTGCCGGCCGGCTTGTTGTTCTGATCGGCGTTGCCGCCCTTGGCGGATTCGACCGAGCCGGTGCTGCCGCCGACCGGCGCCGCGGTGACGCCGGGGGCCGGCGCCATGTCGCGGCTCGAGGGGTTATCGATGGGCCCGCGTGTGGTCTCGCCGGCCTGGGGCACGCCCCGCTCGGGCTGACCGACATTGCCCGAGGGCGATTGCGCGAGGGCGGGCGCGGCGAGCAGGGCGCCAGCGAGCAGGATGGCGGTCGTGCGGATCATCATTCGTTCCTTCGGGCTGTCCATGCCGGAACGGCGGCTCGACCGGATCTCGGTCGAGCTCGGCCGCCGCGGCTGCATGCACCACAGAACGAACGAAGCTTCGCGGCGTTCCAGGCCCGCGCGGAGGAAAAGCCTAGCCGGCGGTCAACCCGCCATCGGCGAGAAAAGTTTCCAGCCAGTGGATGTCGTAATCCCCCGCCAGCACCGCTTCGTTGCGCACCAGCGTCCGGAACAGCGGCAGCGTCGTGTCGATGCCGTCGACCACGAACTCGTCGAGCGCCCGGCGAAGGCGCATCAGGCACTCGTCCCGGGTGCGGCCGTGGACGATGAGCTTGCCGATCAGCGAATCGTAGTGCGGCGGGATGCGGTAGCCCTGGAAGGCGGCCGAATCGACGCGCACGCCGGGGCCGCCCGGCGGGTGGAACGAGGTGATCAGGCCCGGCGAGGGCCGGAAGGTCGCCGGGTGTTCGGCATTGATCCGGCACTCGATGGCGTGGCCGTTGACCGCGATGTCCTCCTGCCGGACCGAGAGCGGCGCGCCGGCCGCCACGCGGATCTGCTCGATCACGAGATCGACACCCGTGATCATCTCGGTCACTGGATGCTCGACCTGGATGCGGGTGTTCATCTCGATGAAGTAGAAGCGGCCGTCCTCGTAGAGGAACTCGACCGTGCCGGCGCCGAGGTAGTTCAGCTCCTGCATCGCCCGCGCGCAGATCCCGCCGATCTCGGCGCGCATGGCGGCGTCGAGGGCGGGCGAGCCGCCCTCCTCCCAGACCTTCTGGTGACGGCGCTGCAGGGAGCAGTCGCGCTCGGCGAGGTGCACCGCCCCGCCCTTCCCGTCGCCGAGCACCTGCACCTCGATGTGGCGCGGCTTCGTCAGGTATTTTTCCAGATAGACCGCGTCGTCGCCGAAGGCCGCCTTGGCCTCGGTCCGCGCCATGCCGAGCGCCTGCTCCAGCTCGGCCTCCGAGCGGGCCACCTTCATGCCGCGCCCGCCGCCGCCGGAGGCAGCCTTGACGAGCACGGGATAGCCGATCTCGGCCGCGACGCGCTTGGCCTCGTCCGCCTCCTCGATGCCGCCCTCCGAGCCCGGCACGCAGGGGATGCCGAGGCGCTTGGCGGTGCGCTTGGCCTCGATCTTGTCGCCCATGATGCGGATGTGCTCGGCCTTGGGACCGATGAAGCCGATCTCGTGATGGGCGAGCACCTCGGCGAAGCCGGCATTCTCCGACAGGAAGCCGTAGCCCGGATGGACCGCATCGGCGCCGGTGATCTCGCAGGCGGCGATGAGCGAGGGGATGTTGAGGTAGCTGTCGCGCGCCGTCGGCGGCCCGATGCAGACGCTCTCGTCGGCGAGCCGCACGTGCATGGCGTCGGCATCCGCCGTCGAATGGACGGCGACCGTCGCCACGCCGAGGTCCTTCGCGGCCCGCAGCACGCGCAGCGCGATCTCGCCCCGGTTCGCGATCAGGATTTTCTGAAACATGGAGTCCGGATCACTCGATGACGAGGAGGGGCTCGCCGAACTCGACCGGCTGGCCGTCCTCGACGAAGATCGCGGTCACGGTGCCGGAACGGGGGGCGACGATCTCGTTGAAGGTCTTCATCGCCTCAATGAGGAGCAGTTTCTCGCCGCTCGCGACCTTGGCGCCGACCTCGACGAAGGTCTTGGCCTCGGGCGAGGGACGGCGATAGGCGGTGCCGACCATCGGCGAGGGCACGGCGCCGGGATGCCCCGCGCCGGCCTTGGCCTTTTCGGTGCCGGGACCCGGGGCCAGGGCCGCGACGGGCACCGGGACCGGGCTCGGCGCGAGCACCGGTGCCGGCGCCGCGACCTGAAGCTGGACGGGCTCGATCCGACGCACGACGCGGATGCGCAAATCGCCCTTCTCCACCTCGATCTCGGTGAGGTCGGTCTCGGTGACGAGCTGGGCGAGCGAGCGCACGAGCTCGGGATCGAAGGGTTCTGGCTTGGCCATCGGATCAGTCTTGAGAGGCGGGAAGGAGGGTGCCGAGATCGGGCGGCGGAAGACGGCCGCGAAGCCGTTGCGCCAGCGCATCGAGGCCGAGAACGTAGGAATACGGCCCGAACCCGCAGATCACCCCGGCGCAGACGGGGGCGATCAGGGAGACGTGCCGGAAGGCTTCGCGGGCATGGACGTTGGAGAGGTGGACCTCCACCGCGACGGCGCCGCTGCCCACGATGGCGTCGCGAAGGGCGACGGAGGTGTGAGTGTAGGCCGCCGCGTTGATCAGGATGCCGGCGCCGGACGCGCCCGCCGCCTGGACCAGCTCCACGAGTTCGCCCTCGTGATTGGTCTGGCGGAAGGTGAGGCCGACGCTCAGCAGCTCGGCACGCGCATGAAGGTCGCGCTCGATGTCGGCGAGCGTCGCCGAACCATAGATGCCCGGCTCCCGGGTTCCGAGCAGGTTGAGGTTCGGCCCATTGAGGGCGTGGATCGGGATCATGGGCCGAATTTCGCGAGGTCCGCGGCGTCGCGGCGGAACGTGAGGACGAGCGACACCGAGGATTTCAGCAGCTGGCGCTGCCGCAGCGGCGCACGTCGCCGATGGTCTTGCGGATCGGCTCGACGCCGACCGCGCCGGGGATGATCTCCTCGCCGATGACGAAGGCCGGGGTGCCCGAGAGGCCGAGCTTGTCGCCGAGCCCCATATTCTCCGCGAGCGCCGCCTTCACCTCGGGACCCTGCGCGTCCCGCTGAAGCTTCGCGACGTCGAGGCCCATTTCCTTGGCGACCGCGAGCGCCTTCTCGGTGTTCACGCGGCCCTTGCTCTCCAGGAGCTTGGTGTGGAACTCGAACAGCTTCTCGCTTTTGAGCTGTTGCTTGGCCGCGAGCGAGAGCTTGCTGGCCTCGAGCGACTCGGCGCCGAGCACCGGGAAATCCTTGAGCACGACCCTGAGCTTCGGGTCGGACTTGATCAGCGCCTGGATGTCGGTGAGCGCCTTGCGGCAATAGCCGCAATTGTAGTCGTAGAACTCGACGAGGGTGACGTCGCCGGTGGGGTTGCCGACCACGACGCCGTGGGGCGAGTTGATCAGCGCTTCGCGCGCCTCCTTCAGAGCCGCGACCTGCGCGAGCTTCTGCGTCTCCTGGGCGCGCCGCTCGCCCTCGGCGATGGCCTCCTGGAGCACGTCCGGGTTCTTGACGAGGTAGTCCTTCACGATCGCCTCGATCGCCTGGCGCTGCACGTCGGTGAAGGGAGCGGCCGGCGTCGTCTGGGCGAGGGACGCGGTCCCGCCGAGCGCCAGGGCCGTGCCCAGGGCGGCGATCGTGAGGGGCAGGCGGAAGGGGAGCATGCGGTTCTCGGCTCTCGTCGCGGGCGGACCGGACAGGACTGCCCGGAATTCCGAGAACGCGCTAGCGGCCGGGTTAGGCGTTTTCGCGGCGGCGGGTCAAATGAACGTGCCGATGCCGGGCGCGCCACGGCGCATGTCCGCCGGTCGGCCTGAGATGCCTCAGCCGGTCAGGCGCTCGTGGGCCATCTGCAATTCGATGTGCACGTTCTCGACGAGATAGGTGAGGGTCCCGCTGTCGATCTGTGCCGTCGCATGGTGCTTGCGCAGGATGGTCTCGCCCTGCCAGGTGCGATCGTTCTCCCCCGGCAAGTAGCGCTTCAGGTACTCGCTCGTGATCTTGGCCCGGTCATAGCCGCGATGCCGGATCAATTGCCTGATGCGAAGGACGAGCTCGTCGATTCCACCCTTCTGCGCGTCCAGATCACTCTGGGTGCCATCCCTTTTGGTGGCCGAGAACCGCTTGAGCATCAGGTGACCTTTGACCCCTTCTGAAAGTCTGCCCGAGAAAGCTTAAGCAATAATCACAAGCTTACCGGACGAACCTGTGGCGCCGGTCGCGGCGGATCGCCGCCCGCCGCGGCGCCTCTCTCGGACGAAGGCTTGGCTCTGCCGGTGAATGCGGCGATGAAGGCGGCATGATCCGCCCCGCATCCGGCCCCGACGGCACACCCGCTCCGCACCCTTCGGTCTCGCGCCGGGCGGAGCGTGTCGCGCCCTTCCTCGCGATGGACGTCATGGCTGCCGCGGCCGCCAAGGAGCGGCGGGGCGAGGGCGTGGTGCGCATGGAGGTCGGCCAGCCCTCGGCGCCCGCGCCGCGCGCCGTGATCGCCGCGGCCCGCGCCGCCCTCGACGACGGGCGGCTCCCCTACACGGAGGCCCTCGGCCTGCCGGCGTTGCGCGAGCGGATCGCCCGGCACTATGCCGAGACCTACGGCGTCGCGGTGCCGGCCCGCCGGGTGGTGATCACCACGGGCTCCTCGGCCGGCTTCGTCCTCGCCTTTCTCAGCCTGTTCGATGCCGGCGACCGGGTCGCGGTACCGCAGCCGGGCTACCCGGCCTATCGCAGCATCCTGAACGCCCTCGATCTCGTGCCGACGCCGCTCGTCCTTCGCGCGGCCGACCGCTACGCCCCCACCGGAGCAGGGATCCGCGCGCTCCACGCCGCGCAGCCCCTGTCGGGCATCCTGGTGATGAGCCCGGCCAACCCCTCGGGCACCGTGATCGAGCCGGAGCGCTTAGGCGAATTGTGCCGGACGGCGCAGGGCCTGAGCCTCCCCTTCATCTCCGATGAGATCTATCATGGGCTCGGGTACGGCGTGCCCACGGACACGGCCCTGCGCTACGATCCGGACGCGGTCGTCATCAACTCGTTCTCGAAGACCTATTGCATGACCGGCTGGCGCGTCGGCTGGATGGTGGTGCCGGACGCGCTCCTGCGCCCGATCGAGCGGCTGGCGCAGAACCTCTACATCTCGGCACCCTACCTGTCGCAGGTGGCCGCGCTCGCAGCCTTCGACGCGGTCGAGGAGATCGAGGCGATTCGGCTCGGCTACGCGGCGAATCGCGACCTGCTGCTCGACGCCTTTCCGAGCCTCGGCCTCGGCCGGATGCACCCGGCCGACGGCGCGTTCTACCTCTACGCCGACGTCTCCGGCCTCACGAACGACGCCACGGCCTTCTGCCGGCGGATGCTCGACGAGGCGGGCGTGGCGGCGACGCCCGGCCTCGACTTCGACGCGACGGAGGGCGGACACCACGTCCGCTTCTCGTTCGCAGGTTCGCAGGGCGATTGCGGCGAGGCGATCCGACGCCTGCGGGCCTGGCTGCTCTGATCTCGCCCCCGTGATCCCGGAGGATCCGGAGCGCTCCGGGTCTGCCTGCGGGGCTCAGCGGAACAGGTTCATCAGGCCGCCGGGTTCGGCATAGATGCCGGGCGAGGCCGTCGAGGTCTGGAAGGTGATCGAGCCGATGATGGCGTCGCCGCACCATTTCGAGAAGCCGCCGTTGGTGAGCTGCCGGAAGTCGCCGGTGATCACCGCGCATTGGCGGCGCGTCAGGTCGGTGTCGTGGAAGCGGACGTCGAGGACGATGTTCTTGTAGGTGTAGGACAGGCCGACGTTGCCGTAGAGGTAGCTCGGCAGGTCGAATGAGGCGAAGCGTCCGATCGACTGGTCGAAGGCCGTGTAGGCCGACGAGCGGGCGGCGCCGAGGAAGAAGTAGCCGACCTCGCTCGAGAGCGAGAAGCCGCCGGCATAGGCCTCGGGAAGCCAGGGGAACAGCGTCGCCGGCAAGGTGTAGGCGGCCGTGCCCGAGACGTAGGTGCTCTCGGCTTTCGTGCCGAGGAAGCTCGGCGAGTAGAACACGTTCGCGCCCAGCGTCAGCGCGTCGGTCGCCGCGTAGACGCCCTTGAAGGCGGCTTCGTAATAATCCGTGTTGGCCTGCGTGAACGGCGTCACCCCGTCGGCGAGGAACAGCCGCTGTTCCCTGGGGTAGAAGTAATACAGGATGCCGAGATCAAAGGTGAACTTGCCGAAGGTCGGACGGATACCGGCGACGAGGTCGAACTCCATGTCTCCCCGGGTCGGCAGGCGGGTCTGGTAGGTGGCAAAGCCGGCGTACGCGAAGTTGTTGAAGAACTGCGCCTCGAAGAAGGTCTGGTAGCTGCCCTGCAGGTTCGATTGCGAGATGCCGCGGAAATTGTAGTCCGACTGGTAGCGCGAGCCGAACGAGAAGCCGATCAGCGGGTCGGGCGCCCGCGCCTCGACGGGCAGAACCTTCGGCGCCGCAAGATCCGCCGCCTGAACCTGAGCCGCGACGCCTGCCGTCAGGCCGCAAAGGGCGGCGACCGCCGACTTCCAAACGCTTGCCATCTCACCTGTCCCCCAGAGCTCCGTCGGACCCGGGGTTCGCCCCAGCCCGGCCGTGGCCGCGGTGGCATGACCCTGGCCCCGCAGCTTCGAACGGCGAGCTTGAGCGTAGGGGAGGTCGGCCGAGGCGCCAAGCACCGGAGGGGGCAGGAGCGCATCATTTCGATGCAGCGGGCGCTGAAATTTGCGCCAAACCTTGAGAGATGAAGAGAAAAGGCAACAGGCGCCGAAAAAATCGCGCCCTAGGATGGTTTCATGCTTGGGAAAGGCCCTCCGGCGGAACGCCTATACCTGAGAGGACGCCCTTCGCTCGGCTCGACCTCTGGGTCGAGGTCCCCGACGGTATCGACTCCCGGCGTGCGAATGAACGAGCCCGGCGCTGGCGGCGCCGGGCTCGTGAGGTTCAGCTCCTTCGAGGACGAGTCAGGTCCTCCGGCGAGGGTCACTCGCCGGTGAGCGCCGCCTTGGTGCGCGACCACCAGCCTGCCCGCTTCGGCCGGTCGGGATCGGGAGGCGTGAGGACGACGGCCACGGGCTCCGGCGCAGGCCGAGCCGGGGGCAGGGGCTCGCTGGGCGCGGGTGCCTCCGGCGGTGCGGCGGCCACGGGCAACTCGATGTCGACGGGATCCGGGACCGGAGGCGGAGCCGTCTCCCTGAGCTCGACCGCTGCGGGCTCGTCGGCCTCGGAGACGCTTTCAGCCGATGTCTCGTCCGATGCCGCTTCCTCCCGGGGGCGGCCCTCACCGCGCTCACGTCCCCGCCCGCCGCGGCGACCGCGGCGACGGCGGCGCACCGCGCCGTCCTCCTCGGACTCCGTCCCGGCGCGGGTCTCAGGCTCGGGGGCGGCTTCGCCGTCCTCGGAGGCCGTCGCCTCGGCGCCGTCCGCCTCCGCATCCTCGTCGTCCGGCCCGGCCTGGTGCTCGACGCCACCGGCCTCGCCACCCTCGGACCGGCCGCCGCGACGGCGACGGCGACGGCGGCGACCACGGCCGCGGCCTTCGCCACCCTCCTCGCGGTGCTCCTCCGTCTCGGCTGCCTCGGCGACGGCCTCGACCACCTCCTCGTCCTCCGCCTCAAGGTCGGCGTCGTCCTCCGCATCCATCATCGAGTCGACCGCGACGGCGCGGATGCCGGTCACGGGACCCGCCGCCCGCACGGCGGGCTCGCCGCGATCGAGCTGGAAGGCGGAAGTCGCCGCGAGTCGCTCGTCGGCGGCGATCGTCACGGTCACGCCGAAGCGGACCTCGAGTTCGCGCAGGTGCGCGCGCTTCTGGTTGAGGATGTAGAGCGCCACCTCGGTGCGGGTGCGCAGGATGAGGTTGTGGGTCGCGCTCTTGAGCAGCGACTCCTCGATCGAGCGCAGGATCTGGAGCGCGACGGAGGCCGTGGCGCGGACGTAGCCCGAGCCGCCGCAATGCACGCAGGGCAGCGACGAGCTCTCCAGCATGCCGGTGCGGATGCGCTGGCGGCTCATCTCGAGGAGGCCGAAGGGTGAGATCCGCCCGACCTGGATGCGGGCGCGATCGTTCTTGAGGGCCTCGTTCAGGCGCTTCTCGACGGCGCGGTTGTTGCGCTTCTCCTCCATGTCGATGAAGTCGATGACGACGAGGCCGGCGAGGTCGCGCAGGCGCAGCTGCCGGGCGACCTCGTCGGCCGCCTCGAGATTGGTGCGCAAAGCCGTGTCTTCGATATCGTGCTCGCGGGTCGAGCGGCCCGAGTTCACGTCGATCGAGACCAGGGCTTCCGTCGGGTTGATGACGAGGTAGCCGCCGGACTTCAGCGTGACGTGCGTCGAGAACATCGCGTCGAGCTGCTGCTCGACGCCGTAGCGGGCGAAGATCGGGGTCGGGTCGCGGTAGGGCTGCACGACCTTGGACTGGCCGGGCATCAGCATCCGCATGAAGTCCTTGGCCTCGCGGTAGGCCTCGTCGCCCGCCACCAGGATCTCGTCGATCTCCTTGCCGTAGAGGTCGCGGATGGCGCGCTTGATCAGCGAGCCCTCCTCGTAGACCAGGGCTGGCGCGGAGGAGGACAGCGTCAGCTCGCGCACGCTCTCCCACAGGCGCATCAGGTACTCGAAGTCGCGCTTGATCTCGGGCTTGGTGCGCGAGGCCCCGGCCGTGCGCAGGATCACGCCCATGCCGTCCGGCACCTCCAGGTCCTGCGCGACTTCCTTGAGGCGCTTGCGGTCGGCGGCGCTGGTGATCTTGCGCGAGATGCCGCCGCCACGCCCGGTATTGGGCATCAGCACCGAGTAGCGGCCGGCCAGCGACAGGTAGGTGGTGAGCGCCGCGCCCTTGGTGCCGCGCTCCTCCTTGACGACTTGGACCAGGATGATCTGGCGGCGCTTGATCACCTCCTGGATCTTGTAGTGGCGGCGATAGACCCGGGGCCGCTCCGGGATCTCGGCGAGCGCGTCGCCGCCGACCTGGGCGATCCTGGGCTCGGCATCCTCGCCCTCTTCGCCTTCCTGCTCGTCGTCCTCATCCTCGTCGTCTTCGTCGGACTCGTCCTCGTCGTCGGATTCCTCGTCCTCATCCTCGCCCGACTCGTCCAGGGCCGCCTCAGGATGGCCCTCGGCGACGGGCTCGGGCGCGTCGTCGGCCGGCGCGGCGGCCTCGGTCGCGACGGGCTCCTCACCCGCGACGTCGGATTGCGCCGTCGCCTCGATGGCCGTCGGCACCGCGGTCTCCGTCCCGGAAACCTCCTCGGCAACGGCCGCAGGAACGGCCTCGTCACCGGCCCCGGCCGCCTCGGCGGCATCGTCGGTCGCCGGGATGTCCTCGGCGCTCACCGTCTCGGCATTGCGCGCGGCCGCAGGTTCGGCCCGGCGCCCGCGCGAGCGGCGGCGGGGCTTCCGCTCCTCGCGCTCGCTGTGCTCCTCGGCCTCGCGCGCCTCGTCCTCGAGCAGCGCCTGCCGGTCGGCCAGCGGGATCTGGTAGTAGTCGGGATGGATCTCGCTGAAGGCGAGGAAGCCGTGGCGGTTGCCGCCGTACTCGATGAAGGCCGCCTGGAGCGAAGGCTCCACCCGCGTCACCTTGGCGAGATAGATGTTGCCGCGCAGCTGGCGCCTGTTGGCGGCTTCGAAGTCGAATTCCTCGACCCTAGATCCGTGGACCGTGACGACCCGGGTCTCCTCCGGGTGCATCGCATCGATGAGCATCTTGTTGTTGGCCATGACGAACTTTCGACATGGCGGCCGACGTCGTTCTCCTCGGACCGAGCGGTCCCGGTGGAGCGCGTCCCGGTCCGGGCCTGTCGGCCGGGAACGGGAGGGCTCGTGTCGACCCGGGGGACCAGGTCGCGGGGGCTAAGGGAAAGGAATTGCCGCCAACCGCCGCTGGGCGCCGGTCTTCGGCGCGCGTGGGGTTGAATCTGACCAGGGCTGACGACGGGCGGGCACCACGCGGAACGCGGGCGCTTTCAACACGAGCAGCGGCAACCGATGCTGTGTCTCCGATCATCCTTTCCCTGACCTCGCGAAGGCATCCGGACCGGTGATGACCGGCCGCGGATTCCGAGAAACGGGGCGACGACGCATGAGGTCGCCGCATGTACCGACACCCGCCCGGTCTTGAGGAAGCCGACGATCTCGGCGCGGTGAACCGACTGCGAAGGCGACCAGGCGAAAGGCTCGGGCGCGCCCGCGGGCCGCGGATGAAACCGCAAGGCACCGGGTGGGGGACCTTACCATTACAGAGTGTCGCGGGAATTTGGCAAGGTGGAAGTTGGGCGCAAAGCGGCGGCCTCTGGGGTTGGGAGGCAGCCGCCCGGATCGTCTTGCGCACCCCCTGGACCGCATGCTAGGCCCGCGCCGCGCCGGAAGGGCGGGGCTTTCGTGCCCGCAGGACCCGGCACGTTCCCAATCCCGACGGTTCCAGAGCCGACACCGAAGGCGGTGCGATCCGGCCGGAACCCGCGGGCCGGATGATGAGAGAGAGCGGCGCGTGGCGCAGACCAGTTCCGAGGCGGGTTCCCCGGTTGCCGGCGTGGCGGCCCGCTACGCGTCAGCCCTGTTCGAGCTGGCGCGCGACGAGCGCGCCCTGGATGAAGTCTCCGGGAATCTGGAGCGGTTCGACGGCCTTCTCAAGGAGAGCGCCGATCTCCGCCGCCTTGTGCGCAGTCCCGTCTTCTCGGGCACGGAGCAGGCCGCCGCGGTCGGCGCCATCCTCGACCGGGCGGGAATCACGGGATTGGCCGCCAACTTCATCAAGCTGACGGCCGCCAACCGCCGCCTGTTCGCCCTGCCCGACATGATCCGCTCGTTCCGCTCCCTGGTCCGCACCTCGAAGGGCATCGTGCGTGCCGAGGTCCGCGTCGCGGAGCGGCCCTCGGACGCCGTGATCGAGGAGATCAAGGCGTCCCTGCGCGACGTGGCCCGCTCCGAGGTCGACCTCGACCTCACCGTCGACCCGAGCCTAATCGGCGGCCTCGTCGTCAAGATCGGTTCACGCATGGTCGATGCGTCCCTCAGGACCAAGCTCAACGGTATTCGCCTCGCGATGCGGGAAGCCCGGTAGGGGCTTCGAGCACCCGACCGCTTCCGCCCGCGACCTTAGACACACACCATTCGACAAAGAGGCTAGACGATGGACATCCGCGCTGCCGAGATCTCCGCGATCCTGAAAGAGCAGATCAAGAACTTCGGCGAGGAGGCCGAGGTCACCGAGGTCGGACAGATCCTGTCGGTCGGCGACGGCATCGCCCGCGCCTACGGCCTCGACAGCGTCCAGGCCGGCGAGATGGTCGAGTTCGAATCGGGCGTGCGCGGCATGGCGCTCAACCTCGAGCAGGACAACGTCGGCATCGTGATCTTCGGATCCGACCGCGACATCAAGGAAGGCCAGACCGTCAAGCGCACCGGCGCCATCGTGGACGTTCCGGTCGGCAAGGCGCTGCTCGGCCGCGTGGTCGACGGCCTCGGCAACCCGATCGACGGCAAGGGCCCGATCGCCACGACCGAGCGCCGCCGCGTCGACGTGAAGGCGCCGGGCATCATCCCGCGCAAGTCCGTGCACGAGCCGATGGCAACCGGCCTGAAGGCCATCGACGCCCTCATCCCCGTCGGCCGCGGCCAGCGCGAGCTCATCATCGGCGACCGCCAGACCGGCAAGACCGCGATCGCGCTCGACACGATCCTCAATCAGAAGCCGGCCCATGCCGGGACGGACGAGAACGCCAAGCTCTACTGCGTCTACGTCGCGATCGGCCAGAAGCGCTCGACGGTGGCGCAGTTCGTGAAGGCGCTCGAGGACAACGGCGCCCTCGAATACTCGATCATCATCGCTGCGACCGCGTCGGACGCCGCGCCGATGCAGTTCATCGCGCCCTTCGCCGGCTGCGCCATGGGCGAGTATTTCCGCGACAACGGCATGCACGCCGTGATCGTGTACGACGACCTCTCCAAGCAGGCCGTCGCCTATCGCCAGATGTCGCTGCTGCTGCGCCGTCCGCCGGGCCGCGAGGCCTATCCCGGCGACGTCTTCTACCTGCACTCGCGGCTCCTCGAGCGCGCCGCCAAGATGGGGGATGCCGCCGGCAACGGCTCGCTCACCGCGCTCCCCGTCATCGAGACCCAGGCCAACGACGTCTCGGCCTATATCCCGACCAACGTCATCTCGATCACCGACGGCCAGATCTTCCTCGAGACCGACCTGTTCTACCAGGGCATCCGCCCGGCGGTGAACGTCGGCCTCTCGGTGTCGCGGGTGGGCTCCTCCGCCCAGACCAAGGCGATGAAGAAGGTCGCCGGCAAGATCAAGGGCGAGCTCGCCCAGTACCGCGAGATGGCCGCCTTCGCGCAGTTCGGCTCGGATCTCGACGCCTCGACGCAGAAGCTCCTGAACCGCGGCTCGCGGCTGACCGAGCTCCTGAAGCAGCCGCAATTCTCGCCGCTGAAGATGGAGGAACAGGTCGCGGTGATCTATGCCGGCGTCAACGGCTACCTCGACGCGCTCCCGCTCAGCAAGGTGCGCGCCTTCGAGGACGGGCTGCTCTCGACGCTCCGCTCCAAGCACGCCGACCTGCTCACCGCCATCGGCACCTCGAAGGACCTCTCCGACGAGAACGCCGGCAAGCTGAAGAGCGTCGTCGAGAGCGTGGCGAAATCGCTGGCGTGACCCACGTCCCTCTCCCCTTGCGGGGAGGGATCGAGGGCGAGGGTGGTCCGCCTGGCGAGCGCCGGGGTCACCCGGCCACCCCCACCTCCAACTCCTCCCCACAAGGGGGAGGAGCGATGCTCGCGGACGTTCTAGAGATCTGAAAGTCACCCGATGCCGAGCTTGAAGGACCTGCGCAACCGCATCGCTTCGGTGAAGGGGACGCAGAAGATCACCAAGGCGATGCAGATGGTCGCCGCCGCCAAGCTGCGGCGGGCCCAGACCGCCGCCGAGAGCGGGCGCCCCTACGCCGAGAAGATGGCGACGGTGCTCGGCAACCTCGCCGCGAACCTCGTCCAGGGCACCGAGGGGCCGCGGCTCCTGTCGGGCACCGGCTCGGACCGGACCCACCTCCTCGTCGTCTGCACGGCCGACCGCGGCCTGTGCGGCGCCTTCAACTCCTCGATCGGCCGCATGGCGCGCGACCATGCCCGTCGCCTCCTGGCCGAGGGCAGGACGGTCAAGATCGTCACCGTCGGCAAGAAGGGCTACGACCTGCTCCGCCGCGAGTTCCGCGACCTGATCATCGAGAACCGGGACATCCGCGGCACCCGACCCGTCGATTACGATTTCGCCTCGGAAATCGCCGATTCGATCATCGCGCGCTTCGACGCCGGCGAGTTCGACGTGGCGACGCTGTTCTACTCGCGCTTCCGCTCTGTCATCTCGCAGATCCCGACGGCGCAGCAGCTGATCCCGGCCGAGCTGCCGACCGCCGGCGAGCGCCCGGCCGGCGCGGGCGACGGCGCCGTGATGGAGTTCGAGCCGAGCGAGGAAGCGATCCTCACGACGCTCCTGCCGCGCAACCTCACCGTCCAGGTCTACCGGGCGCTCCTGGAGAACGCGGCCTCCGAGCAGGGCGCGCGCATGGGCGCCATGGATTCCGCCACGCGCAACGCGGGCGAGATGATCAAGAAGCAGACGCAGATCTACAACCGCACGCGTCAGGCCATGATCACCAAGGAACTCATCGAGATCATCTCGGGCGCGGAAGCGCTCTGACCGTCACGCACAAGGACCCTATCATGGCGAACACCGCTACCCCCGGCGCCGGCTCCAACAAGGTCGGCCGCATCACCCAGGTCATCGGCCCTGTGGTCGACGTGTCCTTCGAGGGCCACCTGCCCGAGATCCTGAACGCGCTCGAGACCAAGAACAACGGCGCCCGCCTCGTCCTCGAGGTCGCCCAGCAGCTCGGCGAGAACACCGTCCGCTGCGTGGCGATGGACACCTCCGAGGGCCTCGTCCGCGGCCAGGAGGTCACGGATACCGGCGAGGCGATCAAGGTGCCGGTCGGCTTCAACACGCTCGGCCGCATTATGAACGTCATCGGCGAGCCGATCGACGAGGCCGGCCCGATCCAGTCGGACACGCTGCGCGCCATCCACCAGCCGGCCCCGAGCTACGCCGACCAGTCGACCGAGGCGCAGATCCTCGTGACCGGCATCAAGGTCGTGGATCTCCTCGCCCCCTACGCCAAGGGCGGCAAGATCGGCCTGTTCGGCGGCGCCGGCGTGGGCAAGACCGTGCTGATCATGGAGCTGATCAACAACATCGCGAAGGTGCATAGTGGTTATTCGGTGTTCGCGGGGGTGGGCGAGCGTACCCGCGAGGGCAACGACCTCTACCACGAGATGATCGAGTCCAAGGTCAACAAGGACCCGAAGGAGAACAACGGCTCGGCCGAGGGCTCCAAGTGCGCGCTGGTCTACGGCCAGATGAACGAGTCGCCCGGCGCCCGCTCGCGCGTCGCGCTCACCGGCCTCACCATCGCCGAGGACTTTCGCGATCAGGGCCAGGACGTGCTGTTCTTCGTGGACAACATCTTCCGCTTCACCCAGGCCGGCTCGGAAGTGTCGGCGCTGCTCGGCCGCATCCCCTCGGCGGTGGGCTACCAGCCGACGCTCGCGACCGACATGGGCGCCCTGCAAGAGCGCATCACCACGACGAACAAGGGCTCGATCACGTCCGTCCAGGCGATCTACGTGCCGGCCGACGATCTGACCGACCCGGCGCCCGCCACCTCCTTCGCCCACTTGGATGCCACGACCGTGCTCTCGCGCTCGATCGCCGAGAAGGGCATCTACCCGGCGGTGGACCCGCTCGACTCGACCTCGCGCATGCTGAACCCCGTCGTTCTCGGCCAGGAGCATTACGAGGTGGCCCGCAAGGTCCAGCAGACGCTCCAGCGATACAAGGCGCTGCAGGACATCATCGCGATCCTCGGGATGGACGAGCTCTCGGAAGAGGACAAGCTGACGGTCGCCCGCGCCCGCAAGATCGAGCGCTTCTTCTCCCAGCCCTTCTCGGTGGCCGAGGTGTTCACGGGCTCGCCCGGCATCCAGGTGCCGCTGGAGGACACGATCAAGGGCTTCAAGGGCCTCGTGAACGGCGATTACGACGACCTGCCGGAGGCCGCCTTCTACATGGTCGGCACCATCGAGGACGCCAAGGCCAAGGCCAAGAAGCTCGCGGCCGCGGCCTGAGCCCATATTCGGCGCCCGGCCCACCCGGCCGGGCGCCATCGACGTGAAACGCTGAACCTGGATCCCCGACGCGATGGCCACCTTCCAGTTCGACTTCGTCGGCCCCGAGCGGACGCTGTATTCCGGTCAGGTCGACGCGGTGCAGCTGCCCGGAATCGAGGGTGAGATGACCGTGCTCGCCGGCCACGCCCCCGTGCTGACGGCGCTCAAGGTCGGGGTCATCACGATCGCCGAGGCCGGCCATACGGGCAAGCGCGTGCTGGTGCGAGGCGGATTCGCCGATATCGGACCGGATGCGGTCACCGTGATCGCCGAGCGGGCCAACCCCTTCGAGGAGATCAGCCAGGAGAGCCTCGACCGCGACATCGCGGCCCTGGAGCTCCAGCGCGACGCCACCGAGGATTATGCCAAGCGCGACGAGATTGAGGGTCAGATCACCCAGATCCGCGACGCCAAGGTCGCCCTTACCTACTGAGGCGCGCTCACGCGCATGGCAGTTCGACGGCGGCCCTCGGGGCCGCCGTTTTCGTTTGCGGACGGCGCCGGATTGGGAAGCAAGGAACGGGGCGCGCGAAGACCCGGATGGGTCCAGACAGGGGTCTTCCGCCGACCGGAGCCCCGATGCCGTGCCCGATCCCATCAACCGCACGATGACGCCCCGCGAATGGCTGATGCTGGTCAGCCTTTCCCTCCTCTGGGGCGGTTCCTTCTTCTTCACGAGCGTCGCCCTGCAGGCCCTGCCGCCGCTCACCCTCGTCGTGCTGCGTTTCGGCTTGGCTGCGCTCGTCCTTCATCTCGTCCTGCGGGTCCGGACGCTTCGGATGCCGCGTGACCACCAAACCTGGGGTGCCTTCCTCTGCATGGGGCTGCTCAACAACGCCGTGCCGTTTGGCCTCATCGCCTGGAGCCAGACGCACATCGCATCGGGCCTCGCTGCCATCCTGAACGCCACGACGCCGCTCTGGACAGTGATCGTCGCGCACGTCGTCACCTCCGACGAGAAGATGACGGGTCACCGCCTGGTGGGCGTCCTCGTCGGGCTCGCCGGCGTCGCGGTCATGCTCAGCCCGGCCTTGGGGACCGAGGTCGATGCGCTCAGGCAACTCGCCGTTCTCTGCGCAGCGCTGTCCTATGCCTGCGCAGGGGTCTACGGGCGGCGCTTCCGCGCGATGGGCGTCTCGCCGCTCGTCACGGCGGCCGGCCAGGTCAGCGCCTCCGCACTTATGCTCCTGCCCCTCGCCCTCTTCATGGACCGCCCCTGGACAATCGCCGTGCCGAGCCTTCCGGTCCTGGGCGCCGTCGCAGGCATTGCGGTTCTCTCCACGGCGCTGGCCTACGTCCTCTACTTCCGCATCCTGGCGAGCGCGGGCGCGACGAACCTCCTGCTCGTCACCTTCCTGATCCCCGTCTCCGCCATCCTGCTGGGATGGGCGGTGCTCGGCGAGCATCTCGATCCGCGCAGCTATCTCGGCATGGCCCTGATCGGCGGCGGGCTCGCGGCCATCGACGGCGGGCTCCTCACGAAAGGGCGGCCGCGTCCCAGCGCGCCGGACCGAATGGGGGCGGGGCGCCACGAGGCTTGAGCCTGACGGCGTCAGCGCGTCCGGCCACTCCCCTCCCCCGCCGCGCTCACCCCGTGGGCGAGCAGGGTCTCGACCGCGCTCGCATCGTCGGGGCACCCGTCCGCCAGCCAGCGCGCCCGTGCGGCGGCGAGGCCCTGGCCGACCGTCGGGCCCGGGGGCACGCCGCGCGCGACGAGATCGGCGCCGGTGAGCGGAAAGGCGGGGCGCGGGACCAGCCCGGCCTCGACCGCATCGAGGAGCGCGCGCGCATCGGGCGCGATGTCC
The DNA here is from genome assembly GCF_022179305.1 of Methylobacterium iners. Taxonomy (GTDB): domain Bacteria; phylum Pseudomonadota; class Alphaproteobacteria; order Rhizobiales; family Beijerinckiaceae; genus Methylobacterium; species Methylobacterium iners. The sequence goes on from NZ_BPQP01000020.1 coordinate 58,445, forward strand.
GGTCGCTCGCCCTCCCCCGCGGCCGCCAGCGCATCGGCGATCGGTCCCGCGTCATGGCAGGCGATCAGGCCCCGCATGGCGCCGGGATCGATCGTTGCCGGCGCGGACAGGCTCGCCCGAGCTGCCGCGGATCCGGACAGCGCGGCGGCCTCGGTCTTCGAGAGCCGCAGGGCGTCCTGAAGGCGGTCGATGTCGGATTCCGCGTGGAGGGCCAGGGCCGCCAGCCGTGCCATCTCGTCGGCGCCCGGGCGCGCGGCAACGAGGCGCGCCAGGCGACCGACATCGGCCGGGCCGCGAAGGAGGCGCGCGAGGATGCCCGTCCGCTCCATCACCGCGACGGCCTCAACCGCGCCGGGGGCGAGGAGGAGCTTGAGAAGCTCCGTCCGAACCCGCTCGCGGGACAGGCCCTCGATCGCGCCCTGCGCCGCGACGCAGGCCCGGAGACCGGTCTCGTCCGGCGCGCCGCGCCCGAAGCGGGCGTGGAAGCGGAAGAAGCGCAGGATGCGCAAGGCATCCTCGGCGATCCGGGTCGCGGCCTCGCCGATGAAGCGGACGCGGCCGGCCGCGAGGTCGTCGAGGCCCCCTGTCGTGTCGGCGACGGCGCCGTCCGCCCGCAGGGAGAGCGCGTTGATGGTGAAGTCTCTCCGCTCCGCATCGCGCGCGAAGTCGCGGCCGAAGCGGACCACGGCATGGCGCCCGTCCGTCTCGATGTCCTCGCGCAACGTCGTCACCTCGAAGGGCCGTCCCGAGGCAACGACCGTGACCGTGCCGTGATCGTACCCGGTCGGCACCGCCTTCAGCCCCGCCGCGGCCGCGCGGGCCATGGTCGCCTCCGGGAGGAGCGTCGTGGTCAGATCGATGTCGGAGCCGGCGCCGCCGAGGAGCGCGTCGCGGACGCATCCGCCGACGAGGCGTGTCTCCTCGCCCGGAACCGCGAGGGCTGCGAGCACGCGCCGGATCTCGGGCTGCGCCAGCAGCCGGCGCGGTCCCTCGGGGTCGAGGGTGCTCACTGGAAGTGCCCCGGCACCACCCGGCCGTTCTCCAGGCGCGGCGGGACGTAGCCGCCGCGGTGGCTCTCGCCCGTTAGCCCGGCATAGACGAGCGAGGCGATCACCAGCGCGATGCCGGTCATCGTGAGGCGGAAGATGTATCCTTCCCAGCTCGCCCGCGCGTGCGGCTTGCGGCCCAGCACGGCGAGGTAGCCGTAGAACAGCAGGAACGGCAGCAGGAAGAGCAGCAGTTCCTCGACGAGCTTGCGGATCATGAATGGGTCGGTTCGCGCCGGAGGGATGATCTCACGGACATAAGCGTTCCTGCAGATTGTGCACGATCCCCGCCGTCACACCCCAGATCAGGCGCGCCTCGTGGCGGATCGCGTAGTAGTGCCGGGTCCGCCCCCGCCAGGTGCCCGTGCCGCGCTCGTGGCGCGTGGGGTCCATGAGGAAGGCGAGCGACACCTCGAAGATCTCGGCGACCTCGTCCGGGTTGGGACGCAGCGCCGCCTCGGGATCGACGAGGCCGACGACGGGAATCACGAGGAAGCCCGTCGCCGAGAGATAGGGGTCGAGGTAGCCGAGCACCCGGACCGCGTCCGCGCCGAGCCCGATCTCCTCCCATGCCTCGCGCAAGGCAGCCGCAGCCGGGTCGACATCCGCAGGATCGATCTTGCCGCCCGGGAAGGCGATCTGGCCGGAATGGTCGCGCAGATGCGCCGTGCGAAGGGTGAAGAGCACCGAGAGGCCCTCCTGCCGCGCGACGATGGGCACGAGAACGGCGGCGAGGCGATGAGGGTGGGCCGGCGCCACGGCGATCCCTTCCGGATCGAGGTCGTGGTCGCCGCGCGGGTTGGAGAGGGGGTCGCCGGGGCCGGGCGGCTCCGCCGAGAGGCGCGCGGCACGGTCGAGGAGATCCGACAGGATCATGCGTCGCCGGCGGGCGCGATGGGGTGGAAGCCGCCATTCGCCGCGATACCGAGCCAGGGCGCCCCGTCCACCGCCCGTTCCTCGGCGAGCGCGACGAGGTCGTAGGTCAGCGCCCGCGTGCACAGGGCCCAGAGGTCCCGCCGGACGTGGATGTAGGGCCGCAGGCCGCCGGACCCGTCCTCCTCGAAGCGCAGGGCGTGCTCGGGCCCCAGGGAGACGAGGTCGTCGACATTGGTGCGGAAGGCGACCCGACGGGCTTCGCCCTCCCCCTCGACCGCCATCTCGACGGCGAGGAAGGGCGCGTCCTCGACCTCGATCCCCACGCTCTCGACGGGGGTCACCAGGACGAAGCGTCCGTCCGGTTCCCGCCTCAGGATCGAGGCGAACAGCTTCACGAGGGCGGGGCGGCGGATCGGCGCGCCGTCGTGGAACCAGGTCCCGTCGGCGGCGATGCGCATGTCGATCGCGCCGCAATAGGGCGGGTTCCAGCGCTCCACCGGCGGCGGGCCGCGCCGGGGCGCGTCGCCGAGGGCCGCGCGGAGGCGGGCCAGGGTCGGGTCTGTCGGGGCGGGGTCGGCGGTCGTCATGCCGGGAGTAGATAAGGCGGTGGCGAGGGAAGGGCACGCGAAACCCCGTCGCCCCGCCACCAAGCGCCAGAATTCGCGTTGGCCGGTTCGATTCACGAACGGCCAACCCCGTTTGTCATTCCGGGTCGCCATGGGCGAGCCCGGAACCCATAGCCGCTGACGATGCTTCAGCTTGCCATGTCGGCGGTTCTGGGTTCCGGGCTCCGCGATGCGGCCCCGGAATGACAAGCTTGGGCTGAACGACGATGTTCGACACGAGCCAAGGTCGCCGCCTTCAACCCGCATTCGGAGCCCGTGCAAGTCTCGACCGTCCCCGCCCCCCGCGCCTACGTCCTCCTGACGCTCACGGCCCTGATCTGGGCCTGCAATGCCGTCGCCGGCAAGTGGGCGGCCGGCGAGGTCTCGCCCCTGGTTCTGACGACGCTGCGCTGGGTCGTCGCCTGCGCGGTCCTCGTGCCGCTGGCCGGGCGGGGCGTGGCGCGCGAGTGGCGATTCCTGCTGCCGTCCTGGCGCCGAACCCTCCTCATGGGCGCCTGCGGCTACACGATCTTCAACGCCCTGTTCTACCTGGCCGGCACCTACACGACCGCCACCAACCTCGCCCTGTTCCAGGGTGCCATCCCGGTCCTGGTGCTCACAGCGAGCTTCGTCCTCTACCGGACGCGGGTCGGGCCGATCCAGATCCTGGGCGTGACCATCACCCTGCTCGGCGTCGCGGTCGCCGCCACGCACGGGGATCTGGCGGTCCTGCGCAGCCTCGACTTCAACCGGGGCGATCTCTTCATGCTCGCCGCCTGCCTGTTCTACGCCGGCTACACGGTGGCCCTGCGCAACCGGCCGGCCGTGTCGGGGCTGACCTTCTTCGCGGCGATGGCGAGTGCCGCCCTCCTCACCTCGCTGCCGCTGCTCGCCATGGAATGGGCGGCCGGCCGCGCCATCTGGCCCTCGGGCCGCGGCTGGCTGATCGTCGTCTTCGTGGGCCTCGGCCCCTCCCTGCTCTCGCAGCTCCTCTTCATGCGCGGCGTCGAGCTGATCGGTCCGAACCGGGCGGGCGTGTTCGTCAACCTGGTTCCGGTCTTCGGTGCGCTCCTGGCGGTGGTTCTCGTGGGCGAGCCCTTCCGCCTCGACAGCGCCGTCGCGCTCGCCCTCGTTCTCGGCGGCATCTTCGTCGCCGAGCGGCTCGGACGCCCCGCGCGACCCTGAGCGCACCGACCAAGACCGGGGCGCCCTTCCAAACCGTCCCGCGTGCGTGTAAGTGCCGGGTCTAGCGAAATTCCCGCCGCCCGACGCAAGCCTTCGCCCCCCTCGCCGGGCGGGGGCCGTTCGTGCGCGGCCGCATCCCAAGGCCGACGATGCCGAAGCGCACCGACATCCACTCCATCCTCATCATCGGTGCCGGCCCCATCGTGATCGGCCAGGCCTGCGAGTTCGATTATTCCGGCACCCAGGCCTGCAAGGCGCTCCGCGAGGAGGGCTACCGGATCGTCCTGGTCAACTCGAACCCGGCGACGATCATGACCGACCCGGACATGGCCGACGCCACCTATGTCGAGCCGATCACGCCCGAGATCGTCGCCAAGATCATCGAGAAGGAGCGTCCCGATGCGCTCCTGCCCACCATGGGCGGCCAGACCGCGCTGAACTGCGCCCTCTCGCTCAAGAAGATGGGCGTGCTCGAAAAGTTCGGCGTGCAGATGATCGGCGCGACGGCGGAAGCCATCGACAAGGCCGAAGACCGCAGCCTCTTTCGCGACGCCATGACCAAGATCGGATTGGAGACGCCGAAATCGGCGCTCGCCAACGCCTCGGCCGCCAAGCGGGCCGACCGGGAGAAGTACCTCGCCGAGGTCGCGGCCATCGAGGCCGCCAACGCCGATCCCGATGCCCGCAGGGCGGCGCTCGCCGCCTTCGAGAAGAAGTGGCACGCGGGCGAATCCGAGCGGCGCAAGCGCTACGGCGAGCATGCCATCGGCCAGGCGCTCATCGCGCTCGCCGAGGTCGGCCTGCCCGCGATCATCCGGCCCTCCTTCACCATGGGCGGCACCGGCGGCGGCATCGCCTACAACCGCGAGGAGTTCCTGGACATCGTCGAGCGCGGCATCGACGCTTCGCCGACCAACGAGGTCCTGATCGAGGAGAGCGTCCTCGGCTGGAAAGAGTACGAGATGGAGGTCGTCCGCGACAGGAACGACAACTGCATCATCGTCTGCTCCATCGAGAACATCGACCCGATGGGCGTGCATACGGGCGATTCCATCACGGTCGCCCCCGCCCTCACGCTCACCGACAAGGAGTATCAGGTGATGCGCGACGCCTCCCTCGCGGTGCTCCGCGAGATCGGCGTCGAGACCGGCGGCTCGAACGTCCAGTTCGCCATCGACCCGGCGACGGGCCGGATGATCGTCATCGAGATGAACCCGCGCGTCTCGCGCTCCTCGGCACTGGCCTCGAAGGCGACGGGCTTCCCCATCGCCAAGGTCGCGGCCAAGCTCGCGGTCGGCTACACCCTGGACGAGATCGCCAACGACATCACGGGCGGGGCGACGCCGGCCTCCTTCGAGCCCACGATCGACTACGTCGTCACCAAGATCCCGCGCTTCGCCTTCGAGAAGTTCCCGGGCGCCGAGCCGACGCTGACCACCGCCATGAAGTCGGTCGGCGAGGCCATGGCGATCGGTCGCTGCTTCGCGGAGTCCCTCCAGAAGGCCCTGCGCTCGCTCGAGACCGGGCTCACCGGCCTCGACGAGATCGAGATCGAGGGCCTGGGCAAGGGCGACGACCACAACGCCATCAAGGCGGCGCTCGGCACGCCGACCCCCGATCGCCTTCTCAAGGTCGCCCAGGCGCTGCGCCTCGGGGTCAGCCACGCCGAGGTCTACGCCTCCTGCAAGATCGACCCCTGGTTCCTGGAGCAGCTGCAAGCCATCGTCGATCTCGAGAACCGCGTGAAGGCGCACGGCCTGCCGACAACGCCCGGGGCTCTCCGCCAGCTCAAGGCCGCCGGCTTCTCGGATGCGCGCCTCGCGGTGCTGGCCAGGACCGACGAGGACAGCGTGCGCCGGCACCGTCGGGACCTGGGCGTCCGCCCGGTCTTCAAGCGCATCGACACCTGCGCCGCCGAGTTCGCCTCGCCCACCGCCTACATGTACTCGACCTACGTCGCCCCCTTCGCCGGCACGGTGGTCGACGAGGCGCGGCCGAGCGAGGCCAAGAAGGTCGTGATCCTCGGGGGCGGCCCGAACCGGATCGGCCAGGGCATCGAGTTCGACTATTGCTGCTGCCACGCCTGCTACGCGCTGACGGAGGCCGGCTACGAGACCATCATGGTCAATTGCAACCCCGAGACGGTCTCGACCGACTACGACACCTCCGACCGGCTCTACTTCGAGCCCCTGACCCAGGAGGACGTGCTCGAGATCATCGAGACGGAGCGTCAGGCCGGTACCCTGCACGGGGTGATTGTCCAGTTCGGCGGCCAGACGCCTCTGAAGCTGGCTCGCGCCCTGGAGGCCGCCGGCGTGCCGATCCTCGGCACCTCGCCCGACGCCATCGACCTCGCGGAGGACCGCGACCAGTTCAAGCGCCTCCTCGACAAGCTCGGGATGAAGCAGCCCAAGAACGGCATCGCCTATTCGGTCGAGCAGAGCCGGCTCGTCGCCTCCGATCTCGGCCTGCCCTTCGTGGTGCGGCCCTCCTACGTGCTCGGCGGCCGCGCCATGGCGATCATCCGCGACGAGGTGCAGTTTGCCGACTACCTTCTCGACACCCTGCCGAGTCTGATCCCCTCGGAGGTCAAGAGCCGCTACCCCAACGACAAGACCGGCCAGATCAACACGGTGCTGGGCAAGAACCCGCTCCTGTTCGATCGCTACCTGTCCGACGCCACGGAGGTCGACGTCGACGCGCTCTGCGACGGCAAGGACGTCTACGTCGCGGGCATCATGGAGCATATCGAGGAGGCCGGCATCCATTCCGGCGACTCGGCCTGCTCCCTGCCGCCGCGCTCGCTCTCCCCCGAGATCATCGCGGAGCTGGAGCGGCAGACGAGGGCCATGGCGCTCGCGCTCAAGGTCGGCGGCCTGATGAACGTCCAGTACGCGATCAAGGACGGCACGATCTACGTGCTGGAGGTGAATCCGCGCGCCTCGCGCACCGTGCCCTTCGTCGCCAAGGTGATCGGCGAGCCGATCGCCAAGATCGCCGCGCGGATCATGGCGGGCGAGTCGCTGGCGAGCTTCGGCCTCAGGCCGAAGGTGCTCGATCACATCGCGGTCAAGGAGGCGGTGTTCCCCTTCGCGCGCTTCCCCGGCGTCGACGTGCTGCTCGGGCCCGAGATGCGCTCCACCGGCGAGGTCATCGGTCTCGACGCCAGCTTCGGGGTGGCCTTCGCCAAGAGCCAGCTCGGCTCGGGCACCCTGGTGCCCAAGAGCGGCACGGTCTTCGTGTCGGTGCGCGACGCCGACAAGGCCCGCATCCTGCCCGCGATCCGGTTGCTCTCCGAGCTCGGCTTCGCGGTGCTGGCGACCTCCGGGACGCAGCGCTTCCTCGTCGACAACAGCGTGCCGACGGATCGGATCAACAAGGTGCTCGAAGGCCGGCCGCACGTCGTCGATTCGATCAAGAACGGCGACATCCAGCTCGTGTTCAACACCACGGAAGGGGCCGGCGCGCTCTCGGACTCGCGCTCGCTGCGCCGGGCGGCCCTCTTGCATAAAGTGCCGTACTATACCACTCTATCGGGCGCGATGGCGGCGGCCGAGGGAATCAAGGCCTATCTCGAAGGCGATCTTCAGGTTCGCGCCTTGCAGGAATACTTTGCGGCCTGAATCATACCCTGGCGTCCGTCTTGACGGATGCCGCGGCGATGACGGTTCGGGATTAACGTATGCTGGCCCGGAGGGAGCGATGCCGTTCCCGGCCGGGCCTATTCATTGTGGCGCGAGACGATGACGATAGACAAAGTTCCCATGACGGTGCGCGGTTTTGCAGCCCTCGAGGCGGAGTTGCGCCATCGCCAGCAGGTGGAGCGTCAGCGCATCATCCAGGCGATCGCCGAGGCTCGCGCCCTCGGCGACCTGTCTGAGAACGCCGAGTACCACGCCGCCAAGGAGGCCCAGTCTCACAACGAGGGCCGGGTGATGGAACTCGAAAGCATGATCGCGCGCGCCGAGGTGATCGACGTCACGAAGCTGTCCGGCACCAAGATCAAGTTCGGCGCCACGGTGAAGCTCGTCGACGAGGACACCGAGGAGGAGAAGACCTACCAGCTCGTCGGCGAGCCGGAGGCGGACGTGCGTTCGGGCCTCGTTTCGATCACCTCGCCCATCGCCCGTGCTCTCATCGGCAAGGGCGTCGGCGATACGGTCGAGGTGACGACTCCCGGCGGCGGCAAGTCCTACGAGGTCGTCGGCGTCCAGTACGGCGGCTGAGGTCGGTGCGGATGTCGTTCCGGCGCCTGTCCTCGATCGGCGGCTTCGGCTTCGCGCTGCTCGTCGGGTCGGCCGCGCTGACGCCCTTGCGCGCCGAGAACTTCTCCGCTTTGCGCGTCGATGTCGGCCCGCTGCTCGCACAGGGCGGCGGGCTCCAGGCCGAGGCCCTGCGCGCGGATCTCACCGCCGCGCTCCGCCGCAGCTTCGCCGACCGGCTCGACGGACGCGGACCGACCCTTGTCGTGCGGGTGCGCGGCCTCTCCATCAACCCGTACGCCGGCAGCGGCAGCGGCCGCAGCGGCTTCGGGGGCGGCGGCCAGTCCGACTACCTCGACGGCGAGGCGCTGATCGTGGGGCCTCGCGGAGAAATCTTGCGCCGGCATCCGCAGCTCTCGGCGACGCCGGCGAGCTTCGGCGGCGCCTGGTACGATCCGGAATCCGAGCGGCGGCGCCTCGCCGCCATCGCCGAGCATTACGCCGCCTGGCTGGCCCGATCCCTGCCGTCCGACTGACGTGTCCGGGACGATGCCGGCCGGGATGGCAGCCCGCGAAGCCCTTCGCGGCGCGCGCGCCTGGATCGTCACCGACGGCAAGGCCGGCGACGAGAACCAGTGCCTGGGGCTTGCCGAGACCCTGGGCCTGAACTTCGAGACCCGGCGCGTCGCACCCAGAGCGCCCTTCTTCTGGCTCGCGCCCTGGGGACCCGTCGACCCGCGCGACCGGCCCGGGCGCGGCGCCCTCGCCGGTCATCCCCCTGAGATCCTGATCGCCTCCGGGCGTCGCGCCGTTCCCTATCTGCGAGCCCTGCGCCGGGCCCTGGGACGCTCCGTCTTCACGGCCTTCCTCAAGGACCCGCGCACGGGCGCCGCCACCGCGGATTTCATCTGGGTTCCGGACTACGACGACCTGCGCGGCGACAACGTCCTCACGACGCCGACGCCGCCCCACCGCGTGAGCGCGGCCCGGCTCGCGGCGGCGCGGGCCGCGCCCGATCCGCGCCTCGCCGCCCTGGCCGGTCCGCGCGTCGCCGTGCTGATCGGCGGGGACAGCCGGCATCTGCGCTTCCGCCGCGCGGACATGGACCGCCTCCTGGCGGACCTGACCGCGCTGGCGGGCGGCGGCGCCTCGCTGATGCTGACGGTCTCGCGACGCACGCCGCCGTCCCTGCGCGCCGCCCTGCGGAACCTCGTGGAGCGACGCGGCGGCTTCTTTTGGGACGGCAGCGGCGAGAACCCCTACGTGGCGATGCTCGCGCTCGCGGAGGCGATCGTCGTCACCGCCGATTCGGCCAACATGGTCGGGGAAGCCGTGAGCACCGGCGCGCCGGTGATGTTGTTCGAGCTTCCCAACACCTATATCCGGCATAGGCGCTTCTTCGCCGGCTTGGCGGCGGCGGGGGCCTTGACGCCGTTCGCCGGCCGCCTCGAAGTAGCGCGCCACGAACCCATCGACGCGACGCCCGCGATCGCGGACGCCCTCGCCCACGCCTACCTTCGGCATCGCGCAACGCGCGGCGACCGGCCTTGAGGAGACCCGCATCCATGGCGCACCGTCATGCCAAGCTCGTGATCGTCGGCTCGGGGCCGGCCGGCTACACCGCCGCGATCTACGCGGCCCGCGCCATGGTGAAGCCGCTCATGATCTCCGGCTTCCAGCCCGGCGGCCAGCTCATGATCACGACGGATGTCGAGAACTATCCGGGCTTCGCGGAAGCGATCCAGGGTCCCTGGCTGATGGAGCAGATGCGCCTCCAGGCCGAGCATGTCGGCACCGAGATCGTCTCGGAATACATCACCAAGGTCGACCTCAAGGCCCGGCCGTTCCAGCTTGAAGCGGATTCCGGCGAGACCTTCTCCTGCGATGCGCTGATCATCGCCACGGGCGCCCAGGCGAAGTGGCTCGGGCTGCCCTCGGAAGCCAAGTTCCAGGGCTTCGGCGTCTCGGCCTGCGCCACCTGCGACGGGTTCTTCTTCCGCGGCAAGGAGGTCGTCGTGGTCGGCGGCGGCAACACCGCCGTGGAGGAGGCGCTCTACCTCGCCAACCTCGCCGCCAAGGTCACCGTGGTGCATCGCCGGGACAGCTTCCGGGCCGAGCGCATCCTGCAGGAGCGCCTGTTCAAGCACGCGAATGTCGAGGTGGTCTGGAACCACGCCGTCGAGGAGATCTGCGGGAGCCAGACGCCGCCCTCGGTCACGCATCTGCGCCTGAAGGACGTGCGCACCGGCGCGATCACGGAGCGCAAGGCCGACGGGATCTTCGTCGCCATCGGCCACCAGCCCGCGACCGCGATCTTCGAGGGCCAGCTGCCCATGCGCCACGGCGGCTACATCGAGACCACGCCCGGCTCGACGGCCACCGCCATCCCCGGCGTCTATGCGGCGGGCGACGTCACCGACGACGTCTTCCGCCAGGCGATCACGGCTGCCGGCATGGGCTGCATGGCCGCGCTCGAGGCGGAAAAGTATCTTGCGGCCCTCGAAATCGGCGAGACTCCGCAGCAGGCCGCCGCCGAGTAGCGAAATGTTTCCGCCTCGCCTTGCGCCGGGGCACAACAAAATCGCAAGATCGTAGTCCTAAGGAGAGCGGGGCCGGATCGACCGGCTCCGCTCTCCTGGCGCGACACGCCCTGCGAGAGGGCGCGTTCGGGAGTTCTCGCCTTGGACTGGGACAAGATCCGCATCTTCCTCAACGTCGCGGAGGCTGGCAGCTTCACCAAGGCGGGCGACGATATCGGCCTGAGCCAATCGGCGGTGAGCCGTCAGATCAGCGCGCTGGAGCGCGACCTGAAGGCGCCGCTCTTCCACCGCCACGCCCGCGGCCTGATCCTGACCGAGCAGGGCGACCTCCTGTTCCGCGCCGCGCGCGACATGAAGCAGCGCCTGGAGAACACCCGGGCCCGCCTCGTCGAGACGAGCGAGCGCCCGACCGGCGACCTCAAGGTGACGACGACGGTGGGGCTCGGCACCTCGTGGCTGGCCCAGCGGATCGCGGAGTTCCTCGACCTCTACCCGGATGTCCGCGTCCAGCTCATCCTGACCAATGAGGAACTCGACCTCGCCATGCGCGAGGCCGACGTGGCGATCCGGATGCGACGCCCGGCCCAGCCCGACCTGATCCAGCGCCGGCTCTTCACCGTCCACTACCACGCCTACGCCTCGCACGATTACGTCAAGCTTTTCGGCGAGCCGCGATCGATCGACGACCTCGACAAGCACCGCCTCGTCTCCTTCGGCGGCAACGAGCCGTCCTACCTGCTCGCCACCCACTGGCTCGCCACCGTCGGGCGCGAGGGGGGTGAGCGGCGCACCATCCACTTCACGGTCAACAACATCGCCGCCCTGCAGCAGGCGATGCAGACGGGGGCCGGCATTGGCATCCTGCCGGACTACGCCGTGGATGGGCAGACGGGCCTCGTCCAGGTGATGCGCGACAGCGAGATGCCGCACATGGAGAGCTACCTCGTCTATGCCGAGGAGATGCGCACGGTGGCCCGCGTGCAAGCCTTCCGCGACTTCCTGGTGGCGAAGGCGCAGCGCTGGACGTACTGAGGCGCTGTTGACCTATCGCCGACGATGATCACGTTCGATCCGGCGAAACGGGACAGGGCCCTCGTCAAGCGAGGGCTTGATTTCCAGGCGGCGGAATCCGTCTTCTCAGGTCCGGTCTACGAATTCGAGGACCTTCGCACCAACTATGGTGAGACCCGCATCATCACGGTCGGGCTGTTGGCCGGTCGCATGGTCATCGTCGGTTGGACCCCGCGTGGTGCGGATCGCCACGTCTTCTCGATGAGGAAGGCTAATGCCCGAGAGCAAGCGCGATATGCCTCGCTTCTCCGCTGAGCGGTTCGGCAAGACCGATTTCGCGAAGGTCGATGCGCATGTGATTACTGCGGAGGAGTACGAGGAGCTCCCCGAATTGACGGACGAGATGATGAACCGCGCCGTCTGCATGCTTGGAGGCGAACCCGTTCCCCACGCCACCGGTCCACTGAAGGAGCAGGTGATGCTCGACCTTGACGCCGACGTCATTGCGCGCTTCCGCGCCTTGGGCACGGGCTGGCAGGACCGGGTGAACGAGATCCTGCGCGAGGCTCTGGGCTGACGTCCGTCACACGAACAGCCGCTCCTTCTCCAGGCCCTTGTAGAGCTCGGCCACCTGCTCGCCGTAGCCGTTGTAAATCAGGGTCGGGACACGATTGTCGGTGCCGAGCACGCGCTCCGTGGCCTGGCTCCAGCGCGGATGTGCCACGGCCGGGTTCACGTTCGCCCAGAAGCCGTACTCGGCCGATTGCAGGCCTTCCCAGAAGGTTTTGGGTCGCTCGGCGACGAAGGAGATCTTCGTGATCGATTTCACCGACTTGAAGCCGTACTTCCACGGCACGGCGAGCCGGATCGGCGCACCGAACTGGTTGGCGAGCGGCTTGCCGTAGACGCCGGTCACCAGGAAGGCGAGGTCGTTGTTGGCCTCGGCCATGGTCAGCCCTTCCGTGTAGGGCCAGGGATAGAGGAAACTGCGCTGCTCCTTGGCCACGGCCTTGTCGAGGAAGGTCTGCATCTGGATGTACTTCGCGCCGGACGTGGGCTTGGCCAGCGCGACGAGCTTCGACATGGGGAAGCCGGTCCAGGGCACCGACATCGACCAGGCCTCGACGCAGCGATGGCGGTAGAGCCGCTCCTCCAGGCTCATCTTCCGGATCAGGTCGTCGATCCCGATCTCAAAGGGTTTTTCCACGAGCCCATCGATCTTGATGGTCCAGGGCCGCGTCTTGAGGGCATCGGAGGCCGGCCGCACGGTCTTCGACGTGCCGAACTCGTAGAAGTTGTTGTAATCCGCGCTGTAGCGCTCCGGCGTCACCTCGCGGTCGAGGACGAAGGCCTCGTTGCGCTTGGCCGGGTAGAGATCCGTCGTCGGGTCGGCAGCCGCGTGGGCGGCGCGGCCGTCGAGGAGCGAGACCGCCGCGAGACCGGCGGCACCGCCGAGCAGGGCCCGGCGGTCGAGGAAAACGGCCTCCGGCGTGGCGAGATGCTCCGGAATCTCCCAGCCGCGCTTGCGCCTGATATGCATGTCGAACCCTCGGATCGTGCGAACGCGTGGCAACGACATTGGCACGCGTCGCCACGCGCGCAAGCCGGCCGTCGCTCACCATACGAGCGGAGGGGTCGTCCGGTTACAGGCCGCGGCGTCACGCCGCCGGCTGGTCGTCCCTGAGCGCCCGGCGCAGTACCTTGCCGACATTGGTCTTGGGCAGGCTGTCGTGGAACACGACCTTGCGCGGCACCTTGTAGCCCGTGAGCTGCGAGCGGGCATAGGTGCGGATCGCGTCGGCGGTCACCTCGTCCTCGCGCTTGACGACGTGGGCGACGACCATCTCCCCGGTCTCTTCGTTCTCGGCGCCGACGACGGCGCATTCGAGGATCCCCGGATGCCCGGCCAGGACCTCCTCGATCTCGTTCGGGTAGACGTTGAAGCCCGAGACCAGGATCATGTCCTTCATCCGGTCGACGATCTTGAACTGCCCGTCCGCCTGTTGGACGGCGACGTCGCCGGTGCGGAAATAGCCGTCCGCCGTGGTCGCCCGCTCCGTCTCATCCGGGCGCTTCCAGTAGCCCGCCATCACCTGAGGGCCCTTCACGCAGAGCTCGCCCGGCTCGCCCACCGGCGCGACCGATCCGTCCAGCGCCCGGATCGAGACGTCCGTCGAGGGGAGCGGGTACCCGATCGTGCCGGTCCAGTCCGTGACGCCGGCCGGGTTGACGCAGACCACCGGCGAGGTCTCCGAGAGCCCGTAGCCCTCGACGATGGCGTGGCCGGCGACCGCCTTCCACTTCGCGGCGACCGGCCCCTGGATCGCCATGCCGCCGGCGATGGTGAACTCGATCTGCGAGAAGTCGACCTCGCCGATCTTGGGATGGTTGAGCAGGAGGTTGAACAGCGTGTTCACCCCCGAAAGGTGGGTGAAGCGGTTGGCCTTCAGGGTCTTGATGAAGCCGTCGGCGTCGCGCGGATTCGGGATCAGGAGGCAGCAGCCTCCAATTCTCATAAAGAAGAAGAAGCAGCAGGTCAGCGCGAAGATGTGATAGAGCGGCAGCGCCGTCACCATCACCCGCTGCTGACTGTCCTGCGGCGTGACGCCGAACCAGACCTGGGACTGGGTGACGTTCGTCATGATGTTGCGGTGGGTCAGCATCGCCGCCTTGGCGACGCCGGTGGTGCCGCCCGTGTATTGCAGGAAGGCGAGGTCGTCGGGCGAGACGGGCAAGCGCTTGCGCGGCAGGGCGCGGCCCTGGCGCAGGACCGCCTCGAACGTGGTCCCCAGCTTGCCCGGCAGCGCGTAGGCCGGCACCGCCTTCTTGATGTAACGGGAGGCGAGGCCGAGGACGCGGCCCTTGAGGCCGAGGCAATCGCCGGGGCCGACGACGACGACCCGGTCCAGGCTCACGTTCGGCAGGGCCTCGGCGACGGTGTGGGCGAAGTTCTCGAGTACCAGGAGGATGCGGGCGCCGGAATCGTTGAGCTGCGCCGTCAGTTCCCGCGGGGTGTAGAGCGGGTTGACGTTCACGACTGTGCAGCCGGCGAGCAGAACGCCGAAGATGGCGACCGGATAGGCCGGCACGTTCGGCATCATCAGGGCGACGCGGTCGCCCTTGGCGACGTTCTGCGTCGCGAGCCAAGCCGCGAGCGCCTCGGCCGAGGCGCCGATGGAGGCGTAGGTGAGGAGCGAGCCGAAGCACTGGACCGCCGGGCGCTCGGCGAAGCGCTTCACGCTGTCGTCGAAGAGGTCGACCAGCGTGCCGACACTGCCCGCGTCGATCTTTGCCGGAACCCCCGGCGGATAGGAGGACAGCCACGGGCGCGCGGCGCCTCGGTCCTTAGCCATGTCGTTCCTCCCTTGCATGCGACGCGACGGCTTGGTGCCGCCTTCGTTCACATCTAAACCATCTATCCGTAACCCGGCTGCGGGATCAACCCATGAGGGTGCGCGGCTTCCCGCGATCCACCGCTCTTGCGCAAAGCCGTCAGGAGCGTGTGGGGGAGGAAGGCGACGAGGAGGAGCGCGGCGGCAACGGCGAGGTCCTGGCCGGTCAGCGGCCGGCGCGGCCAAGCGCCGAACCCCGCCTCGCGGGCCAGCCCGAGGACAGCCGCGGCAAACCAGAGCGCGAGGAGACGCACGCCGAGCCCGCCCGCGCCGGCCAGGAAGGCACGCGGGACGCCGCGCTTCGGCCCAGCCGGCCGCCCGATCAGCAGGCTCCCGAGGCCGAGCCCCGTGCCGAAGACGAGGGCCGCCACGGCCGCGCCGATGGCGTAGGCCAGGATCATCGGCTGCTGGGCGAGGAAGACGAGGCTGCCGCTGCCGAAACCGCCGCGCAGCACGAGCCCGCCGAAGGTCGGATAAAGGCTGAGGGCGAGGAGCAGCCCCGCACCGATGAGGCCGCCGAGCCCTCGCCGCGCGAGCGAGGCCGGCCCGGGGGCGGTGGCCGCGACGACGAGCCAGGCGAGACCGTACACGATCGCGAAGGCGAAGAGCGGATAGCGGTCGAGGAAGAAGCCGTAGCGGTAGGCCTCGGCCCATGCCGGCAGGGACGCGCGCTGGTCGAAACTCGTGGCCGCCGTCAGGCCGAGAGCCAGGAGCGCTGCTGCCAGCGGCAGGAGGGCGGAGACGCGGGGACTCATGTCCCGGCGCCCGCCAGTCTCGCAGGCTTTATGCTGGTTTCGCTCGGGAAGGCAGTCCCACCACCTTTGTCATCCCGGGGCTGCGAAGTAGAGCCCGGGACCCAGAACCGCAGGTCGCGATCCAGCCTGTCTACGTCGGCGGCTATGGGTTCCGGGCTCGCCTGCGGCGCCCCGGAATGACAAAGTGGGATGATGGAACCCGGGCTCATCCCTCGTAATTGTCGCGCACGAGCCGGTCGAGCAGGCGCACGCCCCAGCCCGCACCCCAGCTCCGGTTGATCTCGCTCGACGAGGACGACATCGCCACGCCGGCGATGTCGAGATGTGCCCAG
This sequence comes from Methylobacterium iners, assembly GCF_022179305.1. Lineage (GTDB taxonomy): Bacteria > Pseudomonadota > Alphaproteobacteria > Rhizobiales > Beijerinckiaceae > Methylobacterium > Methylobacterium iners. The sequence goes on from NZ_BPQP01000020.1 coordinate 74,389, forward strand.
GGCACGTCGTTGACGTAGCGCTTGATGAACGAGGCCGCCGTGGCCGCGCCGCCGTGGCGGCCGCCGGAATTCTTCATGTCGGCGAATTTCGAGTCGATCGCCTTGTCGTAGGCCGGGATCAGCGGCATCCGCCAGACCGTCTCGCCCGTGGCCTCGCCGGCGGCGGCGAGCTTGGCCGAGAGCTCGTCGTCGTTCGAGTACAGGCCGGCGATGTCCTGGCCGAGCGCCACGATGATCGCGCCGGTGAGCGTCGCGAGGTCGATCATGAAGCGCGGCTTGTAGGCGCCCTGCACGTGCCAGATCACGTCGGCCAGCACGAGACGGCCTTCCGCGTCGGTGTTGATGATCTCGATGGTCTGGCCGGACATCGAGGTGACGATGTCGCCGGGGCGCTGGGCGTTGCCGTCGGGCATGTTCTCGACGAGGCCGATGGCGCCGACCACGTTCACCTTGGCCTTGCGGGAGGCCAGGGCGTGCAGGGTCCCGACGACGCAGGCGGCGCCGCCCATGTCGCCCTTCATGTCCTCCATGCCGCCGGCCGACTTGATCGAGATGCCGCCGGAATCGAAGCAGACGCCCTTGCCGATGAAGGCGAGCGGCGCCTCGGCCGGATCGGCGGCGCCGTTCCAGCGCAGGATCACCACCCGCGCCTCGCGGGACGAGCCCTGCGCCACCGCGAGCAGCGCGCCCATGCCGAGCTCGGCGAGCCGGGCCGGATCGAGCACCTCGACCTCGACGCCGAGCGTCCGCAATTCCTCGGCCCGGCGGGCGAACTCCTCCGGGTAGAGGATGTTCGGCGGCTCGTTCACGAGTTCGCGGGCGATGATGACGCCCTCCGTCACCGCGTCCGCCTCGCGCGCGGCGTTCCGGGCCGCGACGGGGTCCGCCACCATCAGGGTCAGCGCGGTGCCGCCCGCCTCCTCGCCCTCGGGCTTCTTCTTGGTCTTGTAGCGATCGAAGCTGTAGTGCCGCAGCCGCGCGCCCAGCGCGAAGTCCGCGGCGTTCTCGGGCGTGAGGGTGAGGCCGGTGGCAGCCAGGGCGACATGGGCCTGGCGGCCCTGGACCTTGCTCGCCGTGAAGCCGCCGAGCGCCGGCCAGTCGATCTTGGCGCGGTCCTTCTCGGAGCCGAGCCCGACCACGACGAGGCGGTCGACGTCGAGGCCCGTGGGCGCCGGAAGGCTCAAGGCGGAGAGGGACTTGCCTTTGAAACGCTCGCTCGCCGAGGCGCGGGCGACGAGGTCCGCGCCGGCCTGGCCGATCGTCTCGACGATGCCCGGCGCCAGGGCGAGGTCGTCGCCCACGAACAGGACGAGATCGCCTCGGCCGACGCGCCCGAGCGGTTCGAACGCGATCGTGATACCGTCCGCCATGACCTGACTTTCCACATAGCTTCGTTTTCGGCTGCGCCGCCCTGGGGCCGCGGCGCCCGAGCCTCCTGTGTACCCGTTGAGCCGTAGAACGCAACGCGCTCCGGGTCGCCGTGAAACGGCCCGAATTAACGCGCCGAGAATGGGATGACGGCAGTGTGGGGGGCGACCGCACGACCCGTGAGAGCCGATGAGCCAGATCGAGCGCTACATCTTCAGAATCGCGCTCGGGGCCTTCCTCGCCTGCCTGATCGGCCTGACCGGCACGATCTGGGTGACGCAGGCCCTGCGCGAGCTCGACCTGATCACGGCCAAGGGTCAGACGCTCCTCATCTTCCTCCTGATCACCGGCCTCTCGATCCCGACGCTCATCACCGTGATCGCGCCCGCCGCCCTGTTCATCGCGGTGGTCTACGCTCTCAACAAGCTCAACGGGGATTCCGAGCTCATCGTGATGTCGGCGGCCGGGATGCAGCCGCGGCGCATCCTGCGGCCCTTCGCGACGCTCGGCCTCGCCGTGAGCTTCGCGGTGGCCTTCCTGACGATCCAGGTGATGCCCTCGAGCTTCCAGGAGCTGCGCGACGTCGTCACCCGGGTGCGGGGCGATTTCATCGCCAACGTCGTCAAGGAGGGCCAGTTCACGAGCCTCGACAGCGGGCTCACCTTCCATTTCCGCGAGCGCGGCCCCGGCGGCGCCCTGCTCGGCCTGTTCATCCAGGACAAGCGCGAGCCGGGCAAATCGGTGGTCTACCTCGCCGAGCGGGGCGTCGCGACCGAGTATGACGGCCAGAGCTACCTCGCGCTGGAGAAGGGCAGCATCCACCGGCAACAGAAGGACAGCCGCGATTCCTCGATCATCACGTTCGAGCGCTACACCGTCGACCTCGCGGCCTTCACGCCGCCGGACGGGGACGTGATCTACAAGCCCCGCGAGCGCTCGACGGCCCAGCTCCTGTTCCCCGACAAGACGGAGGGCTACTACCAGCTCCAGAAGGGCCGCTTCCGGGCCGAGTTCCACGACCGGCTCTCCTCCTGGCTCTATCCGCTGGCCTTCACCTTCATCGCCTTCGCGGCGTTGGGCGATCCACGGACCACCCGGCAGGGCCGCGGCCTCGCGGTGGCGGGCGCCATCCTCGCGGTGGTCGCCGCGCGCATCGCGGGCTTCGCCGCGACGAGCGCGGCGGCCCGCAGTCCCGGCGCCGTGATCGCGGTCTACGCCGTGCCGCTGCTGACCATCGGGTTCTCGAGCCTGATCATCTTCCACGGGCCGGCCATGCGGGCGGCCCGCGCCCGGCTCGCGGCCGGGATCGGCGGGCTCGTCGCCTCGCTCGCGGGCCGCCCGCGCCTCGGCGCCGGCTGAGCCATGCTGATCGGCGCGACCCTCGGGCGCTACTTCGCGCTGCGCTTCCTGCGCACGGTGCTCGGCGTGTTCACCACCGTGTTCGCGCTGGTCTACACGCTCGACTTCGTTGAGCTGCTGCGCCGGGCCGGCGATGCCGAAGGCGCCTCCGCGGGCCTGATGGCGCAGCTCGCCCTCTACCGCACGCCGGCGGTGGCCGAGGGCGTCCTGCCCTTCGCGATCCTGTTCGGATCGATGGCCGCCCTGCTCCAGCTCTCGCGCAAGCTCGAACTCGTGGTGGCCCGCGCCGCCGGCATCTCGGCCTGGCAGTTCCTGCAGCCGGGCGTGTTCGTGGCCCTGGCCCTCGGGCTCTTCACGGTCGGGATCTACAACCCCGTCTCGGCCCTCCTGAAGCAGCGCTCGACCGAGATCGAGGCCAAGATCTTCGCCCGATCCACCAAGGCGAGCTCGGGCAAGGACCTCTGGATCCGGCAGCGCAGCCTCGACGGGCAGGCCATCATCCGCGCCGAGACGGCCATCGAGGGCACGACGACGCTGGCCGGCGTCTCCGTCTTCACCTTCGACGACGCGGGTGCCTTCCAGTCCCAGATCGAGGCGGCCCGGGCGAGGCTGCACGACGGCTACTGGGAGCTGCAGGACACCCGCCTGCTGCGGCAGGGCGAGCCGCCCGAGAGCTTCGACACCTACCTGATCGCCTCGACCCTCGACCCCGGCCAGGTCCGCCAGCGCTTCACCCCCCCGGAATCTGTGCCTTTCTGGCAACTGGCCCCCACCATCGCACGGACCGAGCGGGCGGGGTTGGATGCCACCCGCTACCGACTCCAGTACGATGTCCTGATGGCGAGGCCGCTGCTCTTCGTCGCCATGGTGCTCGTGGCGGCGACCGTTTCCTTAAGGTTCTTCCGCTTTGGTGGAGTGGGCCGGCTGGTGCTCGGCGGGGTGGCGGCGGGCTTCCTGCTCTACGTCGCCCGGCAGGTCATGGAGGGTCTCGGTGCGGCCGGGATCGTCGCGCCGACGGTGGCGGCATGGTTCCCCGCCGTGGTAGGGGGTCTTCTCGGTACGCTCACGCTTCTCTACCAGGAGGACGGCTGATGCCGGTGACCTGGCAGGACGGCGCGACGGGGCTGCGGCAGGAGTTGGGACGCGCGTTGCGTAGGGTCGCCACCATCGCGGTTGCCGCCGGTCTGCCGGCGCTGCTCTCGGCCGCCGTGCCCACGGCGCTGGTGTCGGAGGCGGCTGCGCAGACGGCCCGCAGGCCCGCACAAGCCACGCCTTCCGCCAAGCCCTCGGCCAAGCCCGCCGAGCGCCTGCTCGTCGAGGCGCAGGAGCTCATCTACGACAACGACAACAACACGGTCACCGCCCGCGGCAATGCCGAGCTGACCTACGGCCCGCGCACGCTCCAGGCCGACCGCGTCCGCTACGACCGCAAGACGAGCCGCGTCTTCGCCGAGGGCAACGTTCGGCTCACCGACGAGACCGGCGCGGTGCTGACCGGCGAGCGGATGGAGCTGACCGACGACTTCAAGAACGGCTTCATTGATGCGCTTCGCATCCAGCAGACCGTCGAGGCCAAGGGCCAGCCCGTGCGGGTGCGCTTCTCGGCGCCGCGCGCCGAGCGGATCGAGGGCGACCAGACGAGCTTCGACTACGGCACCTACACCGCCTGCGAGCCCTGCAAGACCCGGCCGGAGAACCCGCCGCTCTGGCAGATCCGCGCCACCAAGATCGTCCACGACAACGTGACCCACGTCGTCGCCTTCGAGGAATCGACCCTCGAGATCGCCGGCATCCCGGTCGCCTACCTGCCCTATTTCGAGGCCGCCGACCCGACGGTGAAGCGCAAGACCGGCTTCCTGACGCCGCGCTTCATCTCCTCGACGGCGCTCGGCCAGGGCGTCGCCACGCCCTTCTTCATCAACCTGGCGCCGAACTACGACCTGACCCTCTCACCCGCCTTCCTGAGCAACCAGGGCGTGCTCGGCCAGGGCGAGTTCCGGCACCGGCTCGACACCGGCTTCTACAACCTTCGGCTCTCGGGCATCTTCCAGACGACGCCGAGCGCCTTCCTGCCAGGCCCGCTGGGCGCCGGCGACCGCGACTTCCGCGGCTCGGTCGAGTCCAAGGGCCAGTTCTACATCAACGAGAACTGGCGGGCGGGCTGGGACCTCGTCGGCGTCACCGACAAGTGGTTCCTCGACAATTACCGCATCCGCAACCAGAGCATCGTCACGGACTACTTCCGCGAGGCGGTGTCGACGGCCTACCTGATCGGACAGGGCGACCGCTCCTGGTTCGAGGCCCGGGCCTATTACTTCAAGAGCCTGTCGAGCTTCGACTGGCAGAAGGAACAGCCGATCGTCGCGCCCGTCATCGACTACGACAAGCGCCTCAACGGGCCGGACCCGCTCGGCGGCGAGGTCCGCTTCGAGTCGAACGTCACCAGCCTGACCCGCGAGGCCACGGACTTCCAGGGCATCCCGCGCACCGGGACCTACCTGCTGAGCCCGAGCGCCAACGGCATCAGCTACCCGCTCTACGACACCTGCACGATCTTCGCCCGGGGCGCCTGCCTGATCCGCGGACTTGCCGGCACCAACACCCGCCTGTCCGCCCAGGCCTCCTGGCGGCGGACCTTCATCGACGATGCCGGCCAGGTGATCACGCCCTTCGCCTACCTGCGCACGGACGCGTTCTTCGTCGATCCGCGCAATTCCGGCTACCAGAACGCGCTCGTCCAGAACATCACCACGCAGGATGGGGACTTCTCCGGCCGCGTCATGCCGGCGATCGGAATCGATTACCGCTACCCGTTCGTCAGCAATTTCGGGCCGCTCGGCGTCCACACCTTCGAGCCGATCGCCCAGGTGATCGCGCGGCCGAGCGAGACCCAGATCGGCCGGCTGCCCAACGAGGACGCCCAGAGCCTGGTCTTCGACGACACCTCGCTGTTCGAGTGGGACAAGTTCTCCGGCTACGACCGGGTCGAGGGCGGCGTGCGCACCAATCTCGGCGCGCAATATTCGGTGGTCACGCCGGCCGGCTGGTACGCCAACGTCCTGTTCGGCCAGTCGATCCAGGTCGCGGGCGTCAACTCGTTCCGGCGGGGCGACATCGCCAATGTCGGCCTGAACTCAGGGCTCGAGAGCCGGGCCTCCGACTTCGTCGGGCGCTTCCAGCTCTCGCCCAACCAGAACATCAGCCTGATCAGCCGCGCGCGCTTCGACAACACGGACCTGTCCGTCAACCGCTTCGAGACCGGCGCGATCGCCCGCCTCGCGCCCTTCGCGCCGGTTGACCTGTCGCTGTTCTACTCCTTCTACGAGGCGCAGCCGGCGCTCGGCTTCAGCCATCGCCGCGAGGGCCTGACGGCGTCGGCGACCTATCACATCACGCCGAACTGGTTCCTGTCCGGCTCGGCGCTCGTCGACCTCACCCACTACCTCGACGTGCGCGACATCTACACCGACGCCCTCAAGACCTACCTCGCCAATCCCATCGGCACCGCGCCGATCTACGAGAATCCCGGCCGGTTCTACTTCTCGGGCATGAGCCTCGGCGCCGGCTACCAGGACGAGTGCACCACGGTCTCGGTGAACTACATCGTCTCGCCGATCGCCACGGCGCTCGGCACCCGCGAGCGCAACCAGACGGTCCTCCTGCGCGTCGAGCTGAAGACGCTGGGCGAGGCGGACCTGCGCCAGAACGTCGGCAACGCGACGACCGCGGACGGCATCGCCACGGTGCGGTAAGGAGGGTCCGCCCCTCGCCGGAGCGCGATCCCATGAACGCCCATCGCCCCATCGCCCTGACCCTCGGCGATCCTGCCGGGATCGGCCCCGAGATCGCGCTCGCCGCCTGGCGCGCCCGCGACGCGGGTCCCGGCCTGCCGCCCTTCTTCCTCGTCGGCGACCCTGACTTCATCGAGCGACGCGCGAGCGAGATCGGGCTGCAGGTCCCGGTGGCGGAGGTCGGCCCGGACTGGGCGGTCGAGGTATTTCCCCGCGCGCTTCCCGTGATGCCGCTGCCGAGCGGCGCCCGCGTCGCGGCGATCGCGGGACGGCCCGACCCGGCCAATGCCGGGGCGACGCTCGAATCGATCACGACCGCGGTCGATCTTGTCCGATCCGGTACGGCCGCCGCCCTCGTCACGAACCCCATCGCCAAATACGTGCTGACGCAGGTCGGCTTCGCCTATCCGGGCCACACCGAGTTCCTGGCCGCCCTCGCCGTGCCGCCGGGCGAGCCCGTGCCGCTGCCGGTGATGCTGCTCTGGAGCGAGACGCTCGCGGTGGTGCCGGTCACGATCCACGTGGCCCTGCGGCAGGTGCCGGAGCTGCTGACCGGGGACCTCGTGACGCGCACGGCCCGGATCGTCGCGGCCGACCTCACCCGCTGCTTCGGAATCGAGAGGCCCCGCCTCGTCCTGTCCGGCCTCAACCCCCATGCCGGGGAGGCCGGCACGATGGGCACGGAGGATCGCGACGTGCTGGAACCCGCCGTCCTGGCCCTGCAGAACGAGGGCATCGACATCCGCGGGCCGCTGCCCGCCGACACCCTGTTCCACGAGCGCGCCCGGGCGACCTACGACGTGGCCCTGTGCCCGACCCACGACCAGGCCCTGATCCCGATCAAGACCCTGGCCTTCGACGAGGGCGTCAACGTCACGCTCGGCCTGCCCTTCGTGCGCACCTCGCCGGACCACGGCACCGCCTTCGACATCGCCGGCCGGGGCATCGCCGGCGCGGACAGCCTGATGGCGGCGCTACGCCTCGCGGCCAGGATGGCGGCGCGATGCGGGTGAGGCGCGGGTCCCCGCTCCTAGAGGGTGAGAGGCGTGCCCCCTCCGGGCAACGCAGGCCCCTCACCCCAACCCTCTCCCCCTGGGGGAGGGAGCCCGACACGGCTCTCGCGCACGGCCTTCAGGCGGGAAGGGAGTGCGGCGGATGGCGCCCATGACCGACGACGGTCTTCCGCCCCTGCGCGAGGTCGTGCGTCGCCACGGCCTCGAGCCGAAGAAGGCGCTCGGCCAGAACTTCCTGTTCGACCTCAACCTCACCGGGCGCATCGCCCGCGCCGCCGGCCCCCTCGAAGGGGTGACGGTGGTCGAGATCGGCCCCGGGCCGGGCGGGCTCACGCGGGCGCTGCTCGCGGCCGGCGCCGCCCGCGTCGTGGCGATCGAGCGGGACCCGCGCGCCCTGCCGGCACTGGCCGAGATCGCCGCGCGTTATCCCGGCCGGTTGGACATCGTCGATGCCGATGCCCTCGCCTTCGATCCCCTGCCTCTCGTCGGCGCAGGCCCGGCCCGCATCGTGGCCAACCTCCCCTACAATATCGGCACGCCGCTGCTGACGGGCTGGCTCACGGCCGGGCTCTGGCCGCCCTGGTGGGACTCGCTGACCCTGATGTTCCAGCGCGAGGTCGCCGAGCGCATCGGGGCCGACGAAACCGACCGCGCGAATTACGGACGGCTCGGGGTGCTCTGCGGCTGGCGCACCGAGGCTTCGATCCTGTTCGACGTCGTGCCCTCGGCCTTCGTGCCGCCGCCCAAGGTGACCTCGAGCGTGGTCCGGCTGACGCCGCGGACCGCTCCCCTGCCCTGCGCCGTCGACGCGCTGGAGCGCGTCACCCGCGCCGCCTTCGGGCAGCGCCGCAAGATGCTGCGCCAGAGCCTGAAGGCGGCGACACCCGACCCGGCCCGCCTCTGCGCGGCTGCCGGCATCCCTGAGACGGCGCGGGCGGAGGAGGTGCCGGTGGCAGGCTTCGTCGCCATGGCGCAGGCGCTCTGAGGGCGGCATCGGCAGATCGTTCGCGCGTCTCTCCTCTCGTATTTGGGCGAGCGCCGATGAGATCGTCCTCCAGCCGTGGGGGTGCCTTCTACCCCCTTTGTCATTCCGGGGCGCCGTCAGGCGAGCCCGGAACCCAGAACCGCAGGTGGCGATCCAGCCTGCCTCGTCAGCGGCTCTGGCTTCCGGGCTCTGCTTCGCAGCCCCGGAATGACAAAGGGAATTGACCAACCCCATCCGCGATCGCCCTCCCCGTAAGAGGGAGGAGAGTGCCGCACGATCGTTCCGATCACTCGGAGACTCACGGGACGTCGCCCAAAGAGAAGGGGCCGCGCGATGGTCCCGCGCGGCCCTCTCAACAATTACCTCAGGAAGATCGACGGATCAGCGACCCTGCTGGATCGCCGAGAGGATCCAGCGACCGCCGCGCTCGCGCACGAAGGTCCAGAGCTCGACGGCCTCGGGCTCGCCGGTCTCGACGACCGCGTTGGTGCGGCGGTCGAGGGTGACGTCCTTGATGGCGTAGCGCATGGCCACCGTGGCGTACTCGTTGCGGCCCTCGCTCCAGGCCTCCGAGAGGTCGCCCTGGAGGAGCTTCACGTCGGAGATGCGGTTGACCACGCCGCGGGCGGCGTTGGCGCGCAGCTCCTCCTCGAAGTAGCCGGCCATCTCCGGCGTCGCGAGGTTGCGCAGGGACGCGACATCCTCGCGGCCATAGGCGGCCTGCACGTCGTTGAGGGCGATCTCGAAGCTCTCGAAGTCGCCGGGGCCGACATTGACCTTGCCAACCGCGACGGGCGCCACGGCGGGAGCCGCCGCTGGCGCGGCGTTCATGCCGAGACCGCCGCCGAGCCCGTTGCGAGCCGGACCCTGCGGGCCGGGACCCTGATCGAGGCCCGTGCGCGCATGACCGGCCGCGACCGGTCCCTCCTGACGCCGGCGGAACCAGCGCACCGCGAGGGCGACGACGAGGACGAGCAGGCCGACCTGCAGCAGCAAGCCGATCATCGAGGCGAGGCCGCCGAGGCCGCCGAAGAAGCCGGCGCCGAAGAGGGCGCCGAGCAGGCCCGCCCCGAGGAGACCGGCCATGAAGCCGCCGCCGAAGCGGGGTCGCTGCTGGGCCGCCGGGTTCATGCCCGGATTGGTCGGGCCTGGCTGCGTCTGCGTGCGCTGGATCGGCGCGGCGTTGCCGGGCGCGGTCGTGGTGGCGGAGGGCGGCGCGTAGGTCTTGGAACCGCGCGAGCCCATGCCACCGCCGCCGCCCGGACGGGCCTCGACGACGGGCGCGGCCATCGCCAGCGACGCGGCGACCGCGAGGATGGCGGCAGCGCGCTTGCGACGCGTGAGGGAGGTGAGCATGAAATCGCCTCTGACGAATTGGAAAGTCCTGGCGGGATCGCCTGAACTCATATGGTGACGTGTGGGGCGAAGTTTTAGTCCATCGCCGATGAGCGTTTGATGTCGGGTGCGGTTAAAATCCGACGCATCCTCAGACCGCGGCGGGGAAGATCAGCCGCACGATGGTACCTTCTCCGGGGCGGCTGTCGAGGGCGACGGTTCCGTTCTGCCGCTTCATGAGGCCGTGAACGATGGCGAGCCCCGTGCCGCGCCCGGCCTCCCGGCTCGTCGCGAAGGGGGCGAGCGCCCGGGCCGCCATCTCGGGCGACATGCCCTGGCCCGTGTCGGTCACGGCGATGCCCACCGCCCCGTCGGCGGGGCGCTGCATGCCGTGATCGCCCGGCGCGACCGCGAAGGTGGCGACCGTGATGGTGCCCGGGTTCGGCATGGCCTCGCAGGCATTGGCGAGGATGTGGGTGAGGGCGAACTCGACCTGGGTCGGGTTGCTCAAGGAGGGGCTGAGGCCCGGCGTGGTCTCGATCCTGAGGGCGATGCGGGCCGGCAGGCTCGGCCGAGAGCCCTTGGCGAAGTCCGTGATCAGCGCGTTCAGGTCGACGGGCCGCACGTCCGGCGCGATCCGGCGGGAGAAGGCGAGGAGCTGCCGGGTCAGGATCGTCGCCCGCTCCGCGGCGTCGGTGGATCGCACAATCGCCCGCTGGATGAAGGGTTCGGGCCGGTCGCCGAGGCGCCGCTTCAGCCCGTCGATGTAGCCGATCAGGATCTGGAGGAAGTTGTTGAACTCGTGCGCCACGCTGTTGGTGAGAAGCCCCAGCGCCTCGCGCCGCCGGGAGAGAACGAGCGCCCCCTCGGCATCGCGCCGCCGGGTCACGTCGACGATCTGGCCGAGGCGATAGGCGGGCGGGCCGTCCGGCCCTGGCACGGGGGCGACGGAGAGGCAGGCCCAGAAGGTTGCGCCGTCCTTGCGGGAAGCGAGCAGCTCGGTCCCCGGCGTCCCGCCGAGCGCCTCCGCCCAGGCGGCGCGCGCCTCCCGATCCGCCCGCTCGCCATGCAGGAAGCGCCCGTCGCGGCCGATCACCTCCTCGGACGTGTAGCCGGTGAGCGCCAGGAAGGCGGGATTGGCGAAGACGATCGGCGCGCCCGGCCGGCGGGCATCGCTCAGGAAGGCGGGAACAGCGCAGGCCGTCAGCAGGGCGACGGTCTCCGGCCCCGGGGCCTCGTCGGATCGAACGTCCAGGTCAGGCAGCGCCATGATATGCCTTCGCGCCCTTGGAAAGTCGCTCTCCCGCCGAGGCCCAGCGATAGACGCATCCGGCGTGATGGCCAACCTGCTCGCCTACTGCCGCACCCACATCACCCGCGCGATCCAGGCGATCTCGCCGACATTGACGGTGCGGTCCGGGTGCTCCGGGTTCAGGGAGGCGAGCTCGATGGTGCGGGCCGTCTTGCGCTTGAGCTCCTTGGCGAGCACCTCTCCCGCGCTGAGCCGGACCACGACGCGGTCGCCCTTGCGGACGCCGGCGCTCGGCGAGACGATGAGCACGTCGCCGTCGCGGTAGAGCGGCTGCATCGAATCGCCCTGGACCTCCAGGGCGAAGGCGCGCTCCTCGCCGAGGTCGGGGAAGTCGATTTCCTCCCAGCCCGGGCCGCCGGTGGGCATGCCCTCGTCGGTGAACAGGCGGCCCGATCCCGCCTGGGTCATGCCGATCAGCGGCACCGTTGTCCGGGGGGGGCCTTCGCGGGCCTCGATCAGGCGCAGGAAGTCGTCGAGGCTGGCGCCCGTGGCGGCCAGCACCTTCGAGACCGATTCGGTCGACGGCCAGCGCTTGCGCCCGTCAGGGCCGATCCGCTTCGAGCGGTTGAAGCTCGTCGCGTCGAGCCCCGCGCGCCGGGCGAGGCCCGAGGCGGAGAAGCCGTAGCGCTCGGCCAAGCGATCGATGGCGGTCCAGATCTGCTCGTGGGACAGCATCACGGGCTCCTGGCGATGGCGCCGGCTAAGACCGCCAGCCTAGCTGTAGGAAAGTAGAACTAACGCCTGGGGAAAGCAACGGTTGGAACGCCTGCCGCGGCCCCGCGACCCGGTTGCGGCGGGGGAGCCCGCATTCTATCGCAGAAGGATGCCCATCCTCTATAAGATCTGCCCCCGCCCCCTCTGGCGCGAAGCCGAGGCGGCGGGCCGCTTCACCGGCGCGCCCGTCGACGTAGCCGACGGGTTCATCCACTTCTCCACCGCCGCGCAGGTGGCGGAAACCGCCGCCCGCCACTTCGCAGGAGTGGAGGACCTCGTGCTCGTCGCAGTGGAGGCCGAAACGCTCGGCGCGGCCCTGCGCTTCGAGCCCTCCCGCGGTGGCGCCCTCTTCCCCCACCTCTACGGCGACCTTCCCCTCGACGCGGTGCGCGCGGTCCATGATCTGCCGCTTGGGCCGGACGGGCGGCACGTCTTCCCACCGCGCGTCCTGTCGGCAGGGTCATGAGCATGATCGGCGCGCTCTTTCCCCTCGCCAAGCCAGTCCTGCACGGGCTCGACCCGGAGGCCGCGCACGACCTCACCATCCGCGGCCTCTCCCTGCTGCCGCCGCTGCGCCCCGCGCCGGACGATCCCCGCCTCGCCGTCGAGGTGCTGGGGCGGCGCTTTCCGAACCCGGTCGGCCTCGCGGCGGGGTTCGACAAGGGCGCGCGGGTGCCCGACGCCCTGCTCGGGCTCGGCTTCGGCTTCGTCGAGGTCGGCGGCGTCGTGCCCAGGCCCCAGCCGGGCAATCCGCGTCCCCGTGTCTTCCGGCTCCCTCGCGACGGTGGAATCATCAACCGCTTCGGCCTCAACAGCGAGGGCCTCGACGTGGTGGGCGCACGCTTGACCGCCCGCCGCGGGCGCCCGGGCCTCGTCGGCGTCAATATCGGCGCGAACAAGGATTCCGCGGATCGGCTGGCCGATTACGTCGCCTGCACTCAGGCGCTGGCGCCCGTCGTGGATTTCGTGACCGTCAACGTCTCCTCGCCGAACACGCCGGGCCTGCGCGACCTCCAGGGCGAGGCCTTCCTCGACGAGTTGCTCGCCCGGGTCGTGGCCGCCCGCGACGACGTCCAGCCCGCCACCGCCATCCTCCTGAAGATCGCTCCTGATATCGGCCTCGGCGCCCTCGACGCGATCGTGGCGACGGCGCTCCGCCGGGGCGTCCAGGCCCTCGTCGTCTCGAACACCACCGTGGCGCGACCCGCGACCCTGGCGGAGACGCGGGTGAGCGGTGAAGCCGGCGGCCTCTCCGGTCGGCCCCTCTTCGCGGCCTCGACCCGGCTGCTCGCGGAGACCTACCTGCGGGTCGAGGGCAAGATCCCGCTCGTCGGCGTCGGCGGCATCGACTCGGCCGAGGCCGCCTGGACCAAGATCCGGGCCGGCGCGAGCCTCGTCCAGCTCTACTCGGCGCTCGTCTACGAGGGACCCGGACTCGTCGACCGCATCAAGGCGGGGCTGCTCGATCGGCTGCGGAAGGAAGGAGCCGGACTCGCGGGCATCGTGGGACGCGATGCGGCCGCACTCGCACGGATCGACGGGTAGGAAGCGGACCTCCCCGCCTCCGGATTACGGCCGCCTGCCAGATGGTGGCCGGCGCAGGCCGGTGCCGGCGAGGACGACGAACCCCGCGGCGAGGCCGAGCAGGATCGATCGGACCGGCCCCATCTGCGAGACGGCCCCGGTCTCCGCCGCCCGCCCGGCGCTCCAGCGATCGTGGCCCGTCGCGCCGATCCCGACCACGAGGGAAGCGATCACGGCGGCGAGGAGTCGGGTGCGGGTGCGCATGCCTGCTCTCTCCGGCTCGGGCGATTACGAGTGGCACCGCCCCCCGTCATCCCTATAATGCCGCGGATTGCCCGCCGACGAGCACGCCCCCATGACGTCCCGCATTCCCGACTTCACGACGCTGCCTTACGCGGCCGACGCCGTCCAGGCGCCGCCCCCGCCGGTCGGCGAGCCCTGGATGACACCCGAGGGCATTCCCGTGAAGGGGCATTACGGCCCGGCCGATCGCGAGGGCATTCCCTTCCTGCACACCTATCCGGGCCTCGCGCCGTATCTCCGCGGCCCCTACCCGACGATGTACGTCACCCAGCCCTGGACGATCCGGCAATATGCCGGCTTCTCCACGGCCGAGGATTCGAACGCCTTCTACCGACGCAACCTCGCCGCCGGGCAGAAGGGCCTCTCGGTCGCCTTCGACCTCGCCACCCACCGCGGCTACGATTCCGACCATCCCCGCGTCTCGGGTGACGTCGGCATGGCGGGCGTGGCCATCGACTCGATCTACGACATGCGGACGCTCTTCTCGGGGATCCCCCTCGACGAGATGACCGTGTCGATGACCATGAACGGCGCGGTGCTCCCCATTCTCGCCCTCTACATCGTGGCGGCCGAGGAGCAGGGCGTGCCGCCCTCGAGGCTCGCGGGCACGATCCAGAACGACATCCTCAAGGAGTTCATGGTCCGCAACACCTACATCTACCCGCCCAAGGGCTCGATGCGGATCATCGGCGACATCTTCGCCTACACCTCGGCCCACATGCCGAAGTTCAACTCGATCTCGATCTCCGGCTACCACATGCAGGAGGCCGGCGCGACGCAGGACCTCGAGCTCGCCTACACGCTGGCCGACGGCGTCGAGTACATCAAGGCGGGCCAGGGCGCCGGCCTCACCATTGATCAGTTCGCGCCGCGGCTGTCGTTCTTCTGGGCGATCGGCATGAACTTCTTCATGGAGATCGCCAAGATGCGGGCGGCGCGCCTGATCTGGGCCGGCCTCGTCAAGGAGTTCGACCCGAAATCCGACAAGTCGCTGCCGCTGCGCACCCACTCGCAGACGAGCGGCTGGTCGCTGACCGCGCAGGACGTGTTCAACAACGTCACTCGCACCTGCATCGAAGCGATGGCGGCGACGCAGGGCGGGACACAGTCGCTCCACACCAACGCGCTGGACGAGGCGCTGGCGCTACCCACCGACTTCTCGGCCCGGATCGCCCGCAACACCCAGCTCTTCCTGCAGCAGGAGAGCGGCACCACCCGCATCGTCGACCCTTGGGGCGGCTCCTACTACGTCGAGCGCCTGACGCAGGACATCGCGACCCGCGCCTGGGAGCACATCCGCGAGGTCAACGAGCTCGGCGGCATGGCCAAGGCCATCGAGGCCGGCATCCCGAAGCTCCGGATCGAGGAGGCGGCGGCCCGCGCCCAGGCCCGGATCGATTCCGGCCGCCAGACCATCGTCGGCGTCAACAAGTTCAAGCCGGAGGACGACCGCATCGTCGAGCTGATGCGGGTCGACAACGGCAACGTGCGGACGCTCCAGATCGACAAGCTCAAGCGCCTGCGCGCTGAGCGCAGCCAGGCCGACGTCGACGCGGCGCTGGCCGCCCTGACCAAGGCCGCCGACGGCGAGGGCAACCTCCTGGAGCTGGCCGTGAACGCTGCTCGGGCCAAGGCCACGGTCGGCGAGATTTCCGAGGCGCTGGAGCGGGCCTGGGGCCGGCACCGGGCCGAGATCCGCTCGATCTCGGGCGTGTACAAGCGGGAGGTGGGCGGCATGTCCCCGGTGGTCGAGACCGTGCGCAAGCTCGTGGAGGCGTTCGAGGAGGCCGATGGCCGGCGCCCGCGCATCCTCGTCGCCAAGATGGGCCAGGACGGGCACGATCGCGGCCAGAAGGTGATCGCCTCGGCCTTCGCCGATCTCGGCTTCGACGTCGATATCGGGCCGCTCTTCGCCACGCCGGCGGAGGCGGCGCGCCAGGCGGTGGAGAACGACGTCCACATCGTCGGCGTCTCGTCCCTGGCCGCCGGCCATCTCACCCTGGTGCCGGAGCTGAAGGCGGCCCTGACCGAGGCCGGCCGCGACGACGTGATGATCGTGATCGGCGGCGTCATTCCGCCGGGCGACTACCCGGCGCTGTACGAGGCCGGCGCCTCGGCGATCTTCCCGCCCGGCACGGTGATCGCGGAGGCCGCGGTGAGGCTCATCGGCGAGCTCAACGAGCGCCTGGGCTACGTCGCCCGCCAAGCGGCGGAATAGAGCCGTCGGCGAAGAGATGGAGCATAGCAGCGTGGCGGATCAGATCTATCCGATCATCTTGTGTGGTGGGTCGGGCACGCGGCTGTGGCCTGCGTCGCGGGAGAGCATGCCCAAGCAGTTCACGGCGCTGGTGGATGCGAGAGGCTCAACCTTCCAGGCGACGGTGGAGCGGGTCACGGACGCCTCCACCTTCGCCCGTCCCACCGTGATCACGGCAGCGGACGCCCGCTTCATCGTCGCCGAGCAACTCGCCCAGGTCGGCGTCGGCGCCGACATCCTGCTCGAGCCCGAGCGGCGCGACTCGGCCGCCGCCGTGGCGGTCGCCGCCCTGCACGCGGCCGCTCGCGACCCCCAGGCCGTGGTCCTGATCCTGGCCGCCGACCACGTCATCGAGGACGCGCCCGCCTTCGCCGCCGCCGCACGCGCCGCCGCGATCGGCGCGCGGGCCGGTCAGATCATGACGCTGGGCATCGCGCCGACCAAGCCCGCCACCGATTACGGCTACATCCGGCGCGGGCCCGCCCTCGAGGGCGTGCCCGGCGCCTACGCCGTCGCGCGCTTCGTCGAGAAGCCGAATGCTGAGGGCGCTCACGACCTGATCGCCGAGGGCGCGCTGTGGAACGCCGGCTACTTCCTGTTTCGCGCCGACGTGATGCTCGCGGAGCTGCGCCGCCACGTCCCCGCGGTGCTCGACGCCGCTGAGGCCGCGCTGGAGCATGCCACGCGCGACCTCGACTTCGTGCGGCTCGACGCGGCTGCGTTCGGGCAGGCGCCCAAGACCTCGATCGACTACGCCGTCATGGAGCGGACCGAGCTCGCCGGCGTGCTGCCGGTCTCCTTCGCCTGGTCGGATGTCGGCACCTGGGACGCGGTCTGGGGCGTGCTGGGGCGAGACGCGCAGGGCAACGCCGTGCGCGGCCGGGTCGAGCTTGTGGAGACGACGAACAGCCTGGTGCACAGCGAGGGCGAGGGGCTGACCACGGTGGTGGGGCTGGACGACGTGGTGGTGGTGACCACGCCCGACGCGGTGCTGGTGGCCTCCAAGGCGCGCTCGGGCCAGGTCAAGGAGCTGGTGGCGCAGCTGCGCGCGGCCGGGCACCCGGAGGCGGACGCGCATCGGCGCATGTACCGCCCCTGGGGCTGGTACCAACGCATCGACCTCGGCGAGCGCTTCCAGGTCAAGCGCATCCAGGTCACGCCGGGCGGGCGCTTGTCGCTGCAGAAGCACTTCCACCGGGCCGAGCACTGGGTGGTGGTGCGGGGCACCGCCGAGGTGACGCTGGACGGTGCCGTGTCGCTGGTGCACGAGAACGAGGCGATCTACCTGCCGATCGGGTCGATGCACCGGCTCGCCAACCCGGGCCGGATCCCGCTCGAGCTGATCGAGGTCCAGGTCGGCTCCTACACCGGCGAGGACGACATCGTCCGAACCGAAGATATCTACGGACGCTAGGCGGACGGCGGGCGCGGCGCCTCAGACCATCGCGACGGGCCGCTCCGCGCGTCCGCGATAGGACAGGGCCTCGGCGAGGTGGAGGCGCCCGACCCGCTCCGTCCCGTCGAGATCGGCCAGCGTGCGTGCGACCCGCAGGGTGCGGTGGAAGCCGCGCGCCGAGAGCCGCATCGCCTCGGCCGCGTCGCGGATGAGCCGCGTGCCGTCGGCATCGGGTGCCGCGACCTCCTCGATCACGGTGGCCGGACAGGTCGCGTTGGTGATCACGCCCGTGAGGCCGCGGGCGGCGAAGCGCCGGGTCTGGATCTCGCGCGCCGCGGCCACCCGCGCCGCCGTCTCGGCCGACCCTTCCGTCGGCGGCGGCAGGATGAGGTCGGCCGCGGTCACCGCGCCGACCTCGATGCGCAGGTCGATCCGGTCGAGGAGCGGCCCTGAGATCCGGGCGCCGTACTGCGCCACGCAGCGCTCGTTCGGCCCGCGCCGGCAGGCATAGCCGGGTTCGAGCGCCTGGCCGCAGCGGCAGGGATTCATCGCGGCCACCAGCTGGAGCCGGGCCGGATAGGTGATCCGGTGGTTGACTGTTTTTTCGATTTCCCACCTTCGGTTCCTCAGGGGTAGTCCTACCGCGACGCTCTTCTGTCGTCCCTACATGTTCGGAGGTGATCCTACAGAACGCGGCCAGCCTCCTAGCTCAGTATTCACGGATGTTTTTTCATAAGTCAGAGTGACAACGCTCATTTTGCCGTCGACGTTAAAACGAAATGGAGGAGTCGAAATAATTAGCTTGTTATCTTTATACTCTGCATTTCTTACTTGAGAAGTTCCTGACCAAACTTCATTCCAAGACGTATCAATATTGTGTGTTACATTTTTACCATCGAATGAGAATGTTCCAGCATATGCGACTAAGCTTTTGTGCAATCCAATACGATCTTCATCAGTCATTTTATCATTCGATACCGGCTTCTTTCGCCCTTCATGAGCAATAACTACCATCACTCGGCCATCTGGACTGTAATTCAGCCAGCCGGTTGGTTTCGGACCACCATAAGCATTGATCACTTCGTTGGAATCCACGAGCAGTCGAGTGGCAGTTACAAGTCGCCAATTGCCGATCAAGTCCTTCGTCTCGATTGCGTAGGCCGAGGGTACCGCCATGCAGAACGCGATAAATGCTGCCAATACTCTCATATGGGCCTCCTCTGATTCGCAGGATGAATCTCAGAGGGGAATCTGAGCGCAGATCGCGGATTGTTGCCACTGAATTCTTCGCTAATGCCCACCGTCATTTGGCGAAAACTCTGCCAGCGCTTGTCATCCCGAGGATATTTGATTCGTCTCCTCCAAAGAGTTCGCTATGCTGACGAACACGACGATTAAGGCGACTTCATCGGGCCGTCCTCTGCTACAGTCGAGCAGCAATAAGAGGGACAGGCATGTCTTCAGACACCCGACTCCAAGTCGGCCATATGGACGAACAACGATTCCGGCTCTTGGTCCAGGCGGTCACGGATTACGCCATCTACATGCTCGATCCCACGGGCATCGTCACAAGCTGGAACCCAGGCGCTGAACGGTTCAAAGGCTACGTCGAGGCGGAAATTCTCGGACAGCACTTCTCGCGCTTCTACACCGAAGAGGATCGCGCCACAGGTGTTCCGGGCCGAGCGCTTGAGACAGCGGTGCGGGAGGGCAAGTACGAGGCAGAAGGTTGGCGAGTGCGCAAGGACGGCACTCGCTTCTGGGCCAGCGTCGTGATCGATGCGATCCGCAGCGAGACCGGCGAGCTTGTCGGTTTTGCCAAGATCACGCGGGACATCACCGAGCGCCAGAATGGGCAGCAGGCCCTGGAGAAGGCGCGCGCCTCTTTGTTCCAGGCGCAGAAGATGGAGGCGCTTGGGGGCTTGAGTTCCGGGATCGCGCACGACTTCAACAACCTGCTGACTGTCGTGCTCGGCAATCTCGATCTCCTGCGTCGCGCACCCGAGGAGCGTCGGCCGAGACTGATCGACAACGCAATGCGAGCCGTCGAGCAGGGGCGTAAGCTCACGCAGCAACTACTCGCCTTCGGCCGCCGCCACACCCTTCAGCCCGAGGTGGTGGACGTGAACCGGCTGATCCTTGGGATGGACGATATGCTGAAGCAGTCGCTGCGAGGCGACATCCATATCATGTTCGACCTTGCGGAAGGACTCTGGCCCGTCGAGGTCGATCCATCGCAGTTGCAAATCGCGCTCATTAACCTCGCAGTGAACGCGCGTGACGCCATGCCCAAAGGTGGGCAATTTCGCATTCGGACGGAGAACGTCACCGCACCCGTTGGCGACCATGCACAGTGCGTGGCGATTGCGGTGAGCGATACCGGACACGGCATGCCGCCAGACGTTCTCGCCCGCGCCTTCGAGCCATTCTTCAGCACGAAGGATGTGGGGAAAGGCACCGGGCTGGGTCTGCCGCAGGTCTACGCGTTCGCCCAGCAGTCGGATGGATCAGTGCGCGTGACGAGCGAGGTCGGTCACGGCACGACCTTCACGATCTCGCTGCCTCGCACGAGCGCGCAAGGCACCGAGGCTGCCGAGACTGGCCGCCAGCCCAGCGAGGTCGTGCATCCGCTTCATGTTCTACTGGTCGAGGACAACGCCGAGGTCGCGGAAGTCGCTGCCTCCATGATGGCCGAGCGCCGCCATACGGTCGTGAGTGCGGGCAACGCATCGGAGGCTCTTCACGTGCTCGACTCGGGAGAGCCGTTCGATCTGATCTTGTCCGATCTTGTGATGCCGGGGGGCATGAACGGGTACGATCTCGCCAAGCGCGTGCGGAGCCGTTGGCCTACGCTGCCTGTACTCCTGGCAACAGGCTATAGCGATCAGGCGGCGATTGCGTTGAAGGAAGGCTTCCCGCTGATCTCGAAGCCTTACGAGCCCGCAGCGCTCATGCTCGCTGTCGAGCGAACCGCTTTACCAGCGACCCGCTCTCCCTCGCAGGGCAATGTCGTCCCGCTCACTCGACCAGTTTCATGACCGAGTAGCTGGTTAAATTCAGAATGGGGCAATAAAGGCATAGGCTCGCCTTTAACATCAACCACTTACCGACATCCAATAGGTCTTCCGCGCCCTGGCTCTTTTTCGGATTTCCCACCTTCGCTCGCATCGAAAACTATGGCGGCGTACCCTCAAAACAATAGCCTCAGCCACTGGTTGTATTTGCGCGGTCGCTCAGCGCCGCCAAGCGCGGACCTTTCGTGTTTTGCGCAACTTAATTGCGCCCCAATCCTCGCGATACGATTTAACATATGCTGCGCTCGCGCGAATCGCTTCAGGCCGACACCACTCGGCACCTTCTACGGCAGTAAACGAAATGAGTATCGCTGGGCATCCCCCGCAGAGGTGTAGCACTGAAGCAACTTGGCTACAGGCGGACCGCCTCATGGCCCTGCGTGACTATAACATCCTCGACACCCCGCCTGAGCTTGCCTTCGACGATCTCGCCAAGCTTGCTGCTCAGGTTTGCGCTGCGCCTATAGCAGTCATCAACTTTGTCGAGAGCACCCGGCAATGGTTCAAAGATGAAGTAGGTCTGGGTCTTCGCGAGACGCCTATCGACCTCTCTATTTGTGCCCATGCATTGCTTCAGAAGGACCTGTTCGTCATCCCTGATACAACGCAGGATGAACGCTTCGCGTCCAATCCGCTCGTTACAGGCAAGCCGCATCTGCGCTTCTATGCAGGCGCACTTCTGGAGACCTCTGAAGGCCTGCCCCTCGGCACCGTCTGTGTCCTCGACCATCGACCCCGAGCAGAAGGTCTAACGGAGGCACAGGGTGAGGGGTTGCTCTCCCTAGCTAGACAGGTGATGGCGCAGCTTGAGCAGAAGCGGCTCGTTCGCCGCTTGGCGATGCGCGAGGCTGAACTTGCCGAGAGTGAGCAGAAATTCCGTGCCATCTCCGACAGCATCGACCAGATGGTCTGGTCAACCCGCCCGGATGGCTTCCACGACTTCTACAATCAACGCTGGTATGAGTTCACGGGGGTCCCGGAAGGCTCAACGGATGGCGAGGCGTGGAACGGCATGTTCCACCCTGACGATCAGGAGAAGGCTTGGAGCGTCTGGCGGCACTGCTTGGCCTCAGGTGAGCCTTACCACATCGAGTATCGTCTGCGGCATCGCTCCGGTGAGTACCGATGGGTACTTGGACGAGCCCAGCCCGTGCGCGATAGCCTTGGACATGTCACACGGTGGTACGGCACCTGTACAGACATCCATGATCTCAAATCAGCACAGGGTGCGCTGAGCGAAAGCGAAGCACGCTTCGACACTCTGATCGATGTCTCCCCATAAGCTGTCTGGTTCAGCGATGCCAGGGGCGCGATCACGTACTGCAATGCGTATTGGCACGATTACACCGGCTTGGAGCCGGGCGACACAAACGGGGATGGTTGGGTAGCGGTGGTCCACCCTGACCATCGCGAGCAGGTCCTTGCCGTCTGGAAGCATGCGGCGCAGCATGACGAGACATTTGAGTGCGAGATACCCTTTCGCCGTGCGTCTGATGGCGCTTATCGCTGGTTCATCTCACGCGCCCTGCCGATCAGGAGCGCAGAGGGTCGCGTTGAGCAGTGGGTGGGCATCGCTCTCGACATCCACGAACGCAAGCAAGCTGAAGAGGCAAGCGCACGTCTGGCGGCCATCGTATCCTCGTCAACCGATGCCATCATCAGTTTCGACCCAGAGGGTGGTCGTATCCAGACATGGAATGAAGGTGCCGAAACGCTGTTCGGCTACACGCGCGGCGAGGTCATAGGCGCTCCGGTCGATCTGCTCTTGCCGCAGGACGGACTGGCCGCGCTAGAGAACCAGACCGGGGTTTTCGATCTCGTCAAAGCAAATGGCAAAGCCGAAGTCGAGAGCGTCCGCCGCTCCAAGGACGGCCGCCTTCTGGATGTGTCGATCACGGCTACATGGATCACGGCTCCCGATGGGCGGGCACTCGGTGTAGCGGGCATCTTCCGGGACATAACCGCCCGCAAGCAGACAGAACGCGCCCTTGCCGCAGAACGCGCTCGACTGGATGCCATCTTCAAGACGGTGCCCGTAGGTATTGTCATTGCCGAGGCCCCTTCCGGTCGTATTCTGGATGGGAACCCGCAGGTGGAGACGATCTTCCGTCACCCGGTCCTGCCATCACCGGATATGGCAAGCTACAAGGAATGGGTCGCCTTCCACCCGGATGGTCGGCAGGTCGAGGGTCACGAGTACCCGCTGTCGCGTGCCTTGACCTCGGGCGAGGTCACAGCGGGGGATGAGTACCTGTATCAGCGGGGCGACGGCACGTATGCCTGGGTCAGGATTACCGGTGCTCCGATCCGAAATGCTGAAGGACAGATCACGGGCGGTTTGGTCGCCATCGTGGACATCGACAAGGAGAAGCGGGCGGAAGAGGCAGCACGTCAGGGCGAAGCGCGTTTCCGCAAGCTGATCGAGGCCAGCCCTATCGGTATTGCCATTGGCGATCTGGAAGGTGGCTACTCCTACGGCAACCCAGCGATTCAGCGCCTGCTTGGCTACAGCGCGGATGAGTTTGCGCAAGGAAAGGTTCCGTGGCGGGGCATGACTCCGCCCGAGTGGACAGGCAAGGACGATGAGGCGGTACACCAACTGACCACGCTTGGTGTCGCTGAGCAGTTCGAGAAGGAGTACATCGCCAAGGACGGCCGCCGTGTCCCGATCCTGATCGGGGCATCGATGGTGAAGCGCGTCGGGGCGAGCGGTGAGGATGCCGCTGCTTATGTCGTAGACCTGACGGCGCTGAAGCAGGCCGAGGCCGACTTGCGTGACCGCGAAGCTCTACTGTCAGGCATCTTCCAGTCTGCGGGCTTGTACACAGGCGTTGTCGAACTGCTGGGCGACGATGTGCTCTATGTCATGGCCAACGCGCGCAACGCTGGACTCTTCGGACGTAGCGTGACTGAGATGCAAGGTACGCGCCTCAGCGAACTCGGCACGAACCCTGAGGCTGTCGCGCATTGGCTTGGTTTCATGCGCGAGTGCTACGCCAAACCCGAGCCCACTGTCTTAGAGTATCCATTTGAGAGAGACGGAGTGGTCCACCACTATCTTGGCACCTATACCCCGTTGCCACGAGGATCATCTAACCGGCCACGACTTGCATTGGTGTCATTGGACATCAGCGAGCGTAAGCGGTTGGAGGAGCAACAGGTGCTCGTCACACGCGAACTCCACCACCGGGTCAAGAACACCCTCGCCATTGTGCAGGCGCTGGTTTCGTCCACCGCACGCTACGCGACCACTATCGCTGAGTTTCAGCAGTCCGTGATGGACCGGATCGCTTCTCTGGCAAAAACTCACACGCTACTAATTGACGATCAGTGGGGAGGGGCTGCGCTCAGGGACATCCTCCTGGCAGAGTTGTCACCTTACGACGACGAGATCGGACACAGGGTGAGGCTTGAGGGGCCTGACCTTCACCTGCCCTCCGAAGCGGCATTGGCAATCAGCATGGCTGCGCATGAACTCACCACCAACGCGGCCAAGTACGGGGCTTTCTCGTTGCCGACCGGTCATGTCCATGTGGCTTGGACGCTAGACCGGGCCACCAGCGGAGAGCGGTTGCTGACGCTGATTTGGGAGGAGCACGACGGTCCGCTTGTGCAAGAACCGACGCGGAAGGGGTTTGGTTCGGTGCTGTTGCAGCGAGTGCTTGGTCGGCAATTGGGTGGACAGGTCGAGGTGACCTATGCGGAGGAAGGCGTTCGTGTGCGCCTAACAGCCTTGATGCCGCAAACACATTGAAGAAGGTAGCTCGGCCGGACGTTCGTTTATTGGTCTGACCAACTACCCCGAGGCTTCCCATCTGCGATGGTCATCCTATCGGCGTCGCTGGCCTGCTCTGATCCTCGCGTACGCTTCGGCTCCTCGCAGTCCGACGCTCGCCGATGACTTCGGACCTAACGCCATCACTGGCCACTTGGGCCGATTCCCTGGCTCATCGTGGGTGCGAACCTGCTCTTCCCTCCTGAGGCCCGATCATCAGGATGGATCGTCTCGGGGCAGACGTATGCCGGGATCGTCGTAGGGACGTTCAAAAGGACGTTGCAGGTGCGGGGAGGTGCTCCCGGCCTCACAACGCAGTCGATGAATTCATATTCAAGATCAAAGACTTGTTACGCCTCAGTAGGTCTTTCTCGGATTGGCCCGGGCGATCATGACCTCGCCCGTTTCCATCGGCTGGCGCAGGGAATCGAGCACCTGGGCTGAGAATTCCGGCAGCTCGTCGAGGAAGAGCACGCCGCCATGGGCCAGTGAGGCCTCGCCCGGCCGCGCATTGATGCCGCCGCCGACGAGGGCGGCCATCGAGGCGGAATGGTGCGGCTGGCGGAAGGGTCGCCGGTTCGAGAGCGCCCCCTCCTTGAGCTCGCCCGCCACCGACTGGATCATCGAGACCTCGAGGAGCTCGCGCGGGCTCAAGGGTGGCAGGATCGACGGGAGGCGGGCCGCCAGCATCGATTTGCCGGCACCGGGCGGGCCGTTGAAGAGGAGATTGTGACCGCCGGCCGCCGCGATCTCGAGGGCGCGCTTGGCGCCCTCCTGACCCTTGATGTCGCGCAGGTCCGGCAGGGGACCGGTAGCGGCCGCGACGGCGGGCTCGGGCCGGGCCATGACCTGGCTGCCCTTGAAGTGATTGGCGAGTTGGATGAGCGAGCGGGGCGCGAGCACGTCCATGTCGCCGCCCGCCCAGGCCGCCTCCGGCCCCGTCGCGGCGGGGCAGATCAGGCCGAGGCCCCGGGCGTTGGCTGCCATCGCGGCCGGCAGCACGCCGGCGACGGGCGTGATGGTGCCGTCGAGGGCGAGTTCGCCGAGCACGCAATAGCCGGCGAGCGCGTCGGCCGGCAGCGCCCCGATCGCCCCCATCACCGCGAGCGCGATAGGAAGGTCGTAATGCGAGCCTTCCTTGGGCAGGTCGGCCGGCGCCAGGTTCACGGTGATGCGCTTGGCCGGCAGGGCCAGCCCGGAGGCGATCAGGGCCGCGCGGACCCGCTCGCGCGACTCCGCCACCGCCTTGTCCGGCAGCCCGACCAGCATGAAGGCGACGGCGCCCGGCGCGATCTGCACCTGGACGTCGACGGCGCGCGCCTCGATCCCCTCGAAGGCGACGGTGTTCTTTGATTAAGTGTTAGTTATCAATATCTTAGGTGGATAATGAGTTACTGCGGAAGCGAAGCGGAAGCGCTAGCTGCGACACTTCCGTGTGGCTCAATCGCCATTACCGTCCATCTCGAGAGTAACCGAGTTGCCCGCGCTGTCGGTGCCTTCGATCTCAACGCTCCGACCGCGTTGGCGTATGCTGTCTACGTCGATGCTTCGGTAGGCCCCAGCCCCGTAGTCAAAGAACTCGACTTCGCGACCCCGCCGAACAGTCTGGCCCTTTTCGATCTCGACCGTATTGCCCGTCGAACCGTCGGTGCCATCCCAGGCCGCTGCCGGCCATGTGAGAAGCGCTAATGCGAGTGTGGAAGCAATGCGGGTCATCTGGGCAAGCTATCGGCTGCAGAGCCGCCGCGCCAGATCTCATGAATTGAACACCTCAAGTTTTCCTGAGTGTTCAGTGAAAATGCTACCTCCGATACCTGCGACAAGTTTGCTGAAGATAAAATTGAGCAGGGTACTTGATCTTGGATGGCGCCGCGCTGACTGCTTTAGACAGTCAGCAAAGGAAGGCCTAGATGACAGACACTATCGAAACGCAACCCGTTGAGCAGGATGACACGGTCGAGCTAACAACTCAGATCGTCGCTGCTTACGTCTCCAACAACTCGGTCCCTGCCTCAGGTCTGGCCGACCTCATCGTGTCCGTTCACTCAGGGTTGCTCGGCCTCGGCAAGCCGAGCGCGCCTGCTCAGGAGCCCGTGACGAAGGCCACCCCAGCGCAGATCAAGAAGTCGATCAGCGATGAGGGGCTGATCAGCTTCGAGGATGGCAAGTCCTACAAGTCGCTGAAGCGCCATCTCACGGGGCGAGGTCTCACGCCGCACGACTATCGGATCAAGTATGGTTTGCCGAACGACTACCCTATGTCAGCTCCCGGCTACTCGGCGCGACGCTCCGAGCTCGCTCGCAGCATTGGGCTTGGTCGTGCGCGTCAGGAGGCTGCGCCGAAGAGTGCTGACGTGGCTGAGACTGTGACTGACGCGCCCAAGGCACGCGGCGGTCGGCGCACAACCAATGTTGCTAGCCCTTCGGCTTCAGCACCGAAGAAGCGCGGTCGAGCGAGCAAGGCTGTTGCTGCCGAGTGAGGTTGTCGGGTCAGGCTTCCTGCCTGACCCGCACTCGAAATCGAGTGTGCGCAACCGCATCCTGTTCCAGCGGACGCACTATCGGCGCGACGTGCCGGGTGTGCCTGAGGGCATCCCAATCTGAGCGTTCAGGAGCAGGGGCTGCTTCGCGCCTTCACTTCGTGCTCATAAACCCACGTTAGTTTCGCCCGGCTATGCTGCCGGACAACCTTCCTCTACCCCATGCCGCCCGCTCCCTCCTTGCCGAGGCGATCAGCGCGCTGCGCATCGCCGGCCGGATCGTCCAGAAGCTCGCGGATCCTGCCGACACCTACAGCATCGACGGTGGGCCGCCAGTGACCTTCGGCGGTGTCGTGGCACTGGCTTGGGATACGGGGCTGATGGGCAGGTTGCAGGGGATGCAGTAGCGATGGCCGAGAAGTCCGGGGCGACCTTCGGCGAGCTCTACAAGGCGAAGAGCATCACTGACGCCGACCTCGATGCAGCGATCGATGCCAACTTTGCGGACCCCACGACCCCCTGGTCTTGATAGGAGAAGGCAACGGTGTCGATGTCGTAGCAACCGTCACTGCCAGCCTGTTCGCGAGCGAGATGGCAGCCGAGCCGGAGAGAAAGCTTGCCTCGCGCCGCGCTGCCGTGCGTTCGGCGATCCTGCTGGCCCGGCCGGTGAAGTGATGAGCTTTTCCTAGGCACTGTTGACGAAGTGTCTGATCCAGAGGTGGATGGCAGCTTCATTACGTGCAGCATCACGCCGCCTGAACGACCCTCAGAGGCAAACCCTAGCGAACCCTCGCGCACGAAGCGGATCAACCCGCAACGGCGGGACAGGTCGTGGCTTTTGCTTGAGAGTTGGGCCAATGATCCTGCCGAGACTGTTCATACCGAAAGCTTTGCCGTGCTCGTGATAGGAGATAAGCCTTTCTTAATGGTCGATTAACGGCTATCTTCTGTGGCGCCGATAATGCGGCCGGCTCGATGCAGCAGATATGGGGTAATTGCCATGATTTTGAATCTGCTAGACGACAGTAAGCCATTAAATCTAGATAATTTGGTGCTTATTGATGGAAGTGAGCCATACACACAAGATGCATTTCCAGAAGACGGATTGATACGTTTTGATTTGCCGGATTATAGTGTTCTTTATAGAGAGGTTAGAACTTACTTTCAGTATGACGAGCTTCTAGGTAAGACTCTCGAGGAGATCAGCACACTACGTAACGTCATTTTCGAGAATAGAGTATTTGGTTTTGCGCAAGATGGATTTACAGTCAAGGGATCCGACCTCTTCGACTACGTGTTCGGAAGTGCTGGTGACGACGTGTTCTACGACAAGGGTCCGGATCGCTTCCGGGGCGGTGCAGGCGATGACACGTACTACGTTACCAACGCCAACACCGATGTGAGCGAAGGCTTGATCATTATACCCGGGCCTAACGATCCTGATGGTCCTTTTGTGAATTTTGATCGAGACGCTGGCGGAATTGATGTTGTAATTTCTTCAGTTGCTTACACGTTGCCCGATTATATTGAGAATCTTACGCTCGTCGGACCTGTACTTGGAACTGGCAATGAACTTGCCAACGTCATTACCGGCGATAGCACAAGCAATAACCTGCGAGGCGAGGCCGGAAATGATCGTCTGATCGGTGGAGGCGGAAATGATAAGGTAGATGGTGGGTCCGGTGTTGACACTTTCGTCTTAAGTGGTTCACGTGCTGACTATGTCTTTACCCGTCAACCCGGAACGTCGGTAGCAGAGGCTGCTGTTTCTGTCGCTCATACGACGACGGGGCTATCAGATGGCGTCGATCAGCTCAGAAACATTGAGGTGATTGAGTTTGCAGGAGGAAATCTAGCTCCTGCTGGGTCCATCCAAGGTACTGGTGCCAATAATCTCTTTATTGGAACAGCCGGAGCAGACTCATTTTTCTTTGACACTGCACTTGGCATTCCGGCTGGTGCCGATGTCATCCGTGGGTTCGGTATTGGAGATCGAATTATTACAACCTCGCTCATAAGCGATCCCAATGGAGACGGGCGGATCAGAGCTGACAGTAGTGATCGATTTGTGTTGCCGACCTTTGAGGGTGAGACGGATGCTGGACCTACGAGCAGCCTGAAGGTCTTCTCAAATACCGGTGTCTTCTCGCATCTTCAGCTTGTAGACGAACAGACAGAGCAAGGCGTGACCTTCTACAGCTATGCTACACTGAACGATTTGCAATCCTCCTCAGGTCTTCTTTTCTAAGAGTGTGCCCAACATTTCAAGCACTTGAAGTGAATTGGAATGTCGATTAGGCTATGTTGACGTAGTGTCTAAGCGAGAGGCGGATGGCGGTGAGTTGGACGAAGCCGAGGAAGCTCGACGCGGTCTTGTTGTAGCGCGTCGCGACGCGTCGTGCGCTCTTGAGCTGACCGATGCCGCGTTCGATCCTGTTTCGTAGCCCGTAGATGAAGCCGTCCACCGGGAATCCTGCTGGCCCAGCTGGTGAAGGAGTAAACAACAGCCACCCTCATCCTCTCGCGAACTTGTCACGAGCGCCACGCGCCACGTGCCAGCGCATGTTGAAGCGGACCACGCCCCAGAGATCGACCTCGGCGTACTCCTCGACGGCGTAGGCCGGCATCGTGCGGTTTGCGAAGGCGAGCTTCAGCCGGTTGCCGTCCAGCACCAGCCGCTTGAGGCTGAACTGACCATCGACACACCACCAAGAAGCTCCCAGGCCTGGTCTTGAGGCTGTGGTCGACCAGCATGACGTCGCGATCGTGGATGCCGACGTCGATCATCGATTCGCCGGAGACGTTCAGCAGGAACGAGGCCGGCGGGTTCGGCGCGAGCCAGCGCGGTAGATCAAGCGCGCCTTCCAGGAAGTCATCGGCCGGTGACGGAAAGTCGGCGCAGACCGCATGACCAACGATCGGGATGCGGACGAGACCGCCGCTGTCCACGACCAATTCCCTGACCTGATGGATGCCCATGACATCTCCCTCTTATAGAACGGAGAGAGAGAGAGAGAGAGAGAGAGAGAGAGAGAACAGACTGTAAGCCGCGCTCCGGTCAACGATGCGCCTGGCTCTGGATTTCCGACCATGTGAAGAGTTGTGGATGGCCAGAGCACGGCACCGGTTTCGAGGAGGGGCGCCGGACGTCGAGCAGGGGCCCGTCCGGGGCCGACACCTCGAGGCGTTGCGCGCCTGCGCCCTTCACCCGCTCGGCCTGCGCCGCGGCGCCTATCCGTCTGCGATGCCGGTGCTGGTCGCGCGCGGCCTCGTTGAAGAAGGGCCGGCGCGCTGAAAGTGGCATCGGCCGGGAGAGACCGCATGGTTCCTGTCGGAGGCCGGGTGTGCTCTGGCGCGAGAGCAGACGGCTGAGAAGGATCAGCGGTGGGCTACAGCCGTCCACGTCGGTGAGAAGTGCGCTCTGATATTCCGATTTGGGGCTCGCCGAATTGGTGGAGCGGAGCTGCGCAAAACGAACCAAGCTGCAAGGGCGACTGTAGCTAAACTCCCACCGAGTGGAGCAGCAACCGCCGCCTGTAGCACTCCATTCGGCCACATCAGCGCAGCGCTACCAAGTGCGCCTAGGAACGTGACAGGTAGGTAGGCGATGATCATGCTCCGGCCCTTCGGCTTGTGCTGATCGACTACCAACGCGTAGCAATCCTCCCAGTTGCGGCCAAGCCTCAGGCTGCTACCAGAAATTTTCCAAGATGACGATGGCGAAGGCAGCTTGAGACCTTCCCACCGCATCTGCTCAGTGTGTTGGATTGCACGGAACCCTGTGCTGGCGTTTGGTATTCCTGCCCGGCATCACAGTGGAGGCACTCGTCATGCAGCGCGACGAAGCCGTCCAAGTTCACGGTGACATGGAACATGTCCCACGTCCCAAGCGCGATCTTGTTACACCACTCGTGCTCCTGAGCGGCGGCATTCTCACGGCAGCATGGTGTGGGCTGCTAGTCTGGGGTGTCGTGAGCCTAGTCAGCTACCTGTTTGGCTAGCTGGATTCGTCCGTTGGAGCCTCGGGCGCGCGATGCACCAGCTCGAGAACGAGGGCAAAACATGCCAAATAGGCGATGCCGACGAGCATCAGACCCTCACGTGAGAAGCGTTTCCACCCCACGCTCCGGTGGGATTACCTAAGTAGTTTCACATAGGATAATCGAGGGCAATTGGATTGTGAGCCGCCTCATAGTTGAGGCGGATCAACTCCGCGCGATGACATGCCTGGGCGACAAAAGAGCAAAAAGCCCGCCGCGGCGCGAGCCGGGCGGTCTTAGACATCACGCCGTTGCCGGGACGCGCGGCATCACCGGCAGCCTAATCAGCGTGACCCTGCTGGTGTCCTTGATAGACAAGAGCCAGCCTTCCTCATTCCTAGGAAGCACGCCAATCTTGCGCATCTTTTCGAGCACCGCTGTAGCTTCGTTGATCGCCTCATAGCGGTCGCGGGCCTCGACGCCCTTGTAGTCTCGAATGGTCTGAAGACCCTTCTCAAGATCGAAATAGAAGCGCTGCGACACCCGTGGCTCCCCAGGGCATATCGGCTAATATCTGACAGCCTCTAAGTAGTCGCAGATGCGGACTCACGTCCGACATTGAACTTTAGTAGGGGGCATGGCCTGCGGGGCCATTGAACGGAAGCATTCCTTCGTGTCAGTGCCGGGCAGGCTGAGATGGGAGCTCTTGGGCTTGCGTCCGCGGCCCAGCACGAGGCCGGCGTCCGCCGCCTCGAGGTACTGGTCGCAGAGCTGTTCAACCGTAAGCGATTTGCGCCGAGTCGCTTTATCCTCCGCGGGATCATCGCCCCTCGCGACCTGCCCGAGCAGCGAGAGCGCATCCTTGCGGGCTTGCTCAGCCGTGACGGGACCGTGCAGGCCGATCGTGACGCGGCGGGTCCGACCGGCATTGCGGTATTGGACAAGGTAGCTGCGCCGGCCGGACGCGAATACACGCAGACCGAAGCCAGGGAGCTCGTCACACCACAGGAAGTAGTCCTTGCCCTGCGGCTCAGCCGCTTCGACAACCCGCTTCGTCAGCTTCGCCAATCTGCCCTCCCCGCTTCCGCGGAAGCACTACGGAAGCAGCAGGAGGGAAACCCGGCCATTCACCAGGAACCTCGATCGCAGCCGAGCAACTCGAAACTGCTGGTTTTTCAGACGCTTGTAAACAGCAGCGCAGCCGGGAAAATCGCGGTAATGTGCTTCCCCTATCCCCTCGAAGGCGACGGTGGCGACGCGCGTGACCATCGACGTTCCGACTCCCAGCCGCCATCGAGGGTAAAGCGTAGCCCTAATCCTGACAACCGAGGCGTGCGTCTCGCCGATAAGGCTGCGGGAACCCTGCGCGCTTCCGCCCGTTCGGTCGCCGCGACGTCCCGCACAGGAGATTTCCATGACCATCGCCAAGATCGGCCTCTCGGCCCTCGCCCTCGGCCTCGCCCTCACCGGTTCCGCCTTCGCCGACCGCGCTCCGACGCCCGACGAGCAGACCAAGATCGAGGCCGCCCTCAAGAAGGAGGGCTTCACCAAGTGGAAGTCGATCGAGGTGGAATCCGACGAGATCGAGATCGAGGACGCCATCGACGCGAGCGGCAAGCAGTTCGACCTCGAGCTCGACCCGAAGACCTTCGCCATCACCAAGCGCAAGGCCGAGTAGCGCCCGGACAGGCCGCGAGGTCGGCGCTTGCGTTCGCCGGACGCGCCGGCCATATAACCCGCGGGAGGTTGGCGAGGGACGTTTCACTCGCCAACCGGGTCAGGTCCGGAAGGAAGCAGCCCTAACGAGACCGAACGGGTCTTCGTCCAGCCTCCCACCTCGATCGCGCCACCGGGCCGGCGAGGGGACGACGCCCGGACAGGGCAGCGGACCGGCATCCAGGGCGGCATGGACGCGAGCACCGGCACTCCCAGCGACGCGCCGGGCCTTCCCGGCTTTGCCCCGCCACCCGATGCGGCGACGCCCTATCGCGTGCTCGCCCGCAAGTACCGGCCCAAGGATTTCGACGACCTGATCGGCCAGTCCGCGATGGTGCGGACACTGGCCAACGCGTTCGCCGCCAATCGGATTCCCCAGGCCTGGATGCTCACGGGCGTGCGCGGGGTCGGCAAGACCACGACGGCGCGCATCCTGGCCCGCGGCCTCAACTACGCCCGCGACGGGCATCCCGATACCGGCCCGACCATCGCGATGCCCGAGCTCGGGCGACACTGCCAGGCGATCATCGAGTCCCGGCACATGGACGTGCTGGAGATGGATGCGGCCTCCCATACCGGCATCGAGGACGTCCGGGCCATCATCGACGGCATCCGCTACTCGCCGGTCTCGGCTCGCTACAAGGTCTACATCGTCGACGAGGTCCACATGCTCTCGGAGAAGGCCTTCAACGCCTTCCTGAAGACGCTGGAGGAGCCGCCCCCCCACGCGAAGTTCGTGTTCGCGACCACCGAGATCCGGAAGGTTCCGGTGACGATCCTGTCGCGCTGCCAGCGCTTCGACCTGCGCCGGGTCGAGGCCGCGACGCTGTCGGCCCACCTTGCCCGCATCTGCGCGGCCGAAGGCGTGAGCGCCGAGGACGAGGCGCTCGCCGCCATCGTGCGCGCGGCGGAAGGGTCGGTGCGCGACGCGCTCTCGCTCCTCGATCAGGCCATCGCCCACGGCGCTGGCCTCGTCAGCGCCGCCAGCGTGCGCGACATGCTGGGCCTCGCCGATCGGGGGCGCATCGTCGACCTGTTCGAGGCGGCGATGCGGGGTGACATCCCCAAGGCCTTCGCGGAGCTGCGCAGCCAGTACGAATCCGGGGCCGACCCGGCCGTCATCCTCTCGGACCTCGCCGGGTTCTGCCACCTCGTGACGCGGCTGAAGCTGGTGCCGGAGGCGGCCGCGGCCGATCCCACCTTGAGCGAGGCCGAGCGTCGGCGGGGAGCCGAGTTCGCCGGCAAGCTCTCGGTTCGCGTCCTGTCGCGGGCCTGGCAGATCCTGCTCAAGGCGATCCCGGAGGTGCAGACCGCGACGCGGCCGCTCGCCGCCGCCGAGATGGTTTTCGTTCGCCTCGCCTACGCCGCCGACCTGCCCACGCCCGACGAGGCCCTGCGGCAGCTGAAGGGCGAGGCCTTGGCGACCGCCGGCGCGCCGGCGCTGGTCTCCGCCCCGGCCCTCCCCGTCGGCGCGCTGCCCGACCCCGCCGCCGCGCCTCAAGCCACCGTCCCGCCGCCCCGCCCCGCCCTCGTCCGGACGAGCGGCGGCCCTCCGCAGCCGAGCGTGGCGCCGGCGCCCGTGGAGGCGGCCGGCCCGCGGCTGACGCAGTTTGCGGACGTGGTGGCGCTCGCCGACGCCCGTCGCGACATCGGCCTGAAGATGGCGCTGGAGCGCGAGGTCCACCTCGTCCGCTTCGAGGAGGGCCACATCGAGCTTCGGCTCGCGGAGAGCGGGCGCCCCAGCCTCGCCAACGACCTCGCCCGAGCGCTCGACGCCTGGACCGGGCGTCGCTGGATCGTCGCCCTGTCGCAGGAGCACGGCGCGCCGACTCTCGAGGCGACGTCCCGCGCCGCGCAGGCGAGCCGGCACGAGGACGCGGCGGCGCATCCCCTGGTGAGGGAAGTGCTGCAGCGCTTTCCCGGTGCCCAGATCGTGGACGTCCGCGACAAGGCCGCCGGCGCGGATGCGGCCGAGGCGGTGCCCGGCACCGAGCCGACGAGCGAAGAGGACGCCTGAACCAGGCTGTCTCCGCCGCCCTTTCCCGGACGCCTGCAGCATCAGCGGAAGGCGATCCGGGACCCGGCCACCGGCCTGCCGCGTCAGCGGCTCGGAATGAATGACATCAGGGTGCGGGCGCTTCGCGGCTTCCTATGCTGGGCCCCGGATCGGGTTCCGCTGGCGCTCCACCCGTCCGGGGAAGGACCGGATGGGAAGAAGGCGAAAGGCTTGCCGGCCGTCTATGCTGCAATGCGGAAATATTCGCGGTTGGCAGTTCCCATGAACGTTTGCGCTGGGAACGGAAGTTTGGCAATCAGAGCACGCATTTCCGGGGAGGAATGCCAAAGCCGAGCGCTTCGTCCCATGACCGGCGGCCGCCAGCGGCCGTCCGGCCGAGCTCGATAATCACGAAACAGCCCAAGGACGGTAGAATGACCGCATTGTTGTTGATTGTCCTGGGCGGGCTCTGCGCCGTCGCCTACGGAATCGTCACGATCCGCGACGTGATGAAACGCGACGCCGGGACCGCCCGCATGCAGGAG
Source organism: Methylobacterium iners (assembly GCF_022179305.1). Classification (GTDB taxonomy): domain Bacteria; phylum Pseudomonadota; class Alphaproteobacteria; order Rhizobiales; family Beijerinckiaceae; genus Methylobacterium; species Methylobacterium iners. Next base: position 109,312 of record NZ_BPQP01000020.1, read on the forward strand.
ATCGCGGGCGCGATCGCCGAGGGCGCCCAGGCCTATCTGCGCCGGCAATACATCACCATCGGCGTCGTCGGCGTGGTGCTGTTCGCCGCTCTCGCCTACTTCCTCGGGGTCAAGGTCGCGATCGGCTTCCTGATCGGCGCGGTGCTCTCCGGCATGGCCGGCTTCATCGGCATGAACGTCTCGGTGCGCGCCAACGTCCGCACCGCCCAGGCCGCCTCGACCTCGCTCGGCGCCGGCCTCGACGTCGCCTTCAAGTCCGGTGCCGTGACCGGGATGCTGGTCGCCGGTCTCGCGCTGCTCGGCGTCGCCCTCTACTACGCCTATCTCACCCGGGTCGCCGGCCTCGCGCCCGCGAGCCGCGACGTCATCGACGCCCTCGTGGCGCTCGGCTTCGGCGCCTCGCTGATCTCGATCTTCGCCCGTCTCGGCGGCGGCATCTTCACCAAGGGCGCGGATGTCGGCGGCGACCTCGTCGGCAAGGTCGAGGCCGGGATTCCGGAGGACGACCCGCGCAACCCCGCCACCATCGCCGACAACGTGGGCGACAATGTCGGCGATTGCGCCGGCATGGCGGCCGACCTGTTCGAGACCTACGCCGTGACCGTGGTCGCCACGATGGTGCTCGCCGCGATCTTCTTCGCCGGCCAGACCGAGGTCGGCGGGCGCAACGTGCTCGAAGCGATGCTGCTCTACCCGCTGGCCATCGGCTCGGCCTGCATCCTCACCTCGATCGCCGGCACCTACGCCGTCCGGCTCGGGGCCAACCAGTCGATCATGGGCGCGCTCTACAAGGGGCTCATCACCGCGGGCGTGCTCTCGGTGGGTGCCATCGCCGCCGTCAACTACGCCCTGTTCGGCGGCTTCGACACCGTGTTCAAGACCAATGCCGGGGTCAGCTTCACCTCGGCCGGCCTGCTCGGCTGCGCCGTCATCGGCCTCGTGATCACGGCGCTCATCGTGGTGATCACCGAGTACTACACCGGCACGAACTTCCGGCCGGTGAAGTCCATCGCCGACGCCTCGGTGACCGGCCACGGCACCAACGTGATCCAGGGCCTGGCGATCTCGCTGGAATCGACGGCGCTCCCGGCCCTGGTGATCGTGGCCGGCATCATCTCCACCTACGCGCTGGCGGGGCTGTTCGGCATCGCCATCGCGGTGACGGCCATGCTGGCGCTCGCGGGCTTCATCGTGGCCCTCGACGCCTTCGGCCCGGTGACCGACAACGCGGGCGGCATCGCCGAGATGGCGGGTCTGCCCTCGGAGGTCCGCAAGTCCACGGACGCGCTGGACGCGGTGGGCAACACCACCAAGGCCGTCACCAAGGGCTACGCCATCGGCTCGGCGGGCCTCGGCGCCCTGGTGCTGTTCGCCGCCTACACCTCGGACCTGAGCTACTTCATCACCAACGCGAGCCCGACGCAGTACCGCTTCTTCCAGGGCGTCACCGTCGATTTCTCGCTGATGAACCCCTACGTCGTGGTCGGTCTGATACTCGGCGGCCTGATCCCGTTCCTGTTCGGCGGCATGGCCATGACGGCGGTCGGCCGGGCGGCGGGCGCCGTCGTCGAGGAGGTCCGGCGCCAGTTCCGCGAGGAGCCGGGCATCATGAAGGGGACCGTGCGGCCGAACTACGCCCGGGCCGTCGACATGCTGACCCGGGCCGCGATCAAGGAGATGATCGTGCCCTCGCTGCTGCCGGTGCTCTCGCCGATCGTGCTGTTCTTCGTGATCCTGCCGATCGCGGGCAAGGGCCAGGCCTTCGCCGCCGTCGGCGCGATGCTGCTCGGCGTCATCCTGACGGGTCTCTACGTCGCGATCTCGATGACCTCGGGCGGCGGCGCCTGGGACAACGCCAAGAAGTACATCGAGGACGGCCACCACGGCGGCAAGGGCTCGGAGGCCCACAAGGCGGCCGTGACCGGCGACACCGTCGGCGACCCCTACAAGGACACGGCGGGCCCCGCCGTGAACCCGGCGATCAAGATCACCAACATCATCGCCCTGCTGCTGCTGGCGGTGCTGGCCCATAGCTGAGACCGACCGGCCGATCGTTTTGTGCACATCCCCATCTCCCCGCATGCGGGGAGAGGGGCGCTACCCCTCATCCGGCCTGAGCTTGCGCAACACGGCGAGCGGCGGCTCCTCGGCATCCTCGATCAGGGGCTCGAAGGCAACGCCGGGCTTGCGCGGATAGGGGTCGAGCCCCAGCGACAGGAACTCCGCGGTCAGCGCCCCGAAATCGATGCGGCCGCCGACGATGGGGTCGGGCACGTCGGCCTCCTCGGCATCGGTGCCCTCGAGCACGTCCGTATCCGTGAACGCGGCCTCCACGGGCTCGACGAGCTCGCTTTCGAAGGGCTCGAGCGTGACCGTGCAGATCTGCGTCACCACGGCGCTGACCGTGCCGGTGACCTCGAGCCGGGTCGAGGAGCCTTGCGCCGTGAAGCGGCCGACGAGGTCGCGCACCGCAGGAATCTTGAAGTCCGCGGCCAGCGCCGCGCACTCGGCCGGCGTCGCCTCGACGGTCACCGGCGTGCCGTCGCGGCGCAGGCGCTCGACGCTAATCGGCCGCGACAGGGGGAAGGTTTCGTTCGTCCTCATGGTCGGACCTCCGGTTCGGCGAAGGCTTCGGGTGCGGGGAAGCGCGGCCCCTCCCCCAACAATCGATCGAGATCGGCCCCGGCAAGGCTCGCATCGGCGGCCCGCACGTAGCGGGCGAGGCCTCGGCCGGCCTCGGCCCCCTCCACCCCGATGACGTTGCGGGCCAGCGCCAGCGCGAGGGCCGCCTCATCCCCGCCATCCAGCGCGACATCGCAGCCCTCGGCACGGCCGTAGAAGGCCGCACCCAGCTTCTTCATGCGCTTGGGCACGCCGAAATCGCCCACGCCCATCTCGCGCAGCGAGGCGTCGAGCTGCAGGAAGACGGAATTGACGAGATCCTGGGCGACGTCGGCCGCGGGCGGCGGCAATTGGTGGAGGCGGCGCAGCACCAGGACAACGTGCAGGGTGAGGCATTCGAAGCGCCCCTCCACGCTGTCCGGGACGCCGAGCCGGGTGTAGAGCCCGGGCGCCCGCGAGGCGTCGTTGATGCGCCCGTGCAACGTCATCACGGCCTGCGAACGGGCGCTCGAGCGCCTGAACAATCGCGCGATCATGCCGTCCACCATGCGTGCCCTGGGTGTGGCCGAGCTTGCCTTGTCAAAGCCATAACCCCGCGTTAGGCCAGCGAATGGTCAAGGTGCAAGCCCCATCCGTGCCGGATGCGGCCGGCTCCGCATCGATCACGTGTCTCGTTCCGCAACACGATCAAGGGTGGCCGATGTCGCGCCGTCTCGTTCCGTCGCTCGCTCGTCTCGCCGTCCTCGGCCTCGTCGCCACCGGTCTCGGCGCCTGCATCGGCGAGGAGCTCCGTCACGGCTACCAGATCGACCAGGCCGCGCTCGCCACCGTGAAGCCGGGGCAGAGCGCCGAGCAGGTGCTGCAGATCCTCGGCACGCCCTCGACGGTCTCCACAGTCGGCAACAAGTCCTGGTACTACATCAGCCAGAACACCCGCCGCACGGTCCTGTTCCTCGGCGAGCAGGTGGAGGACCAGAAGGTCACGGCGGTCTATTTCAACGCGGCCTTCAAGGTCGAGCGCGTCGCCCTCTACGGGTTGCAGGACGGCAAGATCTTCGACTTCATCGAGCGCCAGACCCCGACGAGCGGCGCCGACCGCGCCTTCCTCAGCCAGCTCTTCCGCGGCCTGACCAAGTACGAGCCCTTCGGCTCGGGCTCCGGCACCAGCATCGTGCCCGGCGCGCGCAGCGGCCTGTGAGCGCCTGCCGGGGCGCGGGTCGCACCGGGCGATAGAAAACCGCCACGGAGGAGGGCTCAGCCCCCGCCTGCGTCGAGGTGAAGGACGACATCCGTCAGAATGCCGCGACGAGGTGGAAGCGGGGATATCCGAACCACCCCTGTCATTCCGGGGCTGCGCAGCAGAGCCCGGAACCCAGACACTCAGGTCGGGCTCAGCTTGCCGCGTCGGCGGTTCTGGGTTCCGGGCTCGCCTAACGGCGCCCCGGAATGACAAAGCCGATTGGCTTGACCAACGCGTTTTCGCGCCTTGATCGCCGAACGACAGCTCAGCTTCACACACCTGGGTTTGCAGAGACCAAGGTCCGAGCGGCGGCCCGAATTACCGCCGGCCGATCTCCGCCGTCTGGAGACGCGAGATCAGCTCGGCGAAGGTGTCGGGGATCGCGGTCTGCGGCTGCGCCTCGTAGGCGGAGCGCAGGCCCGTGGCCAGGCTCGCGACGAGGTGGTCGCTGATCTTGCCGCCATCGATCGGGCTCCAAGGAGCCTCGCCGCGGCCGGCTGCGGGAGGGCCGAAGGCCCGATGGTCGTCGAACCTGCGCTGCATCGACATGTCGACTCCACGTATTGCGGTTCCGGGCGGAACCTGCGCGCCTTGACGCCGACGGGCAACCGCTCGGGGCGGCGGAGGCCGGCCTTTCCCGGCGCCTGTGCCTATTGCGCGACAGGGCTCCCGGACCGGCGAAGGAGCCCTGCGACGATGTCGGCGGGCTCGGCGAAGGTCAGTGCCGGCGACGTTGCCGCCAGCGCGGCGCTGTGCGTGTAGCCCCAGGCGACGGCGCCGAACGCGCACCCGGCCTCAGCGGCTGCCTGCCGGTCGCGGATCTCGTCGCCGATGTACAGAACGCGGGCCGGCGACCGACCCGCCCATCGCATCGCCGCCCGCAGCCGGCGCGCCTTGCCGAAGAGGGAGGCGCCGCAGGCGAAGTGCCCGAACCTCGCCGCCTCGCCCGGCCCCAGCACGCGGCGGATGTGTTCCTCCCCGTTGGAGCTCACGATCCCCAGCGGAAGACCTGCGCCCTCCAGCTGCGCCAGCATCGTGGGCACCCCGGGAAAGAGCCTGATCGCGGCGGCGTCGCGGGCGGCGAGCGCGCGCATGTGGCGGCTGATCCACGGCAGCTTCCAGGCCGGGATGCCGAGATGGCGGATGATGGCGCGGGCATCGAGCCCGCGAAGCGCCTCGGCCTCGTGCGGGGCGACGCGCCGGAAGCGGTAGCGGTCGGCCACCGTGTTCAGGACGCCGACGAACCAGGGATAGGTGTCGGCAAGCGTCCCATCGAAGTCGAACAGGACGAGGTCGTAGCGCCGGTCCGCCGGGCGGGGCGTCAATGCAGCAGGTTGGCCAGGGGCACGCCGAGCCGCATGACGAGCCCTCCGGGCGCCCAATCCTGGTCGAGGGTGCCGTCGAGCTGGCCGGCGACGCTGCGCTCGGCGAGAACCGTGCCGAAGCCCTGCCGGTCCGGCGGACCCTCGACCCGGGGTCCGCCCGCCTCGGCCCAGGTCAGGCGATAGGTGTCGCCGTCGCGCGCGCCGGTCAGCGTCACGGTTCCTCCCTCCGTGGAGAGGCCGCCATACTTCATCGCATTCGTCGCCTGCTCATGGACGATCAGCGCCAGGGCGGTGGCCGAGCGGTCGCCCACCGGCGCGTCGTCGCCGGCGATCGCGATCCGCTCGCGGCCGTCCTGGGTGTAGGCCGCGAGGATGAGGCGCATGAGGCCGAGCACCGTCTGGCCGTGCTCGTGGGGCAGGCTGTCGGGCGAGTGCGGGCGGACGTATTCGTGCGCCTGGGCCAGGGCGGCGAGGCGCCGGCGGAACCCGTCCACGAACGGTTTCGCCGCCGGATCACGGCGTCCCGAGAGGGCGGCGATGCCGCCGACCACCGCGAAGATGTTCTTGATGCGGTGCGACAGCTCGCGGATCAGGAGGTCGCGCGCCTCCTCAGCGCGCTTGCGCTCGCGCAGGTCGCGGGTCACCGTGGCAAAGCCCGCGGGCGTGCCGTCGTCGTTGCTCAGGGAGAAGATGTTGTAGAGCACCGCGATCGGCTCGTCGGTGACGCGATGGCGGAAGGCGAGCTCGCCCTCCCACCAGCCGCGGCTCCGGACGGCCGGCAGCACCGCCTCGACGACGACCGCCCGGCTCGCATCGGTGAAGTAGTCGAGGATGTTCGTGCCCGCGACGGAACCCGGGTCCGGCAGGCCGACGAGGCGCCGCCCCGCCTCGTTGACGTGCAGGACGTCGCCGTCCGGGGCGGTGATCCCGATGAAGTCCTTCGATTGCGCGACCACGGCGGCGAGCTTGCGCGCCTCGGCCTCGGCCCGCTTCAGGTCCTCGATGTCGGTGCAGGTGCCGAACCAGCGCTCGATCCGTCCTTCCGCGTCGTGCAGGGGCATCGCCCGGCCGAGCGTCCAGCGGTAGGTCCCCGAATGGTGGCGCAGGCGGTACTCGATCTCGTAGGGCTCGCCGGTCGCGAGGCTGTGGCGCCAGCGGGTCCACGCCTGCTCCTGGTCGTCGGGATGGAACATGTCGTTCCAGCCCTCGCCGTCCGTCGACCCGTAGGGCACGCCGGTGAACTCGTACCAGCGGTCGTTGTAGAAGTCGTGGAATCCGTCCGGAAGGGTCGTCCAGACCATCTGGGGCATGGCCGCCGCCATGACCCGGAAGCGCCGCTCGCCCGCCGCGAGCTCGGCCTCGCGGGCGGCGACGGCGTCCCGTGTGCGGCGCGCCTCGAGCAGCGCCGAGACCTGACGGGCCAGCGCCCGCAGCGTCTCGATTTGGATCTCGGTGAGGCCCTCCGGCCGCGCCGCGCGGTCGAGGACGCAGAGGCTTCCCAGCGGCAGCCCTGCCTCCGTGCGGATGACGGCCCCGGCATAGAACTTCATGTGCGGCTCGCCCGTGACGAGCGGGTTCGCGGCGGTGCGCGGGTCGGCGGTCAGGTCGGGAATGACGAGGTCGTCGCCACCGAAGGCGAGGGCGCAGACGGATTGCTCGCGCGGCGTCTCCGAGCAGCCGAGGCCCCTCTCCGCCTTGAACCACTGCCGGTCGGCGTCGACGAGGCTGACCAGGGCGATCGGCGCCTCGCAGACCAGCGCCGCGATGCGGATCAGGTCGTCGTAGGCGGGCTCCGGCGCGGTGTCGAGAATCCGCAGGTCGTGCAGATACGCGACCCGCTCGGCCTCGGTCCAGGTTTGCGGCGGCGAGCCGGATTCAGTCGGGGTCAAGCGGTCGGAGCCTCGCGGTCGGACCATGCCATAGGACCGAACGCGGCCTCAGGAAAGTACGCGCCACCAATTTTCGGCCCGGATGGTCAGGGTTGACCGCGATGAGCGCCCGCCTCGACTGTACGGTCGTGCATGTTCGCGCAACCTGCACTGTAAAGGTGACAGCTAGTGTATCATTACATACACTAGCTGTCGTCCTATCACATCTTGTTTACGCGGCCCGGCTCGCGGCCAGAACCGGGTAGTCTACGTAGCCCTCCGGCCCCTGGCTGTACCAGGTCCGCGCATCGTCCTTGTTGAGAGGCGCGCCCGCGGCGAGGCGCGCCGGCAGGTCGGGATTGGCGATGAACGGGCGGCCGAAGGCGATGGCGTCCGCCTCGCCGGCATCGAGGACCGCCTGGGCGCGGGGCCCGTCGTAATCCGAGTTCAGCACGAGGGGACCGCCGAAGGCCCGCTTGATGGTCGGCGCCACCGGCGGATGGTTCGGCTTGCCGAAGGTGCCCTCGGGCCCGGGCTCGCGCAGCTCGACGAAGGCGATGCCGATCCCGGCGAGCGCCGCGGCGGCCGGCCCGAACAGGGCGTCCGGGTTCGAATCGTCGACGCCCTGGATGGCGCCGTTCGGCGAGAGCCGCACGCCGGTGCGGTCCCGGCCGACGACGCTCGCCACGCGCTCCGTCACCTCGGCGAGCAGCCGGACCCGGTTCTCGATCGAGCCGCCGTAGCGGTCGGTGCGGAAGTTGGAGCCGTCGCGCAGGAACTGGTCGATCAGGTAGCCGTTCGCCGCGTGAATCTGCACGCCGTCGAAGCCGGCGGCCACCGCGTTGCGCGCCGCGCGCTCGTAATCGGCGAGCAGCCGCGGGATCTCGTCGAGCTCGAGGGGCCGGGCCTCGGCATAGGGCTTCTTGCCCTCGTAGGTATGCGCCTGGTCCGGCGCCGTGGTGGCCGAGGCCGAGACCGGCTTCTCGCCGCCGAGGAAGTCCGGGTGGACGATGCGGCCCATGTGCCAGAGCTGGCACAGGATGCGCCCGCCCTCCTCGTGGACCGCCCGGACGATCGGCTTCCAGGCCTCGACCTGCTCGTCCGACCAGATGCCCGGGGCGAAGGGCCAGCCGAGCCCCTCGCGGCTGATCCCGGTGGCCTCCGTCAGGATCAGGCCGGCGCTGGCGCGCTGGCGATAGTACTCGACCATGATCGGCGTCGGCACGTGGGCGCGGCTGGCGCGGGCGCGGGTGAGCGGCGCCATGAAGACGCGGTTCTTGGCCTCGATCGCGCCGATGCGGATCGGATCGGACAGTGACGGCATGGATGAACTCTCGATGGATATCGGTTGGGCGCCGGGGACGCGGCCGGCGCTCTCGCCGGCGCTGCGGCTCGCTCCTAGTTGGGCGTTGCCCCGGCATCCGCCAGGGCTCCGGACGCGGGGCTGCCACCGCCGTGCGTCCGCGCACATCGGACGGAACCTTCCCTTCAGGGGTCCGCAACCGCCCGGCGCGGAACGGGCCGGATCAGATTTCGTTTGCCCACGGGGCGCGAGGCGCTATTTTCCGCCCCGCCGGGGACGGGGCCCCGTCTCGGCCTCCGCCTCGCGCCGATTTCCTTGCACCCCTTCGCGGAGGGGATTCCCTTCGCCCAAGAGGCTACCGGCCGACCAGCATGTCCCAGAGAGTCTGCATCTCGCTCGACGCCATGGGCGGCGATCACGGTCCCTCGACGGTGGTGCCGGGCGCCGGCATCGCCCGCGAGCGCCATCCCGAGATGACCTTCCTGATGTTCGGCGACGAGGCCGTGCTCGCGCCCCTCGTCGCCGCCGAGCCGCGGCTGAAGGGGGCCGTCGAGATCCGCCACACCACGGTCGCGATCACCATGGACGACAAGCCGAGCCAGGCGGTGCGCGCGGGGCGCGGCAAATCCTCGATGTGGCAGGCGATCCAGGCCGTGCGGGACGGGCAGGCCGATGCCGCGGTCTCGGCCGGCAATACCGGCGCGCTCATGGCGATGTCGAAGATCTGCCTCAAGACGCTCGCCGGCGTCGAGCGGCCGGCCATCGCCTGCCTGTGGCCGACGGTGCGCGGCGAGAGCGTCGTGCTCGATGTCGGCGCCACCATCGGCACGGATGCCGAGCACCTCGTCGAGATGGCGCTGATGGGCGCCGCCATGGCCCGGATCGTGTTCGACCTCGACCGCCCGACGGTCGGGCTCCTCAATGTCGGCACCGAGGAGATGAAGGGCAACGAGGCGGTCAAGGAGGCCGCCCGCATCCTGCGCGAGGTCGAGTTGCCGACGCTCGCCTATCACGGCTTCGTCGAGGGCAACGATCTCGGCCGCGGCACCGTGGACGTCGTGGTCACCGAGGGCTTCACCGGCAACATCGCGCTCAAGACCGCGGAGGGCACGGCCAAGCAGATCGCCACTTATCTGCGCGCCGCCATGAGCCGGACCCTGTCGGCCAAGATCGGCTACTTCTTCGCCCGCCAGGCCTTCGGCGCCCTGCGCGAGAAGATGAACCCGAGCCGGGCCAATGGAGGCGTCTTCCTCGGGCTCGAGGGCATCGTCATCAAGAGCCACGGCTCGGAGAACGCGGCAGGCTTCGCGTCCGCCATCGACCTCGCCCACGACATGGCCCGCCACGACCTCATGCGCACGATCCGCGACATGCTCGAGTCGACGCCGATGGCGGTGCCGGCATGACGATGCTGCGCTCCGTCGTGGTCGGCTGCGGCTCCCACCTTCCGGCCAAGGTCGTCACCAACGACGAGCTCTCGCAGCGCGTCGAGACCTCCGACGCGTGGATCGTCCAGCGCACCGGCATCCGCCAGCGCCACATCGCCGATGCGGGCGAGACCACCTCGGTGCTCGGCACCCGCGCGGCGCGGGCGGCGCTCGACGATGCGGGCATGGGACCCGAGGACATCGACCTCGTGATCTGCGCGACCTCGACGCCGGACCACACCTTCCCCTCCACCGCCACGCAGATCCAGGCGGCCTTGGGCATCCACCAGGGCGCGGCCTTCGACCTCCAGGCGGTCTGCGCCGGCTTCGTCTACGGCGTCGCCACCGCCGACAAGTTCCTGACGACGGGCGGGGCCAAGCGCGCGCTGGTGGTCGGCGCCGAGACCTTCTCGCGCATCCTCGACTGGACGGACCGCACCACCTGCGTCCTGTTCGGGGACGGCGCCGGCGCGATCGTCCTGGAGGCGCGGGAGGGCGAGGGCACGAGCGCCGACCGGGGCGTGCTGAATGCGAGCCTGCGCTCCGACGGGCGCCACCGCGAAAAGCTCTACGTCGACGGCGGCCCGGGCTCGACGGGCACGACGGGGTTCCTGCGCATGGAAGGCAAGGAGGTCTTCCGCTTCGCCGTGGGCTCCGTCACCGACGTGATCGCGGAGTCCTTCCGGGCCACCGGCACGACGCCCGAGGAGCTCGACTGGTTCGTGCCACACCAGGCCAACCGGCGCATCATCGAGGCCTCCGCCGACAAGCTCGGCATCGCTCGCGAGAAGGTGGTGCTCACGGTCGACCGCCACGGCAACACCTCGGCGGCCTCGATCCCGCTGGCGCTGGACGTGGCGCGCAAGGACGGCCGCATCCGCGAGGGCGACCTCGTCATGATCGAGGCCATCGGCGGCGGCTTCACCTGGGGCGCCTCCCTGATCCGCTGGTAGGCCAAACGCGCGGTTGACCCCGGCACGAACGCCGATTAGCGTGTGCGATCATAGAGATACGCAAGAAACGTCGAATCGGATTTGGGGACAGACGCATGACGGGGAAGACGGTCACACGCGCCGATCTGAGCGAGGCCGTCTACCAGCAGGTGGGTCTCTCCCGCACCGAATCCTCCGCCCTCGTCGAGACCGTCCTGTCCGAGATCTGCACCTGCCTCGCCGCCGGCGAGACCGTGAAGCTGTCCTCCTTCGGCTCCTTCGTGGTGCGCAGCAAGGGCAAGCGAGTCGGACGCAATCCGAAGACCGGCGTCGAGGTGGCGATCGAGCCGCGCCAGGTCATGGTGTTCAAGCCCTCCAACGTGCTCAAGGCCCGCATCAACGGGCTGAACGGCAGCGGCATTCACGATAGCGACGATTGAGACCGACCATGCCGCTCGCCGCCCGCGCCGCCGACGCGTCCGAGGGATCGGAGAAGCGCCCCGGCGCCTTCCGCACCATCAGCGAGGTCGCCGAGGAGCTCGACGTGCCCCAGCACGTCCTGCGCTTCTGGGAGACGAAGTTCGGGCAGATCAAGCCGGTCAAGCGCGCCGGCGGGCGCCGCTACTACCGGCCCGACGACATCGACCTGATCAAGGGCGTCCGCCGCCTCCTGCACGGGCAGGGCTACACGATCCGCGGCGCCCAGCGCATCCTCAAGGAGAGCGGCGTGCGCTTCGTCCAGTCGGTCGGACGCGGCGAGGCCGAGGCGGTGGCGCCCCCGGTCGATGAGGCGGAGGCGCAGGAGGTTTCTTCGGAAGCTGGCGCGCTATCGGCCGACGATCGTTCCGCGCTGGAGGCTGTGCTTCGCGACCTCTACGCCTGCCAGGACACGCTGGCGGCGATGCGAGTGCCGCCGGAGCCGGCGGGCTGATTGCATCCGCAGCGCGCCGTTTCCCGGGCGCCTGAAGCGTCAGCGAAACGTCTGACGGCGTGGTTCGCGGAGACGGGGTTTCCGTCAGGCCCGTGCGATCCAGCCCCGCCACGTGAAGGCCGCGTAGAACAGCGCGACGTCCCGAAAGCCGCCATCGAGCAGGATGTCGGCATCCTGCTGGGGATCGAGAGCGGGAAGGCTCGCCTCCACCGCTGCGCGCGCTTTCCGGGCCTGCTCCCGATCCACGCCCGAGGCGAGCGCGTACGCCTCATAGCGGTCGAGCCACCGCGGCCGCTCGTCCTGCGGAAAGCTGCCGTGGGCGGCAACGAAGGGTGCGGCGGCTCTCAGTCGCCGATGGATGGCGCAAACCGTCGCCTCACGCTCAACGGCATCGAGGAAGTGCAGCGTCAGCAGGCACGTCGCCGCGTCGAAGGGCCCGGCTGGCGCGTCATCGATGTAGCCCTGGATCAATGTGACCCGATCCATCAGCGGACCGAGCGTCCGCTCCGCCTGCAGCAGCATCTCCCGGGAAGGATCGACGCCCACGAAGGTCCAGCGAGGCTGAGCCTCGACTAGAGCCCGCAATTCCAGTCCACCCCCGGCGCCGAGCACCAAGACCTGCGCATCGGGCGGCGTTCCCTCGGCCAGCAGGATGCCGGTCATCCTGTGAAGGGCCTCGAAACCGGGAACGAAACGAGGCGGCCCCTCCGCATACCTGGCTACCGCCGCCGGGTCGTCGAAGGAGGCCACAAAATCGAGCGGCGCCTGTTTCGCGCTATGCGACATCGGGACGAGCCTCCTGCGCACAGCGTTCGCGCTTCGCGAACCGGGCGTGGAAATCGGCACTGAGTTGTCCAAGGGTCACGTCGCCGAGACGCGCCATCAACAGGCTCTCCGCCTCCTCGAAGGCTGTCGCGAGCGCAGCGTTCACGGCCTGCTCGACAAGGCAGGCGGGCGCGACGTTGCGGTGGCCCATCGCGAAGAGCTCCGGCGCTCCCAAGGCGAGGTAGACGTCGTGAAGGCTCACCCGGTCGAAGTCGCAGCAAAGGGTCCAGCCTCCCCCATGCCCCTTCTCGGAGGCCACGAGGCCGAGATCGCGCAGCCCTCCCATGATGCGGCGGATCACGACCGGATTGGTCTGCATCATGACGGCCAGCCGCTCGGAGGTTACCGGCTGCTTGAACTCGGCCATATGGAGGAGGACGTGGAGCACCCCTGACAATCGACTGTCTCGTCTCATGTAACTTTACTTGTTTCATGATGACGGCATTGTCAACGCGCGTTGCACGCAGGGAGGAGTTCCACGCATGCGCGCGCGATCCTGCCGTTCGCGCGCCCCGTGCCCATCAGGGCCAGGTCGTTCGTCGACGAGGCCGCGCGTGTCATCGAGGCAGGATGGGCAAGGCGGGAGGATCGGACATGAGACTGCTGTTGGTGGGAGCGACTGGCCTCGTCGGGCAGCACGTCCTTGCAAGGGCGCTGGGGGATGAACGCGTCGAGGCAATCGTAGCCCCGGCGCGACGTGCCCTGCCGCAACACGCGAAGCTCCTCGCACCGGTCGTGGACTTCGACCGCTTGCCCGCAGACGCGGATTGGTGGCGCGCCGACGCGGTCCTCTGCGCCCTCGGCACCACGATTCGCGCGGCAGGCTCGCAGGCGGCGTTTCGCAAGGTGGATCACGATTACCCGCTCGCCGTCGCCAGCCTGGCCAAGGCTCGTGGCGCGACGACCTTCGTGCTGAACTCGGCGATGAGCGCTGACCCGACTTCTCGGTTCTTCTACTCCCGCGTGAAGGGGGAGGTGGAGCGTGACCTGGCCGCGCTGGAGTTCCGGTCGCTGACGCTGGTGCGGCCCGGTCTCATCGGCGGCCGACGCAGCGAGCCGCGTCCTGCCGAGCGCGTCGGTTCCACCGTTCTGGGGCTCCTCGGGCCGGTCCTCCCGAAGGCGCTCCGCATCAATCCGGCGGAGCGGATTGCGCAGGTCATGCTCGATGCCGCCCTGGCCGGCCGGCCCGGCACGCGCGTCATCCGGTCGGCGGAGCTGAACTGAGACGGTCGTACCCGCCACGCGTGTTGCCGGCGGCACTCCGATCCGTGCGGCTTCTCGTGCTGGCGCCAAATCGGGTTCGGCCGAGCACCGGACCCCAAGCTGGTTCCGGCTTCCGGTCCGGTGCCGAAACAAGAAGCCGGATCCGTCCGAGGGAAGGGCCGGGTCGGGTGAACCGAATCTCAGCCCCGTCCCGAGCGCGCCGCAAGCCAGATCGTGTGCCGCGCACCGCCGCGCCCGGCACGAGCACGGACCGTGACGGTCTCCACCGCAAAGCCCGCTTGGGCGAGCCGCCGGGTGAAGGCGGCGTCGGGCGCGGCGGACCAGACGGCGAGCACACCGCCGGGGCGAAGCGCATTGCGGGCAGCGCTGAGGCCGACCGCGTGGTAGAGGCGGTCGTTGGAGGGCCGGGTCAGGCCGTCCGGGCCGTTGTCGACGTCGAGCAGGATGGCGTCGTAGGCCCCGCGCGCCGTGCGGATCGCCTCGGCCACGTCGCCCTCGCGGATCGCGACGCGGGAATCATCGAGACCGCGGCCCGAGACCTCCGCGAGCGGTCCGCGCGCCCAGGCCACGACACCTGGAACCAGCTCGGCGACGGTGATCGCGGCATCCGGCCCCAGCGCGGCGAGCGCCGCGCGCAGGGTGAAGCCCATTCCGAGGCCGCCGATGAGCACGTGGGCGCCGGCCCGCGCCCCGATCCGCCCGCAGGCCAGCGTCGCCAGCGCCTCCTCGGAGCCGCTGAGCCGGCTGTTCATCAGCTCGTTGTCGCCGAGCCGGATCGCGAACTCGGACCCGCGCCGGAAAAGGCGCAGGGTGCCAGCCTCACCGGGGATCGGGATCGTGTCGAGGAGCGTCCAGGGGATCACCAGGGCCTCGACTTAAGAACGATATCTGAACCAAAGGCGAAGGGCAGATTGAGAAAGATAGCCGAACACCGTCATTCCGGGGCGCCGAAGGCGAACCCGGAATTCGGAGCCGCCGACGGTGCCTTAGCTGGCGCTCGCGGTGGTTATGGATCCCGGGTTCCGCTGCGCGGCCCCGGGATGACAGCGTTGGCTTCATCATCGTTGCGGCGAACGACGGCGGCATTCTAGGTTCGCACGTCTCATGGAACCATGCCGGCCCCGCTGACCGCCCTAGAACAGTCCCTCGATCTGACCGTTCGCGTCGAGGTGGATGCCCTCCGAGGCCGGCACCTTGGGCAGGCCCGGCATCGTCATGATCTCACCGCAGATCACCACGACGAAGCCGGCGCCCGCCGAGAGCCGGACGTCGCGCACCGAGATGGTGTGGCCCGAGGGCGCGCCCATCAGGTTCGGATCGGTCGAGAACGAGTACTGGGTCTTGGCCATGCAGACCGGCAGGTTGCCGTAGCCGTCCTTCTCGAACTGCGCGAGCTTCCCCGCCGCCTTCTGCTCGACCATGATGTCGGCCGCGCCGTAGAGCTTCTGCGCGATGGTGCGGATCTTGTCCGTGAGTCCGGTCTCGTCGGCGTAGAGGAAGTTGAGGGGCTTCTGCTCGCCCTCGGCGAGCTTCACCACGGCCTGGGCCAACCCCTCGGCGCCGGCGCCGCCCTCCGCCCAGTGCTTGCAGGTGATCGCCTCGACGCCCAGCCGCTCGCGGCAGAGCTCCTTCAGCTTGGCGTGCTCGGCATCGGTGTCGGCGTAGAAGTGGTTGACGCCCACCACCACCGGCAGGCCGAAGCCGCGCACGTTCTCGACGTGGCGGGCGAGGTTGGCGAAGCCCTTCTCCAGCGCCGCGATGTTCTCGGCCCCGAGTTCCTTCTTGGAGACGCCGCCATGCATCTTGAGTGCGCGCACGGTCGCGACGATAACGACCGCCGAGGGCTTGAGGCCCGCCTGGCGGCACTTGATGTCGATGAACTTCTCCGCGCCGAGGTCTGCGCCGAAGCCCGCCTCCGTGACCACGTAATCGGCCATGCGCAGGCCCGCCCTGGTGGCGATCACCGAATTGCAGCCATGCGCGATGTTGGCGAAGGGGCCGCCGTGGATGAGCGCCGGGTTGCCCTCCAGCGTCTGGACGAGGTTCGGCTGCAGCGCGTCCTTGAGGAGCACCGTCATGGCGCCGGTGGCCTTCACGTCCTTGAGCGTCACCGGCTTGCGGTCGCGGGTCTCGGCGATGACGATGCGGCCCAGCCGCGCCTCGAGGTCGTCGAGGTCCTTCGCAAGACAGAACACCGCCATCACCTCGGAGGCGACGGTGATGTCGAAGCCGTCCTCGCGGGGGAAGCCGTTGGCGACGCCGCCGAGGCTCGACGTGATCTGGCGCAGGGAGCGGTCGTTCATGTCGACGACCCGGCGCCAGGCGATGCGGCGAACGTCGATGTTGAGCTCGTTCGCCCAATAGACGTGGTTGTCGATGAGCGCGGCCGCGAGGCTGTGGGCCGCGGTGATGGCGTGGAAGTCGCCGGTGAAGTGCAGGTTGATCTGCTCCATCGGCACCACTTGCGACTTGCCGCCGCCGGCCGCGCCGCCCTTCATGCCGAAGCAGGGGCCGAGCGAAGGCTCGCGCAGGCAGGCGACGGTGCGCTTGCCGATGCGGTTGAGGCCGTCGCTGAGGCCCACCGTCGTCGTGGTCTTGCCCTCGCCGGCGGGCGTCGGCGAGATGGCGGTGACGAGGACGAGCTTGCCCTCCGGCTTGTCGGCGAGGCTCTTGATGTAGCCGTGGTCGATCTTGGCGATCGTGCGCCCGTAATTGTGCAGGGCCTCCTCGGGCACGCCGAGCTTCTCGGCCACCTGGGTGATCGGCTTCAGGGTCGCCGCGCGGGCGATCTCGATATCTGAGGGCATGGTCGCGTCTCTTCCCGTCTGTCTCGACCGCCGGCCTTGAGCCGTGCGGCCTCGTCCTGGCCACGCGGCCTCCGGACGGCCACGCTAAACCCATCGGGCCAGTTTTATCGAGGGCCGGGAGAAAAGCGCCTCGGAATTTTTCAACGCGCGCGCAAAAATTCGTTCTTGGATCTCAGCCCGTCATGGCGCTGGCCTCGTAGCCCGCCTTCGACAGGGCCTCGGCGATGGTGAGGCTCTGGGCCCGGGTCGTCACGGCGACGCGGCCGTGGTCGAGGTCGACCACCACCTCCGCCTCCGGATCGACACGGCGGATGGCGCGGCGCACCGCCTCCGCGCAGCCGTCGCAGGTCATGCCCTCGACCTGCATCAGGAGGTCCACCCGCGTCGCGTCCATGCCTGGCTCCCGTTCTCGGCCCCCGCTGCTCGCGCCCATGATGTCGGCCCGCGACGCGGCGGATGCAAGCGGCCGGTTGCCCCCATGGACGAAGGCCGGGCGCGAAGCGCAAGCCACAGTTGGCGAAAATCCGGTTGGTGCCGCCGCCGCATCCTTGTGAGCGGGGACGCACTCGGCGACAAACGGGTTTGTTCCCGATTCGGTCGTCGCATCGGGCGAGAGAGCGCGTTCGAGGGTTGAGCATTCCGATGGCCCGGATCGTCGGCCAGCGCGTGGGCGTCGTAGCCCTCAGCCTCCTCGGCGTGGTCGTCCTGGCGCCGCTCGCGGTGCTGGCGCCGCTCGCCGGCGCCTTCGCGCTCGCCACCGCGGCGATGATCGCCGCCCTCCTCCTGTACCGTCGGGCCGGAAAGCTCGCCGCGCGGGCGGACAAGCTCTCCGGCGAGGTCGACGTGCTCTCGCGACGCCTGCTGCGCCTGGAGGCCCTGGGCGATCGCCAGGCGCGCCTTGAGGCCGACCCGCAGCGGCGCACATCCGAGCCCGCACCGGACAATGCCGCCCTCTTCGCCGGCGTCGAGGAGGTCACCGCGGAGATCGGCCTTCTCAGCGGGATCGTGCGGGAGCTCGCCGCCGTCGTCGCCGCGCAGGACGACGAGATCGCCGGGCTGAAGGCGCGTCCCGCCCCCGAGGTGGCCCCGGCCCCGCCGAGGGGCGAGGCGAAGCCGTTCGAGATCCCGCAGATTCCCGTCCCCCGGGCGGAGCCGGTGGCGGAGGCGCCCGAGATCGTCGCGCCGCCGCGGCGGACCTCGCCCGCCCCGGTCGCCTGGACGCCCCGCCCCCTGGAGGCGCCGGCCGCGCCGCCGGCGCCTGAGCGGTCATGGGAGGCCGCGCTCGTCGACGCCTTCGACGGGGGGGGCCTCGAGATCCACCTGCAGCCCCTCGTCTCCCTGCCCCAACGCAAGGTCGTCTCCTACGAGGCCCTGGCCCGGCTGCGCGTCGAGGACGAGACCCTCGACCCCGAGGCCTTCCTGCCGGCGCTGGAGCGGCACGGGCGCACGACCGAGCTCGACCGGCGCATGCTGCAGCGGGTCGCCACGATCAGCCGGCACCTGAGCGGGCGGGGCAGCGCGGCGGCGGTCGCCTACGCGCTCTCGCCGGCCTCGCTGTTCGAGCCCGGCTTCCTGCGCTGGCTCGCCCGCCTCGTCGGCGACGAGCCAGGTCTGGCCGGGCGCCTCGTCCTGTCGCTGCCGCAGGCGAGCTGGCGCAGCCTCGATGCCGAGCAGGCCGGCGCGCTGGGCGGCCTGCGGGGCCGGGTCGGCTTCACCCTCGACCGCCCCGTCGACCTCCGGCTCGATCCCCTGGCGCTCGCCGAGCGCGGCATCGGCCAGGTCAAGCTGCCCGTGGAGCTCCTGCTGCGGCCCCCCGCCCGCCTGGGCTTGCCGGCGATCGCGCTGGAGGACCTCGCGGCCGCGCTGGCCCGGGCCGGCATCCAGCTCGTCGCCGACCGGGTGGAGCGCGAGGCCGACGTGCCCGACCTCATCGATCTCGACGTCCCGCTGGCGCAGGGCAGCGTGTTCGCTCCCGCCCGGGCCGTGCGGGCCGAGGTGCTGGCGACGCCGGCCCCGGAGCCGGCCGCCCCCTCCCCCGGCGAGGAGCCCGAGCCGCCGCCCCAGCGCCGCCCCTTCCGCGACTTCCTGCGCCGCGCCGGCTGAGCGCCCCCGCATTGCGCTTCGCCGCCCGGCCCCCTAACCGGGCGCCCGACGACACGCCGCCGCACAGCCCCAGGCCCTATCCATGACCGCGACATCCGCCCCCGCCGGAGCGATCCCGATCCCCGACGGATTCGCGGGGATGGGCGCGGGCTACGACCTGATCCTCTGCGACGTTTGGGGCGTGCTCCATGACGGCACCCGGGCGCACGGGCAAGCGAGCGACGCGCTGATCCGGTTCCGCCGGCTCGCCCCCGAGGGCCGGCCGCGCCGGGTCATCCTGGTCTCGAACGCGCCGCGGCCCTGGGCGGGCGTCCAGCGCATCCTCGACGGCTTTGGCATCCCGCGCGAGGCCTACGACGCAATCCTGACCTCGGGCGATCTCACCCGGGGGCTCCTGGCGCGGCATCCGGGCGAGCGCGTCCACCATCTCGGGCCCGAGCGCGACGCCCCGATCTTCGAGGGGCTCGACCTGCGGCTCGTAGCCGGCGAAGCGGCCGAGCGCGTCGTCTGCACCGGTCCCTTCGACGACACGCGGGAGACGGCGGAGGATTATCGCGAGCGGTTCGCGGCGTTCCGGGCGCGGAATGTGCCGATGCTCTGCGCCAATCCCGACCTCGTGGTGGAGCGCGAGGGCAAGCTGATCCCCTGCGCCGGGCTGCTCGCCGCCGCCTATGCGGAGATCGGGGGCAGGGTCACCTACGCGGGCAAGCCCTATCGGCCGGTCTACGAGGCGGCCCTCGACCTCGCGGCGGAACTGGACGGCACGCCGCCCGCCCTGGCGCGCGTGATCGCGGTGGGCGACGCGCTGCGCACCGACATCGCGGGCGCGAACGGGTTCGGGATCGCGAGCCTGCTCGTCGCCCGCGGGATCCACGCCGAGGAGATGGGGGTCGCCGCCGAGCACGACAGGCTCGGCGATGTCGCCGAATGGCTCGGCCGCCAGGAGGCGCGGCCGGACGCGGTGATCGAGCGGCTGGTCTGGTGAGACCTCAGGCGAAGAGCGCGTCGATCTCGTCCTGGGCCGTGGCCGGGCCCTTCAGCTGGGGGCCGTTCAGGATCAGGAGCTCGGCGCGCATCCGGCGCTCGACCTCGGCCGGGTCGATGCCGCCGGCGTCGCGGGCGTTCACGGCGGTCGCGAACCGGGTCAGCCGGCTCTCGAGCTGGCGGAGCGCCTCGGCGACCTTCGAGATCCGCTGGCCGGTGATGTCCTGGAAGGTGCAGGCCTCGAAGATGTCGTTCATCCGCGCCTCGACGGCGGCGCGGTAGTTCTTGTCGCTGGGCAGGCCGAGGATCTCCTCGGCCGCGGTCATGATCGAGTTCGTGGCGCCCGCCGTCGCGGTGACGACGCTGCCGAGTTCCTCGTGGGCCATCGGCAGCCGGTCGCGGGTGAGCTCGTTGGCGCGCAGCGCCGCGATCTCGTTGCGGACGTGGGCGATGTAATCCGCGATCTCGACGAGCTCGCGGATCAGCGACGGCTTGGCGGGCGTCGTATTGGCAGGCGTGGGGTTGGCAGGTGCGGGACCTTTGGCAGGTGCGGGGCCAGTGTTTCGCGTCACGTTTGCGAGTCCCATCGGCTCCCGCCCCCTGAGATGGTTGTAGCGTTGGTTGGAGAAGATCAGGCGCCGCAGACGGCTTCAATCTTGCTCTTCAGCGTCGCGGCGTTGAAGGGCTTCACGATGTAGTTGTTCACGCCGGCCTTCTTGGCCGCGATCACGTTCTCGGTCTTCGACTCGGCCGTGACCATGATGAAGGGCGTGGTGCGCAGGGCCTCGTCGGCGCGGACATGGCGCAGCAGCTCGTAGCCCGTCATCGGCTCCATGTTCCAGTCGGAGATGACCAGGCCGTACTTGCGGTTCTTGAGCCGGGCGAGCGCGGCCGTGCCGTCGGAGGCGTCGTCGACCTCCTCGAAGCCGAGCTGCTTAAGAAGGTTGCGGATGATACGGACCATCGTCTGATAATCGTCGACGACGAGGATCGGCATGCCGAGATCGAGGGCCATGAGTCGTTCTGCTCCGTCAGTTCGAGGGCCAGTGCGGCGCGCCGCGACCCATCACGGGTTTCGGGGAAGCGCGGGGGCCCGACGCCTCTTGCCGCCGAAATTACGCCGGACTGAATTGCGAACCGGTTAACTGCCCACAGGATCGTGATGCGGGGACAATCTGCCCGCGCGCCCTCGCTTGACCGCCTCGGGGCTTTTCGACACGAACCCCTGCCCGCCCCTCGCGCGATCCCGCACCCGGAAGCGACCTGAACCCCGATGTCGTCTGGCGAAGAGACAGCCCCGAGCCGGCGCGGTGGGATCGGTCCGGACCGCCCGCCCTTCGCCGTCTGCCGCGAGGACGAGCCCGTGCCGCCCGCGCTCGCGGGCGCGGTGGCCGCCATCGGCAATTTCGACGGCGTCCATATGGGCCACCGGGCGCTGCTGAGCGCGGTGCGCGAGACGGCCGCCGCCCGGGGCCGCCCGGCGGCGGTCCTGACCTTCGAACCGCATCCCCGCGCCTATTTCGCCCCCGACCGGCCGATGTTCCGCCTCACCGGCGCGCGGGCGAGGGAGATCCTGTTCGCGCGGCTCGGGCTCGACGGCCTCATCATCCGCCGCTTCGACGCAGCGATGGCGGGCACCGGCGCGGCGGAGTTCGTGGAGCGCCTGCTCAAGACCGAGCTCGGCCTGTCGGGCGTGGTGATCGGCCACGATTTTCACTTCGGCCGTGGCCGCGAGGGCACACCCGCGGTCCTGAACAGGCTCTGCGAGGCGGCGGGGCTCACCTCCCGCGTCCTGCCGGCCGTGTCTCTGGGGGCCGAGACGGAGCCGGTCTCCTCGAGCGCGATCCGGGCGGCGCTCGCGCGGGGCGACGTCGGACGGGCCAACGCGCTGCTCGGCTACCGCTGGTTCGTGCTGGGCGAGGTCCAGCACGGGGACAAGCGCGGCCGCACGCTCGGCTACCCCACAGCCAATATCCGCCTCGCCGATTGCGGGCTCGCCCACGGCATCTACGCCGTACGGGCGCGGCTCGCGGACGGACGGCTCTGCGACGGTGTGGCGAGCTACGGCCGCCGCCCGACCTTCGACGACGGCGCGCCGCTCCTCGAGGTCAACCTCTTCGCCTTCTCGGGCGATCTCTACGGGCAGGATCTTTCCGTGGAGTTCGTCGGCTTCATCCGCGGCGAGGCGCGTTTCGAGAGCGCCGAGGCACTGATCGCGCGGATGGATATCGACGCCGAGGAAGCCCGGGCGCTGATCGCGGCCGACGGGACGGCGTCGATGCTTGCGTGATGCACCTCTCCTCCCCCTTGTGGGGAGGAGTTGGAGGTGGGGGTGGCTGGGTGACCCTGCTGCGGAGGCCAGCGGAACCACTCCCACCCTCGATCCCTCCCCACAAGGGGGAGGGAAGCACGCGATTCTCGATCGAACTGGGGCCGATCAATCGAATTTGGCGTCAGGGCGCGAGCGCCGCGGTGGCCTGCCTAAAATCCTCGCGGTCGCGGCCGCCGCTGAGGAGGAAGGCCGAGCGGCCGTCGCTCCAATAGGCGGTCTCGCCGTCCTCGGAGGCGGCGAGCGTCACGGCCTGCGGCCGGCGCTCCGTCGAGGGGTCGCGCGTCGCGAACAGGGCGACCTCGCCGTGCGGGCCGGCATCAATCGCGACCTCGATCCCCGCTCCGCTCCGCCCGGGAAACACCTGGACGTCGCGCACCTGCCAGGCGGCGGGGAGCGCGGGCAGGCGGATCCCGGTGGCGGCCTCGATCTCGGCGCGATCGTAGGAGGCCACCATGCGCTGCGAGGCCATGCGGGCGCGCAGCTGCGCGGTCCGGCGGGCCTCCCGCGCCTCGGCCACGAGGACGGGATCGACGGGGGCGGCGACGGTGCCGGGCACGCCGACGAAGCCGATATCGGAATGCGCAAGCCAGCCGGCGCCGACGAGCAGCGCGATGACGGCGGCCCGCCGCAGCCGATGCCCGATCCGGCGCAGGGCGAGCGAGCGGTCGAGGCGGCGCGCGGCCGCGTGAAGGCGCTCGGGCATCGGGCCGGGCCCCTGCGCGAAAGCGGCGCGCAGGGCGTCGCGGTCGCGAAGCTCGGCCATCACCCGCACCGCGTCCTCGGGGTGCCGGGCAAGATGCGCCTCGACCTCGAGGCGGCGCATCGGGTCGAGCTGGCCGTCGACGAAGGCGGTGAAATCCTCGTCCGTGATCGGGTCGATCATGGTGCGTTGCCCTCCTTCGCAGTCCTGTCCGCCGCAAGCTTGTCCGTGTTCGCGACGACGCGCAGGCGCGGCCGCTCGGCCGGCAGCGCCCGCCCCTCCTCGAAGGCCCGAAGGGCGGCCCGGCCGCGGCCGAGCCGGGACATCAGGGTGCCGATCGGAATGCCCAGGACGGCGGCGGCCTCGGCATAGGGTAGCCCCTCGAGCGTCACGAGGTGAAGCGCGGCCCGCTGCTCCTCCGGCAGGGCCTGGAAGGCCCGGCGGATCTGGGCGAGGCGGAGCTGGCCCTCCTGCGCCGGCGGGGCCGCGGCCCCCTCCTCGATCCGCGCCGCCGCCTCGGCGTGGCGGGCCTCGACGCGCTTGCGGCGCTGGTCGTCGACGAAGACGTTGTGCAGCACCGTCATCATCCAGGTGCGCAGGTTGGTCCCCGGCCGGGTCGGTGGACCGGCCTCCAGGGCGCGCACCAGGGCGTCGTGGACGAGGTCGTCCGCCCGCGGCACGTCGCGGGTCAGCGCGCGGGCGTAGCGCCGCATCGGCACGATGAGGTCGACGATGTCGCCTCGGTCGGGCGGGGCGGTCGGCGGTGATGAGTCGGCCGTCATGATGGTGAGAACGGGCGAGCGGCGTCCCCTAATCCGCCCGCGGACCAAGGGTTGTTGAGCCAAGCGTGGCCGGCAAGGGCTACTGGTAGGTCGATTCGAGGTCCAGCGTGCACTCGCGCCCGACCGCGTCGTAGCTCGCCGCGAGCCAGGCCTGGGCCGCGTCGCGGCCGGTGTCGCGCAGGCGCTCGAACACCCGCCAGCGGGCATCGAGGCGGGAGGAGGCGTGATAGGCGTCGAGCGCCCCCGTCCCGTCGATGCGGTGGACCAGCACGCGCTTGTAGTGCCCCTCGCCGAGCACGCCCTCCTCGATCAGGTCCTCGACGAAGTCGATGGCCCGCAATTCGCGCAGCAGGTTGGCGTTGAAGGTGATCTCGTTGAGACGGTCCTGGATCTCCTGCGGGGTGCGCGGCGTCTCGCGGCGCTCCACGGGGTTGATCTGCACGAGGAGCACGTCGCGGGTCTCGGCGCCCTGGTGGAGGGGATAGAGCGGCGGGTTGCCGAGATAGCCGCCGTCCCAATAGGGCACCCCGTCGATCTCGACGGCCTGGAACACCGTGGGCAGGCAGGCCGAGGCCATGAGGTGGTCGACGGTGAGCTCGGACCGCTCGAACACCTTGATCTTGCCGCTCCAGACATTCGTCGCCGAGACGAAGAGGTTGGCGGTGTCGCTGGCGCGCAGGCGCTCGAAATCGACCTGGCCGGCCAGCGCCTTGCGCAGGGGATTGATGTTGAGCGGGTTCGACACGTAGGGGCTCGTCCGGAACGCCCGGCCCCAGAAGGCGGCGACGGGGTTGTCCTTCCAGAGGCCGAAGAGGCCGCTGAAGACGCTGCGCTGGGCGGGCCAGAAATCGCCGTCGAGGCTGACCTCGCGCCAGAACCGCGCGAGGGCCTCGCGCGCTCCGTCCGGCCCGTCCTCGAGCCAGCCGTCCAGCATCACCACGGCGTTGATCGCTCCGGCGCTCGCGCCCGTCATCGCCTCGAAGCCGAGCCGCCCGTCCTCGATCAGCGCATCGAGCACGCCCCAGGTGAAGGCGCCGTGCGCGCCGCCGCCCTGCAGCGCCAGCGAGACGGTCTTGTCCGCGTTCGGTCCCGCGAGCGTTACGCCGGTTCGCGGGCGTGCGCTGCCCATTCCGGATGCAGGCGGGGCGGCGGGGACGGAGGAAGGATTGTGCGGATCGGGTTGCGAGCGCTCGTCCATGGCGACGTCCTTGGTATTATGTTGCAGCGCAGCATAGAAAATGGCGCAAGGCAGCAAACGAGGGGCGGAGCGGCGAGGTTCCGCTCTTTCGAGCCATGCATGGGTTGGGCCCACTGAGCGCATGCGAAAACCTCGACATCCCGGCCCGGATGGGACATGGGTCATGGCGTTAGCGCGACCGAGCGGCTCGGGCGCCGCTGTCCTGCGCGGTCTGGAGACTTGACGCGGGAGGGCGGCCACCGCAGCTAAACGGAAGACGACCGATCCTGCCGCGCGAGACGGGACGGCTTCGGTCGAGCGTCGGCCGAAGATCCCTGGAGCGCAAGGTCCGAGATGGAAGCCATGGAAGCCTCCCCGAAGATGGGTCCCGAGATCGCGGGCCCGGCGCCCCGGCACCGCACCGTCGGCGTGCGCATCGGCGCCGGCGAAGGCGCCGTGACGGTGGGCGGCGGCGCGCCGATCGTCGTCCAGTCGATGACGAACACCGACACCGCCGACATCGACGGCACGGTGGCGCAGGTCGCCCAATTGGCGCGCGCCGGCTCGGAGCTCGTGCGCATCACGGTGGACCGCGACGAGGCCGCCGCCGCGGTGCCGAAGATCCGCGAGCGCCTCGACCGCATCGGCATCCACGTGCCGCTGGTGGGCGACTTCCACTATATCGGCCACAAGCTGCTGTCCGATCATCCGGCCTGCGCCGAGGCGCTGGCCAAGTACCGGATCAACCCGGGCAATGTCGGCTTCAAGGAGAAGAAGGACGTCCAGTTCTCCACCATCATCGAGCAGGCGATCCGCTACGGGAAGACCGTGCGCATCGGCGCGAATTGGGGCTCGCTGGACGAGGCGCTGCTCACGCACCTGATGGACGAGAACGCCAGGTCGCCCCGGCCGATCGACGCCCGCGCGGTGATGCGCGAGGCGATGGTGCAATCGGCCCTGACCTCGGCCGACCGCGCCGTAGAGCTCGGGCTGTCGAAGGACAAGATCATCCTCTCGGCCAAGGTCTCGGCGGTGCAGGACCTCATCGCGGTCTACCGCGAGGTGGCACGCCGCTCCGACTACGCGATCCATCTCGGCCTCACCGAGGCGGGCATGGGCTCGAAGGGCCTCGTCGCGGCCTCCGCCGCCATCGGCGTGCTCCTGCAGGAGGGCATCGGCGACACCATCCGCTACTCGCTGACGCCCGAGCCCGGCGGCGACCGCACCGTGGAGGTCAAGGCCGCGCAGGAGCTCCTGCAGACCATGGGCTTCCGGACGTTCGTGCCGCTCGTGGCGGCCTGCCCCGGTTGCGGGCGCACGACCTCCACCACCTTCCAGGAGCTCGCCCGCGACATCCAGAACTGGATCGTCACCTCGATGCCGGAATGGAAGAAGGCCTATCCGGGCGTGGAGGGCCTCAACGTCGCGGTGATGGGTTGCATCGTCAACGGGCCGGGCGAGTCGAAGCACGCCGACATCGGCATCTCGCTGCCCGGCACCGGCGAGAGCCCGACGGCACCCGTCTTCATCGACGGCAAGAAGGCGATGACCCTGCGCGGGCCGACGCTCGCCAAGGATTTCGAGACCATCGTCACCGACTACATCGAGCGTCGCTTCGGGACGGGCGCGCGCAACGCGGCCGAGTAGGATCTCGGCCGGGCGGTTGCCGTTCCGGCGCCCGGGGCCACATGCTAGGGGTCGTCGCACGGTCGGCCCCGGCGCCCGCCCCCATCGGGGCCTGCCCGGGGCCGATCACGCGAGACGTGAGCCCGCGTTGTTTCCGTCTCCCGCAGGCCCGGTTCCCGCAGGCCCAAGCCTGGATTTCAGCGCATGACGCAATCCGCCTCCCCGAGCGTGCCGGCCGCTCCGACCGATCCTGCGGGCGGCCTCGGCGCCGATCCGGCGGAGACGGCGCGCGAGCACGCGCCGACGCCGTTCTGGACCCTCGTCGTCGGCTCCGTCGGCGTCGTCTACGGCGACATCGGCACGAGCCCGCTCTACGCCTTCCGCGAGGCGCTGGGGCCGGCCCGGGCCGACAACATCCTGCTCGCCGAGGAGGTGCTCGGCACGACCTCGCTGATCATCTGGGCGCTCTTGATCATCGTGACGATCAAGTACGTCGTCATCCTGCTGCGCATGGACAACAACGGCGAGGGCGGCATCCTCTCGCTGATGGCGCTGGCGCGCAAGGCGCTCGGCGGCTCGACCATCGTGTTCATGCTCGGCCTGCTCGGCGCCTCGCTGTTCTACGGCGACGCCATCATCACCCCGGCGATCTCGGTGCTCTCGGCGGTGGAAGGGCTCAAGCTCGTCACCCCCGTCTTCGAGCCCTACGTCCTGCCGATCACCGTGGCGATCATCGTCGCCCTGTTCCTCGTGCAGAGCCGGGGCACCAGCAAGGTCGCGGCCTTCTTCGGCCCCGTCATGGTGGTTTGGTTCCTGGCGCTGGGCCTCGCCGCCCTGCCCCACATCTTCGACAATCCCAGCGTGTTCGCGGCCTTCAACCCCTGGTACGCGGTGCATTACCTCCTGGGCCACGGCACCGGCGCGCTGGTGGCGCTCGGCGCGGTGTTCCTGGCGGTGACGGGAGCCGAGGCGCTGTTCGCCGATCTCGGGCATTTCGGGCGCCGCCCGATCCAGGTGGCCTGGCTCGGCCTCGTCGCGCCCTGCCTCACCCTGAACTATCTCGGCCAGACCGCCCTCGTGCTCGCCAAGCCCGACACGACGGACCCGTTCTACCAGCTCGTGCCGGAATGGGGCCTGATCCCGATGGTGGTGCTCGCGACGCTGGCGACCGTCACGGCGAGCCAGGCGGTGATCACCGGCGCCTTCTCGCTGTCGCGCCAGGCGGTCCAGCTCGGCCTGCTGCCGCGGCTGGAGATCCGCCACACCTCCGAATCCCATTCGGGCCAGATCTTCCTGCCGCAGGTGAACCTCCTGCTGCTGCTCGGCGTGGTGGTGCTGACCATCCTGTTCCGCTCCTCCTCCGCACTCGCCTCCGCCTACGGCATTGCGGTCACCGGCACGATGCTGCTGACCGCCAGCATGGCCTTCGTGGTGCTCTGGAAGGTTTGGAAGCTGTCGCCCATCGCGGCGGCGGCGGCGATCGTGCCCTTCATCGTGATCGAGTTCCTGTTCCTGCTCTCGAACCTGCTGAAGGTGTTCGAGGGCGGCTACGTGCCGCTCGTGCTCGCGGGCGGGCTCATCATCCTGATGTGGACCTGGGTGCGGGGCGTCAAAATCCTCATCACCAAGACCCGCAAGACCGACGTGCCGCTGGTCGAGCTCGTCGGCATGCTGGAGAAGAGCCCGCCCCACCAGGTGCGGGGCACGGCGGTGTTCCTGACGAGCGATCCCGAGATCGCGCCGGCGGCGCTCCTGCACAACCTGAAGCACAACAAGGTGCTCCACGAGAAGAACGTCGTGCTGACGGTCCAGACCGTGGACACACCTCGCTCCGGCGAGGCCGACCGGATCCGGATCGAGCCGATCGGGCCGCGCTTCTACAAGGTCGTGATGAAGTTCGGCTACATGGAGACGCCGAACATCCCCCGCACCCTGACCCTCCTGCGAAAGCAGGGCTTCAAGTTCGACATCATGGCGACCTCGTTCTTCCTGTCCCGCCGCTCGATCCGTCCGGCGGCGCATTCCGGCATGCCGCTCTGGCAGGACCGGATCTTCATCACGCTCGCCAAGAACGCCAACGACGCCACGGACTTCTTCCAGATCCCGACCGGGCGCGTCGTCGAGGTGGGCACGCAGGTGACGGTGTAGGGCAGGCTCTCGTCCCCTCGCCGTCCTGCGGCGCGGGGGCATGATCCGACCGCCCTGGGCTAGGCCTGGACGCGCTCCCCGCGATGGGCGGCGAGGAACAGGGCGACCGCCCGCTCGACCCGCTCGTCGATCCCGGCGACCAGCGCGTCGACGTCGAGGTCGAGGGCGAGGCGGTAGTTCGTCAGGCCCTGCCAGAGCCCGACGAGCTGTTCGGCCGCCTGTTCCGGCTCAGGGAGATCGATCTCGCCCCTGCCCGCGGCCCGGACCAGAAGCGCGGTCAGGTCCCGGTGGGTCTGGCCAGGCCCCAGCTCGTAGAAGCGCCGCGCCAGGTCAGGGTGCCGCCGCAGCTCGCCCGCGAGCACGGCGTAGAACGTCACCGGGATCGGGCTCGCGAGGTAGCGCATCAGGCCCCGTCCGAAGGCGACGAGCCCGTCATGAAGTGAGACACCCTCGGCGGGCAGCGCCTGCGTGGGCGCGAGGCGATCCATCTCGTCGCGCATCGTCGCCTCGAACAGGGCCGTCTTGTCGGGGAAGTGGCTGTAGAGCGTCGCCCGCGAAACGCCGGCGGCCCGCGCGACGGCCTCAAGGGCCGTCGCCTGCACGCCCTGCGTCAGGAAGAGGCGCCAGGCCGCGGCGATGATCGCCTGCCGCTTCTCGTGAGCCCGTGGACGCCCGACGGCGCGTTTGGCGGAGGCCCCGTCCGGCCTTGCTTCGCTCATGCGGGCCCTTGCCAATTTCCAGTCATTCGTGTCTAAAAATTCCGCCAAGCTTGGCCGCGCGTCCAGGAGATTCCAAGGTGCCGAGTACCATATTCGGAGCTGGGCGGAGGCGCGCACGCTACGGATTCGACGCGCCGGGGATCATGCTGAAGCTCCTGGCTGCCGGCGCGAGCGGCCTCGCGGTCGGGGCGGGGCTGTTCCTTCTGGCAGAGGGCCGGCTCGTCCTCCTCGCTGGCGTCCTCGTCGCGGCGAGCCTCGTCCCGCTCTGCCTCGGTCTCTCGATGCTCGTCTACGGGTTGCTGGGCAAGCACCGGGTGCGCGACCACATGATCGGCCTGATCGCATGGCGCGGCGACGAGCAGGTGCTCGATATCGGCACCGGGCGGGGGCTCCTGCTGATCGGCGCGGCCAAGCGGCTGGGCCGGCGCGGACAGGCGACCGGCATCGACGTCTGGCGGTCGGAGGACCTCTCGGACAATTCCCTCGATCGCCTGGCCGAGAACGTCGGCCTCGAAGGCGTCGAGGACAACGTCGCGCTGCTCACCCAGGACGCCCGCCAGCTCTCGTTTCCGGATGCCAGCTTCGACGTGGTGCTCTCGCTGTTCTGCATCCACAACATCGAGAGCAAGGCCGAGCAGCGCCAGGCCTGCCGCGAGATCGCGCGGGTGCTGAAGCCCGGCGGCAGGGTCCTCGTCGGCGAGTGGCTGCCGACGCATGCCTATGCCGAGGCGTTCCGGGAGGCGGGGCTAAGGGTGAACGCCTCCCGATCGCACTTCCTGACGGCGCTCGCCCTCATGTGGATGGTGGATGCCGAGAAGCCGCGGGTGCCGGCCGGGACCTGACGCGGAGAGGGTTAGGCCTCCCCTACTCCACAGGCTTCTTCGCCGAGACGGGTCCCAGCGGCGTGATCCTCAAGCTGGTGATCCGGTTCTTGGCCTTGCGCAGGACTTGGAAGCGGAAGCCGTGGAAGTTGAAGGCCGTGCCGGTGTCGGGGATGGCGCGGGCCTCATGGATGACGAGCCCGGCGATCGTGGTCGCCTCGTCGTCGGGCAAGTCCCAGTCCATCGCCCGGTTGAGGTCGCGGATCGGGACGGAGCCCTCGGCATGGACGGAGCCGTCGCCCTGGGGCCGGACGCCCGAGACCGTCACGTCGTGCTCGTCGGCGATGTCGCCGACGATCTCCTCCAGGATGTCCTCGAGGGTCACGAGGCCCATGACCTCGCCGTACTCGTCGACGACGAGGGCGAAGTGGGTCTTCTTGGTCAGAAAGGCCTTGAGCTGGTCGCGCAGAGAGGTCGTGTCCGGCACGAACCAGGTCTCCAGCGCCAGCGCCTCGACCTTGAGCCCAGAGGCGTCGCCGCCGGCCGCGTCGAGGGCCCGCAGCAGGTCCTTGGCGTGGAGCACGCCGATGATGTTCTCCGAGGTCCCCCGCCACAGCGGCATGCGGGTGTAGGGCGAGGCCAGGACCTCGCGGACGATCTCCTCCGAGGGCAGGTCGGCGTTGATGGTCCGCATCTTGGTCCGGTGGACCATGACCTCGGAGACCGACAGGTCGTGCAGGTCGAGCAGCCCGCCGAGCATGTCGCGCTCGGCCTTGGCGACGCCGCCCTCGCGGTGCAGCAGGGCGACCTGCCCACGGATCTCCTCGGTCGCCGTCAGGATCGACTGGTGCTCGCCGATGCGGACGCCGAACGGGCGCAGCATCAGCCGCACGAGACTCTCGATCGCCAGGGCGAGCGGCCCAAGCACGGCGACGGCGAAGGCCACGGGCCGCACCATCACCAGGGCGGCGCGGTCCGGCTTGCTGATGGCCAGCGTCTTGGGCAGGAGCTGGGCGAGAACGATCAGCAGGACCGACATCGCGGCGGTGGCGTAGAGCACGCCGGCCTTGCCGTAGAGCGTCGTCAGCACGCTCGTCGTGAAGGCCGAGGCGCCGATCGCCACGACGTTGTAGCCGATCAGCATGGCGCCGATGAAGCGCTCGCGGATGGCGAGGATGCGGTTGACGAGCCGCGCGCGAGGGTCGCCGGCCGTCTCCAGCGACAGCATCCGCGCCCGCGAGGCGGCGGTGAAGGCGGTCTCGGCCCCGGCAAAGAAGGCCGAGAACAGGAGCGCCATCGCGATGATGCTCGCGGCGAACCAGAAGTCGGTGTGCGTTTCCATGAGCGAGCCGCGTGGCAGGGGGCGCCCCCGGGGAGGGTCGAGGCGGCCGGTCGAGCCTGTTCTCTACACCGGTCGGCTTCGGCGCGCTCGGGGCACGAGCGAAAACGCGGTGGGTGAGGTCGAATGCAACCCGACCTCATCTCCTCACGGAAGCGTGACCGACGACACGCTCCGTTAACCGGATTTCACGACAACCGTAGCCTTTTTTCCTCTGCGCGGCGGAGCACGGGCGTGTTGTCGAACATCAAGATCCTCTGGAAGATCCTCGGCGTCCTCGCGCCCGTCACCCTCATCGTGACGGGGACCGTGTGGTTCGCCATGAGCCAGATGGCGAAGATCGACGGGGATTACTCCGCCCTCATCGCCAAGGACGCGCGGGCAGCCGTCGAGATGCGCCGGGTCAACCGCCTCGTCCACGTCGCGATGTACCGGACCTACCGGATGATCGCGGAGACCGACGTGGCTCAGATCAAGGCCTCGGAGGACGCCCTCAACCTCGTCCCTGACGAAGTCCGGACATCGCTCCAGAAGGTCCGGGTCGGCGTTCCCGCCATGGCGGGCCGCGTCGACGCCATCGGGGCCCGGTTCGAGACCTTCATCGCGGCCGCCGCGGAGATCCGCCAGCTCGCCGCGATGAACCTCGACGGGGAGGCCGTGAACCTCATCCGCGCCAACGTGGATCCCGTCTTCACACCGATGGCGGCCGCGATCGGCCAAACCGCTGAGGAGCTCCAGGCCGGGATGGACCGTGAGTCTGACAAGCTCACCGCGCAGGGCACCGACGTGCAGCGGACCACCATGATGCTCGCTGGCGGAGGGCTCGTGCTCGCCATCGCCATGGCCTTCTTCGTCGTGATCTCCGGCATCACCCGGCCGCTCGCCGCCCTCGTCGGCGTGCTACAGCGCATGGCTCAGGGCGACTTCGCCGCCGAGATCGCCGCCTCGAAGCGCGGCGACGAGATCGGCGCCGTCGGCCGGGCCGTCGAGGCGATCAAGGACAAGGTGGCGGAACAGGCCGCGGCGGAAGCCCTGACCAGGCAGGCCGCCGACCAGAGATCGGCCGCTGAACGCCGCCAGGCCCGGCTCACCATGGCCGACAGCTTCGAGGGATCCGTGGGCGGCATCCTCGAGACCGTCGCCTCCGCCGCGACCGAGCTGCAGGCCACCGCCCGCACCCTGACGAACACCGCCGGCCAGACCGCGAGCCAGACTTCCAGCGTCGCCGCCGCGGCGGAAGAGGCGAGCACCAACGTCACCATGGTCTCGGCCGCGGCCGAGGAGCTCGGCGGCTCGGTCTCCGAGATCAGCCGTCAGGTCGGCGGCTCGGCCGACTTGGCCCGCCGTGCCGTCGAGGAGGCCGGCCAGACCGCCGCCCTCGTCCAGGAACTGAGCGATGCGGCAGCCCAGATCGGCAACGTCGTGGCGCTGATCTCCAACATTGCGGGCCAGACCAACCTGCTGGCGCTCAACGCGACCATCGAGGCGGCGCGTGCCGGCGAGGCGGGACGGGGCTTCGCGGTGGTCGCCACCGAGGTCAAGGAGCTCGCGAGCCAGACCGCCAAGGCCACCGACGAGATCGCGGGCCAGATCACCCGCATCCAGGGCTCGACGGGCCAGGCGGTCACCGCGATCTCCGGCATCACCGAGCGCATCCGCGAGATCAGCAGCATGACGACGACGATCGCGGCCGCCGTCGAGGAGCAGGGTGCGGCGACCCAGGAGATCGTGCGCAACGTGACCCAGGCCGCGACCGGCACCGGCCAGGTCACCGCCAACATCTCGGGCGTCGCCGGCGCCGCCGAGGAGACGGGGGCCGCGGCGAGCCAGGTGCTGTCCTCGGCCTCCGAGCTGTCCCGCCAGTCCGAGCACCTGCGCGCGGAAGTGCATCGCTTCCTCGGCACGATCCGGGCGGCGTAAGACGCCGCCCACGGCAGGGCGTGGTGGCAGGCCTGGCCGCCGCGCGCCGTCGTCATTTCCCGGGCCCGCCCGCGCGGGTCGGGCACGCCCGGTTCATGGCGTCACCGGGCGTTCTCACGACACCGTGAAACCGAAGGGCGCATGCGCCCGTTGTCCGCCCAGGTTGGCGCCCCCTCACGGGCGCCCGTTCTGCGAAGCGGCACCGGCACATGGCATCCCCCAGCGACATCCGCCCGAGCACCGGCGAGCCCGGCGGCGGCAACTCCACCGTGTGGACCCTGGCCCTGGCGACGGCGCTCCTCGGCCTCGTCGCCCTGCCGAAGCGGCGCGGCGGGTCGGGCGGTGACCATCCTTCCCCCAACGGGCCGGCGCGGGAGGCCTCGCCCGCCCATGCCGGTGCGGAGGCCGAGCGGGTCGCCGAGACTGAGGCCGATCGCGGCCGCAAGGCCGACACCCCCTCCGAGATTCCGGCCCGGGGCTGGAAGGACATCGGGATGCGGGTCTTCCACGACATCAGCGAGAACCGCCTCGTCTCGGTCGCCGCCGGCGTCACCTTCTACGTGCTGCTCGCGATCTTCCCGGCCGTCGCCGCACTCGTCTCGATCTACGGACTCGTTTCCGACCCGGCTACCATCAACGAGCATCTCGCCAGCCTGCAGGGCGTGCTGCCCCAGGGCGCCCTCGACATCGTCGGCGAGCAGGTGAAGCGCATCACCGAGAAGGGCGACACCACGCTCGGCCTCACCTTCTTCACCGGCATCGCCCTGTCCCTGTGGAGCGCCAACGGCGGCATGAAGGCGGTCTTCGACGCGCTCAACGTCGTCTACGAGGAGAAGGAGAAGCGCTCGTTCATCTGGCTGAACCTGCGCTCGCTGGCCTTCACCGCCGGCGCCCTGCTCTTCGTGGTGCTGGCGCTGGTGGCCATCGTCGTGCTGCCCATCGTGTTCAAGTTCATCGGCCTCAGCGAGACGGCCTGGTACGTCTCGCTCCTGCGCTGGCCCGCCCTGCTGCTCGCCGTGCTCGGCGGGCTCGCGCTCCTCTACCGCTACGGCCCGAGCCGGGACGCGCCGCGCTGGCGCTGGGTGACCTGGGGCAGCGCCATCGCCGGCACGCTCTGGCTCGCCGCATCGCTGGGCTTCTCGTACTACGTCTCGAATTTCGGCAGCTACAACGAGACCTACGGCTCGCTCGGCGCCGTGATCGGCTTCATGACCTGGATCTGGCTCTCGACCACGATCGTGCTCGTCGGCGCCGAGATCAACGCCGAGATGGAGCACCAGACGGCGCAGGACACCACGGTCGGGCAGAAGCAACCGCTGGGCACGCGCGACGCCCGGATGGCCGATAC
This sequence comes from Methylobacterium iners, assembly GCF_022179305.1. Classification (GTDB taxonomy): domain Bacteria; phylum Pseudomonadota; class Alphaproteobacteria; order Rhizobiales; family Beijerinckiaceae; genus Methylobacterium; species Methylobacterium iners. The sequence goes on from NZ_BPQP01000020.1 coordinate 143,815, forward strand.
CGTCGGCGCGGCCGCCTGAGCCGGGACTACTGCGCGATCGCGCCCTGAGGGACCTGAAGTCCCGGCGGCGCCTTCGGCTCGTCCCCGGGCCTCGGCGCCCCTTGAGACCGGGCCGGCTTGGCGGCGGGCGGCTTCTTCGCCGCGACCGTCGGCTCCGGCCGCGTCGCCGGCGCGACGCCGCATTCCTTGAACGGGAGCTGGGCCAGGGGCTCGCCCGTCTCCGAGACGATGGTCAGGGGATCGGGCAGGATGGTGAGTTCGCCATCCCAGCGGATCGGGCCGCCCGTCGTAGCCTCCAGCGTCGCCGGGGCGCTGCCCCGGCGCAGGCCGAGCAGGTCCGGCCCGTAGGCGGTGGCAACCCGGTCGCGGATGATCACCTGCAGCACCCGCGTCGTATCCGGTGTCAGGGGCCGCAAGGGATTGTCGATGGTAATCGCGCCCGAGCGCGTGACCCAGACCGCCATGCCCTGCGCGTCCTCGTAGCGGGCGGCCTTGGCATCGCAGACGACCGCGAGCTCGGGGGTCTTCGGGTTCGCCAGCGGCGCCGTGGCCGCCATGGGCTGGGGCGGCGCGGGCGGCGGCTTCCTGCGAACCGGCGGACGCTTGGCCAGCGGGGCCGTCTCCGTCACCGGCGCCTCGGCCGGCGTCTGGCCCGCGGCGGAGCCCGCGTCGAGGAGGGCCAGCCCGGACAGGAGCAGGACCAGCGAGCGCGAGCGGATCATCGCTCGGTGCTCCGCGGACCCGTGGGCTTGCCCGCCGGCCGCTCGACCGGTTCGAGGTCCAGGATGGGGGCCGATCGGTCGATCGGGCTGACGGGGGGCGCAGCGATGGGGTCCATGAGGCCGTCCTCCTCGTCCTCGATCATGGCATCCTCATGGGGCAGGCGCAGCGGCGGACGGGCGGCCCGCACCATGGTCCGCACGACGAGGATCGTGGCGATCACGACGGCGGCGGCCGCGGCCAGGATGACGAGGGTTTCCATACCGGCCCAGGGTTAGCGCAGGACGCCCCCCGTTGCATCACCCGAGGGAGGCCGGCGGCGGAACGGTCCTTGCGTCGGCCCGGTCCGAGGCGCCAAGTGGCGCGGCGCGCGGGGCGCCAGGGCCGTCGTCCCAGCGTCGCCTCCGCGATCCATGAAGGCCGTTTCCTCGCCCGAGACCGAACCATGATGCGCATGCAGGACCGTCACCACGCCGTTCCGGCCCCGTCCCCGCCGCGACAGGAGGCCGGCGCGCGCGACGTGAAGGGCCTGGAGCAGGAGCTGACCGCCCTCGTCGCGACCTCGCGCGAGCAGGCGAGCGAGGATCCGTTCCGCAACCCCGTCCTGGCGGTGACGCTGGCGATCACCCGCCGCCTCGACCGGGGCGAGATCGGCGAGGACGACCTCGACGCCCTGTTCGCGCGCCTCCGGGAGCAGGCGCTCGCCGAGCGCGCCGGCCGCCTCAGGGCCTATGTCGGCCTCGCGGACGAGGCGACGCCCGAGACCACCATGCCCGCCCGCCTGCTCGCGGCGATCCCCAAGGGGCCGGGCGATTTCGAGACGTTTCGCGATCTCGTCGGGCGCACCGCCTTCGCCGTGGTGTTCACGGCCCATCCGACCTTCGGCATGCCCAAGGCCGTCGCCGCGCTCATCGCCGAGGCGGCCTCCGAACCGGACGAGGCCGCGCGGGCGCCGCTGATCGCGCAGGCGGCGGCGCGCTCGAGCCGGCCCGACCCCGCGATCAGCCTCGACGACGAGTTCGACCAGGCCTGCATCGCGGCCAATCACGGCCGCGCGGCGCTCGACGCCTTCAACGGCGCCCTCCTCGACACCGCCCGGGCGCGCTGGCCCGACCGCTGGACCGAGCTCGTCCCGAAGCCCTTCGCCATCGCGAGCTGGGTCGGCTGCGACACCGATGGGCGCACCGATATCGGCTGGTGGGACACGCTGCGCTACCGCATCGAATCCAAGCGCATGCAGCTCGACCGGCTGATGCGCACCCTCCCCGACATCCCGGCGACCCGGGTCGTGCGCGACCTGGCCGGCGGGGCGCTCGCCGCCGTCAACCGTCAGCTCGCGGTGGCGCCCCGGCTCGGCACCAAGCCCTCGCTCGAGGCTGTGCACCGCTTCGCGCTCGCCCTCATCATCGAGCGCGAGCGCGCCCAGACCGATGCCGGCGCCATCCTCGGCGGGCTCGCCGGCGCGCTGGCCGCGGCCGAGGGCGACGCCGACCGCCACGCCATCTCGGTGCTGCGCGCCGGGATCAGCGCCCACGGGCTCTCGAACGCCCTGCCGCATTTCCGGCTCAACGCCAGCCAGATCCACAACGCCGTGCGCCGCGTCATCGACCTGGAGGGCGAGCCCACCGACGCGGCCCAGCGCCGCTCGCACCTCTCGACCATCCACGCCCTCCTCAACGACGTGCAGCCGGTGGCCGTCGATTTCGGGGCGCTCGCCGCCGAGCGCGCCTCAGCCGCACGCCTCATGATGACGATCACGCAGATCCTCAAGCACGTGGACGGCACCCACCCCGTGCGCTTCCTCATCGCCGAGACGGAGACGGGCTACACCCTGCTCGCCGCGCTCTGGCTCGCGCGGCATTACGGCATCGGCGACAAGGTCGAGATCACGCCGCTCTTCGAGACGGCCTCGGCGCTCGAACAGGGCATCCGCGTCCTCGACGATGCCCTGCGCAACCCGAATTGGCGGGCCTACCTCAAGCGCATCGGCCGGCTGACCGTGCAGTTCGGCTACTCCGATTCCGGGCGCTACGTCGGGCAGCTCGCGGCGAGCTTCTGGATCGAGCGCCTGCGCCTGCGCATCACCGAGCTCATGGTGCAGAACGACCTGACCGGCATCGAGCTCGCCATCTTCGACACCCACGGCGAATCGATCGGCCGCGGCGCCCACCCGACGAGCCTGCGCGACCGCCTCGCCTACCTGGCGCCGGAGGATGCGCGCCGGCGCAACCGGGCGGCCGGCATTCGCGTCCGCCTCGAATCGAGCTTCCAGGGCTCGGACGGCTACCTCATGTTTGGCTCGCGCGCGCTCGCCAAGGCCACGGTGGAGCGCGTCGCCGAGCACGTCTTCGCCCTCGACGTCGCCGACGAGGACGCCTTCGCCGACTACGTCCTCTCGGACGCGGGCGCCGGCGCCGACGAGACCGACGACCCGATCTACGCCGAGACCGATTTCGCCGCCGAGTTCTTCACGGTGGTGCGCCAGGACATGGAATCCCTCGTCGACGACCGCGGCTACGCGGCGCTGCTCGGCACCTTCGGCCCGAGCCTCCTCGACCGCACCGGCTCGCGCCCCGTGGCGCGCCAGACGGACGGGGGCGGGCCGGCCATGATCACCCACCCGCGCCAGATGCGGGCGATCCCCAACAACGCCATCCTGCACCAGCTCGGCTACCTTGCGAACTCGCTGCACGGGCTCGGCCGCGCCGCGGGCCGCGCCCCGGACCTGTTCCGGGACATGCGCCGGGATTCCGTGCGCTTCTCCCGCGCCTTCCGCCTCGTGCAGCGCGGCGCGAGCGTCAGCGACCTCGACGTGCTGCGCGCCTATGTCGACACGCTCGACCCCGCCATCTGGCTGGAGCGGGCGCGCCGCACGCAGCGCGACACGCGCCGCGACGAGCTCGTCGTCATCGCCACCGCGCTCGACCGCCTGCGCCTCGCCCCCGACCTGCGCCGCCTGTTCGGGCGCTTCACCTGCGACTGGCTGAGCCTTCAGGCCGCCGCGCCCGACCTCGGCACGATGTCGGTGCGCCTGACCCTCCTCCACGCGATCCGCCTCGCGCTGATCCATCGGATCTGGTTCCTGGCCGTCCACATCCCGGGCTTCCGGCCGCAGGCCGGCGTCACCCGCGAGCAGCTCATCGAGCGCTTCCTGCGCCTCGACATCGACGGCTGCCTAACGCTGCTCGAAGAGATCTTCCCGATCACGCCGGACCCGACGCTCGGCCTCAATTTCGGCGAGCCCGCGGGCCCGCGCGACGTCGGCACCTACACCACCGAGCACACCGAGCTGTTCGAGCCGATCCGCCGCTGCTTCGCCCGGGTGCGGGAATTGTCGGGCATGATCCAGCACGAGGTGGGAGCGTTCGGGTAGGGTCGAGGGCGTTTCGCGCAGCTCCAACCTGCGTCGGCACGGCGCCGGTAGGCCACGGCGTACCATCTCGGCGTTCGGGTCACCCGTCTCCTGCGGCAAACATCGACGGCGCGTCCGGCCCGCCGACGTCAGGGTTCCGGCTCCGCCACGACAGCGGTCTTCGCCCGCCGCACCAGCAGACGAACGATGAAGGCTCGGATGCGCAGGTCCTCCACGAACGGCGGGACGTTCTCGTCGCGCCAGAGCGAAAGATCTTCCGCGTCAATGGTGCGCTATCGGACGATCGAACGAGTCTAGGAAGGTTGTAAATTTTTGCCGACTACGCTGATCCATCGGATGCCACCCGAGGATCAACCATGCGCTCGATCCAAGCTCGCCTCTTCGCCGCGATCGGTGGCCTGTTCGCCGGCATCGTTCTGACGGCCGCGGTCGGCGGCTACGCGTCGAGAACGTCGAATGCCGGGATGGAAACGATCTACGCCGATCGCGTCGTGCCACTGCGCGACCTCAAGGTCGTGGCCGACATGTACGCGGTCAACATCGTCGATGCCTCCCACAAGGTGCGCAACGGCAACCTGACATGGCCGGAAGGACGACAGGCCGTCGAAGAAGCGGGCAGCCGCATCAAGGCGAAGTGGGCGGCTTATGCCGGAACCTACATGGACGAGCACGAGAAACGCCGCGCGATCGAGGCTCAAGCCGCCATGAGCCTTGCCGACAAGGCGATGACCGACCTTCTGGGCATTCTCCAGCGCAACGACCGACCCGCACTCGACGCCTTCGTCAAGGACAGCCTCTACCAGAGCATCGACCCCGTCAGCGAGGCGATCAGCAAGCTCGTCGATCTTCAGATCGAGGTCGCCGAGGTCGTGCATGGGCGATCCGGTGCCGCCTACGACCTCGCGCGCAAGATCGGGGTCGGAACGCTGATCATCGCGCTGGCGGCGCTCGTCTTCGCGCTCTCGACGACGCTCAACGGCGTCGTGCGCCCGCTCGCGGCCATCACCGGGGTCATGCGCCGGATCGCCGGCGGCGACCTCGAACTGCCCGTGCCGGGCCTCGGTCGGCCCGACGAGATCGGAGCCATGGCGGCGAGCGTCGAGGTGTTCAGGAATGGCCTCGTCGCGAAGCGGGAGAGCGATCGCGTGCTGGCCTCGGAGAACGAGGCCAAGATGCGCCGTGCGCAGGCGCTGGACGCGCTGACGAAGAGCTTCGAGCACAACGTCTCGGCCCTGACGCAAGGGCTGGCGGGCGCCTCGACC
>NZ_BPQP01000021.1 GCF_022179305.1 Methylobacterium iners
CCGTCTACTCCGGCGTGCGCTAGGCCCGGCCAGTCGATCGCCACGGCATCCTGCCGTACCTGCGCCTTCGCCCTTGCCTTCTTCCCCGTCATCCCGCAGGGCTGACGGGGTCGCCGCCGGGTTCCGGGAACGCGTCCTTGCATCCGCCCGATTGTCGGCCGAAACATCCGCGGGCGTCGCGGGAATGATGTGATCGCCGAGGGGGTTGCCGGGGCGTGAGACGGGCGGAATGAGGATCGGACGTATCGGCCCGCTGATCCGGCTCGCGGGCTGCCTGGCAGGAGCCCTCAGTCTCCTCGGTGCGGCTCCGGCGCGGGCCGACCTCGTGATCGGCGTCGCGGTGCCGCGCTCCGGCGCCTACGTCGCGGTGGGAGAGCAGGTGCTGCGCGGGGTCGAGGCGGCGGCGCGGGACATCAACGGACGCGGCGGCATCAATGGGCAGACCGTCGTCCTCGACGTTCAGGACGACGCCTGCGATTCCAACAAGGCCGTCGCCGTCGCCAACCATTACGCCAACAGCAACGTGCAGCTCGTCGTCGGGCATGTCTGCTCGAACGCTTCGCTCGCCGCCTCCGAGATCTATGCCGCGAATGGCACGGTGATGATCACGGCCGCCTCCGTGGCCGCAAAGCTCACGGACCGGGGCTTCCCGAACGTCTTCCGGGTCTGCGGGCGTGACGACGATCAGGCCAAGCTCTCGGCCACGATCCTCGCGGAGCGGTTCCGCGACCGCAAGATCGCGATCCTCAACGATCTCAGCCCGGCCTCGCGCAACCTCGCCGCCGCGACCAAGGAGAACCTCAACCGGATCGGCACCAACGAGGCGCTGTCGGTCGCCTTCGCCGCGAGCGATGCCGATGACGCGGCGCTGGCCGACCGCCTCAAAGAGGCCGGCATCCAGGTCGCCTATTACGGCGGCGACGCGAAGGAGATGGGCCGCCTCGTGCGGATCTCGGCCGAGCGCGGCTTCCGACCGCAGTGGTTCGGCACCTCGGCCATCGCCACGCAGGAATTCGCGACCATCGCCGGCCCCGCCAGCAACGGCGTCCTGATGACGTTCTACCTCGATCCGCGCCGCAAGCCCGAGGCGGCCGCCGTCGTCCAGGCCTTCAAGGCGGAAGGCGTGGAGCCCGAAGGCTCGACGATCTACGGCTACGCCGCGCTCCAGGCGCTGGCCGAGGCCGGCAATTTCGCCCGCAGCACGGATTCGCGTCGCATCGCGGAGACGCTGCACGCCGAGCGCTTCGCCCTCGTGCTCGGCCCGGTCGGCTTCGATGCCAAGGGCGACGTCACCGCTCAGGGCTACGTGCTCTATGTCTGGAAGGACGGCGCCTTCACCTACGCGAATTGACGAGCGCCGCCCCGACGCGCCGCTTGGATCGTTTTGCGGCGCTCCCTCGTTCGTGAACGACGGTTCCTCGGGACGGCAGGGCAGCGAGACTTCATGGATTCTTCCCCACCCGCAAAGCTCCGGCGCCGCGCCCTCCTCGCCGGGGGGCTCGGCGGCGCGGCCGCCCTCGCCGCGCCGGCGGTCGCGCAATCGATGCCGGAGCTGCGCTGGCGCCTGGGCTCGGCCTACCCAAAGAACCTCGACATCCTGTTCGGCGCCTCCGACATGCTGGCCCGCCTCGTCGCAGAGGCGACGGACGGGCGCTTCCAGATCCAGGTGCTCGCCCCCGGCGAGCCCGTGCCCGCGGAGGGCCTCCTCGACGCCGTGGCGTCGGGCGGGATCGAGATGGGGCATGGGCCCGCCGTCCTCGCGGCGGGCAGGGACCCGAGCTTCGCCCTGGCGACCGCGCTGCCCTTCGGCCTCAACGCGCGCGGCCAGAACGCCTGGTGGCTCCAGGGCGGGGCCGCCGACCTGTTCGGCGAGGTCTTCGCCAAGCACGGGCTCACCGCCCTGCCCGGCGGCAATACCGGTGCGCAGATGGGCGGCTGGTTCCGCCGCGAGGTGAAGTCGGCGGCCGACCTGCAGGGGCTCAAGTTCCGGATCGGCGGCCTCGGCGCCCAGGTGCTCGCGCGGTTCGGCGCGCTGCCGCAGGCGACGCCCGGCCCCGAGATCTACGGCGCCCTGGAAACCAAGGCGATCGACGCCGCCGAGTGGATCGGCCCCTACGACGACGAGAAGCTCGGCCTCCAGAAGGTGGCGCCGATCTACCATTATCCCGGGTTCTGGGAGGGCGGCATGCTCCTGCACTTCTGGCTCAATGCCGAGAAGGCGAAGGCGCTGCCCAAATCCTACCGGACGATCCTCCAGGGCGCCGCCCACCAGGTCCATGCCGACGTGCAGGCCCGCTACGACGCCCGCAACCCGGGCGCGCTGCGCCGGCTCGTGGCCGGCGGCGCTCAGCTCCGGCCCTTCCCGCAGGAGGTGATGGAGGCGGCGCTCAAGCACGCCAACGACGTCTACGGCGAGATCGCCGGCAAGAACCCGGATTTCAAGCGCCTCCACGATGCCATGAAGACCTTCCGGAACGAGGAGTACCTCTGGTTCCAGGTCGCGGAGTACACCTACGACAACTTCATGATCCGGGCCCGCGCGCGCGGGTGATCGTCCAAGAAAAAAGGCCGCTCTCGCGAGCGGCCCGAAGTCTAGGGAGGAAACGCCCAAGGAGGGCAGCAGGAGCGCGACGCCATCGCGTTCCCGCAATGCACAATCTGCGCGCCTCACTGGAAATTGCAAGGGAGTGGGACAGGAGGCCTGTCGCTTTTTGTGCGCTCGCGCACCTTCGCGCTCGCTATGTATCCAAAATGTCGCACGCTCGGGACCAGCAGTAATCCCGCGCGCCGATGGCTCGCCGTCTCAGGAAAACGGCCTTAACCCGTTGCCGGATCGAAGTTTCCGCATCGCCGACGACTTGCGCCCTCCTGCCGAAAGACAGGGCCGGGTTGCGGCGAGAGGTCCCCGGCGAAGTTCCGGTGGACGCTCTAGCTTGAGCGAAAGCCATGGAAGGTAGTTGCGGGATGGCGAAGCAGTCGGGGCGAATCCGTGTTCTTGACGAGCGCGAGCCGCGCGAGGGCGCGCGCTACGTCCTCTATCTCATGCAGCAATCGAACCGCGTCGGCCTGAACCCGGCCCTCGAATACGCGGTCGCGGAGGCGAATCGCCTAGGCCTGCCGGTGGTCGCCTGCTTCGGCCTGCTCGACGGCGCCAACGGCTTTCCCGAGGCGAATGCCCGGCACTACGCCTTCCTCCTCCAGGGCCTCGCCGACGCCGCTCAGGGCCTGAGGGAGCGCGGCATCGCCTTCGTGATGCGCCGGGCCTCGCCGGCGGCGGTCGCGGTGGCGCTGGCCCGGGAGGCCGCCCTCCTCGTCCTCGACCGCGGCTACCTCTCGATCCAGAAGCGCTGGTACGCGGAGATCGCCGAGGGCGCCGAGACGCGGCTCGTCCAGGTCGAGGGCGACGTGGTCGTGCCCGTCGAGACGGCCTCCACGAAGCACGAATTCGCCGCCCGCACCCTGCGCCCGAAGCTCGGGCGCCTGATGGACGACTACATCGCCGCCCTCGACCCGGAGCCGGTGCGGCACCGGGCGGATGCTCTCGACCTGCGCAGCGAGATTGAGATCGGCGACCCCGACCGCGTGCTGGCCGGCATGAGCCTCGACCGCACGGTCCCGCCCGTCAGGCGCTTCAAGGGCGGCGAGACCGAGGCTCGCCGGCGGCTCGCCGAATACCTCGCCGGCCCCTTCAAGGCCTACGGCACGGACCGCAACAGGCCCGAGGCGGGGGCCGCCTCGCACATGAGCCCCTACCTGCATTTCGGTCAGATCTCCCCCGTCGAGATCGCGCTGCGCGTGCGGGCGGCGAGGGTCGGCGGACCGGAGGACAAGGCCTCCTATCTGGAGGAGCTGGTGGTCCGGCGCGAGCTGGCGATGAACCACGTCCACTACACGCACGACTACGATACCTACGCGGGCGCGGTGCCGGACTGGGCGCGCAAGGCGCTGGCGGAGCACGCCGAGGACCCCCGCCCCTACCTCTACACCGAGGAGGAACTCGCCGAGGGGCGCACCCACGATCCCTACTGGAACGCGGCCCAGGCCGAGATGCGGGTGACGGGCTACATGCACAACCACCTGCGCATGTACTGGGGCAAGAAGATCCTCGAATGGTCGCCGACGCCGGAGGAGGGCTTCGCCCGCAACCTGCGGATCAACAACCGCTACTTCCTCGACGGGCGCGACCCCAATTCCTTCACCAACGTCGCCTGGGTCTACGGCCTTCACGACCGGCCCTGGGCGCGGCGCCCCGTCTTCGGCACCGTGCGCTACCAGAGCGAGAACTCGCTGCGGAAGATCGACGCGAAGGCCTATCTCAAGGCGGTCGAGAAGCTCTGCGCGGCGGAGGCCTGATCGGCGGCGATCGCGGTCGCGCCGAGCCGCAGGGCCTCGCCCACCATCAGGATCGCCGGCCCTTCGAGACCTGCCGCCTCGATCCGGTCGGCGAGGTCGGCGGCGGTGCCGATGACGACGGCCTGGTCCGGCCGCGTCGCGTTGAAGGTGACCAGCGCCGGCGTGCCGGGCGACAGGCCCTCGGCGACGGCCCGCTCGAGGAGCAGGCGCAGCGTGCGCTTGGGCATGTAGACCACGGTGGTCACGCTGGGATCGGCGAGCGCCCCCCAATTCAGGTCCTCCGGCAGCTCGCCCTTGCGGTCGTGGCCGGTGACGAACTGCAGGCGGCGCGCCGCGTCGCGGTGGGTCAGCGAGACGCCGAGCGAGGCCGCCGCGCCCTGCGCCGCGCTGACGCCGGGCACGACGCTCACGGGGATGCCGGCGAGCCGGCAGGCCTCGATCTCCTCGCCCGCCCGCCCGAAGACCAATGGATCGCCGGATTTCAGCCGGACCACCTGCTTGCCCGCCTTGGCGAGCTGCACCATCAGCGCGTTGATGTCGTCCTGGCGGCAGGAGGGGCCGTGGCCGGTCTTGCCGACCAGCATCGTCCGGGCCTCGCGCCGCGCGTAATCGAGGATGTCGGGCGCGACGAGGTCGTCGTAGAGGATGACGTCGGCGTTGCGCAGCGCGCGCAGGGCCTTCAACGTCAGGAGCTCGGCATCGCCCGGGCCCGCGCCGACGAGGGTCACGGCGCCGCCCTTCGGCGCCGCCTCCGTCGCCCCGAGGAGCTCGGCGAGGTCGGCCTCGGTCGGGACGTGGGCGGGCTCGGCGAAGGCCCGGTCCGTGAAGCGCTCCCAGAAGGCGCGCCGCTCGGCGAATCCGTGGAAGCGCTCGCTGACCCGCTCGCGCCAGTCGCGGGCCGCGCCGACCCAGGTCTTGAAGCCGCGCGGCAGCATGCCCTCGATGCGGGCGCGGACCGTCTGCCCGAAGACGGGGGCCGCGCCCTCCGTCGAGATGCCGACGACGAGGGGCGAGCGATTGACGATGGCGCCGAACTTGACGTCGCAGAGATGCGGCCGGTCGACGGCGTTGACGATCGCCCCGGCCTCGCGCGCGGCCGCGACGAAGGCGATGCAGTCGTCCTCGTCCTCCATGGCGCCGATGGCGAAGGCGCAAGCCTGGAGGTCGGCCGGCTGCCATTGCCGTTCGTGCAGGGTGACGCTTCCCGCCGCGATGTCGGCGGGGACCGCGCGCAGTTCCTCGCTCGGTTCGGGCGCGTAGACATCGACCGCGGCGCCGGCCGCGGCGAGCAGCTTCACCTTCCAGGGCGCGCCGCCGTTCGAGCCGGCCAGCACCGCGCGCTTGCCCTGAAGGGGCACGAAGACGGGAAGCACCGCGAGCGGTTCGAGCCCGGCGGAGCGGGTTTCGCGGGGCTGGCGGGGTGTACTCATCGCGACGCCTTGGTCCTCAACCCCCGCTTGTCATTCCAGGGCGCCGTCAGGCGAGCCCGGAACCCAGAACCAGAGGTGGTTCTTCAGCTTGCCACGTCAGCAGCTCTGGGTTCCGGGCTCCGCTTCGCGGCCCCGGAATGACAAAGGGAGGCTTCTTCAAGAAAGCACTGACTTCGGCCCAACCTGAGCCTACGCCGCGTCGCGCGCAAGCGCCCCGGGCAGCAGCTTGCGGATCTCAGGGATGCACGAGCCGCAATTCGTGCCGGCCTTGCAGGCGGCGCCCACCGCCTCGACGCTGGAGGCCCCCGCGGTGATCGCCGCCGTGATCACGTCGAGCCCGATCCCGTGGCAGGCGCAGATCGTCGGCCCGGCCGAGGCGGTCTCGGCCCGGCCCGACAGCAGGGCGCGCCGCGCCGCGGGCTCCAGGGTATCCGCCGCGAAATAGGCCTTGGCCTGTTCCCAGGCCGGCCGCGCCGCGCTCGGCCCCAGGGCGAGGGAGGCGACGAGGCGCTCGCCGTCGTAGGCGGCGCAGCGGTAACGGCCGCGACCGTGATCGGCGTATTCCGCGAGGTCGAGGCCCTGGAAGAGGCCGCGCATCATCAGGGCGACGGCGCGTGGCCCCTCCTGGGTCGCGAAGTGCAGCCCCGAGCCGCCCTGGATCGTGGCGCGCGCCCACCACCAGCCCTGGGGAAGGGTCCGGGCGTCCCGCGTCAGCAGGAAGCCGCGGCTGCGATAGGCCACCGGCTCGATCGCCGCAGGCGTCGCCTTCAGCTCGGGCTGGCCGGACACGGGGTCGGGCACGCCGCGCACCAGCGCGCCGACACGGGCGTCGGAGGCCGTGGCGTCGCTCCAGTGGAAGGCGGCGAAGAGGGTGCCGGGCCGGACGCTCTCCGTCACCATCGCCTCGAGCACGGCCGATCCGGCTTCGGTCGAGACCCGGGCGAGGTCGCCGTTGGCGATTGCGAGGGACGCCGCGTCGTCCGGGTGGATCTCGACGAAGGGCACGGCGCGGTGGGCCGAGAGCCGCTGGCTCTTCCCCGTGCGCGTCATCGTGTGCCAGTGGTCCCGCACCCGGCCCGTATTCAACACGAAGGGCCGCGCCTCGGTCACCGTGGTGGCGAGCGCCGGCGCCTGCACGGCGACGAAGCGCGCGCGCCCGTCGAAGGTGTAGAAGCGCCCGTCCGCGAACAGCCGCGCCCGGCCCTCCCGCGAGCGGGCCCGCGGCATCGGCCATTGCAGGGGCGGGGCCGCGGCGTAGTCCCGGTCCGAGATGTCGCGCACCCCGCCGAGGTCGAAGTCGCGGCTGCCGCCGTTCTCGAAGGCCGAGAGGGCGGCGTGCTCACGGAAGATCGCGGCGCTCCCCTCGAAGGCGAAGGCTCCCCCGAAGCCGAGCCGGCGGCCGACATCGCTCAGCACCGCCCAATCGGCCCGGGCCTCGCCGGGGGCTTCGAGGAAGCAGCGCTGGCGGGAGATGCGGCGCTCGGAATTCGTCACGGTGCCGTCCTTCTCGCCCCAGGCCAGCGCCGGCAGCAGCACGGTCGTCCGGCCTGCGGCCCTGGCGGTGTCGCTGTCGGCGACCGCCTCCGAGACCACGTAGAGATCGAGCTTGGCGATCGCCGCGCGCACGATGTCGGCCCGCGGCATCGAGACGATGGGGTTCGTGCCCATCACCCAGAGCGCCTTGATCCGGCCCGCACGAACCGCCTCGAACAGGGCCACCGCCTTCAGGCCCTCGCCGGTGACGATCCGCGGCGCGTCCCAGAAGCGGCGGACCCGGTCTACCTCCTCCGGCGCGAAGTGCATGTGGGCGGCCAGCATGTTGGCCAAGCCCCCGACCTCGCGCCCGCCCATGGCGTTGGGCTGGCCGGTGAGCGAGAACGGCCCCGCGCCGGCCTTCCCGATCCGCCCGGTGGCGAGGTGGCAGTTGATGATGGCATTGGCCTTGTCGGTGCCCTGCGCCGACTGGTTCACCCCCTGCGAGAAGGCCGTGACGGTCCGCGCCGTCCCAGCGAACAGCGCGAAGAAGGCGGCGACATCCGCCTCGGCGAGGCCGGTGGCCCGCGCCGTCGCCGCGACGTCCGGGGCTATGGTTCGCGCGCGGTCGAGCGCCGCGTCGAAGCCGGCGGTGTGCGCCTCAACGAATCCGGCATCGAGCGCGCCCAGGTCGGCGAGATGGACGAGGAGGCCGGAGAACAGGGCCGTGTCGGTGCCGGGCTGCAGCCCGAGGAAGAGGTCGGCCTCCTCGCCCGTCTGGGTGCGCCGGGGATCGACGACGACGAGCTTCGTCCCGCGCCTGGCCCGCGCGTCGACCATGCGCCGGAACAGGATCGGGTGGCACCAGGCCGTGTTCGAGCCGACGAGCACGATGAGGTCGGCCTCGTCGAGGTCCTCGTAGCAGCCCGGCACGGTGTCGGAGCCGAAGGCGCGGCGATGCGCGGCGACGGCCGAGGACATGCACAGCCGCGAATTGGTGTCGACATTGGGCGTGCCGATGAAGCCTTTGCTGAGCTTGTTGGCGACGTAGTAATCCTCGGTGAGGAGCTGGCCCGAGAGGTAGAAGGCGATCGAGTCCGGGCCGTGCTCGGCGGCGATCCGCGCCAGGCCCCCAGCGACGGTGTCGAGCGCGTCGTCCCAACTGGCCCGGGCGCCGTCGATGGCGGGGTGAAGCAGCCGGCCGTCGAGGGACAGCGTCTCGCCCAGCGCCGATCCCTTGGAGCAGAGCCGCCCGAAATTGGCGGGATGCTCGGGGTCGCCGACGATCGCCGCCCCGCCCTGCCCGTCCGGCGTCGCGAGCACGCCGCACCCGACCCCGCAATAGGGGCAGGTCGTCTTCACGACGGTCGGAGCGGGTTCGGGCACGTGCACGGTCATGGCGCGGTCCTGGGGGATGGTGCGGGATTCCCCTCCCTCTGTGGGGAGGGGTCGGGGGTGGCTGGGTGACCCTGTGTCGAGGCCAGCGGAACCACCCCCACCTCCAACTCCTCCCCACAAGGGGGAGGAGAGCCGCGTTGCGTCCTCAATACACGTCGGCCTGGTAGCGCCCGGCCTTCTTGAGATGGGCGAGATAGGCCACGGCCTCGTCCGGGTTCTTGCCGCCATGCGTGCCGGCGACGTCGATGATCGCGCGCTCCACGTCCTTGGCCATGCGCTTGGCGTCGCCGCAGACGTAGAAGTGGGCGCCGCCCTCGAGCCACTTCCACAGCTCGGCGCCGGTCTCGCGCATGCGGTCCTGGACGTAGGTTTTTTCCCCGCCGTCGCGGGACCAGGCGAGCGACAGGCGGGTGAGCACGCCGTCGTCCTTCAGCTGGTTCAGCTCGTCCCTGTAGAAGAAGTCGCTGGCCTGCCGCTGGTGGCCGTAGAACAGCCAGTTGCGTCCCGGCGCCTTCGTCGCTGCGCGCTCGCGGAGGAACGCCCGGAACGGCGCGATGCCGGTGCCCGGCCCGCACATGATCACGTCCTTGGACAGGTCGTCCGGCAGGGCGAAGCCGTGGGCCTTCTGGAGGTAGATCTTCACGTGGCTCATCTCGGCCAAGCGCTCGCCGAGATGGGTCGAGGCGACGCCCAGCCGCAGGCGCGAGCGGTGGCTGTAGCGCACCGCGTCGACGGTGAGCGAGACGCGGCCCGGATCGGCCTTGGGCGAGGACGAGATCGAGTAGAGCCGCGGCTGCAGGTCGTCGAGGGCTTCGAGGAAGACCTCGGCATCGGGCCGGGCGCCGGGGAACTTGTGGAGAGCGCCGAGCACGTCGAGGAAGGCGGCGTCGCCGTCCGGGTCCTCGCCGGCGGCGAGCGCCTGCGCCTTCCGGCGCGCCTCGCCCGAGGTCAGGAGGGAGAGGAGCTGGTAGAGCCCGTCCGGCGCGGCGCCGAGCGCGTAGTCGGTGAGGAGCCGGTTGCGCAGGGTCTTGGCCCCGATCATGCGCTCGGGCCGCGCGCCGAGCTCGGCGATGACGGCATCGACGAGGGCCGGGGGGTTGCCGGGAAACAGGCCGAGGGAATCGCCGACGACGTACTCGATCGGCGTGCCGGTGAGGTCGATCTCGATGTGCCAGGTCTCCTTCTCGCCGCCCGGCGCGTTGAGGCGCCGGCGCGAGAGGAAGGTCGCCTCGACGGGGTTCTCGCGGCAGAGCCCGAGCGGGCCGAGGGGGGGCTCGGCCTTTGCCGCGCCCTCCCCCGCCCCGGCGGGCCTGGCCGCGCCGCCGGGGGCGCCGAACTCCTCCTCCAGCTTCTTCAGCATCCGGAGCGTGTCCTTGCCGCCGGGCTGGCAGAGGTTCAGGCGCTCCTCGTTCTTGAGGAAGATCGCGTTGGCGTAGTCGGCGCAGTTGTAGCCGCACTGGCCGCAATCCTGCTGGGCCATGGCGGCCATCAGCTTGTGCGGCTCCGGCCTATCCTTGGCCATCGCCATGCGCTCGGTGATCGGGAGCGAGGGGTCGTGCCAGGGCGCGTCGTCGTTGTCGGCGAGCCTCGGACTGCCCGGCATCTCGCCGGGGGCGAGCGCGGTGGCGCCCTCGACCGCGGGGCCGAGCAGCGCGGCGAAGTAGCCCGACAGCCAGGAGCGCTGGTCGGCGGTGAAGGGCGCGGTCTCGGGGATGAGGACGAGAGGGGGCGTGACGTGCTCGCTCATGCGGCGGCCCTCAGCACGGGTTGCTCTTCGGCGAGGTGGCGCAGGGAGTCGGGGCCGGTGCGCGCCGTGAAGGCCTGGAAGCTCTCGGCCGGGCCCTGCCGCCGGGCGAGGTAGCTGCGCAGCAGCGCCTCGATCCGCCCCGGGCAATCCTCGGCCCGGACCGCCTTCCAGATCTCGGTGCCGATCTTCGGGCTGTCGCCGAAGCCGCCGCCGACGACGATGTCGTAGCCCTCGACCGTGTCGCCCTCCTCCGAGACCACGACCTTGGCGCCGATGAGCCCGATGTCGCCGATGTAGTGCTGGGCGCAGCTGTGGTGGCAGCCGGTGAGGTGGACGTTCACGGGAACGTCGAGCTCACGGACATTCGCCTCGATGTAGTCGGCGATCATCAGGGCGTGGCCCTTGGTGTCGGAGGCCGCGAACTTGCAGCCGCGATTGCCCGTGCAGGCGACGAGACCGGCCCGGATGCTCGAGGCGCTCGTCGTGAGCCCGAGCGCCGCGACCCGGTTCTCGACCTCGGCGACCTTCGCGTCGGGAACGCCCGAGAACAAAAAATTCTGCCAGACCGTGAGGCGGATGGCGCCGTCGCCGCATTCTGCCGCGATCTTCGCCAGCGCCCGCATCTGGTCGGTGGTCATCTTGCCGACGGGCAGGATGACGCCGATCCAGTTCAGGCCGGGCTGGACCTGGGCATGCACGCCGACATGGGCGAAGCGGTCCATGGGCTTGCGCGGCGCGACGTGGGCCGGGTCGACCCGGTCGAGCTTGCGCCCCAGCTCCTCCTCGACCGCCGCGAGGTACTTATCGAAGCCCCAGGCGTCGAGGACGTACTTCATCCGGCTCTTGTTGCGGTTCGTCCGGTCGCCGTTCTTGATGAAGACCCGCAGGATCGCGTCGGCGACCCGGTTGCAGTCTTCCGGTTTGAGGACGACGCCCGTGTCGCGGGCGAGGTCGCGGTGGCCCGAGATGCCGCCGAGCACGAGGCGCATCCAGACGCCCGGAGCCACGGACGCGCCTTCCAGGACCTCGATCGCCTGGAAGCCGATGTCGTTGGTCTCCTCCAGCACCGGCATGACGCCGCCGCCGTCGAAGGCGACGTTGAACTTGCGAGGCAGGCCGAAGAGCGAGCGGTCGTTGAGGATCCAGTTGTGCCAGGACTTGGCGAGCGGCCGCGTGTCCAGCAGCTCCTGCGCATCGATGCCGGCCACCGGCGAGCCGGTGACGTTGCGGATGTTGTCGGCGCCGGCACCGCGGGCGGTGAGGCCGAGGTCGATCAACCCGTCGAGGAAGGGCTGGCCGTGCTCGGGCGCGATCTCGCGGACCTGGAGGTTGGCGCGCGTCGTCACGTGGCTGTAGCCGCCGCCATGGGCATCGGCGAGGTCCGCGATTCCCGCGAACTGCCAGTGCTGGAGGATGCCGTTGGGGATGCGCAGGCGGCACATGTAGGAGTTCTGGGCGGGCGCGACCCAGAACAGGCCGTGATAGCGCCAGCGGAAATTGTCCTCCGGCTTCGGGGGCTTGCCGGTCGCGGCCTCGGCGATCAGGCGGTTGTGGCCGTCGAAGGGATTCTCGGCGCGCTTCCACTTCTCCTGCTCGCAGAGCTTGCCGCCGGCCTTCACCGTGGAATCCTGCGCCTTGATGTGGATGGCGTCGGGGCCGGTGGGCTCGGCGGGCGCGGCGCCCTGGCCGAGAGCCAGCCCGCCCGTCAGGCGGGCGGCGGCAATACCGGAGGCGAAGCCTTCGAGGTAGCGCTTCTGCTCGGCGTCGAAGTCGTCAGGCATCTGAGCCTCCTTCACGCTGCGAGAGGTTGGGGGATGGGGGCCGTGCGCCCGAACATGAGGTCGTCGCGATGGGCCGCGATCGACTCGCCGGAGCGGATCAGCGCCTTGCACCAGGCCTGCTCGGCGATGTCGCCGACGAAGACCGCGCCGAGGAGCCGGTCGCCGCCGATCACGAGCTTGCGGTAGATCCCGAGGCCGGGGTCGCTCATCACCACCGCCTCGGCGCCCTCGGGCGCCTCGATCTCGCCCGCCGAGAAGACGGGCAGCCCCGAGACCTTGAGGCTCGTGGAGAGGGCGGTGCCGGCGTAGGCCGCGCCCTCGCCCATCAGGTGGCGGGCCAGGACCTCCGCCTGCTCGTAGGCCGGCTCGACGAGCCCGTAGACCAGGCCCCGGTGCTCGGCGCATTCGCCGAGCGCGAAGATGCGCGGGTCCGAGCTCGTCATGCGGTCGTCGACCTTGATGCCGCGCCCGATCTCGAGCCCGGCGCCCTGCGCGAGGCCGACATTCGGGCGCACGCCCACCGACGTCACGACGAGGTCGGCGGGGATCACGGTGCCGTCGACGAGAATCAGGCGCTCGACGCAGCCCTCGCCCTCGACTGAGGCCGTGTCGGCCTTGAGCCGCACCCGGACGCCGCGGGCCTCCATCGCCCGCTTCACGAGGACGGCGGCTTCGTGGTCGAGCTGGCGCTCCATGAGGCGGTCCATGACGTGGAGCAGCGTCGTGTCGACGCCGAGCCGGCTCAAACCGACGGCGGCCTCCAACCCGAGCAGTCCGCCGCCGATGACGACGGCCCTGGCACCCGCCACCGCCGCGCGGCGGATCGCGGCGACGTCGGCGAGATCGCGGAAGGTGAGCACGCCGGGCAGGTCCATGCCGGGCTTCGGCAGCCGGATCGGCAGCGAGCCCACGGCGAGCACCAGCCTGTCGAAGGGCAGGACGTGGGTCTCGCCGACGATGACGAGGCCGTTCTCGCGGTCGACCTGCGTCGCCGGCGCGCCGGTGATGAGGCGGATGCCGTGGCTCTCGTACCAGTCGAGGCCGCGGAAGGCGCAGCCCGCCTCGTCGACCTCGCCGCCGAGCAGGGAGGACAGGAGCACCCGATTGTAGGCGGCCACCGGCTCGGCGCCGACCACGGCGACGTCGTAGAGGCCCGGCGCCGCCTCCGTCAGGCGCTCCAGAAAACGCAACGACGCCATGCCGTTGCCGATGACGACGAGACGCTCCTTCATCGCACGCGCTCCGCCCTCAGGCCGCGACGGCGGGCTTGGCGTGGCGCGCGTAGAGGAACTCGAGGACCTCGGCGCGGGCGTGGGTGTAGGTCGGGTCCTCGACGAGCTCCAGGCGGCGACGCGGCCGGGGCAGATCGACCTTTAGGATCTCGCCGATGGTCGCGGAGGGGCCGTTCGTCATCATCACGATGCGGTCGGAGAGGAGCACCGCCTCGTCGACGTCGTGGGTGATCATGATCACGCTGTTGCGTAGCCGCGCATGGATCTCCATCAGCGAGTCCTGGAGATGGGCGCGGGTGAGCGCGTCGAGCGCCCCGAAGGGCTCGTCGAGGAGGAGCACCTTCGGCTCCATGGCGAGCGCCCGGGCGATGCCGACGCGCTGCTTCATGCCGCCCGAGATCTCGGCCGGTCGCCGCTCGGCGGCGTGGGTCATGTTCACGAGCGCCAGGTTGTGGTCGATCCACTCCGCCCGCTCGGCCTTCGACTTCTTGTGCTTGAGCACCTTGTCGACGGCGAGCGACACGTTCTCGCGGACGGTGAGCCAGGGCAGCAGGGAGTGGTTCTGGAACACCACGGCGCGGTCGGGGCCGGGGCTGTTCACCTCCTTGTCCTCGAGCAGCACGACGCCGGTGGAGGCCTTGAGCAGGCCGGCGACGATGTTGAGGACCGTCGACTTGCCGCAGCCGGAATGGCCGATCAGCGAGACGAACTCGCCCTTGGCGATCTTCACGCTGACGTCGCGCAGCACCTCGTTGGTGCGGCCGTTGCGCGTGAAGCTGATGCCGACATTCTCGATGCTGAGATAGGTCATCGGGGATCTCTCAAGGGTGACGTGGGCGAGACGTCTCGTCGTCTCGCGAGGGTCCTCGAGGCCGCGGCGCGGGCGCCGCGGCCTTCGCGCTCAGGCGTTGGCGGTGCCGCGGGTCACCAGGGTGCCGACGAAGGCGACGATCCGGTCGAGGATGAAGCCGATGATGCCGACATAGACGAGGGCGACGATGATCTCGGAGATGTGCGAGGAGTTCCACGCGTCCCAGATGAAGAAGCCGATGCCAACGCCGCCGATCAGCATCTCGGCCGCCACGATGGCGAGCCAGGACAGTCCGACGCCGATGCGCAGCCCCGTGAAGATGTACGGCGCGGCCGAGGGCAGCATGATCTTGGTGAAGAACTCGAGCGCGTTCAGCCGCAACACCGCCGAGACGTTGCGATAGTCTTGCGGGATGTTGCGGATGCCGACCGCCGTGTTGATGATGATCGGCCAGATCGAGGTGATGAAGATCACGAAGATCGCGCTGGGCTGACCGTCCCGGAAGGCGGCCAGCGACAGCGGCAGCCAGGCGAGCGGTGGGATCGTGCGCAGCACCTGGAAGATCGGGTCGAGGCCGCGCATGGCCCAGTCCGACTGCCCGATCAGTGTGCCGACCAGGATGCCGACGATGGTGGCGAGCGCGAAGCCGAAGGCGACGCGCTGGATGCTCGCCGAGATGTGCCAGAACAGGCCCTTGTCGGTGCCGCCGTTGTCGTAGAACGGATGCGCGATGATCTCCCAGGCCTCGGTGACGACGCGCGAGGGCGGCGGCAGCCCGGCGCCGGGGCGGGAGCACAAGAGCTCCCAGATCACCAGGAAGGCGATCATCACCACGATCGGCGGGATGCTCCGGGACGCGAGGTCCCGGAGCATCGCCGCGGTGACGAGGGGCTTGCGCGGCTTGGCGGGCGCCTTCGGCTTGGCGGCGACGGGTGCGGCGACGACGCCACCGATGGTGGAGGTGTTGGCCATCTAAGCGATCCTCTTGATGCCGAGGCTGGACAGGTAGGCGGCGGGATCGGCGGGATCGAAGACCTTGCCGTCGAAGAAGGTCTCCTTGCCGCGAGACGTCGAAGCCGGGATCGCGGTGACGCCGAGCGCCTTGGCGGCCTCGCGCCAGACATCCTCGCGGTTGACCTTGGCCACCATCGCCTTGGTGTCGGTCTGCGCGTCGAACTTGCCCCAGCGGATGTCCTCGGTGAGGAACCAGAGGTCGTGGCTCTGGTAGGGGTAGGAGGCGTTGTCGGCGAAGAACTTCATGACGTGGGGGCTGTTCTCGACGACGCGGCCGTCGCCGTAATCGATCGTGCCCTTCATGCGGCCGGCGACGTCGCCAACGGGGATGTTGATCCACTGGCGCTTGGCGACGATGGCCGCGAACTCGTCCCGGTTCTCGGGCTTGTCGCACCACATCTGCGCCTCGATCACCGCCATCAGCAGCGCCTTCGTGGCGTTGGGGTGCTTCTCGACCCAGCTCGCCCGCATGGCGAAGGCCTTCTCGGGATGGTCCTTCCAGAGCTCGCCGGTGGTGAGCGCCGTGAAGCCGAGGCCCTGCTGGACGAGCTGCGCGTTCCACGGCTCGCCGACGCAGAAGCAGTCCATCGTGCCGACCTTCATGTTCGCCACCATCTGGGGCGGCGGCACGACGATGGTCTCGATGTCCCTGTCGGGGTCGATGCCCGCGGAGGCGAGCCAGTAGCGGATCCAGAGGTCGTGGGTGCCGCCGGGGAAGGTCATGGCGGCCTTCACCGCCTTGCCCGACGCCTTCTTCTTGTCGATGGCCGCCTTGAAGGGCTTCCCGTCGATGGTGACCTTCTGGTCGACGTATTCCTTGGCGACCGAGATGCACTGGCCGTTGGTGTTGAGCCGGGCTAGGATCTGCATCGGCACGGGCACGTTGTTCTGCGTCACGCGGCCGGCGCTGATCAGGTAGGGCATCGGCGAGAGGATATGCGCGCCGTCGATGCCGTTGCCCTCGGAGCCGAGCACGAGGTTGTCGCGGGTCGTGCCCCAGGAGGCCTGTTTCAGCACCTCGACGTCGGGCATGCCGTGACGCGCGAAGAATCCCTTCTCCTTGGCGACGAAGAGCGGCCCGGCATCGGTCAGCGCGATGAAGCCGAGCTTGGCGCCCTTGACCTCGGGGCCGGCCCCATGCGCGAAGGCGCCGCCGGGCAGCGCCGTGCGGGCGAGCGCCGCCAGCGACAGCGTCGCGGCCGCGCCCTTCAGGAGGGTCCGGCGTGTTTTCAGGAAACCGTCACTCATCGATCCGACCGCCTCGCCCTGCTCGAGAAACCGAAAACAAAAAACCGCCGACCAAGCGCATCCATCGGCAGCCGCGATCGCGCGCCAACGGGGACTCGGGTCAGCGGCTTTGCCGACGGTTGATGCCGATCTTCGTTGAACGGCGGGAGAGACTTCGCAGGTTCCGTGCCAAGCGCTTGGCGTTGCAGCGGGCGCGACGTCTTGGGACTGTTAGACGGCGGTCGGGATGGCGCGGGTCCCCTCTCCTATGGGG
The DNA here is from genome assembly GCF_022179305.1 of Methylobacterium iners. Lineage (GTDB taxonomy): Bacteria > Pseudomonadota > Alphaproteobacteria > Rhizobiales > Beijerinckiaceae > Methylobacterium > Methylobacterium iners. The sequence continues at coordinate 16,741 of NZ_BPQP01000021.1, forward strand.
AGAGGGACAAGGTGAGGGGCGTGCCCTCTTCGGAAAGCTCACGCCCCTCACCCCAACCCTCTCCCCCTGGGAGAGGGAGCCCGCGCTAGATTCGGAACCGTGCCCGCACGGCTGGAGCGCCTAATTCTTCTGCACTGCACAATTCGGAGGCATGCTGCCGGCAAGGGCAGCAGCGATCGGGACCCGGTCAGGTCGACGCCACGTCGAAGAGGTCGGGCCGGTAGATCCGGTCGGCCGCAGCCATCATCGCCGGCGTCAGGTCGAGCTGTCCGGCCCGGCGCATCTCCTCCAGGAACCAGTCGACGTGCTCGCGGCGCGGGCGCTGCGCCGCCGCGTCGAACACCACGAAGCGCTCGTCGGAGCGGCCCGCACCGTCCGGCCCGACGATGATCCGGCCCTGGAGGGCGCGCCGGATGAGGATTGCATCGACGTCGAGATACGACCGCCGGGCGAGCAGCGCCGCGAGCTCGGCGGCGTTCCCAGCATCGGCGCACCATTGCCCGGCGCGTCGCAGGGCCCGCACGAGCGGCAGGCAGGCGGCGTCGTCGCCGGTGGGCAGGGCCAGCACCTTTTCCGGGCAGTCCCGGATCACCTCGCTGCCCAGCGCGACGATGCGGCCGTAGCCGGCCTCGACGGCGAGGCTGTTCCAGGGGCTGCCGACGCAGAAGCCGTCGATGAGGTCGCGCCGAAGGGTCTCGGCGATCTGCGGGGGCGGGATCACGATGAGGCGGGTTCGCCGGTCGATGTCGAGGCCGCCGCGCTCGGCGAAGCGCCGGAGCTGGTAGGTGTGGCTGGAGAAGGGATGCACTGTCCCGAGCGTGAGCGGCCGGCCCGCGGCGGCGCGGCGCTCGGCGGCTGCGGCGAAGGCCTTTGCGATGCTGCCGATGTCGTCGTCCTTCGGGGCCATCTCCTCCCAGAGCGGCAGCGAGACCGTGATGGCGTTGCCGTTGAGGTTGAGCGCGATCGGCACGGTCAGCGCCGTCGGCACGCCGCTGAGGCCGAGCGCGCTCGCGATGGCGAGCGGCCCCAGCATATGCGCCCCATCGAGATGGCCGAGCGCCAGCCGGTCGCGCAGCGTCGCCCAGGAGGGCTCGCGCACGAGATCGATCTGCAGCCCCTCGCCCGCGGCGAAGCCGAGCTCGACCGCGACGATCAGAGCGGCGGCGTCCATCAGCGGGACGTATCCGATCTCGAGCCTCATCCGAGGAGGTCCGCGGCGGTGACGATCGCCCGGGCGATGTCGGCGATCTTCCGCTTCTCGTTCATCGCCTTGCGCCGCATCAGCTTGTAGGCCTCGTCCTCGTTCATGGCGCGGGCGGACATCAGGATGCCCTTGGCGCGCTCGATCAGCTTGCGGTCGGCGAGCTCGCCCCGCGCTTCCGTCAGCTCGCGCTGAAGACGGGCGAAGGCGTTGAAGCGCAGGATCGCGATGTCGAGGATGGAGCGGATGCGCTGCGGCTGCAGCCCGTCGACCACGTAGGCCGAGATGCCGGCATCCACCGCCGCCTGCATCATCGGCACGTCGGAGCGGTCGACGAACATCGCCACCGGGCGCTCGACGTGACGGGAGAGGCCGGACATCTGCTCGAGGATGTCCCGGCTCGGGCTCTCCAGGTGGATCACCACCACGTCGGGCTGCAGCGAGGCCACCCGCTCCGGCAGGTCGGCGCCGTCGGGGAGGATCACGACGCGCTCGACGCCCGCCGCCCGCAGGCCCTCCTCGAGGATGGCGGCGCGGGCGCGGCTCGGGTCGATCACGGCGACGGTGAGGCTGGATTCGGTCATCGGGGCCCGCGAGGGCGAGGTCTCTATGTGTCTGGGGCGGGCGCCACCGGTTCGGGCGATGGGCAGGCAAGCGGCGTGCCCGGTGCCGGATATTACCGTCGGGAAAGCAAACGGCCCAGGTTCCGCCGCAAACGCAGCCGCCAATGGCGGAAGACGGCGATCGCTGGCGAGGTGCTTCGGATGAGCGGCAAGACCCGGCATGGTTCCGATCCCGACCACTTCGCGTCGGAATCCCGTGCGGGCATGGCCCTGCCGCTTCTGCCCACCCTGATCGTCGCCGCCCTGGTCGGCACCATGGCGCTCTGCCACGAGCCCGCGGCACCGGGCCCGGAGACGCGGGCGGCCGCCGTCGATGCCGCGCAGCAGGTGCCCGTGGGCGAGCCGCAGGGGGAGGTCGCCGTGGCGAACCCCCTGCCCGCCTCCCTCGCCTTCGCCCAGCAATTCCCGATGAACCCCGAGATCTGGGTCGTGCCCTCGGCGACCGCGCAGGTCGCGCTGCGCACCGAACCGTCGCGGCCGGCTACGACGCGGACTGTCCGGGTCACCACAACGGCGTCCCGTCCCACCTGCCCCGGGACGCGCTGCGGCGATCCCCGCGCGGTCGCGACGACGGATGCGCCGACCAACCCGCCGCGGCACGTGGCCGACGTAGAGGACTCGCCCTTCCCGGCTCTGCCTGATCTGGCCCTGCCCGACCTGACCCTGCCCTTCGCGCCTACGGTCCGTGCGGCGACGCGCTTCATCGGCGAGCAGGCCGTCGCGATGCGGAGCGAGGCGGGGACGCTCCGGGACAGCGTCGTCGAACTCGTCGGCCTTCGCTGAGGCCGCCGTTGCCTGGCTTGCGCGGCGCACAATTGACCCAAGCCGATTCCGCCTTGGCGCTGGACCCTCCTCCCCAGCCGGCCTAGTTGGGGCCCGTCGGGTTCGCCCTCTCACGGGAGGGCGCCCACGCCTGAGGACGTGGATGGCGGGACGGATCGAGGATTACGCGCTCGTGGGCGACGGCCGCACCGCCGCTCTGATCGCACGCGACGGCAGCGTCGACTGGCTGTGCTGGCCGCGCTTCGACGCCGCCGCCTGCTTCGCGGCGCTGCTGGGCACCGAGGCGCACGGCTTCTGGCGCCTCGCCCCCGCGGCCGAATACGGGACCAGCCGCCGCTACCGCGACGGGAGCCTCGTCCTCGAGACGACGCACCGCACATCGGCCGGCCAGGTTCGCGTCACCGACTACATGCCGGTGAACGACGGCGCGCACCTCGTGCGCATCGTCGAGGGCCTGGAGGGCTGCGTGCCCATGCGCATGGATCTCGCCGTGCGCTTCGATTACGGGCTCTCGGTGCCCTGGGTCTCCCACAACGAGCTCGGTGATCTGCGGACGGTCTCGGGTCCGCACAAGGTCGTGCTGCGCACCCCCGCCCCTCTCCAGGGCGCGGGCCTCTCCACGATCTCCGAGTTCACGGTCGAGGCGGGCGAGAGCGTGGCCTTCACCCTCAGCTACGGCCCCTCGCACGAGGACGACCCGGCGCCGATCGAGCCGCGCAAGGTCCTGTTCGCCACCGACCGGTACTGGCGCGACTGGTCCGCCCGCTGCGTCGGCAAGACGCCCTGGGACGCCGTGCTGAAGCGCTCGCTCCTGACCCTCAAGGCGCTGATCTACCAGCCCACCGGCGGCATCGTGGCCGCGCCGACCACCTCGCTGCCCGAGCAGCTCGGCGGCGTGCGCAACTGGGACTACCGCTTCTGCTGGCTGCGCGATTCCACCTTCACCCTGATCTCGCTGATGGATGGCGGCTATCTCGACGAGGCCCGTGCCTGGCGCGACTGGCTGGTGCGGGCGGTGGCCGGCAACCCGGAACAGGCGCACATCCTCTACGGCATCGCCGGCGAGCGCATGCTGCCGGAGATCGAGCTCGACTGGCTGCCCGGCTACGAGGGCTCGAAGCCGGTGCGGATCGGCAACGCGGCGGTCGACCAGTTCCAGCTCGACGTCTACGGCGAGATCTTCGACGCCCTCTACCAGGCCCGGCAGCGCGGCATGCTCGGCGATGCCGACGGCTGGCGGGTCGGTCTCGCGCTCCTGCGCCACCTCGAGAAGGTCTGGCGGGAGCCCGACGAGGGCATCTGGGAGATCCGCGCCGGGCGCCGGCACTTCACCCACTCGAAGGTCATGGCCTGGGTCGCCTTCGACCGCGCCATCCGCTCCTACGAGGAGGGCGGCGGGCCCGAGGCGCCTCCAATCGAGCGCTGGCGCGAGAACCGCGACGCCATCCACGCCGAGGTCTGCGAGAAGGGCTTCGACCCCGAGCTCAACAGCTTCGTCCAGTCTTACGGCTCGAAGCGCCTCGATGCGAGCCTGCTCCTGATCGCCCATATGGGGTTCCTGCCCCAGGACGATCCGCGCGTCGTCGGCACCGTCGAGGCGATCGGGCGCGGGCTGATGCAGGACGGCTTCGTGATGCGCTACGAGATCGAGGATCGCGGCGCCGACGGTCTTCCGGGAACCGAGGGCGCTTTCCTGCCCTGCAGCTTCTGGTATGCCGACAACCTGATCGGGCTCGGCCGCTGCGGCGAGGCGCGGGACATGATCGACCGGCTGATCGGGGTCTGCAACGACCTCGGGCTGGTGTCGGAGGAATACGACACGAAGGCGCGCCGCCTCGTCGGCAACTTCCCGCAGGCCTTCAGCCACGTGACCCTGGTCAACACCATCCTGAACTACAGCCGGGCCCTGGGGCCGGCGAGGGAACGCAGCGCGCACGCCGAGGATGATCGCCGGGGCGGCGCCCACAAGATCCACGAGATGGCGGCGACGGCCGCCCGCGCCTGAGACCGCGCGAGCTTTTGAGAAAGACCGAGACGATGAGCGGAGCCGACACCGCGCCCAAGGGCGCCCTCAGCGAGATCGACAAGCTCTCGATCGACACGATCCGGACGCTCGCGATCGACGCGGTGCAGAAGGCCAATTCCGGTCATGCCGGCGCGCCGATGGCGCTGGCGCCGGTGGCCTACACCCTGTGGAACCGCTACCTGCGCTTCGACCCGGCGCATCCGCACTGGCCGAACCGCGACCGCTTCGTGCTCTCGGCCGGCCACGCCTCGATGCTGCTCTACGCACTGATCCATCTCGCGGGCGTCGCGCGCAAGGACGGCGGCAACGAGCCCGCGCTCAGCCTCGACGACCTGAAGAACTTCCGGCAGCTCGACAGCCGGACCCCGGGCCACCCCGAATACCACTTCACGACCGGCGTCGAGACCACAACGGGCCCGCTCGGCCAGGGCGTGGCGAACTCGGTGGGCATGGCGATGGGCGGGCGCTTCCTCGGCGAGACGCTGAACCGGGACGCGCTGCCGCTCTTCGACTTCAACGTCTACGCGATCTGCTCGGACGGCGACCTCATGGAGGGCGTGGCGAGCGAGGCCGCCTCGATCGCCGGCCATCTTCGCCTGTCGAACCTGTGCTGGATCTACGACAGCAACACCATCACCATCGAGGGCCACACCGAGCTCGCCTTCTCCGAGGAGGTCGCCGCGCGCTTCCTCGCCTATGGCTGGCAGGTGCTGCGGGTGGCCGACGCCAACGATGTCCACGCCATCTCGGCCTCCCTCGAGACCTTCCTGCAATCGGGCGACCGGCCGACGCTCATCATCGTCAATTCGGTCATCGGCTACGGCGCGCCCAAGAAGCAGAACACCGCCAAGGCCCATTCCGACCCGCTGGGCGAAGACGAGGTCAAGGGCGCCAAGCGCGCCTATGGCTGGCCCGAGGACGCGCACTTCCTAGTGCCCGACGGCGTCTACGACAACTTCCGCGACGGCATCGGCCAGCGCGGCGCCGAGCTCTACGCGACCTGGGAAGGCTTTCTGCGCGAGGCGAAGGACGCCGATCCCGCCCACGCGGAGGAGATCGCCGCGCTCCAGGAGGGCCGGCTGCCCGAGGGCTGGGACCGCGACATTCCGGTGTTCCCGGCCGACGCGAAGGGCCTCGCCACGCGCGAATCATCCGGCAAGGTGCTGAACGCCATCGCGAAGAACGTAGCCTTGCTGCTCGGCGGCTCGGCCGACCTCGCGCCCTCCAACAAGACCAAGCTTGAATTCGAGGGGGCGGGGACGCTCTCGCCCTTCGATCCGGGCGGGCGCAACATCCATTACGGCGTGCGCGAGCACGCGATGGGCTCGATCGTGAACGGCCTCGGCCTCGTCGGCCTGCGCGCCTACGGCGCCACCTTCCTCGTCTTCGCCGATTACATGCGCCCGCCGATCCGCCTCGCGGCGCTGATGGAGCTGCCGGTCTTCCACGTCTTCACGCACGACTCGATCGGCGTCGGCGAGGACGGCCCGACCCACCAGCCCGTGGAGCAGCTGCTCTCGCTTCGCGCCATCCCCGGCCTCGTGACGCTGCGCCCGGCCGACGCCAACGAGGTCGCCGAGGCCTACCGCGTCGTCATGGGTCTCAAGAACCAGCCCGCCGTGCTGGCGCTCTCCCGCCAGCCGCTGCCGACCCTCGACCGGCAGAAGTACGCGAGCGCGGCCGGCGTCGCGAAGGGCGCCTACGTGCTCGCCGATTGCGAGGGCACGCCCGAGGTGATCCTCATCGGCACGGGCAGCGAGGTCCAGCTCTGCGTCGGCGCCTACGACGCGCTGACGGCGGAGGGCATCAAGGCCCGCGTCGTCTCGATGCCCTCCTGGGAGCTGTTCGAGCGCCAGGACGAGGCCTATCGCAATGCGGTGCTCGTCCCCGAGGTGCTGGCCCGCGTCGCCGTCGAGCAGGGCTCGGTGATCGGCTGGGATCGCTACGCGGGCTCGTCGGGTGCCATCATCGGCATGTCGACCTTCGGCTCCTCCGCGCCGATCAAGGACCTGCAGGCGAAGTTCGGCTTCACCCCCGAGAAGGTCCTGCAGGCGGCCCGCGACCAGATCGCCAAGCACAAGCGGTAGATCGCGCGAGCGATGGAACGTGGAGCCCCGCTCCCAAGCCGAGCGGGCGCCCTAGGTTGATGCAACGGCATGGACCATGAGGATTCCGGCATGAACCCGCTCAAGGCACTCTTCCCCGAACTGGGTCAGGCCGTCTGGCTCGACTTCGTCGCCCGCGGGTTCATCGCGGAGGGCAGGCTCAAGCGCCTCGTCGACGAGGACGGCCTGCGGGGCGTCACCTCCAACCCCTCGATCTTCGAGAAGGCGATCGGCGATTCCGCCGAGTACGATCCCGCCCTCAAGGCGGTCATGGAGGCCGGGGACAGCCGCGTGATCGACCTCTACGAGGGCCTCGCCATCGCCGACATCCAGGCTGCGGCCGACGTGCTGAGGCCGGTCTACGAGGCGAGCGACGGCGCCGACGGCTACGTCAGCCTCGAAGTCTCGCCCTACCTCGCCCTTCACACGGATGAGACCCTCGCCGAGGCCCGCCGCCTTCACGCGGCAGTGGCCCGCGACAACCTCATGGTGAAGGTGCCGGCCACCCCCGAGGGCATTCCGGCGATCCAAACGCTCACGGCCGAGGGCATCAGCATCAACGTCACGCTGCTGTTCGGGCAGGACGCCTACGAGCAGGTGGCCCGCGCCTTCATCGCCGGCCTCCAGGCGCGCGTCGAGAAGGGCGGGGACGTGTCCCGCATCGCCAGCGTGGCGAGCTTCTTCATCAGCCGCATCGACGTGACCGTGGACAAGGCCCTCGACGCCAAGATCGCCGAGGCCAACGATCCCGACGAAAAGGCCGCGCTCGAGGCCCTCAAGGGTAAGGTCGCCATCGCCAACGCCAAGCTCGCCTACCAGCGCTACAAGCGCATTTTCGCGGAACCGGCGTGGCAGGCCCTCGCGGCGAAGGGCGCCAAGGCGCAGCGCCTGCTCTGGGCCTCCACGGGAGTCAAGAACAAGGCCTATTCCGACGTGCTCTACGTCGAGGAACTGATCGGGCCAGACACCGTCAACACCATGCCGCCGGCCACCATGGACGCGTTCCGCGACCACGGACGATCGCGCGCGGCGATCGAGGAGGATGTCGCCGGGGCCGAGGCCGTGATGGCGCGGCTCGCCAAGTCCGGCATCGACATCGACGCCATTGCCCGGCAACTCGTCGAGGAAGGCGTGCAGCTCTTCGTCGACGCCGCCGACAAGCTGCTCGGCGCGGTGGCGGGCAAGCGCGCCGACCTGCTCGCCGCGCGCCTCAACGGCCAGACGCTGGTTCTGGACGAGGCGCTGGGGACCGAATCCAAGAAGGCGGTCGAGACCTGGCGCGCCTCCGGCGCGATCCGACGCCTCTGGGCGCACGACAAGACCCTGTGGAGTGGCGCCGACGAGGATCGCTGGCTCGGCTGGCTGCGCATCGTCGAGGACGAGCTCGGGCATCTCGGCGATTACGTCGACTTCGCCGAGGACGTGCGGCGGGCGGGCTTCACCGACGCGGTGGTTCTCGGCATGGGCGGGTCGAGCCTCGGCCCGGAGGTGCTGGCCGAGACCTTCGGCCACCGCGACGGCTTCCCGAAGCTCCGCATCCTCGACTCGACCGACCCGGACGAGGTTCGCGCCGTCGAAGCCGCCGTGAACCTGCCGACCACGCTGTTCATCGTGGCGAGCAAGTCCGGCTCGACCCTCGAGCCGAACGTCTTCCGCGACTACTTCCTCGGCCGGATGAAGGCGGTCGTCGGCGCGGACGGGGCGGGCTCGCATTTCGTCGCGGTCACCGATCCGGGCTCCGCCATGGAGACGGCCGCGAAAGCCGACGACTTCCGAAAGATCTTCCACGGCGTCCCGCAGATCGGCGGGCGCTACTCGATCCTCTCCGCCTTCGGCCTCGTGCCGGCGGCGGCCAGCGGCATCGACGTTGGCGCCTTCCTCGACACCGCCCGGACCATGGTGCGCTCCTGCGGGCCGGCCGTGCCGCCGGCCCAGAACCCCGGCGTTCTGCTCGGCACCGCCATGGCGAGCGCGGCGCTCAAGGCGGGGCGCGACAAGGTGACGATCATCGCCTCGCCCGGCATCGACACCTTCGGCGCCTGGGCCGAGCAGCTCATCGCGGAATCGACGGGCAAGGGCGGCAAGGGCCTGATCCCGATCGACGGCGAGCCGGTCGACGTGCCCGCGGTCTACGGGCGCGACCGCTTCTTCGTGTACCTGCGCCTCGATGGCCATGCCGACGAGCGACAGGACGAGGCGGTGCGCAACCTCGAGCGCGAGGGGCATCCCGTCGCGCGGATCACCCTCGCGACGGCCGAGCAGCTCCCTCAGGAATTCTTCCGCTTCGAGGTGGCCACTGCCGTCGCGGGGGCGCTCCTCGGGATCAACCCCTTCGACCAGCCCGACGTCGAGGCGAGCAAGATCGAAACGAAGAAGCTGTTCGACGCCGCCGAGGCGCAGGGGGCCCTACCGGCCGAGACGCCGCTCTTCTCCGACGATCGCATCGCCCTCTACGCCGATCCGGCCAATGCCGAGGCGCTGTCCGGCCAGGACGGCTTCGAGGCGGCGATCGCGGCCCATCTCGGGCGCATCCGCGACGGCGACTACGTCGCCTTCCTCGCCTACGTGGCCCGCAACCCGAGCCACCACGCCATCCTGCAGGACGCGCGGATCGCGCTGCGGGACACGCGCCGGGTCGCGACCTGCCTCGAATTCGGGCCGCGGTTCCTCCACTCGACGGGCCAAGCCTACAAGGGCGGCCCCGATACGGGCGTCTTCCTCCAGATCACCGCCGACCCGGCCGAGGACCTCGCGATCCCGAGACGCAAACTCGGCTTCGGCACGGTGATCGCGGCCCAGGCAAGAGGCGATTTTGCGGTCTTGGCCGAGCGCGGCCGGCGGGCGCTGCGGGTGCACATCAAGGGCGGCGACGTCGAGGCGGGGCTGAAGCGGATCGCGGCGGCCGTGAACGCGGCCGCCTAGCGCCTCTCCTCCCCCTTGTGGGGAGGAGTTGGAGGTGGGGGTGGCTGGGCGACCCTGCCGCTCACCAAGCGGAACCACCCCCATCCCTGACCCCTCCCCACAAGGGGGAGGGGAAGAGCCACGGAGAGGTTCAATGCAACTCGGCATGATCGGGCTCGGCCGGATGGGCGGCAACATCGTCCGGCGGCTTCTGCGGGGCGGGCACACGGCCGTGGTCTACGACCGCGATCCGGCGGCCGTCGAAGCCCTGGTCGCGGAGGGCGCCACCGGCGCGGCCGACCTCGCGGAGTTCGTGGAAAAGCTCGATGCGCCGCGAACCGCCTGGGTGATGCTGCCGGCCGGGGCCATCACGGAAGCGACCGTCGCCGAGCTCGGCGGCCTGATGACGTCCGACGACGTGATCATCGACGGCGGCAATTCCTTCTACAAGGACGACATCCGCCGCGCCGCGGCGCTGCGCGCGAAGGGCATCCACTACGTCGATGTCGGCACCTCCGGCGGCGTCTGGGGGATCGACCGGGGCTATTGCATGATGATCGGCGGTGAGACCGTCGCCATCGACCGGCTCGACCCGATCTTCCGCACCCTGGCGCCGGGCGAGGGCTCCATCCCCAGGACTCCCGGCCGCGAGGGCCGCGACCCGCGCGCCGAGCAGGGCTACATCCATGCGGGCCCGAGCGGGGCCGGCCACTTCGTCAAGATGGTCCATAACGGCATCGAGTACGGCCTGATGCAGGCCTATGCCGAGGGCTTCGACATCCTCAAGCACGCGGCCTCGCCCGATCTGCCCGAGGCGCACCGCTTCGAACTCAATATCGGCGACATCGCCGAGGTCTGGCGGCGGGGCAGCGTCGTGTCGTCCTGGCTCCTCGACCTCACGGCCTCGGCGCTCGCGGGCGACGAGAACCTGGAGGGTTTCTCCGGCTTCGTCGCCGATTCCGGGGAGGGCCGCTGGACCCTGAACGCGGCGATCGAGGAATCGGTGCCGGCGAACGTGCTCTCGGCCGCCCTCTACGCCCGCTTCCGCTCCCGTGAGGACGCGTCCTACGCCGACAAGCTCCTCTCGGCGATGCGCAAGGGTTTCGGCGGCCACCAGGAGCCGAAATAGCTTCAGCGAAACGGAGGTCGCTCGTGACGTTTGCCCTGCCCGAAGGCTCCGAGATCCTGCCCGATGCCGAGGCGGTCGCCCGCCGGGCCGCGGAATGCCTGATCGCTGTCTGCGCGGAGGCGCCGAACGAGCGGATCGCGATCTGCCTGTCGGGCGGCTCCAGCCCCAAGCGCCTCTACGCTCTGCTGGCCGGCCCCGAATACCTGGAGCGGGTGCCCTGGCCGCGCATCCACTGGTTCTTCGGCGACGACCGCGTGGTGCCCTGGGACGATCCCTTGAGCAACGTGCGCATGGTGCGCGAGGCCTTCGGCCACGGCGCCCCGATTCCGGCGACGCACCTGCACTTCATCCCCTCAGACCTGGGGCCGGAGGCCGGGGCCAGGGCCTATGCGGAGGCACTGCGCGCCTTCTACGGAGCCGACGAGCTTGATCCGGAACGGCCGCTCTTCGACCTCGTGCTGCTCGGCCTCGGTGAGGACGGGCACGTCGCCTCGCTGTTTCCGGGCAAGCCGGCGCTCGCCGAGCAGACGGCCTGGGCGGCGCCGGTGCCGGAGGCGGGGCTCGCGCCCTTCGTGCCGCGCATCACCCTGACCTATCCTGCCCTCGCCTCCTCGCGCCGGGCGCTGTTCCTCGTCACGGGCGAGGCCAAGCAGGACCCGCTCCGGCGCCTGTCGAAGGGCGCGCCCCTGCCGGCCGCCTGCGTCACGAGCCGCGGGGCGGTCACCTGGCTGATCGACCGGGCTGCGGCGGGGCAGTAAGCACCCACGGAGTGCTAGTGACGGCAATGACTGGTGAGGCATCGTTGGCGGAAGCGCTCGTCGTGCTCCCTCTTGTGCGAGCGACAAGAGTTGCCAAGCCGCGACGACCTTCCTGAGGTGTTTTTATTCCGCCACCTTTGTCATTCCGGGGCTGCGAAGCAGAGCCCGGAACCCAGAACCGCCAACAGTGCCTTAGCTTGCCACGTCGGCGGTTCTGGGTTCCGGGCTCGCCGGAGCCTGTCCTCGGACTGGCCGAAGGCCAGATCCGGGGGCGCCCCGGAATGACAAAGGTCGTGGGACATGGCTCGTGTCGGGCAGCTGAACTGATGAGGCGCGATCAGGCGAAGTGCTTGGAGAGCTTCAGGCCCTGCGCCTGGTAGTTCGAGCCGGCGCCGCTGCCGTAGAGGGTGGCCGGTACCTGCGCCATGCGCTCGTAGACGAGGCGGCCGACCACCTGGCCGTCCTCGAGCAGGAACGGCACGTCGCGCGAGCGGACTTCCAGCACCGCCCTGGCGCCGGCGCCGCCGGCCGCCGCGAAGCCGAAGCCCGGATCGAAGAAGCCCGCGTAATGCACGCGGAACTCGCCCACCAGCGGATCGAACGGCACCATCTCGGCGGCGTGGTCGGGCGGGACCTGCACGGCCTCCTTCGAGGCCAGGATGTAGAACTGGCCGGGATCGAGGATCAGCGCGCCCGAACCGTCGGAGGCCAGGGGCTCCCAGAAATCGGCGGTGCGGTGGGCGCCCGGCGCGTCGACATCCACGAGGCCGGTGTGCCGCTTGGCCCGGTAGCCGATCAGCCCGTCGAAGCCGGCGAGATCGACCGAGACGGCGAGGCCGCCCTGGAACGAGGGCGAGGCCGCGTCGACGAGCGGCGAGCGGGCATGCAGCGCGGCGAGCTCCGCCTCGCGCAGGCGTACCTCGCCGCGGCGGAAGCGGATCTGCGAGAGCCGCGAGCCGGTCCGGACCCGGACGGGAAAGGTGCGGGGCGAGATCTCGGCGTAGAGCGGGCCCTCGTAGCCCGCCTCGACCTGGTCGAAGGCCCCGCCCCGATCGGTGATGACGCGGGTGAACACGTCGATGCGCCCCGTCGAGCTCTTCGGGTTGGCGCCCGCGCTGAGCCCCCCCGGCAGGGCCAGGCTCTCCTGGAGTTCGGCGATGTAGACGCAGCCGGTTTCCAGCACCGCGCTAGCGCTGAGGTCGATCTCGTGCAGGCCGAAGGCCGCGATGCAATCGGCGACGGACCGGGTGCCCGGCAGGAAGCTGGTGCGGACGCGGTAGGCCCTCGCGCCGAGGCGCAGGTCCAGGCTCGCCGGCTGGATCTGATCGGGCGCGTAGGGGCTCGCCGGCCGAATGATTCCGGCCCGCGTCAGGGCCGCGATGCCCTCGGCCGAGAGGATGCCGTCGGCGGCCGACGCGCCCTCGGGCCCGTCCGGTCCAGGCTTCGTGCTTACGTCCAAGGCCACATCCTCATCTCGTCCAGGCCGCCGCGGAGCACCCTCCCCCGGGAGCGGCTAAGGTGCCGTTAAGCGTCAGGTCTCGTCGGCCTCCGCCTGCTCCTCCGCCCGCAGCACTATGCGTGCGAGCGCCAGGCGAGCGACCGCGCCCATGCCGACGAGGCCGGAGAGCAGCGTCGCCAGGATCGGGAAGCCGTCCGGCCAGGCAAGGAGGGCGACCGCGAAGAGGGCCGCGCCGATCCCTCCGCCCGGTCCGAGCCCGAGAACGAGGGATCGCAGACCCGCGATGCGCAGAGGCAGTCCGCGGCGGGCGACGGCGCGGACTGCCATGAGGCTCAGGGCTTCCAGAACCAGCACGAGGCCGAGCGCCACGGCCGCCCAACCGTTCAGCGAGGGGTCGCGCCAGGCGAAGGCGCCTGCGACGAGGCCGAGCGCCAGAATTGCGGCCAGCCGCAGCGTCCCGGCCGGCAGGGCATCGCGGACGATGCGGGGGACGCCCGGCCGTGGCAAGGTCCGGTCGACCATGCGATTCCAGTCTCCTCTCGCGTCCCGCCCCTAAGGGCTTTGCCACGATTGACGCGGTTTTCGCGCGCCAGTACCACGGCGCTTCGCTCCTGTCGCGCGAAGCGTCGCATGGCGCGCAGAGCGGACGGCGCCGGCTAGGGAGGCTTTGACGCGACGATGTACAAGGCTCAGACGCGCGGCATCAGCGTGACCGTCCAGCCCCGCTTCGTCGAGGAGGAATCCTCGCCCAGCGAGAGCCGCTACTTCTTCGCCTACACGGTCGAGATCGTGAACAACGGCTCCGAGCAGGTCCAGCTCCGCTCGCGCCACTGGCGGATCATCGACGGGCGCGGCGCCTGCCAGGAGGTTCGCGGCGCGGGCGTCGTCGGCAAGCAGCCCGTGCTCGAGCCCGGCGAGTCGTTCAGCTACACCAGCGGCTGCCCGCTCACGACGCCCGACGGCCTGATGGCCGGCAGCTACACCATGGCGACCAACGCGGGCGAGAGCTTCGAGGCCGAGATCCCGGCCTTCTCGCTCGATTCGCCCCACGTCCGGCGGAGCCTCCACTAGGCCGTGCCGGGACATGACGGGCCTGCGGCGGCGCTCGACCTGCTGGCCCGGCTCGTCGCCTTCGACACCCAGAGCGAGAAGCCGAACCTCGACCTGATCGACTTCGTCGCCGGCTATCTCGAAGGCCTCGGCGTGCCCTCGATCCGCATCCCCAACGAGGCGGGCGACAAGGCGGCGCTCTTCGCGACGATCGGTCCGGCCATCGACGGCGGCATCGTGCTGTCCGGCCACACCGACGTGGTGCCCGTGACCGACCAGGCCTGGACCTCGGACCCCTTCACGCTTCGCGTCGCCGATGGACGCGCCTACGGGCGCGGCGCCGTCGACATGAAGGGGTTCTGCGCCCTGGTGCTCGCCGCCGTGCCGGAGATGCTGGCGGCGGACTTGAGGCGCCCGCTGCACATCCTCCTCTCCTACGACGAGGAGACCACGTGCCTGGGCGTCGCCGACACCATCGCCCGCTTCGGGCGGGACCTGCCGAGGCCCGGCGCGGTCATCGTCGGCGAGCCGACGGAGCTCGAGGTCGCCGACGCCCACAAGAGCATCGTCACCTATCACACCACCGTGCACGGCCACGAGGCGCATTCGGCGAAGCCCGGGTTAGGGGCCAATGCCGTGATGGCCGCGGCCGAGCTCGTAGCCGAGCTCAACCGCATCGCCGACGCGATGATCGCCCGGGGCGACGCCTCGGGCCGCTTCGATCCCCCCTCGACGACGGTGCATGTCGGTACGATCCAGGGCGGCACGGCCCGCAACATCGTCCCGAAGCTCTGCACCTTTCATTGGGAGTTCCGGGGCCTGCCCGATCTCGACAGCGCCGAGATCCCGGCCCTGTTCGCGGCGGCGACGGAGCGGGTCACCCGCGAGCGACTCAACCGCTACGGGCCCTACGGCCGCATCGAGACGATCGAGGAGGTCTCGGTGCCCGGCCTCGCGCCCGAGCCTGGCTCGGAGGCCGAGCGCCTGGCGCTCAGGGTCGCCGGTCGCAACCGCACGATCTCCGTGCCCTACGCCACCGAGGCCGGGCGCTTCCAGGTCGCCGGCATCCCGACCGTGGTCTGCGGTCCGGGCTCCATCGACCAGGCGCACCAGCCCGACGAGTTCATCACCCTGGAGGCACTGTCGGCCGGCGGGGCCTTCCTGCGCCGCCTCATCGCGGAGTGCGCCCGGCCATGACCGGAGCCAGGAGCGTCCCTCCCGCCCGAACCATCGCTGCCGACGGCCCGGTCAAGCTGCGGCCGCTGGAGCGCGAGGACCTGCTCTTCGTCCATCAGCTCAACAACAACGACAGCATCATGCGCTACTGGTTCGAGGAGGCCTACGAGTCCTTCGCCGAACTCGCGCAGCTCTACGAGCGCAACATCCACAACCAGACGGAGCGGCGCTTCATCATCGCCAATGCGGAGGGCGCGCCGGCCGGCCTCGTCGAGCTCGTGGAGATCAACCACCTGCACCGGCGCTGCGAGTTCCAGATCGCGATCCACCCCGCCTTCCAGGGCCAGGGCTACGCCCCGCGGGCGACCCGGATCGCCATGGACTATGCCTTCAGCGTGCTCAACATCCACAAGCTCTACCTGCATGTCGACCGGGACAACGCCCGGGCCGTGCGCATCTACGAGCGCTGCGGCTTCGAGCCCGAGGGCATCCTCAAGGACGAGTTCTTCGTGAACGGCCGCTACCGCGACGCGGTCCGCATGTGCCTGTTCCAGCCGGCATACCTGGCCCGCCGCGGCGGCGGCGACATCGCCGAGCCTGTGCTGAAGACCTGAATTCCGTCCGAAACGACGAAAGGGGCGGCCGAGCGGCCGCCCCTTCCTCGTCTGCGAGCAAGCCCGCTCAGTTGCGGCCGCCGCCTGCCGCCGCACCGCCGGAGGCGCCGCCGCTCATGCCGCCGCGCTCACCGCCGCCGGACCGGCCGGAGTTCGTGCCGACGTTGCGGGTGCCCTCGCCCATGCCGCCGCGCTCGCCACCCTGGCTGCCGCGCTCGGCGCCACCGCGATCACCGCCGCGGTCGGCGGCGTTGCGGATGCCCGAGGACTCGGTGCCACGCTCGTTGCGGTTGGCCTCGTTGCGGCTGCCCTCGCCGCGGAAGCCGCGCTCGTTGCGCCCCTCCTCGCGACTGACGCTGCGCTCCTCGGACCGCGCGTTGACGCTGCCGCGCTCGGTGCGCTCGCGCCGCTCGCTGAAGCCGGCGTTGACGGTGCCGCCGCGACGCTCGGTCGTCGTCACCGACAGGCGACGATACTCGGGCGAGCCGTAGATCACGCGCTGGCCGCGGATCGTCACGTAGCGCTGGCCGCCCTCGCGGACGGTGACGAGACGACGGTACTCGGGGGAGCCGTAGATCACCCGCTTGCCGCGGATGGTGACGTAGCGCTTGCGCCCGCCCTCGGCGTAGCGCTCGCCGCCGCCGCGGCGCTCGACCACGACGAGGCGACGATACTCGGGCGAGCCGTAGACGACGCGCTGGCCGCGGATCGTCACGGTACGGCCGGACCTGCCGCCCTCGAAGCGCTCCGAGCGGACATCGGTGCGGCTCTCGCTGACGCGTCCGCGGGTCTCGCGGCTGGACACGTCGCGCGACTCGCTCCGGCTGCTGCGCTCGGCCCGGTTGCCCTCGCGCTCGGCGCCCGCGTCCTCACGGCCGCCGCGCCGCTCGGCGCGATCCTCGCCACCCTGGCGCGCGCCGCGGTCTGCGCTCTCGCGGCCGGCGGTCTGGCCCTGGGCCGCGCCCTCGCCGCGTCCGCCCGAGCGCTGGCCGGCCTGCTCGCCACCGCCACCCCGGCTTGCGCCCATCTGCCCGCCGGCGGCGTCGCCGCCCCGGCTCGTTCCCATTTGACCGCCGCTGCTTCCGCCCGCACCGCCGGACGCTCCGGCGCCTGCACCGCCCGCGCCCTGGGCATAGACGGATGTCGTCATCAGCAAAGCGGCTAGGCCGATCGCGTACTTCTTCATCGACGTTCCTCCAATGTGATTGCAGGCTTCGAAACGTCGAAGGTTGGCAAACGGTTTCAAAAGGATTTTTGCTTAAATCCCACCTCGGCTTCAACTACTCCGTGCGGGCTGAAAGTTGCGCGCAAGCTGCCGGTGGGGCCGACGCGCTGGCGAAGACATCTGCAATCTTTGCTCGTCGGGGCTGCGCCGACCAGATTTACTGCTCAGCTTCGGCCGCGATCTGCGCTTCCACCTCGGCCGGATCGAGATCGTAGCGGCGCGAGCAGAACTCGCAGGTGATGCCGATGCGCCCGTCATCGGCGACCATGTCGCGGCGCTCGGCCTCGGAGAAGGAGCGGATCATGCCCATCACCCGCTCCGGCGAGCAGCGGCACTGCTCGTGCACGGGTTGCGCCTCGAACACGCGCACGCCGCGCTCGTGGAACAGGCGGTAGAGCAGGCGTTCGCTCGACACGGCCGGGTCGACGAGCTCGTGGTCCTCCACCGTCGCGACGAGGGAGCGCGCCTCGACCCAGGCATCGTCCTCCGGGACGCGGCCAGGCTCCAGGTGGACGTGCCCTTCCGGGATGTCCCCGGGCGGCAGGTCGGCGAGGCGGGCGCGGTCGAGGGATTGGGGCAGGAACTGAACCAGGAGGCCGCCCGCCCGGTAGGCGGCGGCGCCCTCCGCGAATTGCTCGGCCACGGCGAGGCGGACCTGGGTCGGGATCTGCTCCGACTGCCGGAAGTACTGGTGGGCCGCCTCCTCCAGGCTCTGTCCCTCCAGCGCGACCACGCCCTGGTAACGGCTGCGCTCCGAGCCCTGGTCGATCGTCATGGCGAGGTGGCCCTGCCCGATGAGGTCGGGTGCCCTCAAGGGGGCGTCTCCCAAGGCCTTGACCCGGCCCGCATCGAAGCGCGCGGTGGCGCGCAGGCGGTCGGGCGCCTCGAAATCGACCACGATCATCTCGACCGGGCCGTCGGTCTTGGTCTGGAGCTGGAAGCGGCCCTCGAATTTCAGCGAGGAGCCGAGCAGCACCGTGAGCGCCGCGGCCTCGCCGACGAGCCGCGCGACCGGGTCCGGGTAGCCGTGCCGCCGCAGGATCGTGTCGACGCTGGGCCCGAGCCGGACGACGCGGCCGCGCACGTCGAGGGCCTCCACGGAGAAGGGCAGCACGGCGTCGTCGTCGCCCTCGATCGTCGGGCCGGCGGATGGGATGTCTTGTCCGGAGCTCATGGCTTCTCCGCTGGTCTTGGCGGGCAGGTGGGTAGGGGCGGCGCCGATGGCCGTCGTGCTTGCCAATCCGCTCTGTCGTTCCGGGGCTGCCCCGGACCCCGCCTTTGGCCAGTCCAAGGATAAACTCCGCAGAGCCCGGAGCCCAGAAACACCGGCGCCGGCCTATTCTGCCCGACCTATGGTTCTGGGTTCTAGGCTCGCCTGCAGCGCCCCGGAACGGCAAACGCGAGGGCTATCGAGAGGAACACGGCACCACGTCGCTTCAGCCCATATGGGAACCCGATCGCGTCTTCGCGATGGTTCTCAGGCCCCTTCAGCCCCCAGGCACCACGCCAAGATCCCCTTCTGCGCGTGCAGGCGGTTCTCGGCCTCGTCGAACACCACCGATTGCGGGCCGTCCATGACCTCGGCCGTGACCTCCTCGCCGCGATGGGCGGGCAGGCAGTGCATGAACAGCGCGTCGCCCTTGGCCGCCGCCATCAGCTTGGCGTCGACCCGGTAGGGCGAGAGCAGGTTGTGGCGGTGCCCCTCGTCCTCGTCGCCCATGGAGACCCAGCAATCGGTGACGACGGCGTCCGCCCCGTCCACCGCCTCGTAGGGATCGGTGGTGACATTGATCCGCGCGCCCTCTTCCTTGGCCCAGGCCAGGAGCGAGGGCGGCGCCGCGAGCTGGGGCGGCGCGGCGATGTTGAGGGTGAAGTCGAACCGCGCCGCCGCGTGCGCCCAAGAGGCGAGCACGTTGTTGGCATCGCCCGACCAGGCAACCGTCCGGCCCCGGATCGACCCGCGATGCTCCTCGAAGGTGAGCACGTCGGCCATGATCTGGCAGGGGTGCGAGACCTTGGTCAGCGCGTTGATCACGGGCACCTCGGCATGCTCGGCGAGTTCGAGCATGAGGTCGTGATCGAGGATGCGGATCATGATCGCATCGACGTAGCGCGAGAGCACGCGGGCGGTGTCGCCCACCGTCTCGCCGCGGCCGAGCTGCATCTCGCTTCCCGTCAGCATCAGGGTCTCTCCGCCGAGCTCGCGCATGGCGACGTCGAAGGAGACGCGGGTGCGGGTCGAGGGCCGGTCGAAGACCATGCCGAGGAACTTTCCCGCGAGCGGGCGCTCCGTGGCCGGCACGCCCTTGCGGCGGCCGCGCTTCATCGCCGCGCTGGCGTCGAGCATGCCGCGCAGCTGCGCGCTGGAGAAATCCTTGAGGTCGAGGAAGTGCCGGGTCCCGTTCGCGGTCCCGTTGTGGGTGGAAGTCATCGGTCCGTTCTTTATCTCAAACCCGCTCGTCGCGCTTGGCGCCTCACTCCGCCGCCCGGCGCATCCCCGACGCGAATCGTGAGGCGGCGGCCTCCAGGCGCTCGATGGCCGCGCCCACCTCGGCCTCCGTCACGATGAGCGGAGGCAGGAGCCGGGCCACGTTGTCGCCGGCGGGGATCAGGAGGAGGTGCTCGGCCCGTGCGGCGGCCACGAAATCCGTGTTCGGGACCCGCAGCTTGAGGCCGATCAGGAGGCCCGCCCCGCGGACATCCTCGAAGATGTCGGGATAGCGGTCCTTCAACCCGGCGAGGCGCTGCTTCAGGACGAGCCCGATCCGCTGGACGTGATCGAGGAAGCCCTCGGCCAGCACCACGTCGAGGACGGCGTTGCCCACCGCCATGGCGAGCGGATTGCCGCCGAAGGTGGTGCCGTGCGAGCCGGCGGTCATGCCCCGGGCCGCCTCGCGGGTCGCGAGGCAGACGCCGAGCGGGAAGCCGCCGCCGATCCCCTTGGCCGCGCTCAGGATGTCGGGAGCCATGCCGGCCCATTCGTGGGCGAAGAGCTGGCCCGTGCGCCCGACCCCGGTCTGGACCTCGTCCATGATGAGGAGGAGGCCGCGCTCGTCGCAGAGCGCGCGCAGGCCCCGCAGGCATTGCGGCGGCACCGAGCGGATGCCGCCCTCCCCCTGGATCGGCTCGATCATCAGGGCCGCGGTCTCGGGCCCGATCGCGGCCAGCAGCGCCTCGTGGTCGCCGAAGGGCACCTGGTCGAATCCGTCGACCTTGGGCCCGAAGCCCTCGATGTACTTCTGCTGGCCCCCGGCAGCCAGCGTCGCCAGGGTCCGCCCGTGGAAGGCGCCCTCGAAGGTGACGATGCGGTAGCGCTCCGGCTGGCCGGCGGCCGCATGGTACTTGCGCGCGATCTTGATCGCCGCCTCGTTCGCCTCGGCGCCCGAGTTGCAGAAGAAGGCGACGTCGGCGAAGCTCGCGTCGACGAGCCGCTGCCCGAGCCGCTCGCCCTCCGGGATCTGGAACAGGTTCGAGGTGTGCCAGAGCTTTTGCGCCTGGCTCGTCAGCGCCTCGACGAGGTGCGGATGGGCGTGGCCGAGCGCGTTGACGGCGATGCCGGCGCCGAAATCGAGGTAGCGCTCGCCGCTTTCCGCCACGAGCCAGGCGCCTTCGCCGCGCTCGAAGGCGAGCGGCGCGCGGGCATAGGTCGGCAGAAGCGCGGATGTCACGGGTCCGGTCTCCGTCTCCCGCGGACACGCGAGGCGCGGCCGCTCCAAATGACAATGCCGCCTCGGGAGGGGCGGCACGGGCGCGATTACTAGGGAAGTACCCGGTTCTGTCAATCACGGGGCGAGTTCCCGCAGCCGGAGCGTTCCCGAAAGCCGGCTATGTTCCTCGATGCCTTGCCTAGCGCCAGACGCCTGTGCTCTCAGACCGCCGACGCAACGGATTCGGGTGGGGTCGCGGGATGAGCACGGTCAAGGAACGTCTGGCGGCCCTCGGGCTCACGCTGCCGAAGGCAGCGGCGCCGGTCGCGAACTACGTGCCCTTCGTGCGCTCGGGCAACCTCGTGGTCGTCTCCGGACAGCTCTGCCTCGGCCCGGACGGCAAGCTCGATCCCGCCCATATCGGCAAGCTCGGCGCCGAGGTCTCGCCGGAGGCGGGAATCGCGGCGGCGCGCCTGTGCGGGCTCAACGTGCTGGCCCAGGTCGAGGCGGCCGTGGGCGACCTCGACCGGGGCGTCGTGCAATGCGTCCGACTCGGCGGCTTCATCAACGCCGTCCCGAGCTTCGCCGGCCTTGCGCCCATCATGAACGGCGCCTCCGACCTCATGGTCGCGGTGCTGGGTGATCGCGGCCGCCACGCCCGCGCGACCGTCGGCGTCGCCGAGCTGCCCCTCGACGCCGCGGTCGAGGTCGAGGCGATCTTCGAGGTCCGATGAGCCTCAACGCTCCCGCCTGGCTTGCCGCCCGGCCGATCGCCCACCGGGGGCTCCACGACCGCGCGGCCGGGCTGCCGGAGAACACGATCGCGGCGGCGCAGGCCGCGATCGACGGCGGCTACGGCATCGAGTGCGACGTCCAGATGAGCGCCGACGGCGAGGCGATGGTGTTCCACGACGAGGCGCTGGGCCGCCTGACCGCGGCCACGGAGCCGGTCTCCGCGCGTCGCGCCGCCGATCTCGAGGCGCTTCCGGTCGCGGGCACGGGCGAGCGCATCCCGAGCCTGCCCGCCTTTCTCGCCGCGATCGCGGGGCGCACGCCCCTGATCGTCGAGATCAAGTCGCGCCACGCCGGCGATCTCGGTCTCGCTCGCCGCGTCGCCGAGATCGCCCGCGCCTATGACGGTCCGCTGGCGGTGAAGTCGTTCGATCCGGACATCGTGGCGGCCTTCCGGGACCTGGCGCCGGCGATCCCGCGGGGCATCGTCGCCGAGACCACGCAGGACGATCCCGTCTACGCCGGCATGACGGCCACCCGGCGCCGCGCGCTCGCCAACCTGCTCCACCTCGAGGAGACCCGGCCCGACTTCCTGTCCTGGCGCGTCGGCGACCTGCCGAACGCGCCGACCTATCTCTGCCGCCTGCTCGCGGGCATGCCGGTGATGACCTGGACCGTGCGGGACGAGGCGCAGCGGTCGGTCGCGGATCAGCACGCGGACCAGATGGTCTTCGAGGGGTTCCGGCCGTGACCGCGGGAAACGAGGGCGGACCTTTCACCTCCGGCTCGCACGCCTGACACGCGATTGGGCTGCGACGGCGCGTTCGGCCAGGACCCGCTTGCCCGCCCACCCCGCGGGGCTAGATTGCCTCGCATGGAGACACCCGCCCCGGCGGCCTCGGCCGCGAGCGAATTGCAGGTGCGCGCGGTCGCGGGTCTCGGCGGGATCGCGGCCGCGGATTGGGATGCCTGCGCCACCTCGCCGGAAACGCTCGCGGCCGGCGACGAGACCTACAACCCCTTCGTCTCCCACGCCTTCCTGTCGGCGCTGGAGGAATCCGGCTGCGTCTCGCGCCGCACCGGCTGGCTGCCGCTGCATGTCGCGGTCGAGACTGGGGGGCGGCTCGTCGGCGTGGCGCCCTGCTACCTGAAATCGCACAGCCAGGGCGAGTACGTGTTTGATCACGGCTGGGCCGACGCCTACGAGCGGGCCGGCGGCAGCTACTACCCCAAGCTCCAGGTCAGCGTGCCCTTCACGCCGGTGACGGGACCGCGTTTCCTGATCGCGCCCGGGCAGGACGCGGAGGCCGCTACCGCGGCCATCGTCGGGGGCCTCCGGGCCCTGCGCGCCGAGACCGAGGCCTCCTCCATCCACGTCACCTTCATGCGGGAACGGGAGTCGACGCGCGCCGGCGCCCTCGGCTTCCTCGAGCGCGTCGACCAGCAGTTCCACTGGGAGAACGCCGGCTATGCCGGCTTCGAGGATTTCCTGGGCGCGCTGGCCTCGCGCAAGCGCAAGGCGATCCGCCGCGAGCGTCGCGACGCGCTGAGCGCCGGCATCACCATCGAGCATCTCACGGGCGCCGACCTCACCGAGGCCGTCTGGGACGCCTTCTACGGCTTCTACGTCGACACCGGCGCCCGCAAATGGGGCCGCCCCTACCTGAACCGCCGGTTCTTCTCGCTGATCGGCGAGCGGATGCCCGACCGCATCCTTCTCGTGATGGCCAAGCGCGAGGGGCGCTACATCGCCGGCGCCATCAACCTGATCGGCGACGTCGCCCTCTACGGGCGCAACTGGGGCTGCACCGAGGACCATCCGTTCCTGCATTTCGAGGTCTGCTATTACCAGGCGATCGATTTCGCGATCCAACGCGGGCTGAAGCGGGTCGAGGCCGGCGCCCAGGGCGAGCACAAGCTTGCGCGCGGCTACCGGCCGGTGCTGATGCATTCCGCCCATGACATCGCGGATCTTGGATTGCGCCGCGCGGTGGCCGATTATCTCGCCCGCGAGCGCCAGCACGTCATCGCGGCGTCCGGGGAGCTGGGCACGCTGGCGCCATTCCGGCGCGGCGGGACGGAAGAGGAGGAGCCGACGTGAGCCCGGTTGATCGCATCGCGGCCTATGCCGACGAGCTCGTGGCCCTTCGCCGCGACCTGCACGCCCATCCCGAGATCGGATTCGAGGAGGTGCGGACCTCCGGCATCGTCGCCGGCCTCCTGGAGAGCTTCGGCGTCACGGTCCATCGCGGCCTCGGCGGCACCGGGCTCGTCGGCGTCCTGGAGGGACGTTCGGCCAATGGCCGCCGCGTCGGCTTGCGCGCCGACATGGATGCGCTGCCGATCGAGGAGGCGACGAACCTTCCCTATCGCTCGACGGTGCCGGGGACGATGCATGCCTGCGGCCATGACGGGCACACGACGATGCTGGTCGGCGCTGCGCGCTACCTCGCCGAGACCCGCGACTTCGACGGCACCGCCCTGTTCATCTTCCAGCCGGCGGAAGAAGGGTTAGGGGGCGCCCGCGCCATGATCGCCGACGGACTCTTCGAGCGGTTTCCCTGCGACGAGCTCTACGCCATCCACAACGCGCCGCACGGGCCCTTCGGCCGCTTCCACGTCCGGCCCGGGCCGGCGATGGCCGCGGCCGACTTCTTCGACATCCGGATCACCGGGCGCGGTGCGCATGCCGCCCAGCCGAACCGGGGCATCGACCCGATCCTCGTGGCGAGCGCGCTCGCTCAAGGCATGCAGTCGATCGTCTCGCGCAACGCCGACCCGCTGAAGGCGGCCGTGGTCTCGATCACGCAGATCCACGCCGGCGCGGCCTACAACGTCATCCCGGAGAGCGCGCATCTCGCCGGGACCGTGCGCACCTTCGACGCGGAAGTGCGGGTCATGATCGGGGAGCGCATCCGGGCCCTCGCGGCGGGGCTCGCCGCCGCCTACGGGGCGCAGATCGACGTCGAGATCCGCGACGTGTTCTCGGTCCTGAACAACAGCCCGGCCCAGGCCGCGGCGGCCGCGGAGGTGGCGACCGAGCTGTTCGGGCCTGAGAACGTCGATGCCGACGCGACGCCCCGCATGGGCAGCGAGGATTTCGCCGACATGGTCGCGCGGGTGCCCGGCGCCTATGCCTGGATCGGCGGCACGCCCGGGCCCGGGCTGCACAACGCGGCCTTCGACTTCGACGACCGCATCATCCCGCTCGGCAGTGCCTTCCTCGCGCGCATCGTCGAGCGGCGCACAGGCGCGTCATGAGCCTTCTCGACCTCGCGCCGAGAAGCGCCGACGGCGCGCCCTACCCCCTGGCCCAGCACCGCGGCAAGGTTCTCCTCATCGTCAATACGGCCTCCCGATGCGGGTTCACGCCGCAATACGAGGGGCTGGAGGCGCTCTGGCGCAGGCACCGCGAGGCGGGCCTCGTGGTGATCGGGTTTCCCTGCAACCAGTTCGGCGGCCAGGAGCCGGGGGACGAGGCCGAGATCGCCCGCTTCTGCAGCCTGACCTACGACGTCAGCTTCCCCCTGCTCGCGAAGGTCGAGGTGAACGGCGCGGGCGCCGATCCGGTCTTCGCCCATCTCAAGCACGAGAAGCCGGGCCTGTTCGGCACCGGCGCGATCAAGTGGAACTTCACGAAGTTCCTCGTCGGCCGCGACGGGCGGGTGATCGGCCGCTACCCGCCGCAGACCAAGCCCGCCGACATCGAGAACGCCGTCGTGGCCGCGCTCGCCGAGGCCCCGCCCTGAGATCGCGGCTATGACCGGGCTCGCAGGGCGGGGCACCATCAGCCGACGGTTCCGGCCCCGAGGGTTCCGTCACCGAAGGTGAGGCGGCCCTCGTAGAGGCCGAATTGCAGGTAGTGGGTCATGGGATCGATGCCCGCCGCCCGCACGTCCGAGTAGGCGGCGAGGTAGGCCGAGCTGTCGAAGCCGGCGGAGGGGTCGCGACCCTCGCGGAAGCCGAACTGGGTGTAGTGCGTCAGCGGGTTCACGCCGGCCGCGGCGACGTCGGTGTAGCGGGCCAGGTAGGCGTCGGTGTCGAAGATCGCGTTGGCGTCCCGGCCTTCCCGCGCGCCGAAGTTGGTGAAGTGGTCGCGGGCGAAGGCGAAGCCGTCGCCGCCCGCCGTGATGGCGGCGCGCGCCACGTCGGGGTTGGAGAGCAGGTAGAACTCGGCGTCGAAGCCGCGGGCTGACCCGATCTCGCTGGATCGTCCGATCGCGGCGTTGATGGCGCGGCCCTCGGCCTGGCCGAACTCGAGGTAGTGGGCGAGCGGGTTGACGTTGGCTGCGCGCACGTCGGCGTTGCGGGCGAGGTAGCCCTGCGTGTCGAAGGCCGCCCCCGGATCGCGGCCCTCGCGGAAGCCGAACCCCTCGTAGTGGGTGAGCGGGTTGAGGCCGGCGGCGCGCACGTCCGGGTTGGCGGCGAGGTAGCCGGTGGTGGAGAAGAAGGCGTTCGGATCGCGGCCCTCGCGGAAGCCGAACTCGGCGTAGTGCGCATCGGCATCCCGACCGGAGGCCGCCACATCCGGGTTGCGGCTGAGGTAGAACAGGTCGTCAACCAGAGGCTGACCGTCCGCATTGTCGATCTTCGCAACGCTCGGCGCGGCCGCATCGACCGCCAGCAGGTTGCCTGCCGCATCCGCGATGCTGGAGCCACTGGCGACAAGGGTTAGGTTCAGGCTCCCGTTACCCGAACCCATTGCCACATCGACCCGGGCATGCGTCGCATCCAGCGGCGTCAGGCCGAGAATGCGCGCGCCCGCGATTGCGCCGGCCGTGGCAAGCCGGAAATCACCGGCGTCGAGACCGGTGACGCCCTCAGACAGCGCGACCTCGAACCCGACGACGTTTGCCGCCGTGGTGAGCGGGCCCATGGGGGCGATGGTCGCCGTCGGCGCAACCGTGTCCACGGCGAGAAGGCCCGCCGGGTTCGCGGCGGCGCCCGCCAGCACCGCGTCGTTGCCCGCGCCGTCGCGCAGGACCGCATTGCCGAGGATGAGCCCGGTCACCGCGAGATCGCCGCTGTTCTGCCCGGACTGGACGGTATGGGCGAAGGTCAGGGTCGCTGAGCCCGACCCGGAGACGTAGGTGGCCGTGCCGCCGTCGTTCAGGGTGAGGCTCGCGCCCGAGCCTGCGACCGTGATTACCTCGCTGAAGCCCAGCGCGAAGGTCACGGTCTCGCCGGCCCGCAAGGTGCCGTCGTTGGCGCCGTAGGAGGTCGAGACCACGGCCGGCGCACGGGTATCGGCCACTACGGCGTTGCCCCTGACACCGGCCGTGTTGCCGGCCGCATCGGTGATCCCGAGGCTGCTGGTGACGGGACCGTCGAACCCGGACAGGTCGACGGCGAAGCTGCCGTTGGCAGCCACGGCGGCCGAGCGCGTCAGCGTTCCATCGGTGAAGGTCGCGGAGGCCGAGGCGTCGGCGTCGAGGCCCGCCACGGTGAAGGCGACGCTGCCGGCTTCCGCCGCATTGATCACGCTGTCGGCCGTTCCCGACACGCCGAGTGTCGCCGCAGGGGTGCCATCCGCGGTGGGATCGATCTGAATTCCGATGCCCGCGACGGTCGCGGTGTTGGCGTGGATGTCGGTGATGAGCAGGCTGCTCGCGACGCTGCCCTCGAAGCCGGACAGGTCGATGCTGTAGGTGCCGTTGCCGCCCGTCAGCGCGACGTCCCGGCTGCCCCCACTGCCGGTGAAGCGTGCCGTGGCGGTCAGCACGTCCGCGTCGAGTCCTGCAACGGTGAAGGCGACGCTCCGGGCCTCTCTCGCGTTGACCACGCCGTCGGCCGTCGCGTCGACGGCGAGGCCGGCATCGTTGCCGGCATCGGCGGTGGTGTCGATCAGGATGTTCCGCGTCGCTTGGGCGGCAGGATTGCCCGCCTGGTCGGCGACGTTGATGGAGAGAGCGTAGAGCCCGTCCGGAACCGACTGGAACGCGGCACCGAAGGCGTTGGTCGCGCGGGCGCTGATCGTGGCGATGCCGTCCCCGACGGGGTTGTTGGGGAAGACGTTGACGGGGCGGGGAATAGTGATCCCGGTCCCGGCGAGGCCGAACGTGGCGGTCAGTCCGATCCCGCCCTCAACCCCGCTCGTCACCACGTTGAGGTCGAAGCGGCTGCCGCGAACCGCAGCGTTGATGACGTCGGCGCCGGTCGCAGGATCGATCGGCAGGTTGACGTTGCCCACATCACTCAGACGCACGAGCGGGATTGTCGGAGCCGTGGTGTCGAGCCTGAATGTCACGGTCGCCGGCATGTTCGTGCTGTCGGTCGCGGTGAGGGAGTAGGAGCCGTTGGCCAGGCTCGATGGAACGAAGCTGAAGGTGCCTGAGCCATTGGCCACCGCCGACCCGAGCAGGGTTCCGCCGTTGCGAATGGCCACCTGTCCGTTCGGGGTCGCCCCCGTGCCGCCGAGCGCCGCGTTGCTCGTCACGCGGTCCGATCCGCTCGCTCCGGTGTCGATGGCGAGCTGCAGAGTAATGGCCATGTCTCGGATCCTGAAGGCGGCGGTAAGGGCCCGGACGATCGACCGGCGGCCTGTGAATGGGCGGATGACGACGGATTTGAACGCGATGCGCCGACGCCGTTTGTGCGGCGTCCTCGCAGGTCGTCGGCATGCCGGCGATGATTCGGTCGATTAGGGACGGATTGCGGCGCGGTTGGGTAAGCTCTGCCGTGCAACCCTGAAGTAACGTTTATCGGGGCGACCGACGCGGCATCGTGCCGCCGACCGCCTCAGGCCGAGGGTGCGGCGGCCTGAACCTCGATGAACACCCGCGTCACGTGCGGCTCACGCGCGGTCAGCCGAGCCTCCATCCGGGCCACCATGCGTTCGATCTCGCCGGCCGAGAGCGCGTCGTCCATGTCGAGGCTGACATTGACCAGGATGTCGGCGGGGCCGAGATGCTGGGTGAGCACCGCGTTGACCGCGTGCACGCCGGGTTCGGCGCGTATCGCGGCCTGGATCGCCGCGACGATCTCCGGGTCGGCGGCCTCGCCGATCAGGAGCCCGTGAGTCTCGATCATGAGAAAGCCGGCCATGCCGATCAGGATCAGGCCGATCACGATCGAGGACCAGCCATCCAGGACGGGCATCTCGAGGAGGTGGGCCAGGACCACGCCGGCGAGCGCCACGATGAGGCCGAGCAGAGCGGCGACATCCTCCACCAGGACGGTGAACAGGGCCGGGTCCTTGCTGCGCCGGATCGCGGTCAGCGGCGTGCGATCGCCCTTCTCGGCCCAGAAGGCCTTCATCGCGACGTAGCAGGACAGGCCCTCGGCCGTGACCGCGAAGCCGAGGATGGCGAGGTTGATCCAGAGCCCGGGAATGGCATGGCCGGCGATCACCGCGTCGGTCGTCGGCTCCGGATGCCCGATCTTGTGGATGCCCTCGTAGATCGCGAAGGCGCCGCCGCCGAGGAAGATGAACAGCGCCACGATGAAGGCGTAGAAATAGATCTCGCGCCCGTAGCCGAAGGGATGGCGCGCGTCGGCCGGGCGCCTGGCGCGCCGCATCCCGACGAGGAGCAGGATCTGGTTGGCCGTGTCGACGAGGGAATGCACGCCCTCCGCCAGCATCGCCGAACTGCCCGTGAGGAAGGCGCCCACGAATTTCGCGCCCGCGATGGCGAGATTGGCGCCGGCCGCCGTGTAGATGGCGCTGCTGCTCTCGTGAGCCATGCGGGTTTCGCGATCCTGGTCGGGCCTGCGCCTCCCGGGACCGGTCCCGGATCAAGGCGTTGCCGATGCCGGCTCAACGCCCCGGGACAAACGCGGGTTCTGAGACGGTGGACGCGGGGCCCCCTGCCATGATTGGCTGACCCTCGACCCCGAGCCGGAGCCCGCCGCCATGTCGCCCGCCTACGACCCCGACAACATCTTCGCCAAGATCCTGCGAGGCGAGATCCCGGCCGCGAAGGTCTACGAGGATGCCGAGACGCTGGCCTTCCTCGACGTGATGCCGCAGGCGCAAGGCCATACCCTGGTGATCCCCAAGAGCCCGTCGCGCGGCCTGCTCGACGCGGAGCCCGCCGCCCTGGCGCCGCTCATGGCGACGGTGCAGCGCGTCGCCCGCGCGGTGAAGGACGCCTTCGCCGCGGACGGGGTCACGATCCTGCAATACAACGAGCCTGCCGGCGGGCAGACCGTGTTCCACCTGCACGTCCACGTGATCCCCCGGCACGAGGGCGTCGCGCTGACGCGTCACGCGGGCGGCATGGCCGACGGGGCGCGGCTCGAGGCCGATGCGGAGCGAATCCGCGCGGCGTTGACGGCCGCCTGATCAGGCGGCGCTGGCCGGTTGCGAGAGGTTCGCGACGACTTTGCGCAGGGCGGCGTTCTCGACCTCCAGCTCGGTGATGCGCCGAACCAGGGCGAGCATCGAGGCGGTCTCGTTCTCGGGCGTCGTGGGAGCCGACGTCGCGACCGGCGAGATCGCCGCACCCTCCTCCACGAAGGTGATGCCGATGCCGTCGCTGCGCCGCCAGCGCAGGCTTGAGCGGTAGCTACGATCCTTCATGGGAATGTAGAGCTCGAACACCTCCGGCAGGGCCGCCGTCTGAGTCAGGTCGAGGCGCGCGCCGGACGAGGACATGTCCCGCACGAGGCAGTCCATGCTCGACGCGCCGTTGTTGAAGACGATGCGGCCCTTGAGGAACGTCCTCTGGCGCGTTTCCCTGCGATTGTCCGACATGAGGCCGGTCTCCGGCTCCGTTCCGTTGGGATTTCGGACAGATTGCACGAGGGCCCTTAAGGAATGATCGACGCGATGCGCGAGGCTCGCGCCTTCCCGGTCAGGCGAAGCGAGGGTCCACGGTCTGGAACAGGTAGAAGCCGTTGAAGCGCACGCCGGTTTCCGCGGCGCGCCCGTCGAAATCGATCGGGGCCGCCTGCGCGTCCTCAAGCTTGCCGTTATAGGTCCAGCGGCCGCCATCGACGAAGGCGGGCACCGCGCAACTCTCCGGCACGGCGCAGCAGAGGCCGGTCACGCTCTTGAGACAGAACAGGTTGTAGCTTCGCATCGGTCCACCTCCGCTTGGCCGCCCTGGGACGAGGCTTAAGGGCACAATCGGACGGGACTTTGACGCTCAGGTTTCGGGCACGTTGCGGTCGAGCTCGTCGAGCCAGGCCCGGGCGCTCCCGTCGGAGGGCGCGCGCCAATCGCCCCGCGGCGACAGGGAGCCGCCCGCCGAGACCTTCGGGCCGTTCGGCAGGGCCGAGCGCTTGAACTGGCTGAAGCCGAAGAAGCGCGTGAGGAACACGCTGAGCCAGGAGCGGATCTCGGGCAGGCCGTAGGCGCGCCGCTTGGCGTCGGGAAAGTCGGGCGGCCATTCGCCGGCATCGGTGTCGCCCCAGGCGTGCAGCGCCATGAAGGCGATCTTCGAGGGCTTGAACCCGTAGCGCAGGGTGTAGAACAGGTTGAAGTCTTGGAGCGCGTAGGGGCCGATCTTGGCCTCCGTGCTCTGCGGGTCGCCGCCCTCCTCCACGGGCACCAGCTCGGGCGAGATCTCGGTATCGAGGATCGCCTGCAGGATGCGCCCGACCTCCGGCGCGAACTGGCCCGAGCCGATCACCCAGCGGATCAGGTGCTGGATCAGCGTCTTGGGTACACCGGCATTGACGCCGTAATGGCTCATCTGGTCGCCGACGCCGTAGGTGCACCAGCCGAGCGCCAGCTCCGAGAGGTCGCCGGTGCCGATCACGATGGCGCCGTTCTGGTTGGCGAGGCGGAACAGGTAGTCGGTGCGCAGGCCCGCCTGCACGTTCTCGAAGGTGACGTCGTAGACCGGCTCGCCCCGGCCGAAGGGATGGCCCATGTCGGCGAGCATCTGGCGGGCCGCCGGACGGATGTCGATCTCGGCCGCGCTGACGCCGAGCGCCTTCATCAAGGCGTGCGCGTTGGCCTTGGTGGTGCCCGAGGTGGCGAAGCCCGGCAGCGTGTAGGCCAGGATGTTCCTGCGCGGCAGGCCGAGGCTGTCCAGCGCCTTGGCCGCGACGATGAGCGCGTGGGTCGAATCGAGGCCGCCCGAGACGCCGATCACCACCTTCGACACGCCGGCGCCGGCAAGCCGCCGGGCGAGCCCCGCGACCTGGATGTTGTAGGATTCGTAGCAATCCTGCGCGAGTCGGTCCCGGTCGGCGGGCACGAAGGGGAAGCGCTCGACCCGCCGCATCAGGCCGAGATCGTCGGCCGGCGCGCCCGCGGCGAAGGCGACGCGCCGGTAGGCCTTGCTCCGCGACCGGGCATTGTCGTCGAAGCTGCCGGTCTGAAGCCGGTCCTGCCGGATCCGGTCGAGGTCGATATCGGCGAGCGTCACCACGGGCTCGGGCGCGAAGCGCGGGCCTTCGGCCAGCCTGACGCCGGTCTCGTCGATGCTGGTCTGGCCGTCCCAGGAGAGGTCGGTGGTGGATTCGCCGAGGCCCGCGGCGGCATAGACATAGGCGCAGAGGCAGCGGGCGGAGGCCGCCCGCGAGAGCAATTCGCGCGAATCCGCCCGTCCCACGGTGATCGGGCTGCCTGAGAGGTTGGCGATGACCGTGGCGCCGGCGAGCGCCGCATCCGCCCCGGGCGGAGCCGGCACCCAGAGGTCCTCGCAGATCTCGATCCCGAGGACGAAGCCCTCGAGGTCGGCGGCGGCGAAGAGGAGGTCGGTGCCGAAGGGCGCCTCGAGTCCGCCGACCCGGATCGTCTCGCCCGTGAGGCCGAGGCCCGAGGCGAAGTGGCGCTTCTCGTAGAACTCCCGGTAGTTCGGCAGGTAGCTCTTGGGCACCACGCCGAGCAGGGCGCCCCGGTGGATGGCCAGCGCGCAATTGTAGAGCCGGTTGCCGAAATGGAGCGGGGCCCCGACGACGAGGAGGGGCCGCAGCCCGGCCGAGGCCGCGACGATCTTCTCGACGGCCGCCTCGACGGCCTCGATCACCGTCGCCTGCAGCAGCAGGTCCTCGATGGCGTAGGCGGAGACACAGAGCTCCGGATACACCGCCAGCACCGCGCCCGCGGCGTCGCAGCGGGCGGCCAGGGCGATGACCTCGTCGGCATTCGCCGCCGGGTCGGCGGGCTGGCTGCGCCCGGTGCAGGCCGCCACCCGGGCAAAGCCGTGGCTGTAGAGCGAGCGGAAGTTCGAGCGGTCGACGGGTCGGGCCAAGCGGCGGGCCTCCTCGGGGAGCGTTGGGCCGTCCCATCGGCGGGCGGCGGCGCGTCCTGCCTGGAATTCTAGGGCCCGGGTTGGTTACCTCCAAGGGCGCGCGATTCAAGCGTCTGTTAACGACGATGGGCCTAACTGGTGACGGACCCCGCCACCCCGGGCGGCGGCCTTGTTTCGAGTTCATCCGGCAATCATGCGCGCATCGGGACGGCCTCCCTATTCTCATCGCGATCCTTCCAGACCGAGCCGGGGCGGCGACCGCCTCGGGCTCTCGCTCGGTGCCCTCGCGCATCGGCTGATGTCCCTGCGGACCAGCCTGACGCGTCGGCTGGCCGGGCCGCCGCCGCGGGCGGGCCAGATGGCCCCGCGCCAGACCTGGCTCACCGACCCGCACACCATCCTGCGCGAGGGCGGCGGGACCGCGATGCCGCGGCGCCCAGGCCCGGCCCATCCGGTCCAGACATCAGCAGTCCAGGGTTGGCCGGATCACGTCTTCGACGACAGGGCGAGCCTCGATCGTCTCCCCGGCGCGCTCGGCGAGAGCCGCATCGACCTGAAGGCTTCGAGCCCCGGCGTGCTGATCCGCCAGCCCCGCCGCCCGGCCGCGATCGCGCCGGAGCCTGGGCAGACCCGCCCCGTCGCGGATCCGGCTGCGCCGTCCGTGCGCTACACCCGGACGCCGGACCCGGTCCTGCACGAGCGCCGCCAGCGCGCGCTGGATGCCGAGCGCCTCGCGCAAGCCGAGGCCGAGGCCTTGCGCGAGCTGCAGAGGCTCGCAGCCGAGGAGACGGAGGCGCTTCGCCAAGAGTCTCTGCGCCAAGAGGTCCTGCGTCAGGAGGCCATGCGGCAGGAGGCGTCGTGCGCCGAGGCGGCCGCCCCGTCCTCGTCCCGCCACCAGCCCTTCGTGATGCCGCCGGACGTGCGCTTCTTTCGCAGCCCCGACCGCCGTCCGGCCCCCGCAGCCGCGCCGCGCCCCGCCGCGCCCGCGCCGCACGCGCCTGCCGATGCACCCGACTGGGCGCAGGTGCCGGATTGGTCGGACCTGCGCTCCTGGTTCGACGGGCGGGACTGGCCCGCCCTCGAGGCCTGGTCCGCGATCCAGGACGAGTCGAGGGCGCCGACCGCGCAGGCGGCCGCTCCCCTGGTGACGGCTCCAATGCCTGCGACGCCGATCGCGTCGATCGTGGCGAGTCCGGTCCCCGCGGCCGTGCCGCACCTCGCCGCCGTGCCGCCCGCGCCCATCTACGTCCTCGATCGCCTGATGCGCTTCGAGCCGGCGCGGGTCCCCTCCCCTGCCGACGGTCAGGACAACGCGGCGCTGACGCATCGTCCCCCGGCCCCGGGCTTCGCGGGCCTGCCGCCGACGCTCGGCGCCATGGCGGCCAGGGCCGCGATCCGGCAAGGCCGAGCGCGGCCCCAGGCTCCCTCCGTCGCGCTGCCGGCGGAGCCCGCCATCGTGGCCTTCGTCGCGCCGCCGGTCTCCGCTCCGGTCCCTGCGCCCGTCGCGCCTCCTGCGCCCGCCCCGGCACCGGTCGCGATCCCGCCCCGGCCCGTCCTGCTGCGCACGCCCAAGGCCGTCCTTCCGATGCCGGAGGAGGCGGACGAGGTCGATGCGATCGCGCTCGATGAAATAGTCGAGGTGGAGCCCGATGAGCCTGAGGCTCCCGTGCCGTCGCCCGTCGTCGTGACCGCGCCGGTCCAGCGCGTCGTCATGCCGGAGCCCCGCGCCACCCTGATCCCGGCCGGCCGGCACGTGCCGATGGCGGCCTTCGAGAACGCCGATTACGAGCATCCCTCGCTCGAACTCCTGGCGGAGCCCGCCGAGAGCGGGGCGGAGGAGGTCGATTCCGACGTCCTCGAGCAGAACGCCCTCAACCTGCAGCAGACGGTCCAGGATTTCGGCGTGCGCGGCGACATCCTCGCCGTGCGGCCGGGCCCCGTGGTGACCCTCTACGAGCTCGAGCCCGCGCCGGGCACCAAGTCCAGCCGCGTCATCGGCCTCTCGGACGACATCGCGCGGTCCATGTCCGCCGTCTCCGCCCGCGTGGCGGTGGTGCCCGGCCGCAACGTCATCGGCATCGAGCTCCCCAACGAGACCCGCGAGACCGTGTACCTGCGCGAGCTGCTGGCCTCCGCCGATTTCGGCACGAGCAAGCACAAGCTCGCGCTGTGCCTGGGCAAGAAC
>NZ_BPQP01000022.1 GCF_022179305.1 Methylobacterium iners
CGCTCGCACCGCCAGGGTGGAAGCGGCGACGGGGCATGTCCTCCCCACTCGTGCTGCGCCCTCCCGCCCCGGCCTTGTGGGGCCGAGCAAACCGCTGCCCGGGGCAGAGGGACCGAGCCTCCGACGCGGGCACCGCCCTGCCGCCCAAAGCCCGCCCGGTCGGTCACCGGACAGACACCCTCAGTGCCAGGCAGCAGGTGACGGATTAGAAACATAATTTAGGAATAATAGCAAGACAAATCGTCGGACCGGATCGGGATCGCACGTGGTTGGCCTCCGCCGGAGGAGCGGAGCTGGGACGAGGTGTGGGCCTGCAGCCCTGGAGCGTCCCCTCTCCGCACCCCTTTCTCGGACGTCTGGAGCGTCAGCGGAGGGTGATCCGGGACCCGGCGAGGGAAGTGCCGCGGCCGCGGCTCATGACGAACGGCGCAAGGGTTCGGACGCTTCGCGGCGTCCCGAGCTGGGCCCCGGATCGGGTTCCGCTGACGCTCCACCCGTCCGGGGAAGGACGCGGGTGAAGCCGCCGAGGGGGTCAAGCGGAAACCGTATCAGGCGTCGTTGGCCGCCCGCAGCAGGCTCGCCTTGGGGCGCCGCGTCCGGAACTGTCCGCGCTCGACGGCGACGAAGACCAGCACGGCGATGGACAGGCTCGTGACCCACCACATCGCGGTCAGCCCGACGCCGACGCAGGCGATGGTGAAGGCCGCCGCGAAGGCCGCCATCGCGCCCGGGACCAGCGCCGGCGCCTGGCGGCCGGCCCGCTTCACGCACCCGAACAGGGCGTAGGCCGCCGCGAGGGCACCGACGATGCCGAGCTCGTACCAGAGCTCGAACAGCAGGGTCGTCGGCGCATTGACGGGCAGGAGGTTGACGAGGCGGCCGCGCCGCGCCGTCTCGAAGCCGTGCCCGGTGACGAGCCTCACGGGCTCGGTGGTCACCACCTTCTGCCAGGATTTCAGGGTCAGCACGGTAGGTGCCACGGGCCCTGCGACCGCGATGCCGATCGGCCGTGCCACGAAGGGGAGGAGCGGCGCCGCAACGAGCAGGACCGCGATTAGCCCTGCGGTGATCGTGGTGCCCAGGCTCGGCCTGTAGCTCGTCAGGGCGAAGGCGAGCGCGCCGACCGCCAGGGCGAGGAGCTGCGTCATGTTCGGTGCGAGCACCAGCGCGCCCGAGACCAGGAGCAGCACGGCGAGCGCTTCCACGTCGCGCCCCCGCGAGCGCAGCCAGGCCACCGAGGGCCAGGCGAGGAGGGCCAGGAGGATCAGGCCGCGATCCAGGGTGTTGTCCTCGTCGGAGCCGCCCCGGAGCGTATCGCCGAAGAGCCCCAGCAAGATCGCCAGGGTCGCCGCCGCCGCGACGCCGAGCGGCAGGAGATAGAGGTTGGCCGACCGCATCCGGTCCGGCAGGGCGAGGAAGCCGGCCAGCGTGAGCGCGATCGTCGCCGCGAGGTTGAGGAGGCGCTCGGTGGCCGGGCCGAGGAACGGCGTCCACACCAGCGACAGGACCGACCAGAGCACGACCAAGAGGCCGGCGAGAAAGGCCGGCGCTCCCAGGAGCCGCGCCAGGGCCGGCCGCAGCGGACGGTACTTGCCGTCGAGCGCGCCGGCGAGGACGAGAAGCACGATCGCGATCGGGGCCAGGATCACCACCGCCCGCCGGGCGACCTGCGCCGCCACGGGAACGATCACGAACAGCCCGAAGAAGCCGACCCGCCGCAGCAGCGCCGCCGCGTCGATCGCGGGGTCGACGGGACCGGGGTTCGACGCGCGCACCATGATCTGATCGAAGCCGTGGGCCGGCGCCGGGCGTGAGGCCTGCGCTCGCCGTCACTCCTAGTTCAGACGGCGGGCCCCGGCTGTAGATGCCCGGCAACACCTGTGCCCGCACGGCAACGCCGGATCAGGCGGTCGACGGCGCGCGTCGCAGCCGGGTGAGGCGGCGTCCGACATCGGACAGCACGCGCCATCCGCCCCAGGTGGCGAGGAAGCCGAGGAAGCCGGCGATGAGGCCGTCCGCCGTGGTCGGGACGGCGGGCGCGTAATCCTGGTAGGTCGCCCGCGTCAGGGGCAGGTCCGGGTTGCGGATCAGCGCCACCATGCGGCCGAGCGGTCCGCTGGCCGTGGCCAGCGCCTGCTGCTGCTCCGTGAGCGTCTTGAGGCGTTCCATATCCTCGCGTGCCGCCTCGCCGCGGCGGACCGTCAGGGGGTCGCCGCTGGCGCGCAGCCGGTCGAGCGCGGCCTCGCGGCTGTTGCCCGTCGCGGCCGCGTCCCGCTCGAAGGTGGTCACGACGCGCCGCAACTCATCGGTCGCCCCGCCGAGGCGCTGCGCGTATTGCTGCGCGAATTCCGGGCCTTGCGCCGCGACGGTTCCGCCGAGGAGGCCGAGCGCGAGGCCGATCGTGCGTAGGACACCGAACAAAGCTCAACCCCCGAACCGACGAGCGGACAAGACCAGGCGTGGGCACCGGTTCCCATCCGCGTGCTCAGCCTGCGGCATCGACGGCCGCGACGACATCGGCCTGCGTCACCGCGTCGGCGGGCTTCGCGACCTTCACGGCGCGGGTCCGCTGCCTGGGCACCATGAGCAGGATCACCGTCTCCAGGCCGGGGCAGGCCGGATCGGGACACAGGATCTCGTTGACCTTCACGATCGCCTCCTCGGGGAGGCCGGCGGCCT
This sequence comes from Methylobacterium iners, assembly GCF_022179305.1. Classification (GTDB taxonomy): domain Bacteria; phylum Pseudomonadota; class Alphaproteobacteria; order Rhizobiales; family Beijerinckiaceae; genus Methylobacterium; species Methylobacterium iners. The sequence goes on from NZ_BPQP01000022.1 coordinate 2,680, forward strand.
CGCGCGCCCAAGCCGCGACGCGCCGCCGATGGTCGTCCTCGGGTCGCGGCTTGCCGAAGCCGAGGAAGCGCATGAGGCCTCAGCCCGGCAGGGTCAGCACGCCGGCCCGACCGTCGGAGCAGCCGAAGCCGAGCCGCGCGCCGCGCCCGTCCCAGGCCAGGGCCGAAACGGCGCTGCCCTTCACCGCCGGGCGGACCAGGAGCTCGGAGGCGTCGGTGAAGCGGACGAGGAGGATGCAGCCGTCCTCGTAGCCCATCGCGAGCACGGGCGCCTTCGGATGGAAAGCGACGCGGGAGACCCGGGCCGGGCGCACGCCGCATTCCCGGGGCGCCTTGCCGGTGGGGCCCTCCTTGGAATCGAAGGGCCAGACGATCGCCGCCTCGGCCCCGCCGGTCGCGAGCCAGTGACCGTCGGACGACCAGCTCATGGACCGGACCTTCCCCGGATAGCCCGACATCCGCATGTGGCCGCGGTCCGGCTGCAGGCGCCAGCCGTGCAGCGCGTTCTCCTGCATCGTCGTGATCACGAAGCGCCCGTCGGGCGACCAGGTGACGTCGATGTGGGAGCCCTTCCACTCGATGGGCTCGGGCGTCGTCTCGAGATTCGGGTACCAGAGGGTGGCGCCGTTGTAATGCGCGACCGCGAGGCGAAAGCCCTTCGGTGCGAAGGCCAGGCCGCGCGCGGTCGAGGGCGCCGCGAAGGTCTTCTCCCGGCCCTTGGCGTCCCGGGCGGTGACGTTGCGGCCGGCGGCGTAGGCGAGGCCGCCGTCGGGGTGAAGCGCCAGCGCATCGATCCAGGCGCCGCCCTTGGCCGCCGCGACCTCGCCCGAGGTCCCGTCGGCCGTTGTCGCGACGATGCGACCGTCCTCGCCGCCGGTGACGAGGCGGCGCCCGTCGCTCGCGCCCACGAGGATCGCGGCGTCGGGATGCGCCTCCACACGGGTCGAGGAGCCGTCACGGGCGAGCAGGACGGCGCCGTCCCCGAGCGAGAGCGCCAAGGTGTCCTTGAGCCAGGCCAGGAACGTGACGTGGGCACCCGCCTCGATCGGCGCGACGTGATCGGTGAGTGAGGGGGCCTCGACGCTCATGCTCGGGACAAACGCTCCTTGCTGCCGGGTTTCGCGGATCGCCGCCCCGTCGGGCAGCCCTCCTCTGTAGCGGGAGGTTCCGCGCGGGTCACGACGCCCCGTCGCACGGCACGGGCTTCCCCGCCGCTGCGTGCAGCAAGACCAGCACGGTCGCAAGCAGGGCCGTCGAGGCGGCGATGTCCACCGGGTTCGCGACGAACGTCCGTCGGAGCGTCCCGGGATGGCGCGACGGCGATTCATCGCGGGCGGGCAGGGTTAAAGCTTTGCTCACCAAACCCGCGCAATTCGAGTGAACCGGGACGAACCGCCGGGACGCGGACCCGTTGGTCCAGCGATCCGGCAGGGCGGCCGTTGCCCGCCGCCGGGTGAGTTGGAGTTGCGTCATGGTCCCCTTCGCCTTCCCCGCCTTCATCGATCCGGCCTTCCCGCTGCACGGAGCCACAGAGACCGTCCTGGTGGTGGAGGACGAGGCCCTGGTTCGCGAGCTCGCGGCCGAGGCGCTGCTCGACGAGGGCTACCGTGTCCTGACGGCCGCCGATGCCGAGGCGGCCGAGGCCATCCTCCTGCGCGAGCGCGTCGATCTGCTCTTCACCGACATCGACCTGGCCCACAACACCAACGGCCTGGCGCTGGCGCGTCGGGCGCGGCGTCACCTTCCGCGCCTCCCTGTCCTCTACACCTCCGGCGGGCGCGCGAGCCTGTCGCCCGCCGATGCCGTGCCGCAATCCGTCTTCGTGCCCAAGCCCTATCGGCCGAGCCAGCTCGTGGCGCTGACGAACGACATCCTGCGCAGCTTCCCCGACCACGCCTGATCCGACGTCCTCACGGAGAGACCCCATGCATCGGCTGATCCCTGCACTCCTCCTGTCGCTCTGCGCGATACCCGCCTCGGCCGCGTGCAACGTGCGGGAGGCGGGCCTGGAGGAGGCCCTTGCGGCGAAGCCCGAGCTGCATGAGCCCGCCAACGGACCGCTTGCGGCCGATTTGCGAACCCTGCGGGATGCGGCGATCGTGCTCGAAACCTACGGCTTCGGGACAGAATGCGAGGGCCTCGTCGCGATCGTCGCGAAGCTCGCGGCCGACCCGAAGCGTACGATCGAGCGCGGCGATACCGACGAAGGCAAGGCCGAGGCGATGATCGAGGCCAGCAAGCCGAAGGCCGCTTCCGCCCCGCCCCAGTAGCCGGCGGCCGACCCTCCATCGCGCGCCCGATTCTGCCGTCGACCGATCGCGTGTTCGCGCGTTGAGGCTCCAGCGGATCGCGCGAACGAGGAAAGATCTCCGAGCATGGCAGACGGCGCAACGGTCAATCCAAGTCTGGCCCATGCGGGGCGCGACCTCCCGTCCGTCACCGTCGACCACTACAACATCGAGCTGAGGAACGACGAGGGCTTCGTCGGGGACAGAGTCTCGAAGCGCGCCTTCCGCGCGCTCATCGAGGGATGGCGCGAGAAGCTGCGCGAGCGCGGTCCCGACCCCCTTGGCGACCGTCCGAGCGAGGCGATCAGCAAGAAGCGGCTCGACGAGTTCCTGATCGAGGGCAGCCCTCAGGCCTCGGGGCTCGTGTTCAGCGCCGTCGAGGACTTCGCCCAGGAGCTTGCCGCCGTGGTGCGCCGCTTCCTTCGGCAGAAGGGCTGGCGCGACACCCAGGCCATCGTCGTCGGAGGCGGCCTGCGCGACAGCCTGGTGGGCCATCTCGCCATCGCCCGGGCCGCGGTGATCCTGCGCGCCGGAGGGCTCGACCTCACCCTTCAGCCGATCCGCAACCATCCCGACGATGCCGGGCTGATCGGCGCCGTCCACCTCGCGCCGGCCTGGATCTTCTCGGGCTACGACAGCCTGCTCGCGGTCGATATCGGCGGCAGCAACATCCGCGCGGGCGTGCTCGTCACGAACCAGAAGAAGACACCGGATCTCTCGCGCGCCGAGGTGTGGCGCTCCGAGATCTGGCGCCATTGCGACGACGACCCCGCGCCCAGCCGCGACGAGGCCATCCTCCGGCTCATCGCGATGCTGGAGGATTTGGTCGGGCGCGCCAAGCGGGCGCGCCTCGAACTCGCGCCCTTCATCGGCATCGGCTGCCCCGGGGTGATCGAGCCGGACGGAACGATCGAGCGCGGCGGCCAGAACCTGCCCGGCAATTGGGAGAGCAGCCGATTCAACCTGAGCCATCGCATCATCGAGGCGATTCCCCGCATCGGCTCGCACGACACGATGGTCGTCATGCACAACGACGCCGTCGTGCAGGGCCTGAGCGAGGTGCCCAACATGACCGAGGTCGAGCGCTGGGGCGTGCTCACCATCGGCACCGGGCTCGGCAACGCCCGCTTCACGAACCGCAAGGCGCGATCGGAGGATTGATGGCCGAGGCCGCTCTACGGCTTCCCCTTGAGAGGCCCGGGCGCGAGCTTCTGGGCGATCCTGTCGCGTAGCTCCTCCGTCAGCTCGATGTCGACGAGGCGCCAGGTCCAGCCGCGCAGGCGCAGTCGGATGCGGAACTGACGCGCGCGTGGCAGGTCGGGCGGCACGCCGATGACGACCGTGCGAAAGCCCCGCATCTCCGAGGCGAGATAGAAGGTCACGAGGCGGGTCAGGCCCTCGATGCGCAGGCCCGGACCGCCCTCGCCGTCGGCGGTTTCGCTTCTCGGCAGGTCGAGGGATTGCGGCCAGCCGTCGTCGAGCAGATCCACCACGGTCCGGGGCGTGACCAGGGCCTCGGCCAGGGGAATCGCGAGCGCGACGGCGGCGTCGCTGATCCGTTGGCGGTCGCGCGGGTCGCCGGCCGGCGATCCCTCAGGGCCTCGGGCCGCGGCCGCGGTCTGCCGGATCAGGGACAGCCGGAGCGTGCGGACGTTGACGTGCCGCTCGACGTAGTCCGCATCCCCTGTCTGCACGGCGCGGGCGAGGTCGTACAGCGCCCAGAACGGCGTCAGCGTGAACGCGAACCAGGCGAGCGCCAGCACGATCGGGATCGACCACCATCGCATCCGGCCGACCTCAGGCGCGCCCGGCGCGGAGGCGGCTCATGCCCGGCTCCAGGCCGTCAGGTCGGAGAAGGCCGCCGCCACGGCCTCGTAGACCGGCCGCTTGAAGGGGATGATGAGGTCGGGCAGGCCGGTCATCGGCTCCCAGCGCCAGGCGTCGAACTCCGACTTGTGGGCGCCACCGCCCGGCTGCAGCACGTCGATCTCGTCGTCCGATCCCAGGAAGCCGAAGGCGAACCACTTCTGGGTCTGGCCGCGATAGCGCCCCTTCCAGGCCTGTTTCAGGACATCGGGCGGCAGGTCGTAGGGGAGCCAGTCCGGGATCTCCCCGAGCCGCGTCACGGAGCCGGCGGGGACGTTCGTCTCCTCGTAGAGCTCGCGAAGGGCCGCCGTCTCCGGGTCCTCGCCCGGGTCGATCCCACCCTGCGGCATCTGCCAGGCCCGGTCCCCCGCCACGTGCTCCGGCCCGGCCTCCGCGCGGCGCCGGCCTACGAAGACGAGGCCCTGCCGGTTGATCAGCGCGATGCCGACGCAGGGGCGATAGGGCAGCTCAGGGGACTGCCCGGCGATAGCGGTCTCGACGGTGTTCATGGCGCGGGACCATACGGAGCGGGACTAGGCGCCGCAACGCGGGATCTTTTCCATCCCATTTCCGACCCATCGTTCGGCGTGTTCTGCACCCCGCACGACTGAGATGCAGTTCCCCCTCTCCTTCCGACAGGGCGATTGCAGAGGCGCGTGGCCGTGAGCGGTCCATCCACGCTTGTCATCCCGGGGCCGCTTAGCGGAGCCCGGGACCCAGAGCCGCTGACGGCGCAGACTGGACCTTCACCTATGATTCTGGTTTCCGGGCTCGCCTCGGGCGCCCCGGAATGACAATGGGTGGTGCCACATCACAGCTGAATGGGGACCGATCTGCAATCGCCTTGCCCCCAGCAGAGGGATCAGGCGCACCGGCCTACGGCATCGCGCTCGTCAGGCGCGCCGGTGCCGGTCCTCGGAGCGCGACGCTGACGGGGACCAGCCGCACGCCCCGCGCCTCGAGCTCCCGCGCCCAGCGCGCGATCCGCTCGATGCTGACCGGCAGCGCGCTCGCCGAAGCGAAGGCGAAGCCCTTCGCCTTCGCCAGCGCCTCCAGGCGGGCGAGTTCGCGGTCGACCATCTCCGCCCGCGGCACCGCGTCGAGGACGATGTCGGCGCGCGCCGCCGGCACCTTCGCCTTGGCCGCGAGGGCAAGCGACAGGGAGCGGGGCGAGGCGCCGTCATCGACGAAGGCGAGGCCGCGCGCGCCGATCTCGCGCAGGATCGGCTCCATCGCGGCGGGATCGCTCGTCAGCTTGGCGCCCATGAAATTGACGATGCCGACAAAGCCGCTGAAGCGGCTCATCGACCAGGACAGGCGGTCGAGGTTCTCGGCCGGCCGCGAGGTCGTCAGCAGGGTCTGGGGACCCGGATCGCTGTCGGGGTAGTCGAAGGGCTCCATCGGCGCCTGGAGGAAGGCCTCGTGGCCCGCCTCGCGCGCCCGGGCGACCGTCCGTTCGAGATCGCTGCCGTAGGGCGCGAAGGCGAAGGAGATCGCCGGCGGGAGCTTGGCGATCGCGCTCGCGGTCGCCGCCTGGCCGATGCCGAGCCCGGAGACGAGGATGGCGATGCGGGGACCGGCGGGGGCGCCGTCCGGCTCGGAGCGAGCATAGATGTCGAGCGGGCGCAGGCGCCCCTCGCCGAGGCGCGGCAGGGTGCCGTGGCGGCCGCGCTCGGTCAGCCGCGGATCGGGCGCCGGCGCGAGCTTGACGGGTCCGGCCCTGGGGACCCGGATCACGACGGCGTCGCCGGGGGCGGCGCTCCCGTCCGGCCGCACCACCACGACCCCGGACGCGTTCTCGACCTCCTGCGCCGAGCGCTGGGAGGAGGCCGGCACCTCGCGGATCGCGGCGGCGACGGGCTGGGGCGCCGCTGCCGGTGCTTCCCGGATCGCGATGGGGACGATCACCCGCGGCTCTCCGCCCTGCGGGTCGCCTGTCACGGCGACGATGCTCACACCGACGACGAGCGCGCCCACGAGCCCGCCGACGGCGACCGGCAGCGTGATCCGGACGGCGCCAGGCCGCCAGCGCCTGGCGACGGCCTTCCCGCCGAGCGGTTGCGTCAGGATGTCGTCGGAGGCCACGCCGCCCGCTTCCCAAGGCTCCGGGTACCTCGGCCGGCCTGGCCTTCAACGAGAAGCGGCCTCCAACGTCGGTCCCGTCCGACATTGCAGGCCGCTATGGTTAACGTTCCGCTAATCCTTCAGCGGGTTCGGTCGATCAGTTCGGGACGGCGGCCTTCGGCGTGTTGGCCGCGCCCTTCTGGATGCCGCGGACGAAGTCGAAGGCCGCGATCAGCTGCTTGTCCTTGGCCGGGTCCGGCGGGACGTAAGCCGACGAGCCGCCGCGCTCCTCGGCATCCTTCTGCTTGAGGTGGCCCTTGAGCCCGGCCTCGCCCTTCGTCTCGTCCTTGCCCTTCAGCTCGTCCGGCACCTCCTGCAGGACCTCCTGGTCCGGCTCGATGCCCTTGGCCTGGATCGAGCGGCCGGACGGCGTGTAGTAGCGCGCCGTGGTCAGGCGCAGCGCGCCGCTGCCGCCGAGCGGGATGATCGACTGCACGGAGCCCTTGCCGAAGGAGCGGGTGCCGAGCACGGTGGCGCGCTTGTGGTCCTGGAGCGCGCCGGCGACGATCTCCGAGGCCGAGGCGGAGCCGCCGTTGACGAGCACGACGATCGGCTTGCCCTTGGTGAGGTCGCCTCCCTTCGCCGAGAAGCGCTGGGTCTCGTCGGCGTTGCGGCCGCGGGTCGAGACGATCTCGCCGCGGTCGAGGAAGGCGTCCGACACGAGCACCGCCTGGTCGAGCAAGCCGCCCGGATTGTTGCGCAGGTCGAGGACGTAGCCCTTGAGCTTCTCGGAACCGATCTCGCTCGAGAGCTTGTCGATGGCGCTGCGCAGGCCGTCGAAGGTCTGCTCGTTGAACTGGGTGAGGCGGATATAGGCGACATCGCCGCCCTCGGCGCGCGAGCGCACGGGCTTGATCTTGATCACGTCGCGGTTGAGCGTGACCTCGATCGGCTCCTTCGCCTCCTTGCGGTTGATCTTGAGCTTGACCGGCGAGTTGACCGGCCCGCGCATCTTGTCGACGGCCTGGTTGAGGGTGAGGCCCTGGACCTGGTCCTCGTCGATCTGCGTGATCACGTCGTTCGAGAGGATGCCGGCCTTCGAGGCGGGCGTGTCGTCGATGGGCGAGACGACCTTGATCAGGCCCTCCTCCATCGTGACCTCGATGCCGAGTCCGCCGAACTCGCCGCGGGTCTGCACCTGCATGTCGCGGAAGCTCTTGGAATCCATGTAGCTCGAATGGGGATCGAGCGAGGTCAGCATGCCGTTGACCGCCGCCTCGATCAGCTTGGCCTCCTCCGGCTTCTCGACGTAGTCGGTGCGGACCTTCTCGAACACGTCGCCGAACAGGCTGAGCTGACGGTAGGTCTCGGCCGAGGCCGCCACCGCGCTGGTTCCGGACAGCAGGTGCGTTTGCGTCGCGATGACGGACGTTCCGGCGCCCAGAAACGCGCCGACCAGAACCAGGGAAATCTTGCGCATTATCCGCGAACCTTCTCGCTGGGGCTCTTCGCCCACCAAGGCTCCGGATCGATGGAGCCGCCGTCTTTCCTGAACTCGACGTAGAGAACCGGATCGCTTCGATCGTCGCCGGCCGCGGGAGCGGGTGAACCACCCTCCCCCATCACCGCCACGGGCTCTCCCGCGAGCACGAACTGTCCGACCTCGACGTTGATCCCGTCCATGCCTGCCAGCAAGAGATAGTAGCCATCGCCCGCGTTGATGATCAAGAGTCGCCCGTAAGACCGGAACTGGCCCGCGAAGGAGACCCAGCCGTCGGCCGGAGAGGCGACCACCGCCCTGGGGCGCGTGGCAAGCGATATGCCGCGCGACGTCCCGCCATTGCCGTCGGGCTGATTGAAATTACGCACAATCGCGCCGCTGACGGGCCGTGGCAGCTCGCCGCGTGCCTCCGCGAAGCGGATCTTCGGCGCAAGACGCGCGGGATCGCGGCTGCCGGCCGCTGCGAAGCGGTCCCGGGTCGCGCGGGCCTCCCGCTCCTCGGCGTCGCGGGCGGCCTCCGCTGCCTTCCGCGCCGAGGAGACCTCGCCCTCCATGCGGTCGATCAACTCCTTGAGGGAGCGGGCCTGACTGGCGAGCTCCGCCGTCCGGCCCCGCTCGGCGACGAGCCCGCTCTCGACGTCGGCGAGCCGGGTGCGGCGCGCGGTCACCAGGGCATTCAGCCGCTGCTGCTCGCGCGCCCATCCGGCGAGGTCGCCCTGCAGGCTCTGCCGGTCCGCGGCGATCAGACCCTTGAGGCGGACCAGCTCGGTGAGGTCCGCAGCGAGCGTCTCGGCCTCGCCGCGCAGCTCCGGCACCACGGCCCCGAGCAGCATCGAGGTGCGGATCACGGCCAGAACGTCCTCCGGCTGCACCAGCACGGCCGGCGGAGGACGGCGGCCCATGCGCTGCAGGGCCGCCAGGATCTCGGCGATGACGCCGCGCCGCGCCTCGAGGGAGCGCCGGATCGCCGTCTCGCTGGTCCCGAGCGTCTTCAGGCGCTCCTCCAGCCGGCTCATCCGATCCTCGGTCGCCTGGGATTGGCGCGCGGCGTCGAGCAGCGCCGCGTTCAGCTTGGCCCGATCTCCGCCGATCGCCTTGATCTCGGCCTCGAACTGGGCGCCCGCACCCTTGCTCGCGGCCAGGGCCTCCTCGATCTGCCGAAGGCTCTCCGCGCGGCGGTTCTTCTCCTCCAGCGTCCACTGGGCGGAATCGGGAAGCGCGACCTCCTGCGGAAAGGCAGGGGACATGATCAGGGCCATGAGGATCGCGGCGAGAACGCCGCAAAGGCGCGGCTTCGGGCGCCGAGCCGAGCTGGATGAAGGGTCGAGCATATCCCGCCATTCGTCGGTCATGGCGCCTCGGGATCGCCGCGGTGATAGGGGTGACCCGCCAGGATCGTGAGCGTGCGGTAAACCTGCTCCAGGGCCAGGACGCGCACAAGACCGTGGGGCAGGGTCGCCGCTCCGAAGGCGAGCGACAGGTCGGCGCGCGCGCGGACCGCGCGGTCGAGACCGTCGGCGCCGCCGATGGCGATCACCAGTGCCGTTCGGCCGGCGTCGCGCCAGGCCGCGACGCGCTCGGCAATTCGCTCGCTCGCCAAATCGGAACGCCCGCGCTCGTCATAGGCGAGCAGGATTCCATCGGTCGTGGGCAGGTGGGCGAGAATGGCCGCGCCCTCCTCGGCGCATCGATCCGGCGCACGTCTGGCGCGGCTCTCGGCAATCTCGGCGACGTCGCATCCGGCAAACCCCAGCGAGCGGCCGACCTGAACGGCGCGATCGCGGTACCGCGCTGCGAGGTCGCGCTCCGGCCCGGCCTTCAGCCGCCCGACCGCCGCGACGAGGAGGCGCATGGTCCGCGCCCGCCGGCGGGCCCGAGCCTCAGCCGGCCAGGAGACCGGCGGGACGGTCCGCGCCCCACATCTTCTCGAGATTGTAGAAGCCTCGTACCTCGGGGCGGAAGATATGGACGAGCACGTCGCCCGCATCGATCAGCACCCAATCGCAGGCCGGCAGGCCTTCGACCCGGGCCGAGCCGAAGCCCTTCGACTTCATGTCCTGCAGGATGCGGTCGGCGATGGCGCCGACATGGCGCTGCGAGCGGCCGGAGGTGATGATCATCGTGTCCGCGAGCGACGTCTTGCCGACGAGGTCGATCTCGATCGTCTCCTCGGCCTTCATGTCCTCCAGGCAATCGAGGGCCAGCGCCCGCAGATCGCCGATCTTCGCGTCGGCGGCTTGTTCGGAAGCGGCCGTCTCGGTGTGGGTGGAGGCGTTCAGGGTCTGATTTCCCGAAGTGTCGGCGGAACGGCCGCTGCGTCATGAAGGTCTGACCCAAGTTTGGAGGCTTCCCGCTCCATTTTCAATAGTTCGCCGAGCTTCTGTCCCTGACGCGCAACGCGGTGGAGGAGAGCGTCGAGCGCGGGCCGTGGAGAAAGGTCCAGGCCGGAGGCCTCCTGTCGGCAAGCCGCCCGGCGGCCTCCTCCTCCACCCGGAAGCGCGCGAGCGCCTGCGCCGCCCGAGACCCGGGAGCCGACAGCGTGAAGCCCGGCCGGTCGATCACGGCGATCGGCATCATCGCGGCGATCGACCGGAAGCCCTGCCAGCGATGGAAGCTCGCGAGGCTGTCGGCGCCCATGATCCAGACGAAATGCACGGCCGGGTGGCGCAGGCGCAGGTAGCGCAGGCTCTGGCGCGTGTAGCGCGCGCCGATCGCGCTCTCGAAGTCGGTGACCAGGATGCGCGGATGGGATGCGACGCGCCGGGCCGTCTCCACCCGCACCTCGAGCGGAGCGAGCTCGCCGTGATCCTTCAACGGATTGCCAGGCGTGACCATCCACCAGATCCGGTCGAGGCGCAGCCGCCGCAACGCCGTCAGGCTGACATGCCGGTGGCCCGGATGGGCCGGATTGAAGGACCCGCCATACAGGCCGATCCGCATGCCGGGCAGGGCCGGCGGCAGCCGCACCGGCACGGACTGGCTCAGGGCCGGGTCTGCCCGCTCCCGTGGACGCGGTACTTGAAGGTCGTCAGCTGCTCGACGCCGACGGGGCCGCGGGCATGCATCCGCCCCGTGGCGATGCCGATCTCGGCACCGAACCCGAACTCGCCACCGTCGGCGAACTGGGTCGACGCGTTGTGCGCCACGATCGCGGAATCGACCTCGGCGAGGAAGCGCGTCGCTTCCGCCGCGTCGTCGGTGACGATCGCATCGGTGTGATGCGAGCCGTAGGTCTCGATATGGTCGATCGCCGCGTCGAGCCCGTCGACGACGCGCGCCGCGATGATGGCGTCGAGGTACTCCGTCCGCCAATCGGCCTCGGTCGCGGCGGTCACGCGCGGATCCGCGGCCTGGACGGCGGCATCGCCCCGCACCGCGCAGCCGGCCTCGATCAGGGCCGCGACGAGGGGCAGGAGATGCGTCCCGGCGCAGGCGCGATCGACGAGCAGGGTCTCGGCGGCGCCGCAGATGCCGGTGCGGCGCATCTTGCTGTTGAGGACCACCGTGCGGGCCATGTCGAGGTCGGCGGCCGCCGCCACGTAGACGTGACAGACGCCGTCGAGATGCGCGAAGACCGGGACCCGCGCCTCGGCCTGGACCCGCTCGACGAGGCCACGTCCGCCCCGGGGCACGATCACGTCGATGCAGCCGTCGAGGCCCGCCAGCATGGCGCCGACGGCGGCGCGGTCCCGGGTCGGCACGAGCTGGACCGCGTCGGCGGGCAGGCCGGCCGCAACGAGGCCGGCGCTCATCGCACGGGCGATCGCCATGGCGGTGCGGTGGCTGTCGGAGCCGGCGCGCAGGATCGCGGCGTTGCCGGCCTTGAGGCAGAGGGCGCCGGCATCGGCGGTGACGTTCGGACGGCTCTCGAAGATGACGCCAACGACGCCCAGCGGCACGGCGATCCGCTCGATGAGCAGGCCGTTCGGGCGCTCGAAGGCCGCGATCTGGCGTCCGACCGGATCGGGGAGCGCGCCGATCTTCTGGACCGCGTCGGCGATCGCCGCCAGGCGGCCTTCGTCGAGGGTGAGGCGATCGATCAGAGCGGACGTCTGCCCGGCACTCCGGGCCGCGGCGACGTCGCGGGCATTCTCCGCGAGGATGACGTCCCGGTCGGCGCGCAGGCGCTCGGCGATCAGCCGGAGGGCGATGTCCTTGGTCTGCGCGGAGGCGAGCCCGATCTGGCGGGCCGCAGCGCGTGCGCGCTTGCCGATCTGCGCCATCTGCATGGCGAGGTCGGCGTCGATGGCGAAGTCGGAGCGCAAATTCAGGACCGGCACTGTCTTCATCCCCGCGGCCTCGTCGCAGCGGCCGCCCGTGTCAATCCACCCTCATGCCACGCGAGGATGCGACAAAACAAGCACGCTGAACCGCATGCCTCACCCGCCCGCCATGGCGAGGTCGTCGCGGTGGATCATCTCGGCGCGGCCGGGATGGGTGAGAAGTTCGGCGATCTCGCGGCTCGTGCGGCCGATGATGCCGGCCGCCTGCGTGCTGTCGTAGGCGACGAGGCCCCGGCCCAGCGTGCGTCCGGAAGCGTCGCGGATGATGACGGCGTCGCCCCGCCCGAAGCTGCCCTCGATGGCGGTGACGCCCACCGGCAGCAGGCTGGCGCCCCCCTGCAGCGCACGTGCCGCTCCCTGGTCGACGACGAGCGCACCGCGCGGCTCCAGCGAGCCGGCGATCCAAGCCTTGCGCGCGGCGATGGGGTTCGAGCCGGACAGGAACCAGGTGCAGCGCCCGCCCTGGAGGATCGTGCGCAGCGGGTTCTTCCCCCGTCCGTCGGCGATGATCATGTGCGTGCCGCCGCTGGCGGCGATCTTGCCGGCCTCGACCTTGGTGCGCATGCCGCCGCGGGAGAGTTCCGAGGCCGGCCCGCCCGCCATGGACTCGATCTCGGGCGTGATCCGCTCGACGAGGGGCAGGTGGCGCGCCTGCGGGTCGGTCGCCGGGGGCGCCGTGTAGAGACCGTCGATGTCGGAGAACAGCACGAGCACGTCGGCGCCGATCATGGTGGCGACGCGGGCGGCGAGGCGATCGTTGTCGCCGTATCGGATCTCGCTCGTGGCGACCGTGTCGTTCTCGTTGACCACGGGGACGGCGCGCACTTCGAGGAGCTTCAAGACGGTGGCGCGGGCGTTGAGGTAGCGGCGGCGCTCCTCGGTGTCCTGCGGCGTGACCAGGATCTGCCCGGCGGCGATGCCGTGATGGCCGAGCGCCTCGGACCAGTGCCGAGCGAGCGAGATCTGGCCCACCGCGGCGGCGGCCTGGCTCTCTTCAAGCCGCAACGTGCCGGGCGCATAGCCGAGGACGGTGCGGCCCAGCGCGATCGCGCCGGAGGACACCACGAGCACGTCGACGCCCCGCGCATGCAGCTCGGCGATGTCCTCGGCGAGCGCCGCGAGCCAGGCATGGCGCAGGCGACCGCGGCTCCGGTCGACGAGAAGCGCCGAGCCGACCTTGAGAACGACGCGGCGGAAATCCTGGAGGGCGGGTGTCATGGGACGGGTCGGTACGCGGGCTCGATGTCCGTGTGCACGAAGTCGTTGCCCTTGAACAAGAGCGGCAGGCCGTGGACCTTGGCGGCCGCATCGACGAGGCCATCGCCGGAACTCGGTTTCCTCACCACGGCTCTGGCGAATCTTGCCTTTGTGGCTGCATGTAGCTACATCGCGAACCATGACGATCGTGTCGATCCGCGAAGCGAAGAACCGCCTGACGGCGCTGGCCCGTCAGGTCGAGAACGGCGAGACGATCGTCGTTACCCGCAACGGTCGGCCGGTTTTTGATCTCGTGCCCCATCAGCCCCGCAAAGGGCTGCGATGGGAGGCGATCGACGCGTTCAAGGCGAAGCACGGGATCACCACCATCGCGCCCTTCGTCGCGGAGGACTTCGACGATCCGTTGCCTGACGATTTTCTCCTGCGCCCGTTGCCGCCGGACGCATGAAGCTCCTGCTCGATACCCACATCTTCCTGGCCCTGATCGAGAGAAGGACGGGCGGCTTCCCCCCAGGCGTCCAGCGGTTGCTCGCCGAGCCGGCGGGCGAGTTCCATGTGAGCGTGGCGAGCCTGTGGGAAATCGCCATCAAATGGCGGCTGGGCAAGCTCCGGCTGACGCCGGACCTCAGGACGCTCCCCGAACTCATCGCCGGTCTCGGGATAGACCTCGTGCCGATCAACGGGCACCGCGCCCTTGCGTCCGTCGAACCCGAGCCGGCCACCCGCGATCCGTTCGATAAGATGCTGCTCGCTCAATGCCAGGTCGAGAACCTCCGGCTCGTGACGATCGATCGGGCACTCGTCGCCCACCCATTCGCGGCGAAGGCAGACTGACCCCTACGGCGCTACCCCGTCACGAGTGCCGGGATCATGCGCCAGGATCACGCCTTCGCTTCGAGATCGCACCGCGTGACTCACGGCTGCCAGGGCGCCGGCTGTGCTTCCTCCTCGGCGATCCGAGCCACTCGCATCTCCGTCGCAATCGTCCGAAGCGCGTCCTGCACGCCGAGCCCGCTCGCTGCTGACAACACCAGCGGCTTGCGCTTCGCCGCCCGCTTCAGCCGCGCGAGCTGCTCCTTGAGCGTCTCCGGATCGAGGGCGTCGACCTTCGACAGGGCGACGATCTCGGGCTTGTCCTCGAGGCCATGCCCGTAGGCTTCGAGCTCGCCCCGGACGAGCTTGTAGGCCTTTCCCGCGTGTTCGCTGGTGCCGTCGACGAGGTGCAGGAGCACGCGGCAGCGCTCCACGTGGGCGAGGAACTTGTCGCCCAGGCCCACGCCCTCATGCGCGCCCTCGATCAGGCCCGGGATGTCGGCGAGCACGAATTCCCGCTCGTCCGAGCGTACGACGCCCAGCCCGGGATGCAGGGTCGTGAAGGGGTAATCGGCGATCTTCGGCTTGGCGGCGGTGACCGTCGCCAGGAACGTGGACTTGCCGGCATTCGGCAGGCCGACCAAGCCGGCATCGGCGATGAGCTTGAGACGCAGCCAGATCCACTGCTCGCTGCCCTCCTGCCCCGGATTGGCGTGCTTGGGCGCGCGGTTCGTGGAGGTGGTGAAATAGGCGTTGCCGAAGCCGCCATTGCCGCCCTTGGCCAGCCGCACCCGCTGCCCGACATGGGTCATGTCGGCGATCAGCGTCTCGCCGTCCTCGGCCACGATCTCCGTGCCGGCGGGCACCTTGAGCACCACGTCGGCCCCGTTGGCGCCGTGGCGGTTCGAGCCCATGCCGTGCTCGCCCTTCTTGGCCTTGAAGTGCTGCTGGTAGCGGTAGTCGATCAGCGTGTTCAGCCCCTCGACGCATTCCACCCAGACGTCGCCGCCGCGGCCGCCATCGCCACCGTTGGGGCCGCCGAACTCGATGAACTTCTCGCGGCGGAACGCCACGCAGCCGGCCCCGCCGTCGCCGGAGCGGACGTAGACTTTGGCTTCGTCGAGGAATTTCACGGCTGCGCTCGTTTCGATCGTCGTTGAGGATGGAAAACAACAACGGGGAAGGTGGTTTCCCACCTCCCCCGCGATCGGTGCCGGCGCCCTACCCTCGTCGAGGGGCGAATGCTTATTCGGCGGCTTCCTGGTGCGGGATCACCGCGACGAAGGCGCGGCCGCGCTTCGTCTGGAACTGCACCCGGCCGTCGGCCTTGGCGAAGAGGGTGTGGTCGGTGCCGATGCCGACATTGACGCCGGGATGCACCTTGGTGCCGCGCTGGCGCACGATGATGTTGCCGGCGATCACCGCCTCCGAGCCGAACTTCTTCACGCCGAGGCGCTGGCCGGCCGAGTCGCGGCCGTTGCGGGATGAGCCGCCTGCTTTCTTATGGGCCATCTGGGATTACTCCGAATCTGGGTTGGCGGGGCTAAGATCAGGCTTCGGCCGAGGCGGTCGCGGGCAGCGACTCGGCTTTCTCGGCCTTGGCCCTGCGCGCCGGCGCCTTCGACGACTGACCGCCCGCGCTGATCTCGGTGATGCGCACGACGGTGTGGTGCTGGCGATGACCGCGCTTGCGGCGCGAGTTCTGGCGGCGGCGCTTCTTGAAGGCGATCACCTTCTTGTCGCGGCCATGGCCGACGATCTCGCCGGTAACGCCGATGCCGGTGAGCAGCGGCGCGCCGACCTGGGTCACGCCCTCGCCGTCCGTGAAGAGCAGCACGTCGCCGAAGGTGACGGTGGCGCCCTCCTCGCCCTCGAGCGTGGCGATCGTGATGGTGTCGTTGGCGGCGACGCGGTACTGCTTGCCGCCCGTCTTGATGACTGCGAACATCGTTCTCTCTCGTGTTCTCTGCCGGCCTCCGGCTGGCGCCTGGACCGTCTTCTTGTTCAGGTCATCCGCGCGGGCCTGACGCCATGCACGAACGCGAAACGCGCGGACTTCGTCGAGGAAGCCGCGCGTCGTGGCGGTGGATAGGCGCTCAGGAGCCAATTTGTCAATGTCGCCTGCGAGGGCGTGCTTCGCCGGAGGGCGAGACGGACACCTACCGCTTCATCAACCCGCCCAGCACGTTCCGCAGGATCGCATTCCCCACCTGCGTGCCGACGGTGCGCGCCATCGAGCGGGCGGCGTTGCCCACCACCTGCTCGGCGAGGCTCTGCGGCGGGCGCCGGCCGCCCTTCCCGGACGGCTTCGAGCCGAAGACGCCGCCGAGCAGGCCGCCGAGCATCCCGCCAAGGCCGCCCTCGCTCTGCTGCGCCGCCTCGGCGGGGGCCGTGTCGAGGTTCTTCCGTTTCGCCAGCAGCTCGTAGGCGCTCTCGTTGTCGACGGCCTGATCGTACTTACCCCGCAGCGGGCTCGCGGCGATGATGCCGGCGCGCTCGGCCGGCGTCAGCGGCCCGACGCGGCCCTGCGGGGGGGCGATCAACGCTCGCTCGACCACCGAGGGCGTGCCCTTGGCTTCGAGGAAGCTCACCAGCGCCTCGCCGACGGCGAGCTCGGTGATCGCCTCGGCGACGTCGAAGCCGGGATTCTGCCGGAAGGTCTCGGCTGCGGCCTTCACCGCGCGCTGGTCGCGGGGCGTGAAGGCGCGCAGCGCGTGCTGCACCCGGTTGCCGAGCTGGCCGAGCACGGTCTCGGGCACGTCCAGCGGGTTCTGCGTCACGAAATAGACCCCGACGCCCTTCGAGCGGATCAGGCGCACCACCTGCTCGACCGCATCGAGCAGCGCCTTCGGCGCATCGTTGAAGAGCAGGTGCGCCTCGTCGAAGAAGAACACCAGCTTCGGCTTCTCCAGGTCGCCGACCTCCGGCAACTGCTCGAACAGCTCCGAGAGCATCCAGAGCAGGAACGAGGCGTAGAGCCGGGGCCGCTGCATCAGCTTGTCGGCGGCCAGGATGTTGACGATGCCGCGGCCTTCGCGGTCGACCTTCATGAAGTCGTTGAGGTCGAGCGCCGGCTCGCCGAAGAAGGAATGCGCGTCCTGGTTCTCCAGCATCAGGAGCTGGCGCTGGATCGCGCCGACAGAGGCCGCGGAGACGTTGCCGTACTTGCCCGAGATCTCCCTCAGATTCTCGGAGAGGAACACGAGCAGCGCGCGCAGGTCCTTCAGGTCGAGGACCGGCCATTGGTTGTCGTCCGCTACGCGGAAGGCGATGTTGAGCACGCCCTCCTGCGTGTCGTTGAGTTCGAGCAGCCGCGCGAGCAGCAGCGGCCCCATCTCGATGACGGTGGCGCGGATCGGGTGGCCCTGCTCGCCGAACAGGTCCCAGAACACCGTCGGAAAGCGGTCGGGCTCGTAGGCGATGCCGAGTTCCTCGGCGCGCTTCACGAAGACCGGCTTCGATTCGCCGGCCGCGGCGAGCCCGGAGAGATCGCCCTTGATGTCGGCGGCGAAGACCGGGACGCCGGCATTCGAGAAGCCCTCGGCGAGAACCTGCAGCGTCACGGTCTTGCCGGTTCCCGTGGCGCCGGCCACGAGCCCGTGCCGGTTGGCGAGCTTCAGGGTCAGGACCTCGCGCTTCGCGCCGCTCTTGCCGACCAGGATGGTGCCGTCGCCCTGCATGACCAACCGTCCCCTGCGTGTCTCGACCTTGGCCTTATGCCGCCTGGGCCGGGCATTTTCCAGCGCGGCCCGCTCGCGGCCTTGATTTCGCGGGCGCCACGATTGATTGACGGGCATTCCCACGCTTTGGAGCGTTTCAGATGGACGAGTTGATTGCCCGCGTCACCCGCGTGACCGGGCTGGAGGCCTCGACGGCGCAGACCGCGATCGGCCACATCCTGGCGTTCCTTCAGAAGGAAGGCCCGGCGGCCGAGGTGAGCCAGCTCCTCGCGGCCATCCCGGGGGCGGAGACCGCGATAGCCCAGAGCAACGACGGCGAGGGCGGCGGCCTCATGGGCATGTTGGGCGGCATGATGGGCGGCGGCGTGATGGCGCTCGGCCAGAAGCTCATGTCCGCCGGCGTGCCGATGGGCCAGATGCAGCCGCTCGGCCGCGAACTCTTCGCCTATGGCCGCGAAAAGGCGGGCGAGGACGTGATGGGCCCGATCATCGGCTCGATCCCCGGCCTCAACCAGTTCGTCTGAGCCGATAGGCTTATTTGCTTCGGCGGCTACCGATGAGGGAGTCGCCGAACGCGCTCCTGCCACGAAGGCCAAGTCTCTGTACTTGAACGCGAAACGCTGTCATAAAAGCGTTCGCGCTTCGTGTTGTTGTCACCCTCCGAGGTCCGAGGTCGTGCACTCCATCGGGGGGCGCTTCGGGGGCTTGGCAGGGCGTAAGATGGTCCCGAATTTCGCACGAGACGCTTCGCAGGCGTGGCTCAACGGCTGGGAGGCGCATGTCCACGCGCCGTTTGCCCGGTTTAAGCAGAAGCGGGCCGAGGCCGGCCTACCGGGCCTCTACGGTCGGGGGCTGATCCCGCCCGGCGCGGCGCCGATCAAGTTCAAGCCTCGCCTCAGGAAGCCGCTCGCCGCGCCGGGCCTCGACCCGAGCCTCGGGCGGATCGGCAACCTCGAAGTGCGGCTCGCGACGACGGTCTCCGAGATTCGCCGTGCCCAGCGCCTGCGCTACCGCGTCTTCTACGAGGAGATGTCGGCGGTCGCGACGGGCATGACGCTCCTGTCGCGTCGCGACATCGACGATTACGATACCGTCTGCGACCACCTGCTGGTCATCGATCACGCGGCGACCGAGGCCAAGCCCTTCCGCCGCCCGCGGCCGAAGGTGGTCGGCACCTATCGCCTGCTGCGCCAGGAGGCGGCGGACCGGAACTTCGGCTTCTACACGGCGGGCGAGTACGACATCGGCCCCCTGCTGGCGGCCAATCCGGGCAAGCGCTTCCTCGAGCTCGGCCGCTCCTGCGTGCTGAAGCCCTACCGGACCAAGCGGACGGTGGAGCTGCTCTGGGCGGGCATCTGGGCCTATGTCCAGCACCACCGCATCGACGCGATGCTCGGCTGCGCCAGCCTCGAGGGCACCGATCCCGACCGGCTCGCCCTGCCCCTGAGCTTCCTGCACCACCATGCCCGGGCGCCGGAAGCCTGGCAGGCGCGGGCGCTGCCCGAGCGCTACGTCTCGATGAACCGGATGAGCCGCGAATCGATCGATCCCAAGGCCGCGCTCCAGGCGCTGCCGCCGCTGATCAAGGGCTACCTGCGGGTCGGCGCCACCTTCGGCGACGGCGCGGTGATCGACCGGCAATTCGGCACCACCGACGTGTTCGTGGTCCTGCCGGTCTCCGCGATCGCCTCCCGCTACATCGACCATTTCGGCCCCGCCGCGAACCGCCGCGCCGCCTGATCCTCTGGCCTCGGACGCCGTCGCGATGACGCCCCAATGTGCGGGCATCGCGACGGCTCGCACAGGGTCCCGATCGTCGGTCCCGGCGAGTCGGGGACGCTCAGGTGCGCGGCTATCGTTACGAGGCGCTGGACGGCGTGCGCGGCCTCGCGGCGCAGGTGGTGCTCGTCAGCCATGCCCTGGGAATGGCCTTTCCGCACCTGGAGGGGTTTGCCGCCGGCGCCACGGAGTGGGTCGGCCGCCTCGCCGTCATGGTGTTCTTCTCGCTCAGCGGCTTCGTCATCGCCACGAGCCTGACCCGGCTCATCGCCGCCGACCGCCGGCGCTTCCTGCTGCCCTACGCCGTGCATCGGATCGCGCGGATCTGGCCGCCGCTGATCCTGGCCATCGTCATCACCTTCGCGGTCGGCGCGATCGGTCATGCCGGGCTGCCGCTGCTGACCCGCACGGGCGAGCCCTACCGGCTCGACGTCATCGCGTTCCTGCGCGGCATCACGCTCACGTTCGGACCGGGCGACGCCACCTTCGTGATCGACCGGGCGCTCTGGTCCCTGCGCCAGGAGGTCTACCTCTACGGCGTGGCCGCCTTCGCGGCGCTCGCGATCGTCGGACGCGGCGGCTGGCGGATTCTCGGCGCCTTGGCGGTCCTCGCGCTCGTCGCGGTGACCGCCAACCGCTTCTTCTACCTGCAATCGCTTGCTCTCTTCACGGCGGGCGCGGGCGCGGCGCTGTTCGGGGGCGATTCGCGGCTGCGTGCCCTCGCCGGTTCCAGGCTGCTCTGGCCGGCCACGATCCTCGCCCTGCTCGTTCCGCTCGCCTTCGCGGGCGCGCCGGGCTTCATCGATGCCCAGAGCGAGCACCCGGCCTTCCTCGCCTATCAGGCCGCGCTGGGGCTGCCCTTCGCCCTCTGCCTGCTTCGCCTCGCCACGCGGGAGGGCGCCGACGCGCGGGTCTTCGAGGGCCTGAGCGGCACGGCCGCGTTTTCCTACACGCTCTACGTCATCCACGTGCCCGTGATGACCCTCATCTTCTCCCTGCGCGCCTACATGGAATGGGCGCCGGGGCTCGGTGGAACCCTCGCGACCTTCGCCATCGCCCTCGCACTGACGGAAGCGCTCTCCTTCGGCGCAGCCCTCGTCGTCGAGCGGCCGCGCTTCTTCCGGGCCGTGCTGTTCCGTGCGTTGAGCCTGGCAGGCCTGTGGCGCTCGGCGCCGGCGGCGGCGACTACCTGACGGCGTCGCCCACGAGCGCGGCGAGCCCCTCCCGATAGGTCGGGTGGGCGAGTGCGACCCCGAGTTCCTCGCGGATGAGCCGGTTCCGCACGCGCTTGTTCTCCCCGTAGAAGCTGCGCGCCATCGGGCTCAGATCCGCGGTCTCGAAATCGACCTCGGGCGGGAGTGGCAGCCCGGCAAGCCGTGCGGCGTGCTCGGTGACGACCTGGGGCGGCGCCGGCTCGTCGTCGGTGACGTTGTAGACCGCGCCCGGACGGGGCTTGGCGATCGAGGCCGCGAGCGTCGCGGCGATGTCGTCCACGTGGATGCGGTTGAAGACCTGATCGCGCTTGACGATGCGTTGCGCCTTGCCCTCTCGCAGCTTCACGAAGGGATTGCGGCCGGGTCCGTAGATCCCGGAGAGCCGAAAGATCTGGACGGCCTTGCCCGTCTCCCGTCCGAGAGCCAGCCAATCGTTCTCGACCGCGAGCCGCACCCGCGAGCGCTCGCTGCCCGGCGTGGCCTCAGTCCCCTCGTCGATCCAGGCCCCGCCATGGTCGCCGTAGACGCCGATCGTCGAGAGATAGCCGATCCAGGCGACGGGACTGTCGGCGATCGCGGCCCGATAGCGACGGAGCACGGTGTCGCCCGCGCGCTCTGGCGGTGCCGAGACGAGGAGCACGTCGGTCGCGGCAAGGTCCTCACTGATGCGGGAATCGTCGGTTTCGGGACCGAAGGCCCGAATCTCGACACCGGGCGGCGACGGTCGCGCCGGATCGGTGACGGTGGCGCAAACCCGACCGAAGCGCGCGCGCTCCCGCTCCACGAAGCGCCGCGCCGAGAAGCCGAGACCGAAGACGAACAGGTTCATGGGGTCGCGATCTCCGGGTGGGCGAGCGATGCGGAGTCCAGGGCCGCGCGCCACTCGGCGGCGACATGCGCGTCGGCCTCGCCCGTAGCATGGGCTTCGAACAGGTTTCGTAGGCTGTGCAGGTCGAGGAGCCGGCTCGCCGCCCACACCGCCATGCCGCGCACCAGCGGCGACGTATCGGCCAGGCAGCGGACCGCCTCGTGGGCGAGGTCCGGCCGGCCGGAATTCCCGATCGCGATGAGGACGTTGCGCAGGAATCGGTCGCGGCCGGTGCGCTTGATCGGCGTGCCCGCGAAGCGCGCACGGAAGGCGGGCTCATCCAGGCTCGCGAGTTCCGCCAGCGGCGGCGCGTCGAGGTCGGCCCGCGCCGCGAGACGCCCCTCGCCTGCCACGACCGCGAATTTGTTCCAGGGGCAGACCGCCAGGCAATCGTCGCAGCCGAACACCCGGTTGCCGATGGCCTCCCGGAACTCCGCCGGGATCGCCCCTGCATGCTCGATCGTCAGGTAGGAGATGCAGCGGCGCGCATCGAGCTGGTAGGGCGCGGGAAAGGCGCTCGTCGGGCAGATGTCCAGGCAGCGGCGGCAGGAGCCGCAATGGTCGGTCTCCGGCGCATCGGATTCGAGATCGGCCGAGGTGTAGATCGCGCCCAGCAGCAGCCAATTTCCGAGGTCGCGGGAGATGAGCACCGTGTGCTTGCCCTGCCAGCCGAGACCGGAAGCGGCCGCGAGCGGCTTCTCCATGACGGGCGCCGTGTCGACGAAGACCTTCACCCGGACGTCGCCCTTGGCGGAGAGGTAGCCGCCGAGCTCCTTCAGCTTGCCCTTGATCACCTCGTGATAATCACGCCGCTGCGCGTAGGCCGCGATCGCGGCGCGGTCGCGCCGCTCGATCAGCGCGAGCGGGTCGGTCTCCGGCCCGTAGTTCATGCCGAGCATGACGACGCTGCGGACCTGCGGCCACAGCGCCCCCGGATCGGCGCGCTGATCGGCGCGATCGGCCATCCAATCCATGTCGCCGTGATGCGCAGCGGCGAGCCATTCCGGCAGGCGCTCCCGGAGCTCGGGTACGGCGTCGGGACGGGTCACGCGGATCGCGTCGAAGCCGAGATGCCGGGCGCGGGCCTCGACGGCGCGGCGCAGATCGGGCCCAGCCAGGATCTTTCGGGGTGGTCGCCGGTGCTTCGGCGGCCTTCCGAAACTTCCGATCCGCTCGTTGGGAGCGCGCAGGTGCTCCCTCTCCTTGAGGGCAGGCGGATTGCTGGTGCAAGCTCCGTACGGCGTCGACTTTTTGGCAGGACCCAGCGATCCAGCGGGGCAAGCGCCCTCCGCCGCCCTCAGCTCCGCCACCTTTGTCATCCCGGGGCGCCGCAGGCGAGCCCGGGACCCAGAACCACAGGTCGGGGTCCAGTTTGCATCGTCCGCGGCTCTGGGTTCCGGGCTCTGCTGCGCAGCCCCGGAATGACAAGCGGAGTTGGTGTAAGAAGGCTGATCATGGACGGGCGACTTCATCTACGATCGCCCCCGTCCGTCTCCCGTCGAGGAGAGGGGACCCGCGCCCCTCCGGCGGACCATGGGCGTGCAGTCCGTCAGAAATCGAGGTCCGCGTAGTGATCGGCCGGCGCCATGCCCGGCACTCGGTCCCCCAGGAGCGCGCGGAAGGACGGGCGCGACTTCACCCGCGCGTACCAGTCCTTCGCCGTCTCGTCCTCGTCCCATGGCACGTCGCCGAGATAATCCACGCAGCTCAAGTGAGCGGCGGCCGCCAGATCGGCATAGGTCAGATCGTCGCCCGCGAGCCATTTGCGATGGCCCATCAGGTAGCCGATGTACTTGAGGTGATAGCGCACATTGGCCCGCGCTGCGCGGATCGCGTTCATGTCGGGCGGGCCGCCGCCGACCGCGCTCGTCATGAAGCGCTTGGAGATTTTCTCCGTGACGAGGTAGCCCGTCACCTCCGAATCGAACTTGACGAGGAACCAGTCGAGCAGCCGCCGGACCTCGACCCGGGCGGTCGTTCCGTTGGGGAGGAGGCGCCGCCCGTTAAGGCCGAGCCCGCGGGTCTCGTCGAGATATTCCGCGATGATGCCGGCGCCGGGCACGGCGAGACCGGTCTGCTCGACGAGGACGGGCGTCGTCCCGGCCGGGTTGATGAGCAGGAAGGCGTCGCGACGCTCCCAGGGACGTTCCTCCACGAGAGCCGGCTCCATGCCCATCTCGGCCAGGACGAGGCGCACGAAGCGGGAATGCGGGCAGAAGGGGGAATGATGCAGCGTCGCCATCGAGGCCGTTTCAGACGGGTTCGGATCGGATGGGGAACGAGCCGTGTCGAGGCCCCTCGGAGATGGTCGGCCGGCAGGTTTATTGCTCGATCGTTGCCGCCTCATTAACACGTGCGACCTAGGGCGGTAACCGCCCGTCAACCCTGATCGACGAACGCCGGCCCCCGGCCGTCCCCGTTCCTGCGCAACACCGATCCTCGAGGCGATGAGATGATGGATGCGCTCAGCATCACGAAGGCGGTCGTGCTCGGCCTCGTCGAGGGCGCGACGGAATTCATCCCCGTCTCCTCGACCGGCCACCAGCTCCTCGTCGGCCATTTCATCGGCTTCAAGTCGCCCAACAACACTTTCGAGGTGCTGATCCAGCTCGGCGCGATCCTCGCCATCCTCAGCGTCTATTTCGGCCGGCTCTGGGGCGTCGCCCGGGCCCTGCCGAACGATCCCCGCGCCCGGCGCTTCGTGGCCGGCATCCTGATCGCCTTCCTGCCCGCGGCGATCATCGGCGGCATCTTCTCGAAGGACATCAAGTTCTACCTCTTCAACCCTTGGGTCGTCTGCGCGACGCTCATCGCCGGCGGCCTCGTCCTCCTCGTCCTCGACGACACCGAGCTCGAGGTGAAGAAGCGCGACGTCTTCGACTTCACCCTGCCGATGGACCTCAAGATCGGCCTGTTCCAGTGCGTCGCGATGATTCCGGGCGTGTCGCGCTCGGGCGCCACGATCGTCGGCGCGATGCTGATGGGCGCCGACAAGCGCTCGGCCACCGAGTTCTCGTTCTATCTCGCGATCCCCACCATGGCCGGGGCCTTCGCCAAGGACCTGCTCGACAATTACAAGAACCTCTCGAAGGACGATGCCGGCCTCATCTTCATCGGCTTCGTGGTGGCCTTCGTGTCGGCGCTCGTCGTGGTGCGCACGGTGCTCGACTACGTCTCGGCCCACGGGTTCCGGCTGTTCGCCTGGTGGCGCATCATCGTCGGGTCGCTCGGCGTCGCGGGCCTGATCATCTTCGGCTGAGGCGCGGCCCTGGGGCTTGCCGCCCGGGGCGATTGCCTCCGCCAGCGCGGTCGTGCAAGGGCTGTCTGGGAACGCGCCCGGCCACGCTCGGCCGGCCGCGATGATGCCAAGGCCAGACGTATGGAAGACCGCCCCTTCGCCGACCTCTTCCCGGCTCCGACCCGTGAGCGCTGGCTCGGCCTCGTCGAGGGCGTCCTAAAGGGTGCGGATTTCGAGACGCGCCTGGTCTCGAAGACGGCCGACGGCATCCGCATCGAGCCGCTCTACGACCCGGCCGAGCCCGTCGCCCAGCCGATGCGGGCCTCCGGCCCCTGGCGGGTAGCGCAGCGCGTCGATCACCCCGAGGCTCGGGCCGCCAACGGCCTCGCGCTCTCCGACCTCGAGGGGGGCGCGGACGCGCTCACCCTCGTCTTCGCGGGTGCGCCGGCCGCTCGCGGCTTCGGCCTGCCCCTTGGTGGTGTCGAGGCGCTGGACGCCGCCTTGTCCGGCGTGATGCTGCCCCTCATCGCCACGCGCCTCGACGCGGGCCCCGAGGGGATCGCGGCCGCGCGTCTCCTCAAGGCGCTTGTCGAGCGCCGGGGTGAGACTTTCGGCGCGCTCGACCTCGACCTCGGCGTTGATCCCATCGGCGCGCTGGCCGCGGGCGCTGGCGCCGAGCCATCCAGCGAAGAGCTCCCGGGCCTGCTCGCCGAACTCGAGGCCTCGGGCTTCACAGGCCGCCTCTGCCTGGCGGATGGGCGCCCCTACCACGAGGCCGGTGCGAGCGAGGCGGCGGAGCTCGCCGCGGTGCTCGCCACGGCCGTGGCCTACCTGCGCATGCTGGAGGCCGGCGGGCACGATCTGGAACGGGCCCGAGATGCGATCGGCGTGCTCCTCGTGGCCGATGCCGACGAGTTCCTGACCATCGCCAAGTTCCGCGCCATGCGCCGGCTCTGGGCGCAGGTCGAGGCGGCCTGTGGCCTCGCGCCGAAACCCCTTCGGCTGCACGCCGAGACCGCCTGGCGGATGATGACCCGCCGCGACCCCTTCGTGAACATCCTGCGCGCCACGATGGCCGCGGGCTCGGCGGGGCTGGGCGGCGCCGACGTCGTCACCGCTCTCCCCTACACGCTGGCGCTGGGCCTGCCCGACGCCTTCGCCCGGCGCGTGGTGCGCAACAGCCAGATCGTGCTGATCGAGGAATCGAACCTCGCCCGTGTCGCCGATCCCGCGGCCGGCGCCGGTGCGTTCGAGGCGCTGACGCAGAACCTGGTGGAGGCGGCCTGGGACGCCTTCCAGGCGATCGAGCGGGAGGGCGGCATCGTCGCCAGCCTGCGGCAGGGCAGGATTCAGGCTCGGATCGCCGAGACCCGCGCGGTGCGGGCGCGGAACGTGGCGACCCGTCGCGAGGCGCTGACCGGAGCGAGCGAGTTCCCGTTCCTCGCCGAGAAGCCCGTGGCCGTGCTCGACGTCGCCGCCGCGCCGCGGTCTCCAAGCAGCGATGGAGTCCTGCCCTCGCACCGCCTCGCGGAGCCCTACGAGGCCCTGCGCGATGCCTCCGACGCCTACCTCGCGAGGACGGGCAGGCGGCCCGCATTGTTCCTAGCCAATCTCGGCACCGTCGCGGTCTTCAATGCGCGGGCGACCTTCGCCGCCAACGCCTTCGCGGCCGGCGGGATCGAGGCGCTGGACAACGAGGGCTTCTCGGACCCGGATGCGCTCGCCGCCGCCTTCAGGGCCTCCGGTGCATCGATCGCCTGCCTGTGTTCGTCGGACGCCGTCTACGCAACGCAAGGCGTCGCCGCCGCCGAGGCGCTTCGCGGTGCGGGCGCCACGACGATCTACCTGGCGGGCAAGCCGGCCGACCTCATGGACGCGCTGCGCGCGGCGGGCGTCGACGCCTTCCTCCATGCCGGCTGCGACCTTCTCGCCCTGCTCGGCGAGGCGCTTGGGCGGGCGACCGAGGCTTGACCGGGCAACCGATGGGGATGTGGCGAGTTTCCCGGTTCGTTCGAGACAACGGGACAAGCATGCAACGGATCATCGTGAAACTCATCCTGCCCGCCGCGGCGCTCCTCGTTGCCGCGACGCCGGCGCTCGCGGCCAAGAAGAGCGTGAAGGTGCCCAACCGCTACGACGGCAACTGGAGCATCGAGGTCCTCACCGAGGACGGACCCTGCGACCGGGCCTATCGCTACGGCGTCCGGGTCGAGCGGGGGCAGGCGAGCTATGCCGGGGGCGAGTTCACTGTGAGCGGGCAGGTCTCTCCGAAGGGCGCGGTGCGCGCCGTCATCGCGCGGGGCTCGGACCGCGCCAACGTCGTCGGCCGTCTCGGCAGGCAGGGCGTCGGCAACGGCACCTGGAGCACGACGGGGCCGATCGGCTGCAGCGGGCGCTGGAACGCCGAACGCCGGGGCTGAGAGCGGCGCCTCGCCCTCGCTGTGGTCCGTCGACCACATCGGGCGCGGAATGTTCTGCGGCGCAACATCCGGCAACGTTCAGCCCTGTTCCCGACGAAATCGTGGGTGAATACTCAGCCCGAATCCGGCTCGGTTCGAGGCACCCCCCATGAAGGCCGTCCTGTTGAGCACCGTCCTAGTTGTCGCGGTCCTCGGACCCGCGTTCGGTGCCGCGACGCGCACGCCGGGTTCTCCGCACGCGGTGATGGCGCCTCTCGAGAAGGCGGCGACCGATTGCTTCGCCGAGACTGTCGTCGCCAACCCGGGCGCCATGGCCCACGCCCGTGCCGGCCGCTGGTATCAGGCCGCCGGCGTGATCGGCTTCCTGTGCCGTCCGGAGGTCGACGCGATGATCCGCGCGCACGACCGCATCTACGGGCGCGGAACTGGCGACCGCTACTTCAAGAACGCCTATGCCCGGCACCTCGACCGGGAACTGGCCGGTCGCCTGCAGCCGATGCTCGAGCGCAAGGCCTACGCGAATGCCGAGCCTGTCGAAAAGGTGCCTGCCGCATCGGCCGAGACGCCGATCGAATAGCGGGACGTCGGCGTGATCGACGGCATCGCGGTCCGAGTTCTGAAAACGGTTAAGCTTATCTCTTGCGACTTGATCCGGATTGCTTTCGCGCGACGACGGAACGCACTGCTCCATGCCCGGTGCCCGACCGGGCCGGTCCGCACTGACGCGCGTTGTCTTTGGACAGCAACCGCGATCCCGTGATCAAACGTTTGCGCGGAACGAAATGCCCACGTCGCCCTAATCCGCGAGCAGGCAGCGTCGCTCGCCCATTGCCGGAAGATCGTTCGGCGTACGTCCAAAACCGCGCGGATCGGCATCTGGGAATGCATGCTGCCGGAAGAGACGCTGACCTGGACGTATGTCGTCTACGATCTGCTCGATCTCCCGCGCGGCGCGCTTCTGGACCGCAACCGGATCTCGAATGCTACACCGCGACGTCGCCGGCGGCGCTGCACGATGCTTTTGTCCACGTGCGAGTTTAAATGAGTATAATAAATTAGCTTTTAAATGTTGGAGTCATACAACTTGAGATACAGATGCGCCTTTCGAGAGTGAGTCCCTCTGCCATCTAAGGAAGAAAAGAAGAAAAGGGTCACTTATTATGAGGGCATCATCATGCCACTCGATTGGCTCGGCGTGAGATAAATCCTTTTTTGCGATGGCAGACATATGACCGCAGGAGGAGGTTATCTCGTTCTTTTGCGGTAATTCGCCATCGACTAACAAATCACGGAGACTTGATCTCAAGTCATCGTATTCGGTTCTCACCTTAGGTCCAGCGTAGGCAGCAGCCAGCATGATCGCTTGATAAATATCAACGCTACCACCGTGCCGCAATTTTCGCGGCTTACGATCGGTGCGAGTCTGAGGTCCACGCTTTAAGCGATCGTATGTGGGAAAGCCACTATTTTTGGCCACATCCTCAAGTATCGGATCCATATTTACATTGATTAGCTCTCTGGCCTCTATTTGAAAGCCTCTTATGCCATTGAGAATACAAATTCGAGAGCATATGTCCTGCACTAAGAGTGGGTTGAGAAAAGACTCGTCACAAATCCTTTGGATAACACTGTTTCTAACAGTGACATTTAAGGCTGGAAAGCCGCTTGAGGAATCACTTTGAGTTCGTCCAATGTCCATTGTGCAATCTCAAGATGTACAAAACGGCCTTGCATTTCCTGTTGAACGGCCAGAGGATCAAACGCGCGATGAGGGACCGCAATAATGATAATGTTTAATCCATCAAATATCGAAGACTTTAAAGAATTTACTATGTGCGCCTGTACCTCTTTGTGGACAAAGTGAAAATTGTCGATGACGAGAGAAACTTCATCTGCAATGAGTTTCTTCAGCGTGCGTGCTTTATGATCTGCGGTATACGGCCGAATTGAAGTGCTCGATGAAGTAAGTGACCCGCCAGTTCCTGCATTACCTCCCAGCTTGCCTACCCCTGGAAAGTTTAATTCAGCCGACAAACCCGTTTTTAAGTCTTTGGTTGATGCTGTTGACATTGTTTCTGAAATCGACGGCGGTGCGTAATCCGAACCGGTAATCTGATCCCAAAAGTCTTTCTCTTCTCTTATTCGTCCCCCCTCAACCCATACGGACTTTTCGTCTTCTAAGACTTTCCTACAAAGAACAGTTTTTCCTGACTTTGTCGGGCCAGTAACTGTGATGATTCCATCGCCGCGCGCTAGTGCGTCTTCCAATCTATTCTCAAGATTTAAGTGCTCTCTTGAAACATATGTTACCGAAGGGATCCCCCTGGCGTGAAAACTTGCTTAAGCTTTAGGTGTTGCTCCTCGCTCATAAACCACCTCTAAAGCCGTATTACCTCAAAAAATATCCGGGCATGATTTGAAAATCAATCGTCCATCTTCAGCGCCGCGATGAACGCCTCCTGCGGGATTTCCACCTTCCCGAACTGGCGCATCTTCTTCTTGCCCTCCTTCTGCTTGTCGAGGAGCTTGCGCTTGCGGGAGATGTCGCCGCCGTAGCACTTGGCCGTCACGTCCTTGGACAGGGCCTTGATGGTCTCGCGGGCGATGATCTTGCCGCCCAACGCCGCCTGGACCGGGATCTGGAAGAGGTGGCGCGGGATCAGGTCCTTCAGCTTCTCGCACATGGCCCGGCCGCGGCTCTCGGCTCGGGAGCGGTGGACCAGCATCGAGAGGGCGTCGACGGGCTCGGCGTTGACGAGGATCGACATCTTGACGAGGTCGCCCTCGCGGTAGTCAGAGAGATGGTAGTCGAAGGAGGCGTAGCCCTTCGAGATCGACTTCAGACGGTCGTAGAAGTCGAACACGACCTCGTTGAGCGGCAGCTCGTAGACCACCATCGCGCGCTTGCCGACGTAGTTGAGATCGACCTGGGAGCCGCGCCGGTCCTGGCAGAGCTTGAGCACGCCGCCGAGATACTCGTCGGGCGTCAGGATGGTCGCGCGGATCCAGGGCTCCTCGATCGCCGAGATCTTCATCACGTCCGGCATGTCGGCCGGGTTGTGCAGCTCCTTCACGCTGCCGTCCGTCATGGCGAGGCGATAGATCACGGAGGGCGCCGTAGAGATCAGGTCGAGGTTGAACTCGCGCTCCAGGCGTTCCTGGATGATCTCGAGATGCAGGAGGCCGAGGAAGCCGCAGCGGAAGCCGAAGCCCAGCGCCGCACTGGTCTCCATCTCGTAGGAGAAGCTCGCGTCGTTGAGCCGAAGCTTGCTCATGGCGCTGCGCAGGTTCTCGAACTCGGCGGCATCGACGGGGAAGAGCCCGCAGAACACCACGGCCTGCACGTCCTTGAAGCCCGGCAGCATCTGGGCGGTCGGGCGCTTGTCCTCGGTGATGGTGTCGCCGACGCGGGTGTCGGCGACCTCCTTGATCGATCCCGTGAAGAAGCCGACCTCGCCAGGGCCGAGCTCGCCGATGTCGGACATCTTGGGACGGAACACGCCGATGCGATCGACGCCGTGGGCCGCGTCGGCCCGCATCATGCGGATCGTCATGCCCTTCTTGAGAACGCCGTCGACCACGCGCACCAGCACGACGACGCCGAGATAGACGTCGTACCAGCTGTCGACGAGGAGCGCCTTGAGCGGCGCGCTGCGGTCGCCCTTGGGCGGCGGCAGGCGTGTGACGATCGCCTCCAGCACCGCCTCGATGTTGAGGCCGGTCTTGGCCGAGATCGGCACGGCGTCCGAGGCGTCGATGCCGATGACCTCCTCGATCTGCTCCTTGACCCGGTCGGGCTCGGCCGCGGGCAGGTCGATCTTGTTGAGGACGGGCACGATCTCGTGGTTGGCGTCGAGCGCCTGGTAGACGTTGGCGAGCGTCTGCGCCTCGACGCCCTGCGAGGCGTCAACGACGAGGAGCGAGCCCTCGCAGGCGGCGAGCGAGCGCGACACCTCGTAGGCAAAGTCCACATGGCCGGGCGTGTCCATCAGGTTCAGGACGTAGTCCTTGCCGTCCTCCGCGCGGTATTCGAGCCGCACGGTCTGCGCCTTGATGGTGATGCCGCGCTCCTTCTCGATGTCCATCGAGTCGAGCATCTGCTCGCTCATGTCGCGCAGGGCCACGGTGCCGGTGGTCTGGATCAGCCGGTCGGCGAGCGTCGACTTGCCGTGGTCGATATGGGCGACGATCGAGAAGTTGCGGATGTTGTCGATGGGGGACGTGGTCATCGGGCGGCTGATCTCCGGCGCGGTCGCGGTCCGTCGCGGCGAACGGACCCGGCGCACGGTTTCATGTCGGGGAACTGGTGGCCGCAGATAGCAGCGCTACCGGGTTAGGCCAAGCGCAGGGGACCGGCGACGCCGCGACGCGGGTCGACGATTCCCGTAGGGCTTCATCAATCCTTCGCCCGCTAGGCTCGACCGCGGGGCATCGATGTTTCGCCACCCTCCGCCAGGAGGGCGCGACCGTTCCCATCGAGGTTTTCGAGACATGCTGATCCTGCCGAGCCGACGGCAGTTCCTGGCCGGGTTCGCGGGGATGACGCTGGCGGGCGCATCGACCGGCGCCTACGCCTTCGGCATCGAGCCGCGCTTTCGGCTCGTCGTGACCCGCTACGCGCCCGTGCTGCCGAACTGGACGCCGGGCCTGTCGCTCCGCGTCGCGGTTCTCGCGGACTTCCACGCCGGCGAGCCGTGCATGCCCCTCGACCGCGTCGCCGAGATCGTGGATGCGACGAACGCGCTCCGGCCCGACCTGATCCTACTCCTCGGAGACTATCCCGCCGGGTGGCGGGTGGTGACCCGCCGGGTGCCGCTCCCCGCCTTCGCACGGGTCATCGAGGGCCTGAAGGCGCCGCTCGGAATCCACGCCATCCTCGGGAACCATGATTGGTGGGAGGATCATGCGGCGCTGGCCGCGCGCAGCGGCCCGGTGGAGGCCCGGCGCGCGCTGGAAGCACGCGGCATCCCGGTGATGGAGAACGATGCGGTACGCCTCGTGAAGGACGGACATCCCTTCTGGCTCGCCGGCATCGGAGATCAGGAGCCCTTCGCCATCGTCGGGGATCACCGCACCTACGCCGACCTGCCCGGCACGGTGGCGCGCGTCACCGACGGCGCGCCGGTCATCCTCATGGTTCACGAGCCCGACATCTTCACCGAGGTGCCCGCCCGCGTCGCCCTCACGCTGGCCGGCCACACCCATGGTGGCCAGGTGCGCCTGTTCGGGCATTCGCCCGTGGTGCCCTCGATCTACGGCCAGCGCTTCGCCTACGGGCATGTCGTGGAGGAGGGGCGCCATCTGATCGTGTCGGGCGGTCTCGGCGTCAGCCGCCTGCCCGTCCGCTTCGGCGTGCCGCCCGAGATCGTGCTGCTCGAACTCGGCGAGTCTCCGGCCGCCTCGTGAGGCAGGCGACCTTCATCCGCAACGGTTCGCGGCGAGCTCCCATCGCAGAGCCCGCTTCATGGAAAGGCCGCACTTCGCCCTGAACCACCGTCGCCACCACGTGCAATGGGATCGGGACGATGGATGCGCCGAACAGGGCCGGTGCCAGCCCGAAGGGACTGCCGGCGAGGCCCGGGAGGGCCACGGGTCGCGCCGCGCCGGGGATCGCGGCCTCCGCCATCGTGGTGCTCTGCCTCTCCGGGGGCCAGCCGGCCCTCGCGGCCTCCTGCGACGCGGCGGCCCGTGCGCGCCTCCTGGCGCCGCCGAGCGCGGACGACGATAGCGTCGCGCTCGGCTGCAGCCTGCGCCTCGAGCCGGGCGACCATGTGCGACGCCGCGTGATCATCGAAGGCTCGCGCGCCTCCGGGATCGAGCTGAACTGCAACGGCGCCACGATCGGCGAGTCCGGCCCGCCGCCGCGCTTCCCCTACATCCTCGTCGAGATCCGCTCCATCGCCTCCGGGGCGGGGCGGTGGGAGCGGCCGGCGAACGTGACGCTGCGCAACTGCACGATCCAGGGCCAGGTTCGCGTCTGGGGCATGGGGGTGAACGGCCAGGGCGAGGCGGTGCGCCGATCCTCCCGCGCGGCGGGCCACACGGAGCGGGCGCAGCAAGCCGCACCGAAGGGGGTGAGCCTCCTCGATTCCCGGCTCGTCGCGACGGGACAGATCCCGCTCTACCTGGGTCCGGGGGTCACCGGCTTCACGCTGCGCAACTCGGAGGTCTCGGGCACCTCGCCCTCCGTCGGCCTCTACCTGGACGCCGAGAGCGCCGACAACGTGATCGAGGGAAACACCTTCGATGTCGCGACCGGCCGCGAGGTCGTCGCCGTGGACGGATCGGCCCGCAACACCATCCGCGGCAACGCGATCACCTACGGCTCGCGCGGCGGCATCCACCTCTACCGGAACTGCGGCGAGGGCGGCACGGTTCGCCACCAGACGCCGTCCGACAACGTGATCACCGGCAACCGCTTCCGCGCGAACGGCATTCTGCGGCCCGACCCGGTCAATGTCGGGTCGCGGGGCGGCTGGGACTGGACCATGAACTGCGCGGCCGATGCGGGCTACCCGTTCGGCAGCAGCGCGGACGACGGCGACAACGCGACCGGCAACGTCGTAGAGGGCAACCGCGTGGAGTAAGGAGGCTGCGGCTACTTCTTGCGCGCTGCCTTCACCGCCGTGCTGACCATGTCCTTCGTCGAGGGCGCCGAGGCGTTCGTTTTCACGACGGGCTTCTTCGGCTTCTTGGCCTCGCGGCTCCCACGTTTGTTCTCGGTCGCCATGGTCCTGTCCTCGTCCTGAAGACGCGCATCATGGCACGCCGCGCCGAAAGCGCGGCATGGAAAGTTCTTGGCGGTCGGCGAAGGGGCGCGCCCCGCCGGTGGCGCGACCCTTCACCTGTCATTCGAAGCCCGGCCCGTCCTCAGAGCGGGATGTTGTCGTGCTTCTTCCAGGGCTGCTCCATCTCCTTGGTGCGCAGCATGCCGAGCGCCCGGGCGATGCGCTTGCGGGTCGAGTGGGGCATGATCACCTCGTCGATGTAGCCGCGCTCCGCCGCGACGAAGGGCGAGAGGAACCGGTCCTCGTACTCCGCCGTGCGCCCGGCGATCTTCTCCGCATCCCCGATCTCGCTGCGGAAAATGATCTCGACGGCTCCCTTCGCGCCCATCACGGCGATCTGGGCGGTGGGCCAGGCGTAGTTCAGGTCGGCGCCGACATGCTTCGAGGCCATGACGTCGTAGGCGCCGCCGAAGGCTTTGCGCGTGATGATGGTGACGAGCGGCACCGTCGCCTGGCTGTAGGCGAAGAGCAGCTTCGCCCCGTGCTTGATGAGGCCGCCATATTCCTGGGCCGTTCCCGGCAGGAAGCCAGGCACGTCGACGAAGGTGACGATCGGGATCGCGAAGGCGTCGCAGAAGCGGACGAAACGGGCGGCCTTGCGGGAGGCGTCGGAATCGAGCACGCCGGCCAGCACCATCGGCTGGTTCGCGACGAAGCCGACGGTGCGGCCCTCGATGCGGCCGAACCCGGTCATGATGTTGCGGGCGTAGGTGGCCTGGATCTCGAAGAAATCGCCCTCGTCGACGACCCGGCGGATCAATTCACCCATGTCGTAGGGCTTGTTCGGGTTGTCGGGGATGAGGGTGTCGAGGCTCATGTCGAGCCGGTTCACGTCGTCGAAGCTCTCGATCTCCGGCACGCCCTCGATGTTGTTGGCCGGCAGGAAGTCCATCAGGCGGCGGATCTGCAGGATCGCCTCGACGTCGTTCTCGAAGGAGCCGTCGGCGATCGAGGACTTGGTGGTGTGGACCTTGGCGCCGCCGAGCTCCTCCGCCGTCACGACCTCGTTGGTGACGGTCTTCACGACGTCGGGACCGGTCACGAACATGTAGCTCGTGTCGCGGACCATGAAGATGAAGTCGGTCATGGCCGGCGAGTAGACGTCGCCGCCGGCGCAAGGACCCATGATGACGGAGATCTGCGGGATGACGCCCGAGGCCGCGACGTTGCGCTTGAAGACCTCGCCGTAGCCGCCGAGCGCCGCCACGCCCTCCTGGATGCGGGCGCCGCCGGCATCGAAGATGCCGATGATCGGCGCGCGCATCTTCAGCGCCATGTCCTGCACCTTGACGATCTTCTGGGCGTGCGCCTCCGAGAGCGAGCCGCCGAACACTGTGAAGTCCTTCGAGAACAGGAAGACCGTGCGGCCGTTGATCGTGCCCCAGCCGGTGACGACGCCGTCGCCGGGGATCTTCTGCTTCTCCATCCCGAAATCGGAGGAGCGGTGCTGCACGAACATATCGAATTCCTCGAACGACCCGTGGTCGAGGAGGAGTTCGATGCGCTCGCGGGCCGTCAGCTTGCCGCGCTTGTGCTGCGCCACCACGCGGTTCTCGCCGCCGCCGAGGCGCGCCTGGGCGCGCCGCTCCTCGAGCTTCTCGAGAATGTCCTTCATGCTGATCGGGCCTCGACGCTGGAGCGATGCCGCCGAAGGGGTTTAGGCTTGGCGGTAGGGGTCGAAAAGCGCCTTAGCACGCGCGCCGGGACGCGAAAACGATTTTGAGATCACGCGGCCCGCGCCAGCCGGATGTCGACCTCGCGGTCGACGTAGTCCCATTCCCGGGTGGCCCTGAGCCGATCCACCAAGGCGTCGAAGGCCGGCGCGTCCTCCGGCGCGTATTCGAACCAGGTCAGGAAATCGAAGGGCTCGCCGAGGTCGCGGCCGTGGTGGAGGCGCCGCGCGATGGCGGGCAGGTAATCGAGGCCGATTGCGGTATGGTGCGAGGTCTCCTCGAAGATCGCGCGCCGCTCGTCCTGCGCCAGGCCCCACCAGGCCGCGTTCTTGCGGATCGGGATCAGGGCCGCGAGGGTGGCCTGCGGTCGGGCGAGACCCTGCTGGACGGCCCGTAGCGCCTCCCCTTCCGCCTTGGTCGCGTAGCGGATGTTGCTGATGAGGCCGCGCAAGACCCAGGCCGGCGAGAGGATCGCCGCGTCGCGCGGCTCCTCGACCATGTCGAGGCTCTCGACGGTAGGAAGACCTTCGCCCC
The DNA here is from genome assembly GCF_022179305.1 of Methylobacterium iners. Lineage (GTDB taxonomy): Bacteria > Pseudomonadota > Alphaproteobacteria > Rhizobiales > Beijerinckiaceae > Methylobacterium > Methylobacterium iners. Next base: position 38,906 of record NZ_BPQP01000022.1, read on the forward strand.
GGACGGTTCGGCTCCCGAGGACCCGCCATGCGCCGCCGCGGCCTCCGGCGAAGGCAAAGATATCGACCATCCTTCGCAGCCCCCGGCACCCAACTCCCGTGTTCGGCTTGCACTTCGCGTGCCGGCCGGCCGGGTCACGATGCTGTGGAGCCGGAGCGTGCGATGATCCGCGCGGCGGCCTCGAACTCCGTCCATCGCCCCGCCATCCGCGCCTCGGCCTCCTCGTCCGAGCCCCAGACCCCGGCCTGGTAGGTCTCGTCGACATGCGCGGCGGCCCAGGCCTCCTCGGGATTCAACCGTCCGTGGAGGACGGCGAGCGCAATGAGCAGCGAACCGGTGAGAGTCGTCATGGTGTGCAGGGCGGCGAGCCGGAATGGGTCCTCGACCGCCGCGACCGCGCCCTCGAGTGCGTGGACCGTGGCCTCCGGCTGCGTGACGTGCATCACGCCCTCGCTGAGGATGAAGCGCGCGCCGAGCGCCTCGTGCGCCCAGTCGAGGATCGGGTCCCAGGCCTTGGCCTGCGCCGCGACGAGCCGTTCCGGCGTTCCCGCCCGGTAGGCGACGAGGTCCGTGCCGGCATAGGCGGAGAGGTCCGCGACCACCGCCTCGCGCCGGTCCGCGACGCCGTCGATGGCGGTGTTGGCGAGGCGCGTCAGCGGCATCGCGGCCGGATCGATGAACTCGGCCTGCGCCCCCCATTCCGCCGCGACCGCTTCGCCGAGATCCCGGGTCGGCAGGATCAGGGGTTTGCGCGCCGGCGTGTTGGCGCCGCGCCCATCGAGGGCGAGGCGAAAGCCGCCCTCCACCTCGATGAGGCCGGCCTGCTTGTAGAAGCGCTTCGGCAGGGCCGGCCGGCCCTGGTTGCGGACCGAAGCGAGGGGATCAGCGGGTTTCGAGGCCTCGGAGGAGTCGCCGAGGAACGGGTTGTTCGGGTCTTCGCTCATGCCGCAGGAGATAGCGCATCGGTGCCGCCGCCGCGATGTGCGGTTCGGTCGCCCGCTCAGTCGGCTTCGGGAGCCGTTGGTCGCGAGAAGAGATCTCTGAGGGCGGCAGCCGATTCGACCACAGTGACCGCGCCCGCCCCGAACAGGGCCCCGGGCGGATGATAGCCCCAGCCGACGCCGATCGCCGCCGCGCCCGCGCTCACCGCCATGGCCATGTCGTAGGTGGTGTCCCCCACCATCACCGTGGTGTCCGGCCGCGCGCCCGCTTCCGTCATGGCCTGGCGCAGCATGGTCGGGTCCGGCTTGGAGGGCGCGTCGTCGGCGGTCTGCGTGGTGGCGAACCAATCCTCCCAGCCATGTGTCGCGATCAAGCGGTCGACGCCGCGGCGCGACTTGCCGGTGGCGATGCCGAGCCGCAGGTCGCCCCGCTCGCGCAGGCGCCTCAGGAGATCGCCCATGCCGGGAAACAGGGGCTCCTCGTAGTAGGGATCGAGCCGAAGCGTGTTGAAGGCGCGCTTGTAGCTCTCGGCGAGGCTCTCGACCGGGCCGTCCTCGCCGACCAGTCGCCGGAAGGCCTGCGGCAGCGACAGGCCGACCACCGAGAGCGCCTCGGCGCGGTTCGGCGCGGCCAGCCCGTGCTCGGCGAAGGCCGCTCCTTGAGCCGCGACGATGAGGTGCTGGCTGTCGACGAGGGTGCCGTCGACGTCGAAGACGACGAGCTTCATGGCGTGTGCCGGTGGGGCCGCCTCACGGCTGCCGGGCCGGCGGGTTCTGGGCCGATGCCGGCTGGGCCGCGCGCGGCCGCTCGTAGCCGAGCCTGCAGCGGATCAGGAACCGGCGCCGGACGCCGCCCCGGAGCCCGCGCGCCTGGGATTGGCGATTGCAGCTCGCGTAGCTGCGCCGACGGCCCGGTCCCCGGAAGGCCGTGCCCAGACGAGGCGAAGGCGCCGCCTGCGGAGCCGCCGGTGCGGGCTTCGCGGCCGCGGGCTGCGCTTGCTGGGCGGGTGGCGGCGCCTGCGGCGGAGTGGGCTGGGGCGTCTGCGCGGCCGCGATCGGCGCCAGGGCCAGCACGAAGAGGCCGAGGAGCATGGCGCGGGCAGGTGCGGCCGGGATCGTGATCGGATGCCTGCGACGCATCGTTGCTCCAGGGCGAAGGCCGAGCCGCCGGACTCGCTCGCGCAGAGGATAAGGCATGCAGACGGAATGCCAAGGCGGCCGGTCGCGCGCCCGGCCCGGCGGGAGGGCGGCGCTTCGTCGCCCGGTCAAGCCTCCGGCGCCTCGACGATCGGATCGTAGCGGGAGGCGTCGAAGCCGAGCAGGTTCCAGCTCTGCGCCATGTGCGGCGGCAGCGGCGCCGTCACGTCGATGGGCTTGCCGGTTCGCGGGTGCGGGATCACGATGCGTCGGGCGAGCAGGTGCAGCCGGTTCTGGATGCCGCCGGGCAGCTCCCAGTTCTCCACGCTGAAATACTTCGGGTCGCCCACGATCGGATGGCCGATATGGGCCGCATGCGCCCGCAACTGGTGGGTCCGCCCGGTCACGGGCTTGAGCGAGAGCCAGGACAGCTTCTGCGCGGCATTGTCGACCATCGCGTAATAGGTCAGCGCGTGGGCGGCGCCCTCGTCCCCGTGCTTGGCGACGCGCATCCGCGCATCCGCGTCGGTCGGCTCCTCCTTCGCCAGGTAGGTCGAGATTCGGCCCTGGTGGACGCGGGGCACGCCGGCGGTGAGCGCCCAATAGACCTTGCGGGCCGAGCGCGAGCGAAAGCTCTTGGCGAGCGTCGCGGCCGCCAGCCTCGTCTTGGCGACGATGAGGCAGCCGGCCGTGTCCTTGTCGAGGCGGTGGACGAGGCGCGGCTTCTGGCCGTCGGGACCTGTGAGCGCTTCGAGGAGCCCGTCGACGTGGCGGACGGTGCCCGATCCGCCCTGGACGGCGAGGCCGAAGGGCTTGTTGAGCACCATCATCTCCGCGTCCTCGTAGAGGATCAGCGAGCGCAGGAAGTCGGCATCGGTGGCGTCGCGGGTCGCGCTGCGCGGACGCTCCGTCGTGGCCTCGAGCTTGAGCGGCGGCACGCGCACGCTCGATCCCGGCTCCAGCCGGTCGCTCGGCTTGGCGCGCTTGCCGTCGACCCGCAATTCGCCCTTGCGCACGATGCTCTGCACCCGCGTGAAGGGAAGCTGCGGGAACCGGGTCGTCAGGAACCGGTCGATCCGCATCCCGGCCTCGTCCGCCTCGACGGTGAGGGTCTGGACGCCGGAGGCAAGGGTGGCGGAGGCGGCAGCGCGCTGCTCGCGCCGGGTCGGGGGCTCCGGCTGGGGCGACGCGGCGTCGGCGGGACGCCGTGAGCGCGGCGCGATGCCGGCACCGGTGGGCGGCGCCGCCCGCGTGCGGGGCGCCCGCGCCGGCTTCTCGTCGAAGCTCTCGGGAGCGTCGTCGTTCGCCGACCGACCCGGGCGCCAGGGCGCGTGCTTCGCGGCCGCATCGCCGCGCACCTGCGCCGCCCTCTGGGCCGCATCGAGCGCGCTGGTGCGGGGTCCGGTGCGGGCGCGTTCGGGACGCTTGGTCGTGCGGGAGCGGCCCGGGCCTCCCGGGCCGGCGCCCTTGCCGGCTCCGTCTCGCCCGGATGCGCCGCGTCGTGGAGGTCTGCCAGCCATGGAGCGCTCGTAACACCCCGCCTCGCCTCGGCAAAGCCGGAGTTCCGTTCTCTCAGGCCGCGCGGCGTGCCGCCTCGATGGTGAGGCCCATGCCGACGGAGCCGAAGGTGTCGCCCTCGACCACTCGTGCCCGCGGCAGACCGGCGACCAGGGCCTCGCGGACATGCGGCAGGCCGGTCGACCCGCCCGTGAGGAACAGGGCGTCGATCGCCTCGCGCTTCAGGCCGGCTTGGGACAGGCAGCGGCCGATCCGCTCGGCGATGCGGCGGCTGAGCTGGTCGGTATGCGCGATCAACCCGTCCTGGGTAAAATCCGCCGCGAGGCCCGGCTCGATCCAATCGAGGGCGATCGCGCCCCTCCCCTCGCCCGAGGCGGCGATCTTGGCGTCTTCCACCTCCATCGCCAGGGAATGGCCGCGCTCGGCTTCGACAACGGTGCGAAGGCGCTCGATAAGGTCGGGCCGTTCCGCGTCCCGACGGACCTCCTCGATCTCGCGCAGGACCTTGCGCGTGTAGAGCCGGTTGATGCTCGACCAGGTGGCGAGATCGTGGAAGTAGCCGGTCGGCACGTCGAGGTCGCCGCGCCGCATCGGAGTGCCGAGGCCCAGCAGCGGCATCACGGTGCGAAGGCTCAGGCGCCGGTCGAAATCCGTGCCGCCGATGCGCACGCCGTCATTGGCGAGGATGTCCTCCGCCCGGTCGGCCCGGGCGTGCCGCTCGGGCGAGAGGCGGACGATCGAGAAGTCCGAGGTGCCGCCGCCGATATCGGCGATGAGCGCGATCTCCTCCGCGCGCACCTGCCGCTCGTAATCGAGCGCGGCGGCGATCGGCTCGAACTGGAAGGAGACATGCCTGAAGCCGATGCTGCGGGCGATCTCGCCGAGCGCCGCCTCGGCGCGGGCGTCGCCCGCCGGATCACCATCGACGAAATGGACCGGGCGTCCGTGGACCACCGTGTCGAGGCCCTGACCAGCCGTCGCCTCGGCCCGCGCCTTCACCGCCCCGAGATACCGGGCGATGACGTCGCGGAACCGGATCCGCTCGCGCCCGACCGGCGTGGTCTCCTCGAGCAGGGGCGAGCCGAGCACGGATTTGAGGCCGCGCATCAGCCGCCCGGGCTCGCTCCCGACATAGGCCTCGATCGCGGCCCGTCCGATCAGCGAGGCCTTTCCGGGCGGGAAGAAGATGGCGCTCGGAATCGTGAGGTGCTCACCCTCCAGGGGCATCAGTTTGGCTGAAGCAGCATCGGCGATGCCCAGGGTCGTGTTCGAGGTGCCGAAATCGAGGCCGCAGGCCGCCATGAAGGTCTCTGGACGAGTGCCGCTCGGAGGTGGGCCGGCCGACCTACAGGCTGCGTCCCGCCGGGTCCATCGGCCTCACCGTCCGAAATCGCCGGTCCGGTCCGCCGCCAGCGCGGGGCTTGCCGCAAGCAGGCGGCGCCTGAGGCGGACGATGGCCTCGCGCTGAAGCTCGCTCGGCGCCGAATGCGCGCTGGCGACCTTGGAGAGCATCTCGACGAATTGCAGTCTTTCCGGTTCGGTCAGCTGGTCGCGCAGCAGCGGCAGCAGCTCGTCGGCCACCAGGGAGAAGGGGCGGCGGGGCTCGGTGTAGCCCCAGGCCCGCTCGAACATGGTCGAGATCGCCTCCACCTCGAGCGGGTCCTCCATGAATTCCAGGATCTGCGTCTTCTCGGCGGCCGTGACGGGGCTGCCCGTGCGTACGAGCTGGATCATCAAGATCACCGCGGCGAGCCGCACGTCGCGCACGCCCCTGAGGGGCGTGCCGATGATGTCCTGCAGGGCGGATTTCGCCCGTCGCTGCAGCCCCTTCGTGTCGCGGTTGACCTCGCCGAGCGCCTGTGCGGCGCTGTGCGCCCGGATGATCCAGAAGACGATCCCGCCGATGATCCCGAGTAGCGCGATGATGACCATGCGGCTTGTCCTCCTCGGCCCGGAGCGTTGCACCCGGCGGACATGATAGCGTCCGGGGTGCGACCCGACAGCCCCTGGACGGGCCGCGTCAGAACAAGCGTGGCCCCAGGAAGATCGCGAGAGCCACCACGAGCCAGGCCGCGAGGCCGCCCAGAATCGCCAGCCGGTGATCGGTGACGTTGCCGAGGCCGTAGGCGACGGCGAGGAACACGAGGTAGGCCGGGATCGTCTTGGCCCCGGCGAGGCAGGCCTCGCGGAAGCCTGCGGCGTCGCCCTTCGCGCCGACCGCGAGCAGCGCGATGATCGCGAAGGTCGGCGCCAGCGGCAGGATGCCGGGCAGGAAGTTGCCGCGCCGCGAGGCGAGCACGATGGCGATTGTGACGAGGCCGCCGGCAAGCCCCTTCCAGAGGAGGTCCAATCGCCTATTCCTCCGCGGCGCGCCGGTCCCGGCGCAGGCGCTCCCAGGCGTCGAGGCGGTCGCGCAGCCGGTTCTCGAGGCCGCGGTCGGTCGGCGCGTAGAAGTGCTGTCGGCCTAAGCGTTCCGGCCAGTAATCCTGGCCCGAGAAGGCGTCGGGCTCGTCGTGGTCGTAGCGGTAGCCCTCGCCGTAGCCGATCTTGCGCATCAGCTTGGTCGAACCGTTGAGGATGGTGCGCGGCGGCGGGAGCGAACCGTGCTCCTTGGCGACCCGGGTCGCGGCCTTGTAGGCCTCGTAGACCGCGTTCGATTTCGGGGCGCAGGCCAGATAGATCGCGGCCTGGGCGAGCGCCAGCTCGCCTTCCGGCGAACCGAGGAAGTCGAAGGCGTCCTTGGCCGCGTTGGCGATGACGAGGGCCTGAGGGTCGGCAAGGCCGATATCCTCCACCGCCATCCGCACCAGGCGCCGGGCGATGAAGAGGCGGTCCTCGCCGCCGTCGAGCATCCGGCAGAGGTAGTAAAGCGACGCGTCGGGGTCCGAGCCGCGCACGGTCTTATGCAGGGCGCTGATGAGGTTGTAATGGCCCTCCTGGGCCTTGTCGTAGATCGGCGCCCGGCGCTGCACGATCTCCTGCAGCGTCGCGGCGTCCAGCGTCTCGCCGGGGCGGGCCGAGCGCCAGACCTCCTCCGCCAGCGTCAGGGCGGCGCGCCCGTCGCCGTCGGCCATGCGCACGAGGATGCCGCGCGCCTCCTCGTCGAGCGGCAGCGCCGAGCCGGTCAGGGCCTCGGCGCGCGCCAGCAGCTTGGCGACCGCCGCGTCGTCGAGGGCGCGGAACAGCAGGACCCGGGCGCGGGAGAGCAGCGCCGCGTTCAGCTCGAAGGAGGGATTCTCGGTGGTGGCGCCAACCAGCGTCACCGTGCCGTCCTCCATCACCGGCAGGAAGGCGTCGAGCTGCGCCCGGTTGAACCGGTGGATCTCGTCGACGAAGAGCAGCGTGCCCTGCCCCGCCGAGCGGCGCTTCCGGGCGGCGTCGAACACCTTCCGCAGCTCGGCGATCCCGGAGAAGATCGCCGAGATCTGCTCGAAATGGTGGTCGGTCTCGTGCGCCAGCAGCCGCGCCACGGTGGTCTTGCCGGTGCCGGGCGGTCCCCAGAAGATCAGGGAGCCCAAAGCCTTGCCGCCGAGGAGCCGCGTCAGCGCACCGTCCGGACCGGTCAGCCCCTCCTGGCCGACGACGTCGGCCAGATTCTGCGGGCGCAGCCGGTCGGCGAGCGGGCGCGGGGCGTCGTTGCGCAGATCGGATGCGGCGAAGAGGTCGGACATCGCGCCATCAAGCCGCGGACGCCGCCGCCCTGCAACCGGCAAATCCCGGCTGTCCCAAGAGCGCTGTGATCGACGCCACGATCACGCCGGCCGACCCGGACGCCGCGACGGGCGTCGGAACCCCTTCCAGGCCTGCCGCAAGTGCAGCAGTTTCCACGTCCGCATTCGCTCGAAGTGTATCCGAAATGCGCTGGCGGTGCGTATAAATTCCGTTCAAAAAGCTTGGGTGATCGCTCCAGACCGCCAGCGGAAGGACCTTACCTTGGCCGCTCTTGAGGCCTCGTCGAAGAGGCTCAATTTCTTGGGGCCGACGAGCAGCGAGACCGCGCGGCTCATTGAATCCTTCGACTGGGCTTCGACGTCGCTCGGGGCGCTCGGTACTTGGCCGCAGAGCCTCAAGACCGCAGTCTCGATGCTGCTCTACTCGCCGGTGCCGATCGTGCTGCTCTGGGGCGAGCACGGCGTCATGCTCTACAATGACGCCTATTCGGTCTTCGCGGGAGGGCGGCATCCGGCGCTGCTCGGCTCGCGGGTGCGCGAGGGTTGGCCCGAGGTCGCCGCGTTCAACGACAACGTCATGAGGGTCGGGCTTGCCGGCGGCACGCTCGCCTACGAGGACCAGGAGCTGACCCTCTACCGGCACGGGCGTGCGGAGCAGGTCTGGATGAACCTGGACTACTCGCCGGTGATGGACGAGCGCGGCCGGCCCGCGGGCGTGCTGGCGATCGTCGTCGAGACCACAATGCGGGTTCTCGCCGAACGCCGCATCAAGGAAAGCAGCGAGCGTTTTTGCGCCTTCGTGACCGCAAGCTCCAACGCCCTCTTCAGGATGAGCCCGGACTGGGCCGAGCTGCGCGAGCTCGACGGGCGAGGCTTCCTCGCGGACGCTGAAGCACCGCGGACGGACTGGCTCGAGGCCTATGTCCACCCCGACGATCAGCCCCTCGTGGCGGCCGCAATTGAGGCGGCCGTCGCCGCCCGAAGCACCTTCGATCTCGAGCATCGCGTCCGGCGTGCGGACGGCAGCGTCGGGTGGACGCATTCGCGGGCCGTGCCGATCCTGGATCGCGGCGGCGCCGTCGTCGAATGGTTCGGCGCGGCCAGCGACGTGACCGACCGGCACCATGCCGCCGACCGCCTGCGCCAGAGCGAGGAGCGTCAGCGCTTCCTGCTCGACCTCGGGGATCGGACCCGTGGCCTCGCCGATCCGGAGGCCGTCATCGCCGCGACCACGCGCGCGCTCGGCGAGCGGCTCGGGGCGAGCCGGGTGGCATTCGCGGAGATCGACGAGGCGCAGGACCTCGCCCTCATCCGCGGCGGCTGGACGGATGGGACCGTCGATCATCTGCCGAGCGCATTGCGGATGGCCGATTTCAGCGGTCCAATGATCGATCGCCTGCGGTCCGGCCGCACCTTGCGCGTCGACGACGCCTCTATCGATCCGCACACGAAGCGCAACCTCGCTGCCCTGGACGCAATCCGTGCGCGGGCCATCGTCAGCGTCCCGCTCCTGAAGGACGGAGTCCTCGTCGCGAACCTCAACCTGCATCAGGCCCGGCCGCGCGCCTGGACCGATGCGGAGGTCGACCTCATCGAAGCCGCAGCCGAGCGGACCTGGGCGGCCGTCGAGCGGGCGCGCTCCGAGGCGGCGTTGCGCGCCAGCGAGGCGCGGCTGCGCTTCATGAGCGAGCTGGACGAGGCGATGCGCGCCTCGCGCGACGCGCTCTGCGCGATGCTCGCCGCGGCCGAGCTCCTGGCACGAAGCCTGGGGGCCTCCCGCTGCGCCTATGCGGTGGTCGACGCGGATAACGACCGCTTCATCATCCACGACGACTACACGGTACCGGGCCTGGCGAGTTCCGCGGGGACCTACAGCCTCGATCTGTTCGGCCCCCGGGCGGCGGCCGACATGCGGTCCGGGCGCACGCTCGTGATCCGCGACGTCGCGGGCGAGCTCGCACCCGGCGAGGGCCGCGAGATGTTCCAGGCCATCGGCATCGATGCGATCGTCTGCTGTCCCCTCGTCAAGGAAGGGCGGCTCGTCGCGATGATGGCCGTGCACCAGGTCCAATCGCGCGGCTGGCACCCCGACGAGGTCGCCCTGGTCGAGACGGTGGTCGAGCGCTGCTGGGCGCATGTGGAGCGGGTCGGCGCCGAGGCGCGACTGCGCGCGAGCGAGGCGCGGTTCCGCGGCGTGTTCGATTCCAAGCTCACCGGGCTGTCCATCTTCGACGCGCGGACCGGCGAGACACTGGCGATCAACGACACCTTCCTCGCCATGACGGGCCATAGCCGGGCCGACTTCGAAGAAGGCCGCTGGGACTGGCGGGATTTCACGATCCCCGACTACCTGCCCCTCGACGAGACCGCCTTCGCGCAGGCGCGCGAACGTGGCTGGTGGGAGCCCTACGAAAAGGAATATCGCAGGCTCGACGGCGGGCGCTTTCCCGTGCGCATCTCCTCGGCGCCGCTCGCCGGCGAGCCGGATCGCGTCGTCGTCTCGATCCAGGACATCAGCGAGGCGCGGGCGGCCGAGGCGGAGCTGCGGGAAAGCGAGAAGCGCCTCCAGCTCGCCAAGCAGGCTGCCGGCATCGGCGTCTGGGATTGGGATCTCACCACGAACGCGATCACCTGGTCGTCGGAGATGTATCAGGTGCTCGGGGTCGATCCCGCGACGCCGCCGGAGCGCCTCTTCGAAGCATGGACGAACGTGCTGCACCCGGCCGACCGCGAGGCGGCCGAGACCGTCGCGAAGGAGAGTGCCACGACGGGCGACATCTTCTCGATGGATGTACGCGTCCTGCGCGACAGCGGTGAGGTGCGCTGGGTGCGCTCGCAGGGCATGGCGGTTCGGGACCGTGACGGTCGGCCGATCCGGCTCACCGGGATCAACGTGGACGTGACGGGCCAGCACCGGCTCGAGGAGGAGTTGCGCGACAGGGCGGACCAGCTCGCCCAGACCGTCGAAGAGCGCACCCGCGAGCGCAACCGCGTCTTCGACCTCTCGAGCGAGCTCTTCGCGGCGGCCGGCTTCGACGGCTACCTCAAGACGATCAACCCGGCCTGGTCGAAGCTTCTCGGATACACCGAGGTCGAGCTTCTCTCGCGGCCCTTCGTCGAACTGGTGCACCCCGGCGATCACGAGGCGGCAGCCAAGGTCGTCTCCGAGCTCGCGGCAGGTCGTCCCGTCGGACATTTCGAGGATCGACTCGTACGGAAGAACGGCGAGGTGGTCTGGATCGCCTGGACGGCGGTGCCCGAAGGGGATCGCTTCTACGCCGTGGGGCGTGACGTGACCCAGGACCGTTTCCGCGACGAAGCCCTGCGCCAGGCGCAGAAGATGGAGGCGGTCGGCCAGCTCACCGGCGGGGTGGCCCACGACTTCAACAACCTGCTCACCATCATCAAGAGCTCGACCGACCTGCTGCGCCGACCCGGCCTCGCCGACGATCGCCGTCAGCGCTACGTCGGCGCGATCTCGGACACCGTCGACCGGGCCTCGAAGCTCACGGGCCAGCTCCTCGCCTTCGCGCGCCGCCAGGCGCTGAAGCCCGAGGTCTTCGACGCGGCAAGCTGCATCCAGGCGATCGCGGACATGCTGCGCACCATCGTGGGGTCCCGCGTCCAGATCATCACGCATTTCCCGGAAGGCGGCTGCTTCGTCGAGGCCGACGCGAGCCAGTTCGAGACCGCGATCGTCAACATGGCCGTGAATGCGCGCGACGCCATGTACGGCCAGGGCACGCTCACGGTGCAGGTCCGTTCCGCGCAGGCCATGCCGGCGATCCGGGGCCATCGCGGCGGACCGGGACCGTTCGTCGCCGTCTCGCTCGCGGATACGGGCTCGGGCATTCCCGAGGATAAGCTCGTCCAGATCTTCGAACCCTTCTTCACGACGAAGGAGGTCGGCAAGGGGACCGGGCTCGGCCTGTCCCAGGTCTACGGCTTCGCCAAGCAGTCGGGCGGCGACGTGGCCGCCGACAGCACCGTGGGACATGGCACGACCTTCACCCTCTACCTGCCTCGCGCGAAGGGGGCGGGAGCGCACGAAGCGGGCAGTGCCGTGCCGGCGCCGATGGTCGAGGGGGGACACGGGCAGCGGGTCCTCGTGGTGGAGGACAACGAGGCGGTGGGCGCCTTCTCCACGCAGGTGCTTCAGGATCTCGGCTACGAGACGACCTGGGCGGTCAATGCCAGCGAGGCTCTGAGGCTTCTCGCCGAGGTGAACGGCTTCGATGCCGTCTTCTCGGACGTGGTCATGCCGGGCATGAGCGGGATCGAACTCGGGCAGGAGATCCGCCGCCGCTACCCGGATCTGCCGGTAGTGCTGACCTCCGGCTACAGCCATGTGCTCGCCGAGGAAGGCCGTCACGGCTTCGAGCTGCTCCAGAAGCCCTACGCTGCCGAAGAGTTGTCGAAGGTGTTGCGCCGTGTGACGCGGGGCCAACGGGCGCCATCGAGCGCCGCCCCCGCGTAGGCCCGTCCTCCCGGACCAGATGTTCGATCGGCCGGATCAATCGCACGACAAGGGAACTCTCCAGCAATACGTCTGTTACTCTGGCCCTGCGCTAAGCCCTTCGAGATCTAATTGCTCCTAACCGATGTGAATGCGGTCAGGTCGCGTGAGGCCCATTGGTCTTGGGCAATCCCAACGAACCCCCGGAGGGGACGCTGAAGAAGAAGCTGCGCTCACCGCGCAACCAGGTTGCCGCGCTGCCGTTCCGGCTCGACGCGGACGGTCGTCCCGAGATCCTTCTGGTGACCTCGCGTGAGACGAAGCGCTGGATCATCCCGAAGGGCTGGCCGATGCGGGGGCGCAAGGACCACCGCGCGGCCGAGCAGGAGGCCTACGAGGAAGCCGGGTTGAAGGGGCGCGTCGCCAAGAAGGCGGTCGGCCATTACCGCTACGACAAGCTGCTCAGCGACGGCAGCACGGTGGCCTGTTCGGTGGAGGTGTACCCGATGAAGGTGCGCCAGGAGCGCAAGCGCTGGCCCGAAGCCGCGCAGCGCGATCGCCGCTGGTACGCGGCGGACGAGGCGGCGAGCCTCGTCAACGAGAGCGACCTGCAGCAATTGCTGCTGGCCTTCGGGGCCAAGTCCCACCCTGCGGGCGAGGCCGGGTGCGAGACCAGGTCCGCCGGACTGCGTGCCTGCAAGACCTGATCTCTGCGCCCAAGAGAATTGCCTTCGAACCGCGGCAACCGGTCCCGCGATCCGCGGGTCTCAGCGCGTCGCGATGCGGTTGACCACGAAGGCATTGCCTGAGAACTGGACCTGGCCGCCGGCGCCGAGATGATCCAGCATCAGCCGGAGATTGCGCGCGAGCCGGGCGGAATCCGCGCGGGTCTCGTACCAGTACTCGGAGGAGGAAGCTCCCGAGCGCACCGGCCGATGGTGCTCGTAGCAGCGGAAGGCGGCCATGTATTCCTCGGCGGCCTGGATGTCCTGGGCCGAGAAGCCGTTCAGCCGCACGGTGTAGGCCGTGGGAAGGCCGCCGCAGGCTTCCGCCGGAAGCGCGACGGTCTCGCCCGGCGCCGCACCGCCGGCCCCGAGGAGCGTCGTGCCGAGCGCCGGTCCCGGCCCCGCATTGGAGCGCCGCGGCGCCACGACCCCGTCGAGCTTGGCCGTCAGCGCCCCGGCGACGTCGGCGGCGATCGTCTTGGCCTCGGCACCCACCCGCTCCAGCAGGCATTCGCGGTCGCAGCCCTGCGGCAGCGGCGGCAGCTGTACGCCGGCGACCTCGAAGGCGCCGAGCGACTGGCCCGTCCGCACGTTGTGGAGGCGGCCGGGAATGCGCACCTCGGGCCGGACGATGTCGGAATAGCCCGACTTCGAGGCCGAGGCGTAGATCTGGAAGATGGCGATCACGTCGATGGGCGGGTTCTGCACCGCGCGGGCGACCTCGATCAGCTCCGCGTCGCGGCGGCGGACGCGGTTGGGCTGGGTGAAGCCCATGGCGACGGCGGTCTCGTCGTAGACGTTGTATCCGCGCAGGTTCATCGACTCGGACAATTCGGTGATGACGCGCTGGAAGATGCGGTTGCCGCGCGGCACGGAATCCTCGTCCGCGTCCTCGCCCATCACCACGATGTTGGGCTTGGGCTGCGCCAGGGCAGCCGGCGGTGAGAAGCCGAGGAAGGCCGCCGCGAAGGCGGCCAGCGCCGCCAGGCGCAGAGGCGTGGGCATGCGCGTGGGGCGATCATTGATGCTCATGAACGGGTCTCCTGATAATCGTGACGGTGGGAAGGATCGGCTTCGCCGAAGGACCTAGTCGTCGCAGTCGAGCGGCGTCGGCGCGGCGCCGAAATCGTCGAGGTCGAGGACGACGCGCCGGCGCGGATCGATGAGGCCGTCCTCGCGGCACAGCGCGGTGGCGGGCGCGTCGAAGCGCAGGCGAGCGCTCGGCGGGGCGATCAGGCTCACCTCGACCCGGCGGTTGAGCCGCGACAGCGGGCTGTCGGCGACCTTGAGGCGGGTCGCGCCCCAGCCGTGGATGCGCAGGCGGTTCGGGTCGATGCCGTAGGCCTCGACGAGCCAGGCCCTGACCGCCTGGGCGCGGTCGAGGGAGAGCCGGCGGTTGTAGAGGGCGCCGCCGGCCGCGTCGGTGTGGCCGGCGATGAGGAAGCCGTGGCGGGCCAAGGCCGGCGCGCTCAGCGCCTCGCCGAGCGGCTGGAGCTGGATGCGCGCCTCCGGCGTCAGGCGGGCGCTGTCGTAGGCGAAGAACACGGTGAGATCGACGGCCCTGGCCACGTCGACGCGGATTCTAGGACCGCCGTCGCCGGGATCGACGCCGAGCGGACGGGCCGGAGCGCCGGGATTGCCGTCGGCGAAGGGAGCGAGCGAGCGGATGATCGCGGTCGCGGAGGGGTTCGTGACTCCCGCCTCGGCCCGCTCGGCGGCTTCGTCGCGCGCGGGAGGCCGCGGCGGGGCCGCTTCCTCGGCGGGAACTTCCGGCGCCCTGCGCCCCGGCACCTCGGTCAGCGGGTTTGCCTGCGCCGCGGCGGCGCCCGTCAGGACCAGCGACAGGCCCAGGGCGAAGCGAAGGCGGCGTGCGAGACCCGATGGATCGCGAAGGGCTTGCATCATCGAACTCCCGGATGTGGTCGAGCGAGCCGTCGTGGCCCCCTCACACCCTCCCCCCTGGACACGGCAGAGCGCGTTTCGGCGCCGCGCTTTCGTCGGACCTGCAGAATGTTCTCGGCCGCCCTCGCGCAAGCGGGTGCTCACCGGCCGCGCAGGATCGCGTTCATCCCGCCCGGGTCGAGCGGTGCCGCCGAGGGCGCGGTTGCGGAGGGCGCGCCCGTCGAGGGGCCGACCTTCGCGCTCGCCGCGGTGGCGCCCTGCCCGCCCGCGATCTCGGCCAGGATGCGGCTGTGCTTCAGGATCGCCGCGAGACGCGTCGCGCTGTTGAAGCTCGACGGGTCCCTCGGATCGAGCCCGCCCTCCTTGTGGAGCGCGATGCCGGCCACCGAGCCGTCGAACATGAGCGAGCCGGAGGAGCCCCCCAGCGTGTCGCAGCGATGGTGGAGATTGGCGTCGCCGGGCTGGTCCTTCATGGCGAAGCAGCGGAACCGGCTCATCACCTTCGGGCGCCCGAGGGGATGGTGGATCACCAGCATGGACCGGGCGGCGGGCACCGCCTCCCCCGAGATGCGGGCGGTGCCGTATTCCCGCGTCGGGTTCCCGGCGGCCCTCGCGACGGCGTAGTCGAGGCGGGCGTCGAACTCGACCGGGCGTGCCTCGATCTCGAAGCGCTTCGACCCCCGGCCGTCCAGCGTCAGGAAATCCATCAGGATCGAGGCCTTGACCGGCGAGACCTCGCCCGATTGCGGAAGGCAATGGTGGTTCGTGAGGACGTAGTCGCCCGGCAGCAGCGTGCCGGTGCAGGAGGCCCCGACCGTCTGTCCGGTGCGGTTGTTCTTCATCACGACGTCGACCCGGCCGACCGGACGGGCCAGGGCCGCGATTGGGTCCTTGGGGTCGAGCTCGGCGATCGGCTCGAAGGCGCCCTTGTTCTGGTCGATGAAGGCGACGGCGTCGCCCGTGGTCTGGCGCAGGGGCAGCTGCGCCCGCCCGTAATCGGCGGGGTCGAAGCCGACCGTCTGGGCATGCGCCGCGGTGCCGGCCAGTCCCGCCAGGAGCAGCCCCCCGAGGGCGAGGCTCGTGGCGGCGCGCTGCCGCATGCGAGGGCTCAAGACCATGCTCGTCCTCCGTTCCGCCGAGGGTTTATGCCGAGACCATGACAGATCGTCAAAGACGCCAGGGCCTCCATCGCCCGGCCCCGCGCAGCGTGTCCCAGCAGCCGGGCCGTCACGGCGCGATCGCGTGCGCGAGGCTGGTCTCCCTGCCGTCGACCAAGACCTGGACCCGGTAGACGAAGTTTCGCGGGCCGTTCTCGCGCAGGAAATAGGCCTGGGCCCCGTCCGGCAGGGCGACGGGCGCGACGGCGGCGGCCCGCAGCTCCGGCCCGACCGTGACGCGCGCACCGGACCTGCCGACGAAGGCGAGGCCGCACAGCCGCGGTTCCGGGCGGCTCGCCCGGAGCCGCTCCGGCGCTTCCCGGGGGATGGGTCGGCGCTCGGGCGAATCCGCGCCGAACAGGACGCGCCGGCAGGACGAGCCCGCCCGGGCGTGCAGCTCCTCGACGAGAAGGGGCAGCTCGGGCGGCGCCTGTTCCGGGATTGGTCCCGCCGCAGGAGCCTGGGCGGTCGCCGCGGGTCGTGGGTCCTGCGGAGGCTTCTCCGGCGACGGCACCATCTTGGCTGCCGTCGCGTCGGGTGTCGCGACCGGACCATCGTTCGACGGCGTGCGCTCCGGCATGGCGGCCAAAATCGCTGCGCCCGCGGCGCCCAGGCCGAGCGCGACGAGCAGAGCGCTCCGAAGGACACGGCTGCCCGGACGGGGCGCCTCGGGAGGGCTCGTCCCGGGTTCCCCCGAGCTGCGGCCGAGGCGGGCCGCCGCGTCCGCGATGCCCGTCTGCGGCAGGAGGATCGGGGGCGTGGGCCGGCCGATGCCCGTCAGGACTCGCTCGGCCTCCGCGCGCTCACCCCCCGGCGGCAGCAGCACCGCGAGCGCCGTGCCGGCCGCGCCGTCAAGGAGATCGCGGGAGCGTTCGAGCTTGTCGAGAAGCGCGTAGTCGCCCGGGATCAGGCGGAGGTCGAGGTCGACCGCGCCTGTTGCCCAGACGATCAGCTCCGCCTCGGACGGGTCCGCGACGAGGCGATGGCCCATCGCCAGCAGCGCATGGGCGAGGCAGACCGGGGCCTCCCAGGAGCGGCCGGTGTCGAAGGAGCGCGTCAGGCGCAATTCGTGCGGCGACAGACCGGCCGCGGGCACGAGCCCGGCCAGGGGCCCCTCCGCCGCGGTCAGCCGGGCGTAATCGCCCGACCAGGGCAGCGGACGGTAATCGCCGTCGGCGAAGGCGGCCGAGGCCGGCAGACCCGCCCGGGGCCGCAGCGACTTGATCAGGATCGGCCCGCCGGTCGTCGGGACGACGACCAGGATGTGTCGCGGCGTCATGTCCGGGGAATCAGGTTTCGGGGAACGTTCGGGCCTCTCGTCATGCGGCTTCCGGTTGATCACCTCGGTCGGTGCGCCGCTCTCCTCCCCCTTGCGGGGAGGAGGTAGGAGGTGGGGGTGGTTCCGCTTGGTGAGCGGCGGGGTCACCCAGCCACCCCCACGCCGAACCCCTCCCCGCAAGGGGGAGGGGACGCGCCGAGCCGAGCTGATCAGGCGGAAATGGTATCACAGAAGGAAGATCTCGGACTTCGGATCGGCGGCCAGGCGGGCGAGCAGGGCCGTCTCGGCGACCTCCGGGTCCAGGGCCAGCACGATGGTCCCGGCGATGGGAGCTCCGAGCTCCAGGCGGACGATCTCCGCCCCGAGTGCCGCCTCGATGAGGGAGGGGGCCGACGCGCCCTCGGCCACCCCGCGGATCAGGAGCAGCGCCATGGCCTCGGCGTCAGGCGGAACGATCTCCAGGGCGAAGGAGCCGAGGCGGCGCTGAACCACCGCGCCGTCCGAGGCGGCGATGGCCAGCGGCGTATGCGCCAGCGCCTGGCTCCGCAGCATGGCGCGGTAGCGCCGGCCCGTCGCGGGATCGTCGCGGATCTGGCGCTCGACGGCGAGGGAGACGGGCCGGCCGGGCACGCGGCGGACATGGGCCCACAAAGCAGCCGCGCTCAAGGAAGGTCGGGCCTCCGCCTCGGACCGGCGCGACCCGCGCGCGAGGTGGCGTGCGGCGTGGAGTTCGGCCAGCAGCCGGGCGGCCGCGGCATCGGACGGTGCGCTCACGACACGCTCTCCCCAGCATAGGCTTGCGTCAGCGTTTCGGCGAAGATTGGTCGATCCGCCGCGAAGATCTCGGGCAGGGGCCGGCGCGCCTCGAGGTTCTGCATCGCCCGGATCAGGGCCGCGACCTCCTCAGCGGTGCGGACGAGGGTCTCGTCCACGGCGGCGAAGCCGGCGGCCAGGGCGACGCGGTCGCCGTCGAACCCTGACCGGCGAACCCGCTTCAAGTCGGCCTCCGCCGCCTGGAGAGCCGCGCGGAGCGCCGCGTCGGCGGTCTCCGCCGGGAGCCGCAGGCAGGCGGCGATGCCCACCATCAGCTTCAGATGCGCTGCGAGGCATGCGGCGCGTACCGCGATCGCGTCATAGGGCTCGGCGTCGATGCAGGCCGCCCGCTCGGCGACCTCGCCGCCGCCGCCGCCGCGCCTCAGGCGGTTGGCGATGCCCGATTGCACCCGCCCGAAGCTGACCGCCCGGAGCGTCGTGAGCGGCCGCGTGCGGTGGAAGGGATCGAGCCGCAGCAGGTCGACGAGGTCGTCGCGCTCCGCGCCCGTGAGGATCTTGGGACCCTCCGGTAGCCCGAGCAGCATCGCGGCGAGGTTCTCCGCTGGTTCGTCGCCGACGATGTCGGCGAGCGAAGTGTCGACGCGGTCGTGCCAGGCCTCGTCGGAATCCAGCGAGGCGGCGGCGCGAAGGCCCGCCAATCCCCCGAGCGCCGAGACCACCGCCTCGAAGGTCACGAAATGCTCCGCAATCGTGCGAAAACCTGGCCGCTCGTCCTCGCCCATCTCGGCGCGCCAGAATTCCAGGACGTCGTCATCGCCGAAATCCGAGCGGCCGTGCAGGAAGCCGAGGATCGCGCGGAAGCGCCGCTCCAGGGGCGCCAGCGGCAGGTGCGCGTTGCGATAGGCGGCGAGATGGCGCGCGAGGCGCTTGGACAGGAACCCGGCCGCCTCGGCGCCGGGCTCCCGGGCGAGCTCGTCGAACCAGCCGGAGAGGGTGGCGATCCCAGCCAGGTCCTCCGCCGTCAGCACGAACTCGGCGAGCGCGAGCAGGCGCGCCAGGCCGGACCAGGTGATGCGCCAGCCCGCCCCTTCGATGACGAGGCCGCGCGCATCCGCCTCGGCGCTGCCTGCCCGCGCGCCGGAGAAGCGGGCCTCGATGGTAGCCGCGCGGGCGAGGTCGGGATCGAGGGCGAGGGTCACGAGGTCGCGCCCATCGCGGGCGCCCGCGAGCTGCGCCAGGGCCGTGAGCGCGTGGGCGAGGTCCCAGAGCGGCTTGTCGCGGTTCGGGCGCATGGCGCCGGTGACCGCCCGGGCGAGCCAGGCCCGATCCTGGCGCGACAGGTCGCGACCCTCGCAGACATTAGCGAGATCGGCCGCGCAGCGCTCGTCATACCCGCCGGTCATGCGCCCTCCCGTGCCCGCACCGGTTCCGCGTGATCCGTCGCGGGTTTACGCCTTGCCGGAGCGGCCGTCATCCTCGGGGGCGGAGGCGGCAACCCAGCATGGAACGGCCAGAGGCAGTCTTGGACGGCTCCTCGGCTTCGGACCTGCGGCGTGTAGGGCTCAGACCGTGAAGGCGATGAGGTAGAGCCTCCGCCAGCCCGGCCCTGCCGGCACGCTCAGCAGGCGGTAGGTTCGGCCCCTCGGCCAGTCGTCGCGCTGGGCGCCCGCCGCCCCTGGCGGCAGCGCCTCCGGCCAATCCGGCAGGCCGTGGCCCGCCGCAGCGATGCCTGGGTCATGGCCGGGCACGAGGGGCTGGCCGATCAGGGCCCGGACGAAGGCCTCCGCCTGCGTCTCGGGCAGCAGGAAGCGGGCGCGGATCAGGGTGTTGATCCCGCGCTCGGCGTTCGCGGCGAAGCCCTGCATCTCGGCCGGCAGCATGATGCCCAAGAACGCCTCGATTTCCGCGTGCGTCGGCGCGACCTCGCCCGTGCAGCCGGTCACGGCGACGGCGAAGAGGCTCGCCACCGAGACGGTCCAGGCCCCCGGGGCCATCAGCGCACCACGACCCGGGCCACGGCCTCGGTAACGCCCGGGACAGCGCGGATCTTCTCCAGGAGGTCGAGCACGTCGGCCGGCTGCAGGAGCGCCGCGTCGCCATCCGCGGCCGGAGCCGCGGCGAGCCAGCGGGCCTGGAGCTCGGGCGGCAGGGCGCCCTCGACGCCGAAGCAGGAAAAAAGGTTCTCGAAGGGCTCGCCCGCCACGATCTCGTCGAGGCCGTAGCCGCGCGGATAGCGGCGATTGTCGCCCGGCTGCAGCGGTGCCTGCGAGGCCGCATTGCCGCGCACGGGCAGCGCGACGAAGGCGGTCTCGTCCGGGGCGACGACCCAGCAATAGAGGCTCTGGCGCGCCTTCGATTCGATCCGCATCTCGAGGCGCTGGCCCCGCCCGAACGGCGTCGCGGCAGCCGAGACCGCGAGACGCCCCCCATCGGTGCGGGCCGTGGCCGCGACGTGGTCGAGGAAGGGCCGCGGGGTCGGATCGCAGCCGAGACCCTCCGTGGCGATGCGGCGGCGCCCGGTGGGCGCGACCACGGCGCCGTCGCGCAGGAAGCTCACTTCCATCCAGGAGGAGCCGTCGCGCTCGTGCGAGAAGCGTCCGCGCGCGCTCAGGGCGCCGGGCTCCGCCGGGCAGGCGATCCCCGGCCCGAGGCGCCGGACGTCGAGGCGGCCGCCATTCAGGATGCGGTTGGCCGAGCGCGCCTCCGCGTCGAGCGCGATCACGAGGCGGTCGGTGAGCGCGCCGGCGCAGCTCGAATGCCCGCCGTCGGCGGCGAAGGGGCAGACCGAGATGGCACTGGCGTTCGGGGCCGCGTCCGCGAGGCCCTTCACGGCCTGCGCCAGCACCGCGTCGATATCGGCGAGGCCGGGCCCGACGCGGATCGGCAGCACCAGCGGCTCGCTGGTCGCTTTGCAGGCGGCGTTGCGGGTGATGGCCTGGAGCCGGACGCTGGCGGTGGCGCCGGCCTGCGCTGGCGCCACGAGGAAGACGCTGGCATCCCCCACGAAGGCGGCGCGGATCTGCGCCTCGGCCTCCGCGCCGGAGAGTCCCGTGGTGCCCTCGCGCAGCGCCTTGATGCGCACCACGTCGGCGGCGGCGGCCAGGCGCACGCGGCCCGTCGCCTGCAGCCCGCTCTCGACGGCGAGGCGCACCTCCTCGGCCTGCTCGCGGGACAGGGCGATCTGACCCGGCTCGACGCCGATGACGGCGAGGATCGGGCTCTTCGTGCCGGCGCAGGTCGAGACCGCGTCGAGGAAGGGCGTCAGCGTCTCGGTGACCGGGTCGGCGCGGGCGCCGCTCGCGGGCAGGAGCGCGAGCAGGGCCGCGAGGGCCCTAATCGACCTCATTGGCCTTGGCGTACATGTCGAGGGCGCGCACGAAGACCGGGTTGAGACGGCCGTCGACGGCGCCGCCGTAGTAATCCGCCTCCTTGATCGCGCGCTGCACCGTGCGGATCGTCTCGGGCTTAAGCTTGAGGTTCGCCGTGTCCGTCGCCGAGACCGAGGCCGCGCCGAGCTCGCCCCGCTTCAGGGCCCGCAGCACCATGTCGGCCGCGCTGACGCCGGGGAAGAAGCCGGAAAAGCCGTTGTCGATGAGCGTCGCCATGGTCGCCATCGCCATGGGGTCGCCGCGGTCGGCCGCCTGTCGGAACAGGTCGAAGCCCTTGCGCTGGTCGCGCGGGAAGCCGTAGGCCCCGGTCGAGTAATGGGGCACGAGCTTGGTGATGGAGGTCACGTCGCCGCCCTCGGCCGCCCGCTTGTACCAGGCCACCGCCTCGGCCTCGTTCCTGGGCACGCCGCGGCCGTATTCGAGGAAGCGGCCGACATTCGACATGGCGACGACATTCCCGCCCTCGCCGGCCTGCCTGTAGAGCTTGAGCGCCTGCGGCAGGGACATCTTCACGCCCTGGCCGTTCTCGTAGAGCGCCCCGAGATTGTTCATGGCCGAGAGGCTGCCGCCCTCGACGGCCTGGGAATAGGCGGCGAAGGCCTCCTTGTAGCGGTCCGCCTTGTCGTAGGCGCGGCCGAGCTGGTAGGCGAGCCGCCGCAGCTTCGGATGCGCCTGGGCCGCGGCGCGGCAGGCCTCGGTCGCCGCCGAGGCCTCGATCCGCCCGAGCTTCACGCCCTTCACGCCCTTGGGCCGATCGGGATCGTCGGTGCCGGCGGCGAGCTCGTCGCATCGCTTGACCCGCGGATCACCGGAGGGATCGGAGCCGCCGAGATAGGTCTCGGCGAGCGTCCGGAAGGCGCAGACCTCCCGGCAGGAATCGAGATAGGCCTGGTACTTCTGGGCACCGCCGAGCCGCTCCCAGTTCTCCCGGTCGATCGCCGCCGCGTCGCGCTGACGGCCCTCGAAGAGGCGGCTCATCGCCTGCTCGCGATAGGCGCAGACGGCGCCGCAGCCGCCGATGTAGCTCTCCAGCGCCGCGCGGGTCCCCAGGATCTCGGCCTGCCGCCAGGCCGCCTCGTCGCGCATCGCGGCCACACCCCCGGCGATGCCCGTGACGGGCAGGCTCGCCTTGACCACGATCGGCGCGTCGTCGACCTCCGGGAGCTGCTCGCGGCCGCTGGCGCGCCGCGCCGCCCGCTCGACCTCCTCGCGCAGGTAGCTCTTCAGCTCCGGCCATTGCACGAGGCCGTCGCCGTTGCCCCCGCCCCCGTCGCGCTTGAGGTCGGCGAGGCCCGAGACGCCCATCAGGAAGCGGCTCGTGAAGAGGCCGAGCTTGTTGGCCTCGTCCCAGTTGGCCGGCGTGGCGCCGGAGGTCGCCACGAGCTTGACGACGCCTTCCGCTCCCTTGGGCTTGGCCGGCGAGAAGCCGGGCGCGGAGACGGCGAGCAGGCTCTCGCCCTTGCGGCCGGTCTCCCCGGTGAAGCAGGCGTCGATCATGACGACGAGCTGGCGGCCCGCGCCGATCTTACGCTTCACGAGGTCGAGGTTGCGATAGAGCGTCTCGAGCAGATAGCCGCTCTCGCCCTGGTTCGGATTGCCGTCCTCGGGCAGCAGGAAGGGCTGGCGGGTGGCGAGATCCGGCACGCCGTGGCCGGAATAATAGACGAACACGTTTGAGCGGCCCTCGCGCACGCTGCGCCAGAGGCGGCCCGATTGCGGGTTCCGCTCCGTGCCGAAGACTTGATTGAACTCGTTGAGCGTCGCGTCCTTCAGGACGAAGACGTTGGTGTCGCGGTAGCCGAGCCGCTTGACGAGGTATTCCTTCACCGCCTCGGCATCGTTGTGGGCGTAATCGACTGGGACCGTCTGCTTGTAGGCCCGGTTGCCGATGACGACGGCGATCGATTCGGTGTTGTCAGCGAAGGTATCGGGCTCGGCCGTGGCAGGCGCGACGGCAACGCCCATGAGCGCCAGAGCTCCGATCAGGCCCGCAACGAGACGGCGCACCGCCCGCATCGGCGCCATCGCTCGTCCTCGATCACCGAATGTTTCGCTCGCCACGCGCATCATCCCGTCTCTTGGTTGCGATTCGAAGTTTTTCGCCTCCGGCTGGTGCCCTATCGCGCCTCATTTGGGCAAGATCCCGGCGTAGCGCGAGCCTCGGGGCTCGTCGGCGCCTCGATGTCCGATGACTTCGGCGAAGGCGCCGCAGGCGGGTCGCTCCCCATGCGTTCCGTCTCCCCGCTTCGCATCCTCCGTGCACGCGCGGAGCACCCGGGGCGTGTCGCCCCTCCCCATGCGCCCGTCGGCGGGGCGCATGTCCTCGATGGCGGCGAGCGCGGCAACGAGGAGGCTCATCGCCGCGAGCCGCAGCTGCAGGATGCCGGACACCGACATCGCACCCGCCTCAAGGCAGGTAGAGGCCGTGCCCGCAGCGGCGGACCCGACGCTGCTCCACGTAGCCCGTGTAGCGGTTGAACACGTCGACGGTGCGGTAGAAGCAGTACCGGCCGGAGTTGCGGCCGTTGTAGTAGACGTCGCCGGTATCGAGGTCGACGCCAAGGAATTCGGGCTTGGCCGCCGGCGCGCGTCCCGTGGCCGTGTCGAAGTCCGCGCCGCCGGCGGAGGCCTGTGAGGCGGTGGCGACGAGGCCTGCGAGGCCGAGGGCGAGAATCCAGGTCCTGGTCATGCGATGCGCTCCCGTGATCATGAAGGGGCGGTCCGCCGCCCTCATCCATGCCTTGGAACGGGCAGAGCGATTTTCGTCAGGGATCGCCCGCGGGTCCGCGAATTTTCCGCCGTCGGCCGAGGCGATGGCCCCTCGCGCCCCATTCAGGCGGACGCGGTCCAACGGCCGCAGCCCTGATAGCCCGCGACCAGGAACTCCGCCGGCGGCACCCGATTGAACAGACATGCCTGCACAGAGATCGTCCGTCGGACGGGCAGATGCCTGAATTCCACGCGCCCCTTCTCGGCGAGGTCGATGTCGCCATCGTCGGTGCCGGCGCCGCGGGCCTGGCCGCCGGGCATCGGCTCCTGGAGCGGCGGCCCGGGCTGAGGCTCGGGCTGCTCGAAGCCGCCCACCGGGTCGGCGGCCGAGCCCGCACCATCGACGTGCCCGTGATCGCGGCACCCCTCGACCTCGGCTGCGGCTGGCTGCACGGCGCAGAGGCAAATCCTTGGACCACCATCGCGGAGCGTCTCGGCCTCGCGATTGATCGCACGACGCCGCCCTGGGACGTGCAGTATCGCGACCTCGGCTTCTCCCGCGAAGATCAAGCCGCCTACAAGCAGGCGGCGGCCGCCCATTACAGGCGCATGGCCGAGGCTCAGGCCGAGCCGGTCGACCGCTCGCTCGGCTCGCTCCTCGTTCCCGGCGATCGCTGGAACAGCCATCTCAACGCGGTTGCCACCTATGTGAGCGGTGCCGAACTCGATCAGGCTTCGATTCACGACACGAAGAATTACCGCGTTCAAGGCGGTGATTGGCGCGTCGTCGAGGGGCATGGCCGCGCCGTCGAGCTCTTCTCGGCCGGGCTGCCCATCGCCCTCAACACGCCGGTCGCAAGGATCGATCACGGCGCCGCCGGGACGATCAGGCTCGAGACGCCGCACGGCGTCGTGCGGGCGCGCGCCGTCGTCGTCACCGTGTCCACGGACGTGCTCGCCGCGGAGGCGATCCGGTTCGATCCGCCCCTGCCCGACAAGGTCGCCGCCGCGGCCGGCCTGCCCCTCGGCCTCGCCAACAAGGTCTTCCTGCAGGTCGACGCGCCGGAGGATCTACCCAAGGACGGTCACCTCATCGGAAATCCCCTCGCCTCGGCGACGGGCGCCTACCACCTTCGGCCCTTCGGCCGCCCCGTGATCGAGGCCTATTACGGGGGCGACCTAGCGCGCAGGCTCGAGAGGGAGGGTGAGGCGGCTGCGGTCGCCTTCGCTCTGGAGGAGCTGGCCGGCCTCCTCGGCACCGGCATCCGGACACGAGCGCGACTGCTCGTCGCGACGGCCTGGGGCGGCGAGCCCCTGATCCGAGGCTCCTACGCCTATGCGCGGCCCGGTGCGGCCGGCAATCGCGCTGCCCTGGCGGCTCCCGTCGACGATCGCCTCTTCTTCGCGGGCGAGGCGGCCTCGCCCGACGCCTTCACCACCGCCCGCGGCGCCTACAGCTCCGGTGTGACCGCGGCCGATCAAGTGCTCACCGCCCTGGCGAGCTAGGCTTGAAGCGATGCAGGGTTTCGCGGGGCCGCGGCGTTGTCATCCGTCGCCGCAAACGGCAGCCCGTGCGCCGGCGCAGGATGGGCAGTCACTCGGCACCGAACTATCGTTCCATCGCATCGATTACCGGGTTGGAGCCCGCCCGACCAGGCCGGGCGGGGTCTTCTTGCCCGACCTCTCGCAGACCAATCCCAGCCCTTGGTGCCTGCTCAGAACACGCTCCAGCCGCTCTGGCTGGCGTAGAAGTCGATCTCGTCCTGGACGGCCTGGTTCTGCGGCAGCCCGGACCAATCGCTCTGATTGAAGGCGTTCTGGTCATCGATCTCGGCCTGTGCGTCTCGGCCGAGATAATCGATTTCGTTCTGGACGTCGGGGTTGGCAGCAGGGTTGGACACAAGCTGATCGAGGGACAAAGCACCAGGGCGCGTAAGATCCTGGGCTAACTTTGAGAAGTCGAAGGCATCATTGCTCAGGAACATAGAGCTCTCCTCGGTCGGAGGGACGCGGGTCGACGAGGCGTCCGCAGCTACTACCCTTCGCATGATCTCTTGGATGAGGTTCACGCGCGATTTTTTTGCTGCCAAGGCATCCCGATGATGCCTGCCACTTGGCGTCCTGCCTGACCCACGACCGAGGTCCGCCCCGCAGGCGTGCTCAGTTCAGACAGCGACGCGCCCTCTTGGGCGCCTTCGTCGTGAGAGGGTGCGTCGGTGGCGCCTGCACCTGATTGCCGGCGTTACTCCGCGGCCTCGGCCTGCCGCGCCGGGGCGGTGGCCGGTGCCGTGCAGCGGGCGCGAAGGGTGCGGGCGGTCTCGACCGCTCGGTCCGCCAGTACCGCTACGGCGCCCGGAAGCGTGCGCATGCCCGTGGCCGATTCCATTTGGACGCTGCTCGTCGCGAACCGCTGCTTGAAGGGTTCTGCGCCGCACAGGAAGTCCACCATGTCGAGCCCTCGATCGATCGACCACTGAATGTAGTCGACCATCAAGACCATGCCGGGCGAACCCCGCTCGAAGGCCGGGTCGTAGGCCGTGACGAAGGCCATCATCCGGCCGGCCTGCTCGAAGTTCACCGCGATGGCGATGGCGGTTCCGTCGCATTCGAGCACGAAGATCCGAAGGATGCCGGCCTCGGCGAGGACGTCGACCAGGGCGGCCAGCGTCTGGGACCCGTCGTCGTAGAGGTCCGACACCTTGCCGGTCGCGGCGAGCCATTTCCGCTTGAGCTCGGCGAGGCGCTCGAGAAGCGGACCGCGGGGCTCGTCGGGCGGCAAGAGGCGAAAGCTCAGCGCGCCTTGCTCCGCGATGAACTTCTGGCCCCGCCGATAATTCTGCCTCGTCTTCTTGGAATGTCCCTGCAGCCACTCGTCCCCGCTGGCGAAGGGGCCGGTCACGCGATAGCTGGTCTCAATGCGGTGATTGCTTCGAAGGCCGCTCCTCGCCGCCGGCGAGAGGAGGACGCGGGCGGCGGCGGTCGGCAGCAGCCGGTTCAGATAGACGAAGTCGAAGCCGCGGGCGGCCGTGAC
>NZ_BPQP01000023.1 GCF_022179305.1 Methylobacterium iners
TGCTTGTAGCCGACCTCGACCTGCTCGCCGGTCGAGAGCTGGAAGTCCTTCTGGGTCAGCGACAAGGTGATCAGGCTGCCGACCGGATCGACGGCCGTGGCATACTGGGCGTAGAGCGCCGTGCCCGGTACCGGCGTGTAGACGGCGCCGAAGCGGTAGCTCACCGCGCTGAGATCCTTCGTGAAGCTTGCCGAGGGCGTGCGCAGGTCCTCACGGCGCAAAGTCGGCGCCTCGTAGCGCACGCCGGCGATCAGCGAGAGCTGGTCGGAGAGGATGAGGCGATCCTCGGCGAAGACCGCGTACTGGTTCGTGCTGGTGCGGTAGCCGGGGCTGGTCCCGTTCACCCGCAGGAACCGGCCGGGATCAAAGGCAAAGGGATCGACGCTGCTGGTGCCGCCGTAAGGCGCGTTGTTGGTGTGCAGGAAGTCGATGTGGTTGACGTCGAAGCCGGCCACGAACTCGTTGCGGATGTCGAACAAGCTGCCTCGGTGGGTGATGTCGAAGCGGTTCCCGGTCTGCTCCTGGTCGTGGAAGATCTCGATGTAGTCGCTGCGGTTGATCCGGCCCGTGCCGGGCGCGAAGCGGTAGCTCTCCACGTCACGGTAGCGCCGGGCCGAGGTGAGGCGGTAGGCGGTGTTGCGGATCGTGATGTCCGCGCTCGGGCTCCACTCGGTCTTGAGCTGGGTCCAGTTGTCCTTGAAGATGATCCGGCTGTCGTCGACGTTGTAGTTGCGGAAGCGGGTGCGGGGATCGATGCCGCCGTTGATCAGCGGCGTGCCGAAGTAGCGCATCGGCTCCTGGTAGCCGTAGTCGTTCGAGAGGGTGAAGGCGAGGTCGGGTGTGGCCTGGTAGAGCAGCGAGCCCGAGATCGCGAGATTGCGGAAGTCGCCGTTCTCCCGCAGCCAGCCGTTCGCGACGTTGCCGCTGATGTTGAAGCGGTAGGCGAATTGCTCGCCGACGGCGCCGCCGCTGTCGAGGGCGAGACGCCTGATCCCGTCCGAGCCGACGGCGGCGCGCGCCTCGTTGATCGAGACGAAGGTCGGCTTCTTGGGCACCACGTTGATGATGCCGCCGATGGCGCCTTCGCCGAACAGGACCGAGGCCGGGCCGCGCAGCACCTCGATGCGATCGACGTTCCAGGTGTCGAACGGATAGGTGATGGTGCCCGCGCCGACATAGAGCCGGGTGCCGTCGTAGAGCTGCATGACCGAGTTCAGGCCGGCAAAGCCGCGCGAGGTGTAGGACGTGCCGCCGTTGCCCGGCGCGCCGATGGTGGTGATGCCGGTGGCGTTCTGGGTGACTGCGTCGGTGACGTTGTTCTGGCCGCGCTCGCGGATCTTCTGGCCTGGGATGATCTCGATGCTGGCCGGCGTCTCCAGCGGCGTGAGGTTCAGCCGGCTGCCGCTGCGGCTTGGCGTAGCGAGGTTGAGCCCGGACGGGGCGGCTGTGTATGGCCCGTTGCCGGCGCCAGAGCCGGAACCGATGACCGACAATGTATCGAGCGTGACAGACCCGGCCTGCGCGGATCGCGGCAGCGCGTCTTCCTGAGCCAGTGCAGGGGCAAACCCGACGAAGGCGAAGACGGCCGATAGTGAAAGGGCGGACGCAGAGCGAAGCGACGGCATCAAGCCTGTCGCGATAAGAGCAATGGAAGACATCGGGAGACCCCGGGCGACGGCAGTGGCACGTCACCGCGAACTCGTCTCCACGAGCCCTCCTGGAGGGAGGAACCCGTCTCGACACCCATCAGGACACCCCGCCCGACGCGTTTCGCGTGTGACCACGACTGACGGCAGGTCTCCTGGCTCGCGGGTCACTGCCCTCTCATCGTCTTCCCAGATGCCGGAGCGTCCAGTGACGTGTTGATGATGGGCTCGCCGCTTACAGTTGCGGGGGCAGCCGCGGCATCGGGCCAAGCACCCTCACCTCGTTCCCTTTTGATCCCCGAGGGGAACCGTCGCATTTGAAGCTCGCATTGGTTTCGATGCTCGTCAAGGCCTTTCGAGCATTCTCCTAAGTTAGATCCTACGGGCAGAAATGATTTCCCTAATCAAATGAGGTTCAAACGCTGATGGTAAGACCAGTCATTTACTTTTATTTGCATCTAGAGCGTTTTCGGTCTGGGCTGAATCGGACGGGTGGGGTTCACGTGGGGCTTGTGGGCTGATTCACTGCTCGCTCTGGATGAGGAGCGATGGATGGGCCGACCCTACAGCCAGGATCTTCGCGAGCGTGTCGTGGATGCTGCGGCAGCGACGTCGTGCCGGCAGGCGGCAGCGCGATTTGGGGTCGGTGTCGCGACCTCGATCCGCTGGATGACCGCACTGACGACGACCGGGACGGTGGCGGCTCGTCCGCAAGGACGGGCACGCCGCTCGAAGCTCGATCCGCACGAGGCGTTCCTGCGCGGCCTGATCGACGAGAAGGTGGACATCACCCTGGAGGAGATGCGCGCCCGGCTGCGGGACGAGCACGGTCTGACGGTCGGGCTCGGCACGCTGTGGAGCTTCCTCGACGCGCGGGATCTCAGCTACAAAAAAAGACAGCCCACGCCGCCGAGCAAGAGCGGCCGGATGTGAGGGTTGCGCGCGAGGCCTGGTTCGAGGGCCAGCCCGATCGCGATCCGACCCGCCTCGTGTTCCTCGACGAGACGTGGACCTCCACCAACATGGCCCGCACACGCGGGCGCTCTCCGCGCGGCGAGCGGCTGCGCTCGCCCGTGCCGCACGGCCATTGGAAGACTACGACCCTCGTCGCCGGCCTGCGCCTGTCCGGGATCGCCGCACCCTTCGTGCTCGATGGGCCGATCAACCGCGACGCCTTCCAGGCTTACGTCGATCGCGTGCTGGTGCCCGAACTCGTTCCCGGTGACATCGTCGTCATGGACAACCTCTCCAGCCACAAGGGTCCGGCGGTGCGAGCGGCGATCGAAGCCGCGGGGGCGCGGTTGCTGTTCCTCCCGCCCTACAGCCCCGACTTCAACCCGGTCGAGATGGCCTTCTCCAAGCTCAAGGCGGGCTTGCGCAAGGCAGCCGCGCGCACCGTCGAGGGACTGTGGGCGGCCATCGGGCGGCTCATCGAGACCGTCACGCCCGCAGAGTGCGCCAACTTCTTCGCCGCCGCAGGATACGAACCAGATTAAACCGAAAACGCTCTAGAGCGTCGTGTTTTCGCATCGGATTTTCCCGAAAGCCGAAAACCGTCTGTCGGCCCGATGCTCTAGTAAAAGATCGTCGACCGGATGCCAAAGACGGCGCCGCTCTTGATCTTCTCTTGAGGTCTGCTCGGATTGACGACACCGCCACTAGGATTGAAAATGTATCCAAAATCGGGCTGCACGAGCCAGCCGGGTACGATCTGAGCTTGGTAGCTAAGCTTGAGCGTGGCCTCATGACTGCGGATTGGCTGAAAAGCTTTGGTGACGCGTGCAACGTCGCGATCAAAGGCTTGGGCACTCTTGCGATCTTGGCATAAATGAAACTCGCGCCGAATTTGTCGTTAGGCCGGCCATCGATCATGTTCGCGAAAACGATGCCCCCATCGGCCCAGATATCGACGAGCGCGACGTCCGATGGGCTTCCTGCGACGCGGGCATAGAGTGAGACGCCACTCTCATGATCCCCACCTTGAGGCCGATAGATCTGTTGGTCGATCACGCCATAGATACCGCTGCTGCCGCGGATCCGACGAGCAATTCCGTCACTGGACAGACTCGCGAGCGAGACGCCGACTCTATCGAAACGCTGGTCGTCGAAATTGCCGAAATGCTGGTAGCCGCCTAGCTTTAGTCTGGTTGCCAGGGCCTCGGCGACCTGCTCCTGGTTGTCGCGGTATTGCACCTCTGCCATGACCAACGGCGGATCGCCGATCGGGAAGTTCGTGCCGGTTCTATTAGCGAACCGTTGCTCGCCAGGAACGCCGTTGAAGATAGCAACAAGGGCAGACGTCTTTTCATCCGGATCGTATCGCAACCGCACGCCGGGCGTCAAAACAGGATAGGCCGGACTACCTGCCGCTCTACTTTCCGGAGGTCGACCGCTTCCGGCACAACAGCCGCTCGGACTGGTTCTTCGCCTTCCTCGATCGCTTCCCCACGCCTGCCAGCATCACCGCGCTGAGTAAGGAGGCCTTCATCGCTGCTGCCTGGGACGTGGTCGGGCGCAAGGTCGCCAAGGCGCAGCTGCTCGGGGACATCTACGAGACGGCCCGCAGCTCGATCGGACTGCCGGTGCCACCCGATGCTCCGGCGGTGAGCATGTTCCGGCTCGTCATCGGCGAGGTGCGCGGCCTGATCCAGCAGCGCGACGCCATCGAGGCCGCGGCCGAGGCACTCCTGACGGACTCTTCCGACTACAAGCTGCTGCGCCGCATCCCTGGCATCGGCCCGATCAACGCCCTGACTATCCTGGCCGAGACCGGCGATCTGCGCCGCTTCGGCCACCATCGGCAGTTCCTGAAGTTCTGCAGGTTGGATCTGGCGACCCAGCAGTCCGGTACCTTCCGCGGTCAGACCAAGCTGTCGAAGTACGGCAACGCCCGGCTCCGGCGCACCCTCTGGCTGGCCGGACAGGTCGCCATCCGGCAGCGGGAGAACGGCTTCCGCGACAAGTTCGAGCGCTACATCGCCCGTGACCGGCACAATGCCGACCTGCGGCGCAAGGCGCTGACCGCGATCACCGCCAAGATGGCGCGCGTGGTGCACGCCGTCATCAAGACCGGTGCCGACTACCGGCCCTTCGTCGAGGGGCCGGTGCCAGGTGGGAGAACCCCTCTCAGCAGAGCCGTGAGGGCGTGAGAGCCACGACCCTGTAGACAATGCTCGGGTCTCCTGCCTGGATCGACATCTCGTGTTGAGGACGGTGAGGACCACGGCGCTACGTGCCGGTTGGATCCTGTGTTCGCTATGGCCGAGAGTTCTTCCAGATTGGCAGGAGCCACCTGGATCGACGTTGACGACGATCACGCCGCAAGCGCATGTTCGCGGGCAGAGACCTGTTGCCCGACCCGCCGTGTTTCCTCGCTACGTAGGACGTTGTCGACCCTCAGGCTCTTGAGCCGACCCCGTAGCTGAACCAGCGTGTCCAGGACCTCGACCACCTGGAACGCGCGGAAGTTGGCTCGCGGGGTGAGTGAGAGCGCCTCTCGCGTGTGGCAATCGACGACGGTCAGGATCCGGAATGGACGCCCGTCGAAGAGGCTGTCTGACATGAAATCCAGCGCCCAGACCTCGTTTGGTCCACCCACCGCT
Source organism: Methylobacterium iners (assembly GCF_022179305.1). Lineage (GTDB taxonomy): Bacteria > Pseudomonadota > Alphaproteobacteria > Rhizobiales > Beijerinckiaceae > Methylobacterium > Methylobacterium iners. Next base: position 5,249 of record NZ_BPQP01000023.1, read on the forward strand.
GGCCGGCCCTGGCGATAGCGCCAAGCTCGCTTGCGCTTGGGCAGCTTAGGCCGGATCGACAGCCCTTCGTCGCGGTAGATCCGGTAAGTGCGCTTATGGTTCACCGCCCAGCCCTCCCGCCGTAACAGGATGTGGAGGCGCCGATAGCCGTAACGGACCCGTGCTGCGGCCAGCTCCTTGAGCCGCATTCGTAGCGCCACCTGCGGGTCCGAGCGCTTACGGTAGCGCTGAGACGAGCGGCCAAAGCTCGTGGCCTGACAGGCCCGACGCTCGCTGATGCCGTAGGCCACCTGCAGGTGACCAGCGACCTCACGACGAACGGCTAAGCCTCACCACTTTCGCTTGAGTACGTCCTGAAGCATGGAGCGATCCAGCGTCAGGTCGGCGACCAATCGCTTAAGCTTGCTGTTCTCGTCCTCCAGCTGCTTCAGCCGACGGATCTCCGGCACGCCCATGCCAACGAACTGCTTCTTCCACCGGTAAAAGGTTGGCTCGGATACACCCATCTTCCGGCAGACCTCGTCCACCGTCGCGCCGTTCTCTGCCTGCCGCAGGGCAAAGGCGATCTGTTCGTTCGTAAAGCGTTTGCGAGTCATGGCATCCACCCTCCTTCAGGGTTCAGGATGCCCGAAAAACTTGCGAGCGAAATGGACCAGTTCGCTGGGTCAGGACCACACCACGGTCGCCACCGCCAATCAGGAAACGGCCAAATTGTCTACGATAATGACGGTTATCATAGCGAATTTGTGGATCGTTAGGATCTGGGCGGCTAAGCTCCGGCTATGAAGCTTGAAGCCGATGTTCCTGACCGTTCTCAGATTCGCGACTCACGTCCCCTCCCCGTCCCACTCGCAGAAGAGCGGTCGCCCGACCTCGAGATTCTCGCTGAACGCTTCGAGCAGCACGCTCGCGCCGCGCGCGGCGCCTTCGCTGACAACACGCTGCGCGCGCTCGCCACCGACAGCCGGATCTTCGCCGCTTGGTGCCGTGAAAACGAGCACGCGATGTTGCCTGCAACACCGCAGACCGTCACGAACTTTTTGGATGCGCAAGCCAAGGTGAAGTCCCGCGCCACGGTCGAGCGCTACCGCTCGTCGATCGCCGCTCTCCACCGCGCGGCTGGGCTAACGAATCCCTGCAATGATGAGCTTGTCCGGCTCGCGGTCAAGCGCATCAGCCGGACCAAGGGCCGGCGTCAAAAGCAGGCCGAGCCACTCAACCGCCCGAACATCGAGCGCATGCTCGATCAAAAGGCGACGACCCGCCGGCATAAACGCGTCACGGAAGCCGAGCCGGAAGTGCCGCTCATCGGCTTGCGCAACGCGGCCCTCGTCGCGGTCGCCTACGACACGCTGCTGCGCCGTTCGGAACTCGTCGCGCTGCACGTCGAGGATGTCGAGCGCACGGCTGACGGCTCAGGAACCATCCTGGTGCGCCGCTCCAAAACCGACCAGGAGGGAGAGGGCGCGATCAAGTATCTCGCGCCCGACACGATGGAGCGGGTCTCCGCATGGCTCGTGCAGGCAGGCCTGACGCATGGCCCTCTGTTTCGGCCTTTGACCAAGGGTGGCCGTGTTGGAGCGTCGCCGCTCGGCGGTGCCGAGGTGTACCGTATATATAGAGAGATCGCCTTGGCTGCTGGCGTGAAGCTCGCCCGCCCCCCCTCCGGGCACTCGACGCGCGTCGGCGCGACGCAGGACATGTTTGCCGCCGGGTTTGAGCTCCTCGAGGTCATGCAGGCGGGTTCGTGGAAGACGCCGGCCATGCCGGCCCGGTACGGCGAGCGCCTTAGGGCACAGCGTGGTGCCGCCCGTAAGCTTGCGAGCCTTCAGAACCGTATGTAGCTTTAACCGGCTACTCTTGCTGTTACGCAGATTTTCGTGCCTCCAGCACTTCTTGGATCTCCTTGGCTTTCGCATCCGCGGACGCCATCGCATCGCGAACGAGGCTCAGATGGGTGTGAGCATCGGTGCCATCGCCTTCAGTCGACCTGATGCCCGTCTCCAAGTTCCGGCACGCTTGCGAAATGGCGTAAAACCCGAACATGCCGGCGGTGGAAAATCAGAGCGTGCGCATCGCTGGCGACGCTGCGTCCTCCGGTGGTATCGATCGGCTCGCCTTTGAGACTGCGGTCGAGATCCGCCACGAATTTTGCCAGCATGGCGACCGCCATCTTACCGCCGATCATCTCCACGTGATCGTCGAGCGTGGCCGCGTTGTGTCCGGATGCCACCTCGGTCCGCATAGCGCTGTCCAATCCAGCAGGAGCGTTGGCTCCTGCCCAGTGCACGATGACGACGCGAAGGTGATCGGGAACGAACGGCTTTCCACCATGTGCGTTCGTGCCGGCGGCCTGGCACGAGTCTACGTCGCGCGGCAGCACGTTCGCAGTCGTGGCGATGATTGACAGCGTCTTGAGCGGGCCGCCGAGCGCCCGGATGCGTCGGGACGCTTACCTGCCATCCATGCTTGGCATCTGCACGTCCAGTCCTGACTGATACTCCCAATCAGCCCGGTCCAAAGCCAGTTCGTTAGTCAGGTAGGATCGACCGGCTCCTCCTCCTCCTCCTCCTCCTCCGGGGGGCTTTGAAAAATGCCCTTGCGCCTTCATCGACAACTGGATCATGCAATACCGGATGATCCGGTCACATGACGAAAATTGTCCAATGCCTCTGCTGAGAAGGTCAGTATCAACACAGCGACGCATATGCTGCAGGACTTTCGACGCAGACGTATCGTCGACGCAAAGCGACCTCATTATCTTGAAAACGGCTTAAGCCCTTCGGGCACTCTTCGCAGTCGTCGATAAAAGTCACCGAACGAAGTCGCCAATGAACCTGTTGGTGAGGGCAAAGGTGTGCCGTGCCCAGCGGCATCACCTGATTACCACAGGATGCGTCGAACTGGACCGGCAGGAGACCAGACGTTGACGCCCGGCCGATGTCTCTGCCAACGTCGAGGCTGGCGAAGGCAACGGTTGCCAGGGGCGAGTAGGTAACAGCGTGGGCGTCGGCGATGTCTGGGCCGCAGAAACCGTGACCAAGCGAGCGCTTGTTGTATGACCGATGAGACCTTCGCTCCCCTCACCATCGCGGACTACGCGGCGCAGGCGGCGCTCACCGATCAGCACAGTGACGGCGGTTCCCTAGCTTTCCCGCTCCTCGGTCTCTTCGGCGAGGCAGGGAGCCTCCTTAGCGAGGTCAAGAAAAAGCAGCGCGATCATGCCTCCTACCGTGGCTACGCGGGAGCCGTCGTCGAGGAGCTCGGCGATGTCCTCTGGTATCTGGCGGCGGTCGCGTCCCGCGTGAACGTCCGTTTGTCCGATGTCTTCGTCGAGGCTGCATCCACGATGGGCGCCAGCGGCACGATCACGCTGGCGGCCTTGCAGCCCGCCATCATGTCCCGGGCGGGTGAACCGACGATCGCTTTCGAGCGCACGCTGCTGAAGCTGGCGGGTGAAATCGGGCTTCTCGTGATGGATCTCCAGGAGCGAGGTACGGAGGAGCGCGATAACCTTCCGCGCAGCCGTTTGGCGGTCATCGCACGGACGCTTATTCAAGCGGCCAACGAGGCCGGTGTTACGCTTGAGGCGGCGGCGGTCAAGAACCTCGCCAAGATCGCCGACCGCTGGCCGCGCCAGCGCCACTATCCAGCGCCTCTCGACGCAAACGCGGAGCCAGAGGAACGCCTACCACGCAGGCTCACCATCGAGATCTTCGAGCGGCAGGTTCGAGGGCGCACCTTCGTCTTCCAGCGCTGCAACGGCATCAACATCGGGGATCGGCTGACCGATAACGCGATGGCCGCCGACGACTACCGATTCCACGATGCCTTCCACTACGCCTACGTTGCCGTGCTGGGCTGGTCGCCAGTCACCCGCGCGCTCTTCCGCCTGAAAAGAAAATCCGCCCCGAAGGTCGATGAGGCGCAAGATGGCGCCCGCGCGACGCTGATCGAGGAGGGGATCACCACCTGGATCTTCGGGCAGGCAATTGAACTCGACCTGTTTGACGGTATGAAGCCGGGCGACCTGCCGTTCGACCTGCTGAAGCACGTCCGGCAGTTCGTGGTGGGCTACGAGGCCGAACGATGCCCGTTATGGCTTTGGGAAGAAGCCATCCTTCAAGGCTACGCGGCGTTCCGCTTTCTGCGCGAGCACCGACGCGGACGTCTCATTCTCGACTTGGACAAGCATCAAATGACAATCGAGCCGCTTTCGTGAAAACGCCTCGCACCTTTGCCGACGCTCTTGCCGACACGGCGCTTAAGTCGGTGTTCAACCCCTATCGCGATCACTGCGTCCTCCACGACCGCGATGACGGTGCGCGCGTCCGCAAGCGCAATCTAGTTCATTGCCTGGAAGCGTCGATCGAGACGAAGGTCGACACGATCTGGATCGCCCGTGATCTTGGCTATCGCGGTGGGCGCCGAACCGGCGTGCCACTCACCGACGAGGTTCACCTGACGTCCGCGAGCGCGCTCCTCGGCGGGATCACGCTCGACCGCGCGACGCGAGGCCCCGTCGTCGCCGAGCGCACGGCCGCGGTCGTCTGGCGGGTTCTCACGCAAATCGAGGCGCCAGCCGTCCTCTGGAACATCTTCCCGCTGCATCCACACGAGCCGGACGATTCTCTTTCCAACCGTTGCCACACTCGCTCTGAGCGAGACGCCACTTGGCCCTTCCTGACCGCGCTCATTGCGATGATCGCGCCGCGTCGGATTGTGGCGATCGGGCGCGATGCCGGGTTGGCACTCTCCGGGATCGAAATCCCGGTGATGACGGTCCGCCACCCGAGCTATGGCGGACAATCGGAATTCATTGCTGGCGTGCATGCGATCTACGGGTTACATAAAAACGACCCCGCTCCGGAGCTACCCTTTCTGTCATCTCAGGCCGCGAGTGGGGCAATGGCCTGATCGAACTGCGCGAGGAGAGCCTTAATCTCCCCGCGCGTGGCGCCGGCAGGCTGGTCGATCTTCGCGTGGGTCGACACCACGGTCAGTGGACCGACTTCCAGCCCGGTCTCGCGGGCAACGAAGGCCATCAGGCGGCCCAGGCCGATCAGATTTCCGAGCAGCTTTTCGACATAATAATGGTTCCGGTACTGAGCCGTAAGCGTCACCTTGCGCGGTGAACCAGGAACGATCTTGAAGCTCATGAAGCTCAGGCACTGACCGCCGTAGACGGAGTTGTCGACGTCGCGGATGGGATCGAACAACGAGAGCTCGAACTTGTTGAGCGCCCGCACGCTGTCGTCGTTCATCCGCTCGACGATGTCCCACAGCTGGTTTGGCGGAACCCCAGTAGTTCCTTGGTAAGCGATCATCCGCTCGAAATAGTAGCCGGACCACCGACCGCCGCGGCGCACTTTCGGCAAGACCCGATCGTTGAACACGTCGAAGAACGCTGGCGCGCCGTGCCGCAGGTACAGCGAGGTCGGAAAGATCGTGTTTGCGACCGTCTCGATCGGTTTTGCCCGATCGGCGAGGAAGCCGTCGACGGTTGCCACGCCCGGATGTGCGACTGTCGATGCCGCCGTCGGATCATCAATGTCGATGATTACGTTGTAGGCTTCGTGATTGCGCATGTCGTCGACACGGCGCACCGCTTCGCGCCAGGCGCTCGCGCAGTCAGGCTGCGAAGGGACGGGCAGATACATCGACATCCTCCGTGAGAAGCGCGGCCCCGAACAGGCGCGGCACGATGAACCCTTCGGTCAGCCAGCCATGGCCTCCGACACCCCAACCCGGACCCCAGCTATTGCGCACGAGGATCGCGCGCCCGCTCTGGATCGTCCCGTGACCGACCGCGACCACTGCGTGCCGCCGCGCGGGGTCGGGCGCCTCACCAGCCGCCGGCTGAACCACCCCTTCGAGCGTCGGCATGAAGAAGGATCGAGACAGCCTCAGCAGCAGGATGACCGGACGCTCCGCGTCGAGCTCGGCAACAATCGCATCGACGGCGTGAGCATGAGGTGCGCCGGCCCTTCCGAATCGCGGGCCGACCGCCGCAGGCGGTGACCACAGAGCGGGATCGGTAGGAGGCGCCGTGAGATACGGCCACCTGATCTCCTCCGGCTGCCCCTCGTGACGCAGCGTCGCCAGCATCGCCGACAGCGTTGCGCCCTGGTCAGGCGATCGTCCTGCGCGCTGCTGCGCGTGGTAGAAGGCGAACTCGCACGACAGCGGCGACCACCCCAGCCGCAACGCGGCGTGCGCGTCGCTCGCCGCGAAGGCGAGGCAGGTCGGGCGCGATCCCTGGTTGCGGGCCGCTCCGAACTCGGACCGCAGATCTTTGAGAATGGTCACGGAGGTCATGCGGCTTCAAGCAGCCTCCGCCGCTCGGCCCGCGAGAGGCCTTCCTCTTCGGGTCCCGTAAGATCGAAGTCGAGCTGCAAACGGGAGAGCGGCGGATCGGGCTCCCATGGCCGGCGCTCGTCGAGCTGCAACGATCCGCGACCGCCTTCCTCGGGCGTCGCAGTTACGCGACGGATGACAGGGCCGCCGATGCCGTCGCCATCGGTGGCTTCCGTTGCATCGCAAACAACCGCGAAACCGCTCGCCGCGAGCTGCTCGATGTTCCAGAGATAGCCGCCCCCGCTATGCTCCTTGAGACGGAGCACGAAGAGGTCGTTTCGGCTCCCATCGATGCGAGTTCCGGCGTCGCGCTCGGTCAGCAGCCAGACATCGCCCCGATAATCCTGGGGTCGATAGTCCTGCAGCAACGCGACCTTCAACTCGCGCGGCTGCGTCTGCTGAAGCTCGCGTGCCAAGGCCACCGCAATCATCCGGTGGCGCACGAGGGTCCAGCATGTAGCCTCGTAGCTGGCACCGAGCCGCAGAGCGAGCTGATACACCCGGTTTGGTCGCCGAAAGTCGTCCACCGTCCAGCCCTGGCGCGCGGAGTGCCATTGGATCAGCCAGCGCGGCATCATGAATCCGACCGCGAAGGCGTCAGCCTCGACTTCCTGGAAGTCTTCCGCTGATGCACCTGTCATCGGCATGCGCCGCAGAATGCTCTCGTCATCGAGGCTCGGCAGATGCTTCATGGCGTAGTGGCCGAGTTCGTGCGCGGCGGTGAACCGCTGGATTGCCATCGACCGCTGCGTCGTGACGAGAATGCCCGGCGCGGGATCGTTGAGATAGGCGCCGAGCAACCCTTGCAGAGGGCGCAGCAGCAACGGCAGATCGAGGGCCTGGATCGCGCCGAAGATATCGACGGGTCCTCCACGCGCCTCAACCATGCCACGCATCTCGAGCGTTTGATGGAGGCGCGCGGCCGCCATGGTCCCGGCCCGCACTGCGCCTGCATAATCGGCGGCGGCCATGCGCGTCAGCCCCGAACTATTTTCGCGCGCGTCCGCAGATAATCCGCGAAGCGGCCGAGCTCGTCACGATCCTGCATCGACAGTGCGGCGGCCCGACGGGCAAGATGCGCGACATCGACGGGCAAGGCCGCCGCCTCGTCCTCTCCCGTGAAGAATGCGGCCGGCTGCCGATAAAGCTTAGCCAAGCGCGTCAGCTCGATCGCTTCTACCCGCCGCTGGCCATTCTCGATGTCGGTCAGCGCGGTGCGCGGGATCTTGAGATAAGTCGCAACCTCCTCCTGCTTCAGGCCAAGATATTTGCGGGCTTCGCGCAGCCTTTCGCCGAGCCGGCGACGCTCGGCGTCGTCTTCGTCTTGCGGGGTCGCGGCCTGGGTCATCACTTACCTCCTGTGTGCTTCTTCCAATAGGCCTCGATCTTCGGCAGCAGATGCGCCAGCGCCTGATCGACCGAGCCATAGCCGCCTGTCCTCACCACGCTGTCCGGGAGCTCGACGCCGAGGATTGGCTCGACGATGCACAGGATCGACACCACCACCAAAGAGTCGATCTGGAACGACGTGCTTCCGATCGCCGCCAATGTTGGCGGCAAAGCGACACCTTTGATCGAGGCCTCACCCTTGACCACCTCGATTAACTCGCTGCGCAAATCCTTCGCGACCGCTGCCAAAGGGAACGGTGCTGCGGTGGGAGTGGAAGTGGGTGGCGCGAGCGTAGCAGTCGTCATGGCGTCCCTTTCCAGCACTTGCAACCAACGTAATGTCGGATTTAACGACATGCAAGGGCATAACGGCTGGCCGCATGCTTTGGGCTTCTGGCTGGTCGCCTCCCTCGACACGGTGACCGGTTGAGTGTGTTCAGCAGCGGCGCGGCTGGCTAAACAGGGTTATGGCTGACCGCGCGACCTTCCTTCACATCACCGATGCTCATGTGTCCGCATCCGGCGCTCCGTTTGAACGGGATGACCGGAAGGTCGACGTCGCGGGTCTCCTTGCCGCTGCCCGCGAAGGGCCGCTCGAGCTTTTGTTCCGACGCTTGGCCGAACGGTTGACCAGAGACAGCCGCACGCTCGACGGCGTGTTCTTCTCGGGTGACGCGCAAAGCAAAGGCGCAGCGGGTGGCCATGAGCTCGTCTTCAAGCTGATCGCAGAACATCTCTGCGTTGCGGCCGACCACATCGTCTCCGTCCCAGGCAATCACGACGTGCCGCGCGACGCCGATCCCGGCACCGCCGAACGCTACGAGAGTTTCGTCCGGGTCTGGAGCGCTGCGGGCTGCGTCGTGCCGTGGCTCGACGGCATCGATGGCTGGCCGGCGATCGCGGAGCCGGGACGGCATCGGCTGGTCGCCGCCGACCGTAGCTGGGCGGTGTTCCCGATCAACACCAGCAACTGGTCGCACGTCAGCTCAGTCCTGCCCGAGCCGCTGCGGAGCCATTGGAACACGATTCCCGAGACGCTTGCGCCGGGCGATGCGACCGTGGCGGCGCAGTTGCGGTCACAGCTCCAGGCTCTGGCTCGGTACGACATGGCCCGCGTATCGGAGCATCAACTTGAGGCCTTGCGAGCGCTCGTCGCCTCGACGCCTCAGCCGGCTCGCGGCCGCCAGCTGCGTATCGCGGTGATGCACCACCATCTCCGCTCGCCCAGCTTGCGGGAGGAGTTGAAGCCCTTCGCAGATATGTCGAACCTCGAACAGGTTCGTGCTTTCCTGCGCGGCAGCGGCATCGGCTTGGTCATCCACGGGCACAAGCACGAGCATGCCACCTATTTCGACCATATCTACGCCGGCGATACCGATGACATGCATCGCGTCCTCGTCATCTCCGGCGCGACCTTCGAGGTCGGACGCGAGACGGACGCGGTCCGGCTCATCACGCTCGACGGTCTCCCGCACACGCCCGAGGTGAAGATCGAAGCGATCCCGCTTCCGCGATCGGGCGCCGAAGACCTGCGGCCGGCACCAACCATCCGCCGGCTATGGACGACTGGCGTCCGCCCCGCTGAGACCGTCCTTGTCTCGCCCGGCGCGCCTGTAATCGTCGAGGGTGCAGACCTCGACGAGGTCTACGCGCGCGCTCTTGCCATCGCCGGGACGAACGCGAAGCGGGGCACCCTGATCGTCCACCTCGATCTGCCCGACGACGACGGCAAGACGCTGCCGTTGCCCAGCGCCTATGCCGTTCCAGACGACCTGCAAGGTGATGAGCGACAAGCTTGGCTGCGCGAACTGGTTGAGTGGTGGCAGCTCGACCGATCGCAGCTGGAACCGCGCATTCCCTACCTCCACGGCGCACGTCTGCGGCGATACGGCGGCAAGATCGACCAGATCGCGCGCATCATCGCGCTCCTCAGGACGAAGCCGAGCACCAGGGCAATTGCCGTTCTCGTTGACCCATTCCGTGACTTCGCGCCGAACGGCGCGGGCGAGGAGTTTGCGTCCTTCTGCCTCATCGAGTTTCGTCGAAGGGACGCTGACGCCGGTCGCATCGCCGTCGATGCGATCGCCTTCTATCGGGCGCAGGAATTCGAACGTTGGTGGCCGATCAACATCGCCGAGTTGCGCTTCCTGCAACGAGAGATTTGCGAAGAGCTCGGCTATCGTCCCGGGCGGATCACCACCATCGCCGCTGACGCGCGAACGATCTCCCGATCGCCCACCCAGGTCGCGATGCCGATCGTCGATCGATGGCTCGACCAAGCTCCCGAGCGGCTTCACCTCCTCGCTGACGCCCTCGTGCACAAGGCCGCGCGGGGCGACGCCCAGGCGAGCGCCGTTCGCGAATGGCGGCGCTCGCTGGCAGAGCTGCGTACGGCAACCAATGGGTTCAATTCCGATGGCATTCCCGTCGCGATCGAAGGGCTTCTCACGCTTGCCGCCTACATCGAGGCGACCGCGACGGTTGGCGATGAGGAGCTTCCAATCCTGGCGCGAAACCTGGGCGACCTCGCGCGAGTCAACGAGACGTTCGAGCATTCGACGCGCTCCCGTGCCGCGTTCAACCGATGGTCGCCCGTGGCGCAGAGTCTCGTGTCAGCGTTGGAGCGCATGACCGACACACGCTTGCCCGACGATCGCTTAAAGGCCGCCGGGGGAGGCGAGGGCGCTGCATAAATCCGACGAAAGCGCCCTGCCCTTCTGCATCGGCAGCTGCACCAGACAGATTACCCCCTGGGGCAAAGCCCAATGTTCCATAATGATAATTTTATCTTGATCTTTTAAAGATTGATAGAACAGGCTATAGTTCCATAACGAATGTTATGCGAATGCGTGGTGTTAACGCAAAATTGAGACTGGAATATTGATAAGGTGGGTGCGGGCGCCGCGCAAGTTTTAGAGCCAGAGGAGGGCCGGAGCGAATTGCCGGGAAGGATGGTCGGAGAGAACCTCCGGCGCCCGGCGCGAAAGCTTCCCGATGGCCAGACCTGCGACCGACCGCGCGACACAACCCGAGCGCACCAACCTCTACCGTGAAATCACCGATCGGATCATCGCCCAACTTGAGGCCGGCTGCGTCCCTTGGGTCCAGCCCTGGGGCAGCGGCCGCGGAACCGTCGCGGTGGCCATGCCGCGCAACGCCGCCACGGCCCGGGCGTATAGCGGCATCAACGTCATGCTGCTTTGGGCGGCGGGCATCGCAGCGGGCTATCGCGATCAACGCTGGCTGACGTTCCGCCAAGCCCTGTCTCTCGGCGGCTGCGTGCGCAAGGGCGAGCACGGGACCGGGATCGTTTACGCCGATCGCTTCACGCCGAAAGACGAACGCCGATGGGCCGATCGCGACGGGGACGCGGCCCGGCAGGTGGCGTTCCTCAAACGCTTCACCGTCTTCAACGTTGCGCAGGTCGACGGCCTGCCCGCGAACTTCACCGCGCCGCTGCTCCCGCCGCGCGAGGATCTCGTCCTGCCGCGCTTCCGTATGCTGATGGAAGCCTCCGGCGTGACCATCCGCGTCGGTGGCGGCGTGGCCTTCTACCGTCCTTGCGACGACGTGGTCGTGCTGCCCCCGCCAGAGGCGTTCCACGAGCCGATCAACTTCCACCGTACCGCCGCGCATGAGCTCTCGCACGCCACCGGCCATCGCTCGCGCCTGGACCGCTCGATGAAGGAGCCGCGCGGCGGCCCCTGCTATGCCCGTGAGGAACTGGTGGCCGAGATTTCCGCAGCCTATGTGTGCGCGAGCCTCGGTATCGTTCCGACCGTACGCCACGCCGACTATATTTCTGCCTGGCTCCAGGTCCTGCGCGATGACGAGCGGGCCATAGTGCGTGCGGCCTCTCACGCCAGCAAGGCCGCCGACTGGCTGCTTGATCGCCTCGCGCTCGCGGAAGAGAGCTCGGATACGGCCGTAAATGACGGTGAAGGAACGCCAATCTCGGTGACAGCGCGGGAGAAGCAGCATATGCAGGGTCGGGCCGCGTGACGCGTTTCCACGGTTAGCTCCGATCAACACACGATTCGGGAGATGGGAAGCGGAGGGCGTCGATGTCCCTCGACCATGCGTACTCGGAGATAGGCTGTCGCCTCACCCCAGGCTCTGCAACCCGACCGAGGAAAGAGGGGCCATCTCGGTCGTCGTAAACTAGACCGGTCATGGTTCTGACGGTCGAAACCGGCGTCGCGCGTCGGCAAGTCGCCAAGGGCCCAGGCTACGCTGCTCCGGTCTGCCGTTCTCCCCATCGCGGCGCTGCCCTCCAGAGGAAGAGGGCGGCGCTGCGCGTCATGACGGAATCGAGAGCGGAGGAGAGGCCTCCGGCGCCCGTCGCGGAGACATGATGATGGCGAATACGGTTCAGAAGATCACACTGGCGCCCGCCCGCCCGATCCCCTTCAACAAGCTGGTGTTAAGCCAAGCGAACGTCCGGCGCGTGAAGGTCGGCGTGCCGGTCGAGGACCTCGCTGAGTCGATCGCCCGACGAGGCCTGATCCAGAGCCTGCACGTTCGGCCAGTGATCGACGGCGAGGGTCGGGAGACCGGGATGTACGAGGTGCCGGCCGGCGGCCGGCGCTTCCGGGCCCTCGAGCTCTTGGTGAAGCAGAAGCGGCTGGTGAAGACCGCACCGATACCCTGCATCGTCTCGGATGCCGCCAGCGGCGTCCTGATCGAGGAGATCTCGCTGGCCGAGAACGTCGAGCGGGCGCCGCTCCATCCCCTCGACCAGTTCCGCGCCTTCCAGGCGATGCGCGAGAAGGGCATGACCGAGGAGGCTGTTGCCGCGGCCTTCTTCGTGCCGGTCAACGTGGTCAAGCAGCGACTACGCCTTGCGACGGTCGCGCCCGCGCTGCTCGATGTCTACGCCGTTGACGGCATGACGCTCGAGCAGCTCATGGCCTTCACCATCACGCACGATCACGCCCGCCAGGAGCAGGTCTGGGAGGCGGTGCGGCATTCCTGGTCGAAGGAGCCTTATCAGATCCGGCGGCTCCTAACCGAGAAGGCCGCGCAGGCGTCGGACAAACGGGTCCTGTTCGTCGGGATGGACGCCTACGAGGCAGCCGGGGGCACTGTGCTACGCGACCTGTTCCAGGCCGATGGCGGCGGCTGGCTCCAGGATGTCGCACTTCTCGACCGCCTCACGGCCGAGAAGCTGAAGGCCGAGGCCGAAGAGGTCGCAGCCGAGGGCTGGAAGTGGATCGAGGTCGCGATGAACTTCCCCTACGGTCATCAGTTCGGCCTTCGCCGGATCGACGGCGAGCCCGTTGAGACGACCGGGGCGGAGCAGGCGACGATCGACGCCCTTACGGCCGAACAGGAGCGGCTCGTGGCCGAGCATGAGCAAGAGGACGAACTGCCGGAAGCGGTTGACGATCGGCTCGGCGAGATCGAGGCGGCGCTCGAGCAACTGGCGCACCGCCCGTTGCGCTACGATCCGGCCGAGATCGCCTGCGCAGGCGCCTTCGTCGGCCTCGGCCATGACGGCCGGTTGCGGGTCGAGCGCGGCTACGTCCGGCCTGAGGACGACGTGCCAGCCGCTCCGGCCTCGGAGAGCGAGGGCGAAACCTCGGACGGTAAGACTGGCCGAACCGGTGCGCCCGCGCAGCCGGCGGTGAAGCGGGCCGTCATCACAATCGGGGGGACGCCGCCCGCGTCCGAGCCGGAAGAGGAAGACGGCATCCGGCCCCTCCCCGAACGCTTGATGGCGGAGCTGACGGCGCACCGCACGCTGGCGCTGCGCGATGCCGTGGCGAGCCGTCCGCAGGTCGCACTGACGGCGCTGCTGCACAAGCTGGTGCTCGACACCTTCCACGTCCGCTCGGGATCGGGCTGCCTCGAGGTCTCGGTCCGAGAGATCCACTTCGCCGCGCAAGCCGAGGATTTGAAGGACAGCGCCTGCGCCCGCGCCGTCGCCGAGCGGCATGCGAGCTGGGAGGCCGAGTTGCCCGCCGAGAGCGATGCGCTCTGGGAGTGGCTTGCCGCCCTCGACGACGCGAGCCGCTTGGCCTTGCTCGCGCATTGCGTCAGCTTCGGGATTAACGCTCTTCACGAGAAGCCGAACCCCTACGGCGGGATAGGCGTCTCGGAACACGGAGTGCGGGTCCGCCTCGCCCAGGCCGACCGTCTCGCGCGAGCGACGGACCTCGACATGGTGTCCGCCGGATGGCGCCCTACCACGGCGAACTATCTCGGCCGCGTCACCAAAGCGCGTATCCTGGAAGCCGTACGGGAGGGGGCAAGCGAGCGGGCAGCGCAGCTCATCGACCACCTGAAGAAGGCCGAGATGGCGAAGGAGGCCGAGCGCCTCCTCGCGGACACCGGCTGGCTGCCCGAGCCGCTGCGCGTCGACGCTGGCGATGGCGAGCCAGCCACGGCCGAAGGACGTGACACCGATTCCTGCGGGACGGACGAGGCCGACGCGCTGCCGGCCTTCCTGGTTGCTGATGCCGCGGCCGCGCAGGACGGTTCGGTTGCCGAGCCCTACGGCGTCGCCGCGGATTCGGCGTCAAGCCAGATCGGACAAGCGGCTTCGGGCACGAGCCCGGAGCCGGCTCGGTCGATCGTTCGTTGTCAGGCTGTTGTGGGACGCGCGGGCGATACGATCTGACGCCGCCCGGCTCACGGCCTCGTCCGCTGGCGGCTCGTCCCGACCTGTGCGGTGCCTGGTGTTATACGCGGTGGAGCGTGCGACCACCGCCTTGGTCGACAGTCCGACCATCAATGTTCGCAGTTTCGCACGCGGCCTATCTGATCATCCGTCAACGATGCGCCGCTGCGGGTCGGAACGGGATCAGCATCAGTTTCCCGCCGCTTGAGCCCAAGGGCTCACTCCGCTCTGGAGGGCGCAATTCCTTGGTCACGCCCGCGGCCTTCCACGATCAACCCTCAAGGGGTCCGCTACGCTGAGGCGTGCGGCCGCTGCGGCTCGCGCCTCCACGGTGATCGCGGCCGCGTCCGGACTCATCGGGCACCCGTCGAGCGGGGATGGCCCCCGCCACAGGACGGGAGCCGGACCATGGCGCACGATCTCACCCTCGCCCGCAGCTACGCCTATCACCTCGCCCGGACTCTGATGGTCTGCATCACCCTGTTCCAGACCGACGACGGCTACGGTGTCATGCCCTCCGACGAGTTCGACGGCGATGCTGCCACCGTCGTCCTGGAATTCGATCCCTACGCGATCTGAACGACCGCGAGAGGGTCGGGACCGTCCGACGGCCCCGACCCTTATCCGGCGAGAGCTTTTCACAGACCATCCAACACCTGAGTCCGCATCGCGGTCCGGCTCCAGCGCGGCAAGGGCTTGGATTATAGCTTTCAGGCGAGCCGGCTGTTCGGCGCTGTCATGAAACCACAACTCGATGGCGACCGGGTCGAGCGTGTCGACATAGGCCGAACCCAGCACGGCTCAGCCTGATGCCCGAAGCGTGCGGGTGTTGTGCTGGTCGCGCCGTACCCGCTCGACCATTGGCAGCTCCGGGCCGTTCTGCAGCAGCCTGTCCTTCGGCCAAGTAAGCATCGGGCGCCCCTTATCTGACGTCTTCGACGAATTCGGGATGCCGGTCCAGAACCCGGATGAACTGGATGGTCGAACCGCTCGGCTCCACGAGTCCTCGACCGTGATTGTCGAAGGAACCCTCGCCGATTTGGGGCAACGCTGCCGCCACGCGTTGGGAAGGCTTCAGCTTCGCCGGGACCCGGCGGATCGTCGTCGGCGTCGGCACGCGGCCGATCGTTTCGTCCAGGCAGTGCCGCGCGTAGGCAACCACTTCCAAGCCGCCACCGATAGCCACCCCTCCCCTTCCGAGTCGTGTCTTGACGCGTCGACCGTAAGCGTCTCGCCCTTGCCGGCAACCGCGAATGGGTGCGTGCCGCGCCCAAGCATCCGTCCTGACTTCGGTGACGGTATCGTCCCAAGACGTGCGTCCGTCGGCATCCTGATCGCTTCTCGAACGACATGCCCCGAGACGCCGAGACCACGTCCATCTCGACCTTCATGGAGAGCACTGACCCGTCAGCCGCTACCTGATCGACGTTCTGCCAGATCGTCGGTCGGCGAAGGTGGCCAACGACGTCACGACCATCGTCGGCTCGAGGCCGAGAATCGTGGCAGCGCCCCACAGCGGTCGACGCCAAGGACCGCCGTGTCGCGTAGAAATTCTGACCGCCATCGTCGAGACCGACCCGAGAATCTGCGTCACCGCGTTGAGCTCTTTCGTGGGAAGCTGCTGCTCCTCGCCTGATCCTGATTGCGCGACGGTGGCAGCGCTATCGGCCGGCGCACAGCGCTAGAACGGGAGGCGGATCAAGTGCTCGACCGAGCGGCGATCGAACGGTGAATCCGTCACGGCGGTCTTCGAAGCGGCGTGTCACCAGCCTCTCCGCGATGGACCTGTCGCAGCCCGGTGACCGCGCGGCCTCTCTCATGGCTTGATCTGGCCGGGGACGGCTAGCGCCTCGTCCGGCTTAGCCGCAACGGCGGCCGGTCAAGTTTCTTCCCCTGCTGCGCTGACGCTCTCGCATTCCTCGCGGGACAACAAACCCGCCCGTCCGCCGTCCTCCGCTGACGCTTCGGCCCGCTGACGCAGGTGCGGCGCCGACCGCCTCCGGCCTCACCGATCGCCATCGAGGCCGCGGCGGTCGCGGGCTCGGAGCAGGACACGGAGACATCTCATGGCGACCATCGGCAACTTCACCAAGAACGAAGACGGCTTCACCGGCCAGATCGTCACCCTCTCGGTTCAAGCCCGCAACGTCCGGATCGTTCAGGATCCTCGCGCAGCCGGTGAGAACGCCCCCAGCCACCGGGTCTATGTGGGTCGGGCCGAGATCGGAGCGGCGTGGTCCAGGCGCTCGAACGAGGGCCGCGAGTACCTCAGCCTGAAGCTGGACGATCCGAGCTTCACGGCGCCGATCTACGCGAACCTCTTCGACGACGAAGAGGGCGAGGGCTACTCGCTGATCTGGTCCCGGCCCACGAGCCGCCGAGACTGAGACGCGCCGCGATGCCTCGCCCGGTATGCCGGGCGGGGCGCAGCCTGATCCCTTCAGGCCACTGACGGGAGACGCTGCTGGCTCTCACGGTCATCGACGGGGCGGTGGGATCGCGGGCCTCTTGATGCGCCAGCGACCGCGAGGATTTCTCTCGGCTTGGTAAGGCGCCCTCTCTCGTCATGCGTCCTCGGTGGGGACCCGGAGTCGGAGGAAGGCGGGGACAGGATCGAGCCGGTGCGGATCGAGAGAGAGCGCCGCCTGGGCTCGGTCCGTCCTGCTCTCCCGGAATCTCGTCAATGACCGCCCTCCCCTCCTCCGCAGCGGCCCCAGTCGCGGCGGCGCCTCCGCACGTCTCTCGTACCGATCGAGCCGCCGCGATCGTCGCGGCCGGCCGTCACCTCGGATCCCATCTGGAGCGCGGCGAACCGATCGACGCTGTAGCTTTGCGCTCCGCTATGGAGACCGCCTTCGGCGCGTCCGACGCGGCCGGTGCCTGGGCCTGGAAGCTGGCCTACGAGGCCGGCGAGGTCGCGACCGTGCTGTTCCTGCGCAAGTACGGTCGCGCGCTGTTCCGCGCGGCCCCCTCCCCGGCTGCGCGTCTCGTGCTTCTGTCGAAGATTGCCGGCCTTCTGCCCGCGCATACGCGGCGCTCCGAGGAGACGCTGACGCGCCAGCAGTTCTCGACGCCTCTCCCTATGGGGCTCGCCGCACTGACCGCCGCAGCGATTACCCCGGGCGATCGGATCCTTGAACCCTCGGCCGGGACAGGGCTTCTGGCCATCCTGGCCGAGATCGCCGGCGGCGTGCTCACGCTCAACGAACTCGCCCAGACCCGTGCCGGCATCCTGGCCTCGCTCTTCCCGGCGACCCCCCTCACCCGCTTCGACGCCGCTCAGATCGACGATCATCTCGATCCGGACGTCGTTCCCAGCGTCGTACTGATGAACCCGCCCTTCTCCGTGCTCGCCAATGTCTCGGGCCGTATGTCCGACGCTGTCCTGTGCCACGTGGCCTCGGCGCTGGCTCGCCTGGCGCCCGGCGGCCGGCTTGTGACGATCACCGGAGCTGGCTTCTCGCCGGAGGCATCCGCGTGGCGTGACGCCTTCATCCGGCTGCAAGCCCAGGGCACCGTCGTGTTCACGACGGCGGTCGACGGTACCGTTTTCGCGCGCCACGGCACGACGATCGATACGCGGCTGACCGTCATCGACAAGCGGCCGGCGGACGAGCCGACCCACTTTCCGGCCGCAGCGGGCATGGCGCCCGACCTCCCCACCCTGCTTGCGTGGATTTCGGAGCGTGTGCCGCCGCGGCTGCCGATCGCCGTCCCGCCGCTCCCGCCGAGCACACCGATCGTCGGCGGGCGACCCGCCGGCGTGCCGCCAGGCGCCGCCACCTTCCACCGGCCCGCCCTCGCCCGCGCCGTGGTCGAGCTCAAGGGTGCCGAGCTGGTCTACGAGACCGTGGACGGGAAGCCCGACGCCAAGGGGAGGCTGACGGAGGCTCTTTACGAGACCTATGCGCTACAGGCGATCCATATCCCGAGCGCACAGCCGCATCCCACCAAGCTTGTGCAATCGGCCGCGATGGCCTCGGTCGCTCCGCCAAAGCCCTCTCATCGCCCGCTGCTGCCCGCGACCGTGGTCGCGGACGGCCTGCTCTCGGACGCCCAGCTCGAGACCGTGATCTACGCCGGCGACGCACACGCCGCCCATCTCACCGGATCATGGACGGTCGATCCAACCTTCGACACGGTCGCCGCGGCATCGGAGGATGCGGCGAACGCGGTGCGCTTCCGCCGCGGCTTCATGGTCGGCGACGGCACCGGGACCGGCAAGGGCCGCCAGGTCGCCGGCATCCTCCTCGACAACTGGCTGTCCGGCCGGCGCAAGGCGGTGTGGGTGTCGAAGTCCGATACCCTGATCGAGGACGCGCAGCGCGACTGGTCGGCACTCGGTCAGGAGCGGTTGCTGGTGACGCCGCTATCGCGCTTCCCGCAGGGTAAGCCGATCGCGCTGTCGGAGGGCATCCTGTTCACCACCTACGCCACCCTGCGCTCGGACGAGCGCGGCGAGAAGGTCTCCCGCGTCCGCCAGATCGTCGATTGGCTCGGCGCCGGCTTCGACGGCGTCATCGTCTTCGACGAGAGCCACGCCATGCAAAATGCGGCGGGGGGCAAGGGGGAGCGCGGCGACGTCGCCGCCTCGCAGCAAGGTCGAGCGGGACTACGCCTTCAGCACGCGCTTCCCGACGCCCGCGTGCTCTACGTTTCGGCGACGGGGGCGACCACCGTGAACAACCTCGCCTACGCTCAGCGCCTCGGTCTCTGGGGCGGAGCCGACTTTCCCTTCGCGACGCGTACGGAATTCGTCCAGGCGATCGAGGCGGGCGGCGTCGCTGCGATGGAGGTGTTGGCGTGCGATCTGCGGGCGCTCGGCCTCTACACCGCCCGCTCCCTGTCTTATGAGGGCGTCGCCTACGACCTCGTCGAGCATGCGCTGACGCCCGAGCAAACCGCGACCTACGACGCCTATGCCGGGGCCTTTGCGATCATCCATACCAACCTCGACGCAGCGATGCAGGCGGCCAACATCACCGGGACGTCTGGCACGCTGAACGCTCAAGCGAAATCCGCCGCGCGTTCGGCCTTCGAGTCGACCAAGCAGCGCTTCTTCGGTCATCTGCTGACCTCGATGAAGACGCCGACGCTGATCCGGGCCATCGAGCGGGATCTGGCGGCGGGTCATGCCGCGGTCGTGCAGATCGTCTCGACCGGCGAGGCCCTGACCGAGAGGCGATTGGCCGAGATTCCGCCCGAGGAATGGGACGATCTCTCGATCGACGTGACGCCGCGAGAGTACGTGCTCGGATACCTCCAGCACGCCTTCCCGGTGCAACTCTACGAGCCGTTCTCGGACAGCGAGGGAAACCTCTCCTCCCGGCCGGTCGCCCGCGATGGCCAGCCAGTCTTCTGCCGCGAGGCGGTGGCGAGGCGCGACGCCCTGATCGAGCGGCTTGCCGCGCTCGACGCCGTGCCAAGCGCCCTCGACGCGATCGTGCAGCATTTCGGGACCGACACCGTCGCCGAGGTGACCGGGCGCTCGCGCCGAATCGCGAGGAAGCGCAGTGCCAACGGCATCGACCGCCTCGCGGTCGAGAGCCGAGCCGGTGGCGCCAATCTCGCCGAGACCGCGGCGTTCATGGACGACGTGAAGCGCATCCTCGTCTTCTCGGAGGCGGGCGGCACCGGGCGCTCGTACCATGCCGATCTGACGGCGAAGAACCGGCGGCTGCGGGTGCATTACCTGCTCGAGCCGGGCTGGAAGGCGGATGCGGCGATACAGGGGCTCGGGCGTACCAACCGCACGAACCAGGCGCAGCCGCCCCTATTCAGGCCGGTTGCCACCGACGTGAAGGCCGAGAAGCGCTTTCTTTCGACCATCGCACGCCGGCTCGACACATTGGGTGCAATAACCCGCGGTGCTCGCCAGACCGGCGGTCAGGGCCTGTTTCGGCCCGCGGACAATCTGGAAAGCGCTTACGCTCGGGATGCCCTGCGGCACCTCTATGGGTTGATCGTGCTCGGCAAGGTCGAGGGCTGCACCCTCGACACCTTCGAGTCGACGGCGGGCTTGAGGCTGACGGGTGAGACCGGAGGCCTCCTCGACGAGCTGCCGCCGATCACGACCTTCCTGAATCGGCTTCTGGCGCTCACCATTTCGTTGCAGAACGTCTTGTTCGAGGCGTTCGAGGGTCTGCTCGCTGCCCGGATCGAGGGAGCTATCGCCAGCGGCAGCTACGACGTCGGGCTGGAGACGTTGCAGGCGGAAAGCTTCACTGTCACGGGCACTCACGTGATCCACGTGCATCCCGGCACTGGTGCCGAGACGCGGCTGCTGACCATCGCCCAGCGCGAACGCAACAAGCCGGTGACGCTCGTCGATGCTCTTGGGCGTCTGGACGACCCCCGTGCTCGGCTACTGCTCAACGAGCGATCCGGCCGCGCTGCCGTGCAGGTACCCGCGCCCGGCATCATGCTCGAGGACGGGTCGATCGAACGGCGGATACGGCTGATCAGGCCGATGGAGACGCAGGGGCTCCCGGAGCGGATGATGGCGGAGACGCACTGGGTCGAAGTTGGTCCGGAGGCTTTCGCAGCCGCCTGGAAGGCGGAACTCGCCGAGGTGCCGCCCTTTACCGACTCGACCCTTCACATGGTCGCCGGGCTACTGCTGCCGATTTGGAAGCGACTACCAACCGAATCGACGCGGGTGTACCGGCTCCAGACCGACACAGGCGCGCGTATCGTCGGTCGGCGAGTGTCGCCGGCCTGGGCTGCATCGGTGCTGGCGAGCCAGGGCGGTATCACTCTGTCGGCCAAGGAGGCGCACGCCGCCCTCCTCGATGGTCGTACGGTGCTCGACCTCGCGGGCGGGCTCCAGCTCCGCCGCGTGCGGGTGATGGGTGTCCACCGCATCGAGCTGTGCGGCTTCACCGAGCCGATGCGCGACCGGCTGCGCGCGCAGGGCCTGTTCGGTGAGATCATCGCCTGGAAGCTCCGGTTCTTCGTACCCGTCGACGCCGGCGGTATTGGAGTGATGGCGAGAGTTCTTGAAGCTCACGACATCATCCGCGTCGCGGACCGTGAGGTGGCGTGATGGACCGCATTGAGATTTCCGAACTAGCCAGACGCCTCGGCGAGAACGCCGAAAGCGTCTGCCGGCACTATCTCTCGAACGGCCGCCGCCAGGGGCGATACTGGCTCGTCGGCGACGTCCACAACAGTGCGGGCTCGTCGCTCTACGTTCGCCTGACGGGGCCGGGTTCCGGCCATGGCCGGCGTGGCAAGTGGACGGACGCGGCCACCGGAGAGCATGGCGACCTCATCGACCTGATCCGGCTTAACCGCAGCCACGACGACTGGTGCGAGACCCTGGACGAGGTGCGCCAGTTCCTGCGCCTGCCGCGGCCGGTTGTCTCTGGATCCGAGCCGCGGTGCGAGACCCGCGTGAGCGCTGATCGCAATGCCTCTGAGGCCGCCCGGCGCCTGTTCCGCATCGGCCGGCCCTTGGCGGGAACACCAGCTGCCGCCTACCTTGCCGGCCGCGGGCTCGGCCACGCACTCGGTGCGGCCCCTCTGCGCTACCATCCCCGCTGCTACCACCGCCTGAAGGACGGCACGGCGGTCCAGCACCCTGCCCTGCTGGCCGCGGTCACGAATCTCGGCGGGACAGTCACGGGCGTGTCCCGTACCTGGCTCGCCCGTGACGGAAGCGGCAAGGCAGCCTTGGCCGATCCGCGTCGAGCGCTCGGCCACCTGCTCGGCCACGGGGTGAGGTTCGCTGGCACCGTTACGGACGTGCTCGTGGCCAGCGAGGGGTTGGAGACCATCCTGTCGGTGCGCCGTTCGCTGCCAGCGATCCCGGCGGTGGCCGCTCTGTCGGCCAACCATCTGTCTGCCCTCCTTCTGCCCTCTGGCCTGCGCCGTCTCTACGTCGCTCGGGATGCTGACGCAGAGGGGCTACGCGCCTATACGGCGCTCAGGGCCCGGGCTGAGGCCGCGGGTGTCCCCGAGGTGTGGGAGCTCGTCCCGGCCGAGGACGATTTCAACGCGGACCTGATGCGCCTCGGTCCACGCGGCCTGGCGCTGCATCTCGCGCCCCAGCTCGCCGAGGCAGATGCGATGGCTCATCTCCACCTCGAAAGCGACGCGGCCGATGTGGCGGCCTGATCCGGTCGGGAGGCCGGACTGCTGCTGATTGACGGGCAGCACGGAGGTTCCGGGAAGAGCCGGCGCAGCGGCCTTCCTCAGAGGACGACCGATACCGGGTCGGGTGCCACGCGCAACGGCCTGCGGCCGACGATTTTCCGCCGCCGCCCAAGAGCGGCTTTGCAGCGCGAGGCAAAATCGTTGCCGCCGGCCGTCCTCCGCTGCCGCTTCGGCCCTCGCGTCCCATCGCGATTGTCTGCGATGGGTCCCTGCCCGCTCGGATGCGCACGCCCTCCGATCCCGGTCCGGATCGCCATGAAGGCCGCGGCGGTCGCGGCTTCCCGGACCCAAGAGGCCCTTTTATGCTCGATCATCATGAGTCCCGCGCATTCGCCACGGATCGTCACGGCGCCGGCCAGGGCGATCACCTTCTGGAGGAGTTGCTGACTCACCACTACCGACCGTTCGAGCAGGACGCGGACCCACGTCCCCTGCCCGAGCCCGAGGCGGTCGACGCCGCAGTCACGGGTGCGATGAACGCGCTCACCGACGTGCTCACCGATACTCGCCTCGAGGACGATGCCACCGATCTGCTCTGGGGTTTCGTCAACCTCTTCCATCGCCGCGTCGAGCACCTCGAGCGCAAGCTCGACGACAACGAGGTGGCGCAGAAGCGATCCCAGGGTGAGCAGGATGGATCGGAGGTACGCTCGGTCGAGCTCGAGCGACTGATCGCAGAAGGGCTCAGCCTGATCGAACGGCGCAACGCCTTCGAGTTCACCCGCGACGCGGCCGCAGCCGTCTACAGCGTCCAGACCGGCTCGCTCTGGCGCCCGCGTTCCGGCTCACAGGTCAACCGCCGCACGATGACCGCAGCGATGATCGACTCGCGCGACTTCCTGGCCGCCAAACGCAGGGCGGAAACCGAGATCCTGGTACCGCCGGGACCGCGCATCGCCTTCACCGGCGGCAACGACTATCAGGACGTGGAGCAGATCTGGAGCGTGCTCGACAAGGTCAAGGCGAAGCACCCGACCATGGTGCTGTTGCACGGCGGCAGCCCGAAAGGCGCCGAGCTGATCGCTGCGAAATGGGCCGACAGCCGTCAGGTCCCGCAGGTCGCGTTCCGGCCGGACTGGACGAAGCACAATCGGGCCGCTCCATTCCGGCGCAACGACGCGATGCTGGAGGCGCTGCCAATTGGTGTCGTGGCCTTCCCTGGCAGCGGCATCAGCGAAAACCTCGCCGATAAGGCGCGGGACCGTGGCATCCCGATCCAGCGAGGCGTGCGTGCCGGCGCGTGAGCGCTAGCGCGTCCGCCACAGTGCCCCGACCAGGACAAGATTGAGCAGGGCCATGCCGGCAAGCAAGCCGAACGTGGCACCAGCGCCACCGTGGGCGAGGACGAAGGCCCCGACCGGTGGGGCCAGGGCTTGGGCAACCAGGCCCGGCCGCGCCAGGCGGCCGACCAGCGGCGCGTAGCGTTCCGGGCCGAACAGCACCAGCGGCACCGTGCCCCGTGCGATCGAATAGATCCCGTTGCCGGCGCCGTAGAGGATCACCGCCAGGGCGACCAGCGGCAGGCCTAGGGCCAGCAGCAAAACCCCGAGCGCGACCAGGCTCATTGCCGCCGTCAGGGTCCACAGCGGATGGTGCCGGCCCTTGAACATCATCTCCACGATGCGGGCCGCCACCTGGGACGGGCCAATCAGCGCGCCAAACGTCACCGCTGAGGCGAGCGGCACGCCCCGGGCTTGCAGCAACGTCAGCACATGGGCTGAAAACAGGCTCATCACCGCGCCGCCCAAAACCAGCACGCCGGCCATCAACAGTAACGGGCGGCGCTCGTGCGGCGCCAGGTCGACCGCTGGTGCAGAGCCGGCGCTGATGCCGGTCGACCGGGCCGCCGCTGGGATCAGCAGCAAGACCAGCGGCAGCGAGACCACCAGCTGCAACCCGGCATAGACGAAACATGCCCCTCGCCAGCCGCCATGATCGAGAAGGAACGCCGAGAGTGGCCAGCTCACCGTGCTGGCGAACCCGCCCCACAGGGTCAGGGAAGTGATCGCCGGTCGGGCGTCGGCGCCGTAGAGCCGGCCGAGGGTCGCAAAGGCCGGATCGTACAGGCCGCAGCCCATGCCGAGGCCCAGCAGCAGCCAGCCGGCCAGGAATACCGGGAGCGACGGCGCCAAGCCGAGGACGACGAGTCCGGCGGCAAGGCTGAGGGACGAGGCCCCCAGCACCGGCCGCCCGCCGTGCTCATCAATGATCCGGCCGATGCAGGGCGAGACCAGGCCGGCGACCAGTAGGCCGAGGGTCAGGCCGCCAAAAACCCACGCCAGCGGCCAACCCGTATCGGCCGCGATCGGCGCTGCCAGCACGCCGAGCAGGTAGAACGACGAGCCCCAGGCGAGGATCTGCGCCACGCCGAGGGCGGAGATCACCGGCCAGCGGCGAGCCTCGCCCATGCGTCGCCTATTGAGTTCCGAGCAATGGGAGCCACAGGGCCAGTGCCATCAACGTCACCATTAGGACGGGAGGTGTGATGGTCAAGCCGACCTTCATGTACTGGCCCCAGGTGATCCGCTGACCCTTGCTGTCGAGAACGTGCAGCCACAGCAGCGTCGCCAAACTGCCGATGGGCGTGAACTTCGGCCCGAGATCGCAGCCGATGACGTTGGCGTAGACCATGAGCTCGCGCATCAGCGGCGACAGGTCCGGGGCCTGCTGGATCGAGAGGGCTCCGACCAGAACGCTCGGCATGTTGTTCATCACCGACGACAGGATGGCCGCGGCGAAGCCGGTCCCGATGGTCGCCGCCCAGGTGCCGTGACCGGCCAGCCAGGCAAGGCCCTGCGCCAGGTAATCGGTCAGGCCGGCGTTCTTGAGCCCGTAGACGACGAGGTACATGCCGAGGCTGAACAGCACGATCTGCCAGGGCGCGCCGGTGAGCACCTTGCCGATCGGGATCACGCCCCCGTTCCCGCCAGAGAACCAGCGGCCGGCCAGCGCCAGGAGCAGGATCGCCCCGGCGCCCGTCACCACGGAGACGGGCACGCCGAACGGAGCAGTGACAAAGTAGGCCGCCAGCAGCACCCCGAGGAGCGGGAACGCCGCCTTGAACACCGTCTCGTCCCTAATCGCGGACCGGGGCGCTTCGAGGTCCTCGACGTGATAGGTCGCCGGGACGTCGCGTCGATAGAACAGCCACAGCACCACGAGGGTCGCGGCGAGGGAGACGAGGTTCACCGGCACCATCACGGAAGCGTAGCGGCTGAAGGAGATCGAGAAGAAGTTGGCGCTGACGATGTTGACGAGGTTCGAGATCACCAGCGGCAGGCTGGTGGAATCGGCCACGAAGCCGCAGGCAACGATGAAGGCCAGGGCGGCCGCGGGCTTGAAGTTTAGCCGGAGCAGGATCGCGAGGACGATGGGTGTCAGCAGCAGCGCCGCGCCGTCGTTGGCGAAGACCGCCGCGATGGCCGCGCCGAGCAGGATGACCAGCGGGAACAGGAGCCGCCCCCTCCCCCCGCCCCAGCGGGAGATGTGCAGGGCTGCCCAGTGGAAGAACCCCGCCTCGTCGAGCAGGAGCGAGATGATGATCAGGGCGACGAAGGTGAAGGTCGCGTCCCAGACGATATGCCAGACGACCGGGACGTCGCCCGGCGTGATCACGCCCGTGGCGAGGGCCACGCCGGCCCCGATCAGGGCGCTCCATCCGATCCCGAAGCCCCCTGGCTGCCAGATGACGAACACGAGGGTGACGATGAAGATCGCGAGCGCGAGCATCGGGGCCGTTTCTTCTTGTTGGAGGATCGGGAGGGGTCAGGCGCTGGCGACGCGACGTCCGTGCTCATCGACGACGCGCTCGCCGTCCTCTTTCACAAACTCGCCCTGCTGGGGCGGCAGCAGGTCCAGCACGGCCTCGGAGGGCCGGCACAGGGCGACGCCCTTTGGTGTCACCACCAAGGGACGATTGATGAGAATGGGATGCTCGACCATGGCGTCGAGAAGCTGGTCGTCGCTCAAGGCCGGGTCCGAAAGGCCCAGCTCGGCGAAGGGTGTGCCCTTCTCCCGGATCGCCTCACGCACCGTAATGCCGGCGCGCGAGATCATGTCCTGGAGCAGCATCCGGGAGGGCGGGGTCTTCAGATACTCGACCACGTGAGGCTCGATGCCGGCGTTGCGGATCATCGCCAGGGTGTTGCGCGAGGTGCCGCAAGCCGGGTTGTGGTAGATGACGACGTCCATCACGCGACCTCGGGACGGGGCGAGGTCGCTCCCTCCTGCTGACCGATCTCGCGGAGCTTGGCCGACAGGGCTACCTGATCGAGGCTGGCGACCGGAAGGGCGACGAAGGCGGCGATCCGGTTCTTCAGGTAGCGCTGTGCCGTGACGAAGGCCGCCTTGCGCTGCATATCCGGTCCCTCGACGGCGGCGGGATCCTCGATGCCCCAATGCGCCGTCACAGGCTGTCCCGGCCAGAACGGGCAGGCCTCACCGGCTGCGTTGTCACAGACCGTGAAGACGAAATCCAACGGCGGCGCACCCGGTGCGGCGAACTCGTCCCATGACTTCGAGCGCAGGCCCTCGGTCGGGTAGTCGGTCTCACGAAGCACCTGAAGAGCGAGCGGGTTCGGCTCTCCCTTGGGCTGACTGCCGGCGGAGAAGGCCCGGAAGCGCCCCCGTCCTTCCTTGTTCAACATGGCCTCGGCCAGGATCGAGCGGGCAGAATTGCCCGTGCAGAGGAACAGCACATTGTAGACGCGATCAGGCATGAACGGTGTCTCCGGCGGGGGTGCAGCAGGCGGCGAGCGCGGCGACGGCCGGAGTGCAGACCTCGGGATGCCCCTGGCAGCAATCGCGCATGAGGAACTGGATCAGGGCCGAGAGGTCCGGATAGGCAGCGCTGTAGATGATCGACCGTCCCTCGCGGCGCGAAGTGATCAGCCCGGCATGGCTGAGCTCCTTGAGGTGGAACGACAGGTTGGTCCCCAGCACGCCGACGGCCTCGGCGAGGACACCGGCCGCCATGCCGTCCGGTCCTGCGGTGACGAGTTGGCGCACGATGCGCAGGCGGTGCTCCTGGCCCAGCGCCGAGAAGGCAGCGACGGCTTGTCGTTCGTCCATCATTTGTGCAATATCTCAATCATCATTGAAATGTAGACGAAAGCGACGCCGTGGACAAGCTCTTTCAGCCATTCACCGATGGCATACCGAACCTCAGTGGAGCGCACTTCCAGACGCCGACGAACGGCAGCCTGAGCGTGGCACGGCGGTTCGAGCACGCACCCCGCTTCCTACTCCTCTACGGCTCCCTTCGGGAGCGCTCCTTCAGCCGATTCCTGGCCTATGAGGCAGCCCGGCTCCTGGAGGCGATGGGTGGCGAGGTGCGAATCTACCACGCCCACGGCCTACCTTTGCCCGATGACGCCACTGCAGATCATCCGAAGGTGCAGGAGCTGCGCAACCTGTCGGTCTGGTCCGAGGGCCAGGTCTGGGTGTCGCCGGAGCGGCACGGCAACATGACGGGTGTGATGAAGAGCCAGATCGACTGGCTGCCCCTCAGCGAGGGCTCGGTTCGGCCGACCCAAGGGCGCACGCTCGCGGTCATGCAGGTCTCGGGCGGCTCGCAATCGTTCAACGCGGTGAACTCGCTCCGTGTGCTCGGGCGCTGGATGCGGATGATCACCATCCCGAACCAGTCTTCTGTGGCGATGGCCTACAAGGAGTTCGACGAGGCCGGAAGGATGAAGCCGGGGCCGCTCTACGACCGGGTCGTCGATGTCTGCGAGGAGCTGGTGAAGTTCACGCTGCTCACCCGAGAGCAGGCGGATTATTTGGTCGACCGCTACAGCGAACGGAAGGAGCGCGAGCCGGACCGCCTCACAGCCGTAGCGGCCGACATCGGTTTCGTGAAGCGCTAGGCAGGATGCCGGACCCGTACCGCAGAGATTGGCAGGCTTGGATTCCTCCCGACAGCGAACCGACCCGGGGCACCCGCCAAGACGTTCACCGAGGTTGAACCATCTTACGATGGACACTGCTGCCAATGTCAGGGGGGTCTTCTGATTCCTCGCAGCACAGAAATGCTTGATGGCGGCTGCAACGGTTGAAGGCGACACGCCATACCCGCCGGGCTACGCAAGGGCAGCCCATCCGATCGCTCGTTCCCGCGACCGTGCGTCACGATACAGGCATCCCAGCGGCTTCGGTCAATGTCGCGCGGTCTCACTCGGTTTCGGTATCGTCGGCCCGACTGGTGGTGGCAATGACCTGAGGATCCCATCCTTGCTCTCGTCCCGATCCGTTCTGTGTTGCACCCCCTCCCCTGACGTCAGGGCCACTTTGGAACAGTTGTTCGAAGGCTGTCCGTTGGCATCCGCTCGTCACGACGGAGCAGGGGCTCATCCTTGCGGCATCCAGCCATCACTGTTTCAGCCGCAATCGGATAAGCAGCGCCGGCGGAAGCCAAGGTGGATGCTCGTCGTCCTTCGGCGCGGACAACATGCCGCCTGTCGCAAGGAGCTTGAGTGGGCGTCCCCTTCGGGACGCGCTCTAGTCGCGGGCGCCTCGCCCGCCACCGGAGTCCCCGTGGGTCTCCGCCCTACGGGTGACGATCGCTGACGCTGACGTTCCCCTGAGAGGCAGCGAACACTTCGCCCTGTCATTTCGCGAGAGAGATCATCGCCGCGGCCGATCCGCTCTGGGCTTCAGCGCAGACATGGACGAGGCGGATTGCGGAGGGCACGGATCGCCAGCCATCCAGCGCACGACCTGCACGCGCCGGAGTTGCCAGCTGGCAACTTTTTGACTCGCCGAAGGGGGAAAAGGGTCCCGTCAAACTCGCGGCATCGTGCCATTCCAGATCGTCGTGGGCCCGTTCACAACTGGCTTTGCGTCTGATTTCGACGATCCCGACAGGCCGGTGCTCATCAGGCAGCCGATCCTCTAGCCGCTGACCCAATTCCTCGGAACGCATCCAGTCTGAGTGGTTAAGGCCGGTTAACCAAAAATCCCTTTGCAAAAGCCCGACTCGGCGCCATTGTGTTACGGCAAATCGCCGCGATGCGCGATGGAACCGTAAATGATCGAACAACCGCAAGAACAGCAAAAATCCGCAGATGCGGTTCGCGCCTCGATCACGGCGATGATTGGAAGCGACGGGAGTGCCCTGTCTGCCGAACTCAATGCGCTGCGAAAGGCTCTGTTTCCACCGGCGTCTCAGAAGGTTCTGCGATCATTTTCCTCCGGCGAGGCCGCCAAACTCGTCGGCGTCGCGGACGGTTATCTTCGGCAGCTTTCGCTCGCCGGCAAAGGTCCGCAAGCCGAGACTGGCCCGGGCGGGCGCCGGTCCTACACCCTTGGACAGATCAACGAGTTGCGGGAACTGCTCGACGACGCTCCGAAGGGAAAGCGGTATGTCCCTCACAGGACGGACGGGGAGCATTGCCAGGTTCTCGCTGTCGTGAACTTCAAGGGCGGCTCCGGAAAGACAACGACCGCCGCACACTTGGCACAGTTCTTAGCCTTGAAGGGCTATCGTGTCCTCGCTGTCGACCTCGATCCGCAAGCGTCGATGACGGCCTTGCACGGCTATCAACCCGAATTCGACGTCGATGCCAACGAGACGCTCTATGCCGCCATCCGGTATGACGGGGGCCAGCGGCCGCTTCCTGAGGTCATTCGCAAGACCTACTTCTCGGGTCTCGATCTCATCCCGGCGAACCTCGAACTGATGGAGTTCGAGCATGATACGCCGAAGGCCTTAGCGGATCGCGGCAGTGAACCATTTTTCGGACGCATCGCGACCGCGCTCGGCACGGTGGAAGCCGATTACGATGTGATGGTGCTCGACTGTCCTCCACAACTCGGCTTCCTGACGCTCGGAGCCTTGTGTGCTGCGACCGCCATGATCGTGACAGTTCATCCGCAGATGCTTGATGTGATGTCCATGTGCCAGTTCCTGCTGATGACCTCAGACATGCTCGGGGTCGTACAAGAGGCCGGTGCTCATCTGTACTACGACTTTCTTCGCTACGTCGTCACCCGATATGAGCCGTCCGACGGTCCGCAGACCCAGATGGTCGGGTTTATGCGGTCGCTGTTCCGCGAGCGGGTTCTCACGCATCCGATGCTGAAATCCACCGCGATCTCAGACGCGGGCCTGTCGAAGCAAACTCTGTACGAGATCGGTCGAGAGAGCTTCTCCCGCGCCACCTATGATCGGGCGATTGAAGCGCTCGACAATGTCAACGGTGAGATCCTCGCCCTGATGCATCAAGCCTGGAATCGGCCGACATGATCAAGCGGAAGGATACGCTTCGCGCTGCATTGACGGCGCGCGAGCGCGAGTTGCCAACTGGCAACTTTGCGAACACGGACGGGGAGGGGCGGGAGCCTTCCGCGGCCCCGTCGGCCCTTCCACTAGCGGCTGAGCCCGCCCGGCCGCTCGTGCGCTCAGGAGCGGTCGGGGCGATGGGGCGCAGCCTTGGCCGCATCGCACACGCGGCCGACGAGGCACGCGCCATGATCGCCGCCGGCGACACGGTGGTCGAATTGGACCCCGGCTTAGTGGACCCGTCCTTCATCCCCGACCGTCTCCCCACCGAGGCGCAGGATGCTACAGATCTGATTGCGTTGATCCGGGACCACGGACAGCAGGTTCCGATCCTCGTTCGACCCCATCCGGACCGCCCCAATCGCTACCAGGTGGCCTATGGTCATCGTCGGCTGCGCGCCGCGGTCGCGCTTGGACGACCCATTCGGGCTGTCGTGAAAACGCTCTCGGACGCCGATCTCGTGGTGGCCCAAGGCCAGGAGAACTCCGCCCGCACCGATCTCAGTTACATCGAACGGGCTCTCTTCGCCGTCTCGCTCGAGGACCGCGGTTTTGACCGCGCCACAGTCATGTCGGCTCTGGCGATGGAGAAAACGCAGCTCTCGCGCCTGATCGCGATCGGGCGGGCCGTCCCCGCCTCGCTGGTGACCGCCATCGGTCCCGCTCCGAAGACAGGGCGTCCGCGCTGGTCAGCCCTCGTGGAGGCCCTCGCGCGAGCCGACGCGGACGAGCTGCTCAAAGTGACGCTCGGCCGGAAGGATTTCCAAGGTCTCGATTCGGACGGCCGCTTCGGGCGTGTTCTCACAGCCCTGACGGCGACACCACGCCCCGAACGCGGTGGACTGGTCTCGGCTTGGAAGAATTCCATCGGCCAAGCCGTCGTTCGCATCGATCAGAATGCCCGACGCACCCATCTCACCATCGACGAGCGTATTGAACCGAGCTTCGGCGCCTTTCTGATCGAGAACTTGCCCAATCTCTACGACGCGTTTCAGTCTCGAAAGACGAAAGGCGACTCGTCATGACGAATGTTTCGCAAGGCCTACAATCAAGGGGGGAGGGTAGGCGCCGAGCCACGACTCCATCGATTCACAGGAATCTCGGTCGGTGCCTTAGAAATCTGAATACCCCGACTCGGTGGGTGCCGATCCGGCGCGTTAGCCTCTGGGCGAAACCAACCATTGGACTTTCCACCTGTACCGAGCTCCAACGATGATGTCCGTCACTCAGCTCGACGGCTCCGACGACATCCGAGACCCGGATCTCGTAGCACTGGTCGAGAAGGCGCGCGGAAGCGTCGCCTACAACGCGACCTTGACTGTCGCACGCGCCGACCAAGCCCGACGCGATGCCGATCGTATCCAGGCTGAGACCGCCGAGGTTCAGCGGAACACGATCATCGGCGCACGCGCCAAGCTGGCCCGGAATGCCCGGCGTCGCGATCTCATTCGGGAGGTCATCGAAAACGAGCCGGCCGCACCCGAAAACATTCAGCACCTCCACTCGGTCCTCGCCTTGTGCGGCCTTCCCTATCGGGAGCCGAAAGGCGCGACGAACTTCTTCCGCGAGTATGGGCGCAATACGCTGGCCATCAATGCCGGCCGTCTCACCAATCCGATCTCAGGCGAGATGGAGTTGCAAGGCCTTCCCTATGGACCGAAGGCCAGGCTCCTGCTCCTGCATCTGTGCACCGAGGCGGTCAAGCAACGCAGTCCCAAGATCGAAGTCGCGCACAGTCTGTCGGGTTTTATCCGCGATATGGGCTTTCCCGTCACGGGCGGAGACCGGGGCACCCTGAAGCAGTTCAAGGAACAACTGAACCGATTGGCAGCCTGCAGCATGCAGATCGGCCTATGGGACGGCAGCCGCGCATCGACGCTCAACGTGCCCCCCTTCCGTCAGTTGGATGTCTGGTTGCCGCTCAACGCGCACCCAGACCAGGGTCTGCTCTGGTCGTCGACCATCACCTTCCAGACCGATTTTTTCGACAATCTGCTCCAGCACGCATTGCCGGTCGACATCAGGGCGGCCCGCGCCTTTGCCGGCTCCGCCCGGCAGCTCGATCTGCTCTTCTGGGTCGGATATCGCCTGTCTCGGCTCGAGCGACCACTCCGTCTTACGTGGGATAACCTCTACAAGCAGTTCGGTAGCGAGAACGGCTCGATTCGGTCCTTCCGACAGGAATTTCGGAAGGACGTCGCACATCTCACCGAAGTCTTTCCCCGCCTAAAGCTCACCTTGGACGAGAATGGGATGCAACTCCTGCCATCCGACCAGAAGGACCTTCTGGTGCCGCCGAAAGCCATCCTCGCGAATAGGCGTGCACGCGCAAAGGGTTGATTCCGCCGACTTCCCTACGGCTGATTCGCCCAGCGTCGCTCCGAGTCCCCTTTGCATTGTGCCGCAGGGTCGGCAGGCAGGCGCGCGCCGATCACATCCGAGCCTGCAACGGCGGCATCCATCTCACACCACAGCGTCATGCCACGTCATCGGAGCGGCGCACGTAGACTTGCCTACGCCTCTCGCCTCCGTACCAGCACGACCACTTCCAATCACCGGCGAGACACGCGGACTCTACAGGCTCTTCACATCCCGTCATGCCACCTCATACCTGATCTCCTTGCTCATGATCGATCGCCAGGATCAGAGAGGTTCGGTCGACGGCCGTCGCCGCGCCGTCGCGCGGGCAGACATCAATGAGTCCAGCTCATCGCAGTCTGGTCTAAACACCGTCAATGCATTGCCAGTCGCACTCTCTGCGTGGGACCACACCATCCCGTCGTCTCGATGCCTGCATGACCGTCTGACACGCTGAGTTGCCTACGCCACATCCGGACGATCTCTCCCCACCTCGGGTCTTGGCCACGCCGATTTCCCTACGCTTAACTCGGGGTCGAATTTGGTCCTTGCGGGTCGTGTACTCGGCCACCGCGTCACGCTGATCACCCTACGTCAGCGCTAGAAAAATGCTCAGAGCCTTGAAGGGTTTAGACAAAGCTTGCCGCTGATTACCCTACGCTAGCACGCCGAGTCGCCTACGTCTGACACCGCCCGCGACGCTGATGTGCCTACGCAGTCACGCTGATATGCCTACGGATCTACGCCGATATGCCTACGCGAAACGGTGTTAAGTATCTCATTTGAAAAGGGATTTCGGCTGCGCATATAGCTTTACTGATAGCTCTACAGATAGAGCACGCGGAATCTCTTTTCCGAATCATCATAACAAAGCGACTTCTCAAAAAATTTCTTTTTGAAAAAGGGAGGGGAGTTGATTGCCGATAGGGCATTGGACGATGGTTGAGGGCACAACCTGAAACGGCGTCGGTTGACCTCATTTCATCATGGGAATGTGGAACCGTTGACTACGATGGCGGTCAATGCCGGATCCCAAATCGTTGAGCACTCGAGGCTCCATAAAGTGCTATCGGTGGCAACTCTCTGCACGTAGTATCTGCCCAAAGCAAAGTACTCGGCAAAGCCGTGTTGATGTCGGATTGGTACAGATTGTTTCGACACGAGTAGCCATTCATCCGTCTTGCCAATGATCCGTGGTCCTGTGTCGAGTAGAATTCAACCTGGCTGCGATGCGAATGGAACCGTCGCTGGGCGCCCCATCCTGAAACCAGTGATATGCTCAGTCTGCCAAGAATACTGGCGCGGATCGGTCTGCCTCAAGGACGAGCGGTGCCCCCAAAATGCTGACGCATTTCGGCTCCCCCACTCGCCGGCTTCGCCGGTCGCTCTGCGATCCTTGACCCAGGCCGACACGAGCCCGTGCACGCCCTCGTCTTCACACGATGAGAGGAACACGACATGTCCCGTATCGACCATATCGCGGAACTGCGCGCGGAGCTCGCCCACTGCGTCCTGACCAAGCGAGAGCGGGCCCAGATCGAAGCGGAACTGAAAAGCGCTCTTCTTGCGCTGGCTCCAAGCGATGATTCCACTCCAGAGGCCGCCTGTGAGGCCTACGCCGGCTAGGAAGCGGAGCATCGGACACGGGAGGCGGCTCACCCGCCTCCCAGCCTTCCGCATGATCGGCAAACCAGCCGTTCCCGAAGGCTCGTCACCCGACCTAAACCTGTGACTTTTCACAACGTGTCTCGGATCGGAACGGCTCGTAGGTTCACATCCACTGGCCGGCGGCGGGACGTTCTCGCCTTTGGCCGGAGAAAGGGCGCGAGCCGGATCATGCGATGAAGGTGCTCGTCGTCAACAACCAGAAGGGCGGCGTCGGCAAAAGTATGATCGCCGTCCATCTCGCCTGGTACTTCGCGGAAATCGGCCAACGGGTGCTGTTCGTCGATCTCGATCCGCAGCGGAACGGAACCTCGACCCTTGAGACGTATGTGGGGGCCGTTCCTGCCTCCGCGCTGTTCGCGGAAATGGTCCAAATCGAACCTTTGACGGAACCGGGCATTCGCGTGGTGCCGGGTGACGCGAAGCTCCAGAATATCAATGACGTCGATGCTCAGGTCATCAACCAATACAAAGCCAATCTAACGGTTGCCGCCGGCGGCTTCGACGTTGCGGTGATCGACACGCCGCCGACATTCGGCGTGCGCAACCTCGCGGCACTGATCGGTGCGCGCTACGTGCTCGCACCGATCGACCTCGACGAGTACGCGATCGATGGCATCGAAGCGCTGCTGCGCAACGTTACCGGGGTCAAACAACGGTTCAATCCCGATCTCACTTTCCTCGGATTGATGCCCAACCGGCTTCAGGCGACGTCGCCCCGCCAGCGTGCGAATCTGGAAACCCTCGTTCGAAACGTCGGCCCCAGGTACCTGTTCGACGGCGTGATCCCGCAGAGGTCGGCGCTCAGCGAAGCCCTGTCCGAGAAAAAGCCGGTCTGGGCCCTCACCAAGACCTCCGCTCGAGAGACCGGGCGAGAGATCCGAGCGGTATTCGCGCGCATAGCAAGCCGAATGGAGATCGCCTGATGAGCTACGCTCACAAGGTCGAAGGCCTCGCCACCTTGTTCCAGGGTCTCGACGGCGTGGAAGGCGCGGTGAGCGCCACCGGTGCACCCTTGGAAATTCCGCTTGCCGCCATCGAGGAGGATGAAAACCAGCCGCGCATGCGGTTCAGCGAGGCCGAACTCGATGAACTCGCGGCCTCGATCGTAGCGCGTGGTGTCCGGCAGGCGATCACCGTCACGCCGAAAGGGGAGGGGGGTCGGCACCGTATCCTTTACGGCGCCCGTCGGTTCCGAGCCGCGCAGCGCGCTGGCTTATCGACCATCCCTGCCGTGATCCGTGAACCTTCGCCCGACGATGCCTACGATCAGATGATCGAGAACATTCAGCGGGAGGGCCTGACCTCGGCGGAGATCGCGGCTTTCGTGAGCTGCCGAATCGTGCTCGGCGAGGCGCAAGCCGACATCGCCCGCCGACTTGGGAAGGCCCCGGCGTTCGTCGCCTTGCATGCCGCGGTCGCGCACATGCCCGAACTCCTCCGGAGCAAGATCGATTCTGCACCAATCCGCGGTCTGTACGACCTCTATCAGGCATGGCGGAGCCAACCCAAGCCGGTGCTCGCGTTCTGCGAGTCGCGAGAGGGCTTCACCCGAGCGGAGGTGACGACGTTTCTCACGAGCCTGAAGGATGCTTCCGCACCGCAGGTCGACCCTGTTTCACGGGTCGA
Organism: Methylobacterium iners; assembly: GCF_022179305.1. GTDB lineage: Bacteria > Pseudomonadota > Alphaproteobacteria > Rhizobiales > Beijerinckiaceae > Methylobacterium > Methylobacterium iners. The sequence continues at coordinate 41,707 of NZ_BPQP01000023.1, forward strand.
ATTCTTCGAAGTGCCTTTGCCGCCCGTCGAGGAGCGCGTTCCATCTGCGTCCGCTCGAGGAAAGCGCCATCAGCCAGGCGAAGTGCGTTCGACAGGGGCGCCTTCGGTCAATGGTGTGGACGCCGTCGTCCGCGTTGGCCAGCGCGAAGGGCGGTTGCTTCTTGATCGCCAAGCCGATCGCGGGCCGGACCACGCTCGTATCCGCTACGACGATGGTACGATCGCCGAGGTCCTACTTTCGGACCTCCATCTTGCGGCCCTGCGTGACCGGCGGTCCGCATGAAGCCGAATGTATGTGTTTGCCCGGGCAAACATCGCAATTCGGTCGCCGGGAGAGGTTTTGAGCGACGAACCGCTTGGCCGGCGAAAACGCCTGACGGCCTTCATGATGGTGATCATGCCGAGCGCGTCGGGTCACGAGCTACACGGGTTCGTCCACGGCAAGACCGCGCTGCTTTTCCACCCGCAGGGCGGAGCGGAACGCGAAGCGGCCGGAGGCCGAACGCGCTTCCCCATAGCGCCGTAGAGAGGCCGGAGGCTGTGGGGAAAGCGGCTTCCGTTCGCGGAGCCTGCGGAGCGATGTGGCTCCCGTCTCACCCTGGCGACATCGGAGACCCGCACCCTCGACATCGCCGTCGGATCCGACTGTGCTGCAGTACTGTCGGTTCGACGGAAGGGGCGTGGATGGATGAGCGAGGTCTAGTGCAGGATAGGCTTGCCGCCAGCATTGTATTACGGGGTTGGTTGTCTATTGAGGCGTCATGGCGACACTGACGTTCCGAGTGCCGGACGAGGTCGCCACGCGCTTCGCGGCTCATGCTCGCGGCGAGGGCGGGAAGTCGGCCCTTCTCCGGCGGTTGATCGACGAGGCGGTCGGTGCGCGCCATGCGGCATTGGCAAATGGTGCCGGTTCGGCGCTGCCGGCGATTTCCGCTGCACTCGGACCTTCGACGAAGGTCACCTTGCGTCTGCGTGCGGACGAGATGGCCCAGGTCGTCGCGCTCGCCGAGGCGCGTGGGATGAGCCGGACGCAGTGGATCACCTCCCTGGTCCGGGCGCGGCTCGGTGTGGAACACCCGCAGACTGGAGACGAGCGTGTCGCCCTGCGAGCGATCGCCCGCGAGCTCAACCGCATCGGCAGCAACGTCAATCAGATCGCTCGCGCGGCGAACAGCGATGCACGATCGAACCGGTCCGTCGCGGTTGATGCCGGCCTGCTGGCGGAGATGAGTGCGGCGGTGGACCGGCTCTCGGACGCGCTCCGCCAAGCGCTGGGCCGTAGCGCCGGCTACTGGGATACCGGAGCGTGAGCCGAGGAAAGGCGGACGACCTGCCGCCGATCTCCTATGTGTGGCAGACGCCGATCCGTCGTCCCAAGCGGCAACCCTGGGACATGCCGGCCCCCGTCGACGGGAAGGCGATCACCCCGGCAATGCGAGGCCGCCTCGAGCGGATCGTTTCGCGCGTGCCCGAGGTGATGGTCAAGATCACCGGACGCACGAAGGGTGTCGCGCACCTGTGTTCGCATTTGGCCTACATCACGCGCAACGGCGATCTGGCGGCAGAGACGGAGACCGGTGTCGTCATGGAGGGGCGTGAGGGGTTGAGCGATCTCCAGGACAGATGGTCCGAAGATGTCGCCCTCGACCTGCGGCGGGCAAACCGGACGCTGTCGGTGAATATGATTCTGTCGATGCCGCCAGGAACCGACGGGACGAAGGTGCGCGACGCGGTTCGAGCTTTCGCGATCGACACCTTCGAAGGGCGGCACGATTACGCCTTCGTGCTTCATCAGGACGATGTGCATCCGCATGTCCACCTGACCGTGCGCGCGGCCGGCTATGACGGGCGCAGGCTCAATCCGCGCAAAGCTGATCTTCACCAGTGGCGCGAGCAGTTCGCGCAAGAACTTCGGTCGCGTGGCGTCGCAGCGGAGGCGACCCCGCGGCGCACGCGCGGCAAGGTGCGTAAGTCCGATCGGGGCAAGGTCCGGGCCATCAAGGAACGCGGTGAGCAGCCTCGGGTGGAGCGCCAGGCGCGCGAGGAGGTGGCGCGGGTTCAATCCTGGGAGACGGCCGAACGGCCTTGGGAGACGCGGATCCGGGAGCGGCAGGCCAACATCCGGACCCGGTATCTTGCATTCGCCGAAGAGATCAGCCGCTCAGACGACCCGGCCGACAAGATCCTGAGCGAACGTATTCGTGGCTTCGTGGAGCAGATGCCGCCATTGGAGACTCGCCGGCACGCCCTGCGTGAGGAACTCGCGCGCATGAGCGCGCTTCGCAAGTCTCAGCGTGAGCCGCTCCAACGCGATGACGACCGTAGAGACCGTGGATTGGGGAAGGATCGGTCGCGCTGAGGTCGGCAGTGTTGAAAGGCGTGGTGGTTGGAGAGTGACAGTGTGGCCGTCGGCGCCGGCCGAGGATGCAGCACCTAGCCGACCTGTAGCTGGCAACGAAAGTCGCCTTGCCATCTGTCCGAAAAATGCCGCACTCTTCGGACACCCTTTCCGTTGTCCGAATGATGTGACATGATTCGGACATGACCGTCGCAGTCTCGACCGCCGTCCCCGAACTGCGAACCCGCTTGCTCGACCGCATCATCCGCGATCCTGGATCCGTCTGGACGCCCGGCGACTTCGCCGACCTCGGCAACCGCGCCGCGGTCGACAAAACGCTCCAGCGACTTGAAACCGCTGGCGAAGTTCGAAGGATCGACCGAGGCCTTTATGACCGGCCTACGATCAACAGCCTGACCAAGCGGCCTGCCGTTCCCGATTACCGCGCGGTCATCCGGGCCGTCGCGCGGCGAGACAAGGCTCGATTCGTCATCGACGGCATGAGTGCCGCTAACGACCTCGGTCTCACTACGGCCGTTCCGGCCCGTATCGAGGTGCTGGTCGACGCCAGGCTGAAGCCCATCAAGCTTGGCAATCAAGTCGTCCACTTCAAAACGGCGGCGCCGAGCCGCCTGTTCTGGGCGGATCGTCCCGCCATGCGCGTCGTTCAGGCGCTCCACTGGCTGCAGGACATGCTGACGGCCCCAGAGGAGCGGGTGCGGGTGGTGGATACGCTGCGCCGCCTGTTCGCCGACCCACAGCACGGCAATGCCATCCGGGACGATCTTCGAGCCGGTCTCTCCGCACTGCCGATCTGGATGCAGGAGTTCCTGCGTCCCCTCCTGACCAACGAGAACGAGGCAGTACGGTGAGCCAGACCGATTACGCCCAGATCATCCGTGCACCGTCTCGCGAGCGCCTCGACCTCTTCCTCGCCACCGCCAACCGACTCGGAGCCCCGGTGGGCAATATTGAGAAGGATTTCTGGGTCTGCTGGACGCTGGATGCTCTCTATCATCGCCTTCCGCCAGGCGGGCCGCGCCTCCTGTTCAAGGGAGGCACGTCGCTGTCCAAAGCCTACGGTCTGATCCAGCGCTTCTCCGAAGACATCGACGTGACGGTCTTTCGCGACGATCTCGATGAGGCAGCCTCGGTCGAGGAGCTCGAAGCGCTCTCGAACAAAAAGCGCAGGGCCAAACTCGACGCGATCCGCGATGCATGCCGGGCCTATATCGTCGGTCTCTTGCGGGAGGTGCTGAGCACGCTGGTTGCCGAGGCGACGGATGGGGCCGGGCGGATCGAGGTGGACACGGCCGACCCCGATGGTCAGACCCTGCTGTTGTGGTACCCGGAAGCGGAGCCACGGGACGAAGCCTATGTCCGCCCCGTCGTTCGCATCGAATCAGGTGCCAAATCTGCGCTCGATCCCAACCGGCTCGCGACCATACGACCCTATATCGCCGACGAGGTCGCCGATCTCGACCTGTCCGTTCCCGATGTCGTCACCATCGAGCCCGGCAGAACGTTCTGGGACAAGGTCGTCATCGCCCATGGTCTGCGGCGCTGGCACGAACGTCGGGGCGTCCTGCGGCAGGAGGGACAGCGCGTGTCGCGTCACTACTACGACCTGTATTGTCTGGGCCGCTCGGAGCTGGGGCGTGCCGCCATGGCGGATCAGGCACTTGGTCTCGACTGCGTGCGGCACGCGCAAATGTTCTTCGACCGTCCTGACTACGATCTCGCCTCTGCCCGACGAGGTTCGTTCGCGCTCGTTCCATCGGCCGGAATGATCGACGTGTTGCGGCGGGACTACGACAATACGGTTGCGATGATCTTCGGGATCCCGCCGACATTCGAGGCCATTCACGACTCGCTTCTCGCGATCGAGGAAGTGATCAATCAATGACCAAAGGGGCAATCTCGCAGCGCAATTCAGCGGTCGCGGCCGCGCTCGCGGGTCTGCAGGCGCTCCTCCCGTCGATGATGGATGCGCGATGGAGGCTCGACGGCATCTCTCACTGACGTCCGCTCGGAGACTCGGATTTCAGCTCGGCGAAAGGTCCGCCCCTGTTCCAGATGCTCCGCGACGCGCTGTCGGGCCGCGTCCAGCATGATGTGCCGCGCCCGCTCATCCTGCGGAAACCGCGTCTTCAAAGCGCGCTCCAGCACCGCAATGTTCGAATGCGCTGCGGCCAGCGAGGGATCGCGGACAGCCTCTCGCTGGTCCAGGGATCGGAACTGCTCCGCCGTGAATGTCCAACGGTTGCGCACCACGTCTTGCCGTTCGACGGAGGTCGTACCGGTGCGGCCGTCGACGATCCTGATGTCTTTCGCTACCCGTTCCACACCATTGCGCTGAATCCGTATCCCGTCTCCGACTTCGACCTTCGCAGCCTCGACCGCTTTCGGCAGAGCCGCTCCCCAGATCCGCCGGGAACTGCCATCGCCCAGCGCCAGATCGACGTAGGCGGACGATTCCGCCCCCTGGCGACCGGAATAGGGAGCTCGGCCGACCTCGACGAGACGGCCCGTCACGCCGACATCGAGATTCGCTCGCGGTGACGGCCCGTCACCTTTCGTCGTTGAAGAAGCATCGAGATCGGGCGCGGGGCGAGCTGGATCGCTCCTCTGGGGAACCCGATCGGCAAGTCGCTTTCGCAAGGTTTCGTGGTCGAGCTCCGCCGGCTCGAAACCGCGCAGGGGGAGTCCGCGCGCCGTTGCCTCAAGCCACGCCTCCCGCCGGAACTCGACTGGACCGCGCACGCTCACCGCTTCCCAGCCGCGGTGCTCCGCAACGGCGATCATGTCACGAACGACCTCCGGTGCCTCGTTCCGGGTCGAGAGACGATCGCCTGTCGCCTTGAAGGCAAGGTACTCTCCCTGCCGGTCGGTGTAGATCCGGGCATGAATCGCGTCCCCGTCGAGACCGACCTTCGCCGCGACGACGTAGTATTTGCGCCGGATTCGGTCGGGAAAGCCGCTCCGATCCTCCTGCTCAATTCCATGGCTGCCTTCGGGTTGTCGTTCTGGTCGGGGCTGAGCAGGGGTGCTCTTGATCCTCGCACTACGTTCCACCGCGAACTCGCCAGCTTCGTCCGTCATGATATCAGGCCCTTCCGCTCACGCCGCCGCGGGTCGATCGAGAGCGCCATCGATCAGCCCACGCGCGAAGGCCTCGAGATCCGCGTCGGAGAGGTGCTCGCGCTCGATCGCGACCTCCGTAAAATCTATCGTCAACGCCTCCACGGGGATCTGATCGGGATCGAGGATTTCCTCATCCGTGACGGGCCGCATCCGGATCGTGGCCGAGAGCTCGGCTACCGTCGCTGAGAGCCGGCGCACCTGGCGATGAAGATGGATCATCTCGGGTGCCGAACCGGAGACCAAGGGCTTCACGTCCGGAGGAGCCACGAGGCGCACCGTGAAGGACGGGTCGGCATGGTAGACGATCTTCTCGGCCTGGATCGGTGCGAGACCGCCCATCAGGATGAACGCCGTGTTCGCGTCGGCGAGTTTGAGTTCCTGCGGGAGCATCAATGGTCGCGCCTGGTCGGACAGCGTCTCGCTGCGGCCGTGCCGACCGCCGTGCAAGCCCCAAGGGCGGCTGCGCGTCCGGCCCTCGACGGTATCGACCCCGAACCGTCGTGAGAGCTCCTCGGCGACGTCCTGTTCTTTGGGCCGGAAGACGAGCTCGACGGCGTGGTTCGTCATGAACGTCTTGGTCACGTCGGGTCCGTAGATCGCCCGTAGCTGCGAGGGGCTCTGGAGGATGGTGAGCAGACGAATGCCGTAGCCGGCGAGGAAGGGGACAGCGTTGGCCAGCACCGCGACGTTTCCGAGGGCCGGGAACTCATCGAGAAGGAGCAAAAGCTGCCGGGTGGGATCGCGCTCATGAACAGCCGACTTGGGAAGCTCGCGGGTCTGAAGGTCGATCACTTGTTGAAAGAATAGGTTCAGAAGAGGCGCGAGGCGTGCCAAGTTGTCGGGTGTCACGGCGAGGTAGATCGACATCGGTCGCTTGACGAGCTGTCGCAGATCAAAGTCGCTCTCGGCCGTCGCGAGGTCGATGCGGGGGTTTAGCCAGATCTCAAGCGAGGCAGTAACGCTCTTTCGAATCGACGAGAAGGTGTTGTCCGAAGTCGCAAGAAAATCGTTGAGTGCCGTCACGCACGATGTGGAGAGTGGCGCGTCCCCGAGCTTCCGCTTCTGGATGACATCCGTGAAATGCTTCTTCGGGTCGGCTTCCGCGGTCAGTTGGCGCAGGATCTCGCCGATGGTGAAGGGCAGCCCCTGCGTCTCGGCGATGTAGCCGCCGATGCCGACAAACGCCGCCCGCGCCGATTTCGCCCAGAACGGGTCTTCCTGCGCACTCGCGGGATAGAGCATGGCGGCGACCCGCTGGAGGTCGTCGTAGAGGTCGATCGGGTTGCGCCGTACGTAGGTCAGCGGGTTGTAGCGGGCCGTGCGTCCCTCCGCATCGAGCGGATCGAGGATGAAAACCTCCTGACCATGCGCGGCCCGGAAGCCGGCCGTACGCAGGAAGTTCTCTTTCTTGATGTCGAGCACCACGACCGACCCTGGCCAGTTCAGCAGGTTCGGGATCACGACCGCGACCCCTTTGCCAGACCGGGTCGGGGCATAGACGACGACGTGCTCCGAGCCCGGAAAGGTCAAGAGTTGCCCGCCCTTGCGGCCCAGCAGGATCCCGGTCTTGACCCGCAAACCGGCGCGTTGAATTTCACGATCGGTTGCAAAGCGAGCCCGACCGTGCAGGGGGCGCGGTCGTGCGCGCAGGACGGCGCCGATTCCAAACAGGAACACGAGCCCTGTCCCAATGAGACTCAGGCGGACCCAACGCGCCACCTTTGGTTCGTGGCCGTAGAACCAGCCGTACTCGACGACCGACACCAGGTGCAGGCTGCCATCGTGCCGGCGCAGTCCTAGAAGCATCACGTTTGACGCGATAAACAGGTAGAGCGCGACCGCGATGATGGCGGCGGCAATGCCGAGAGCGAGCTTATGCCGCCAATCGCCGTTTGGCGTCAGGCTCATAGTAGATCTCCGAGATGCGATATCGGCCTTCGATGCGGGTCATCTGAACGACGACATCGACGGTCAGCTTCAGGAGGTTGCGGATGTCGTCGCGTGCGAGCTCGCGACCCTCGGCACTCTCCTTCACCAGCAGCGTGAGCTGCTCGAAGGCGAGGCGGGCGGAGTCGGCATGGACCGTGGTGATCGAGCCGGGGTGGCCGGAGTTCACGTTGCGTAGGTAGTAGAAGGCGGTGCCGTCGCGCAGCTCCTGAAGCAGGATGCGGTCAGGGCGCATGCGCAGCGACGATTCGAGCAACTCACGGGGACCGGTCTGGGCAATACCGAGGCCGTCCTTGGCATAGAGCAGCCGGACGTGGTTGGCGTGCGGGACCGTGAGTTCGGCGGTGTCCTCGATCGTGAGGATGCGCTCATGGCTCGGGATGCAGGCGACGAGGCCCTTGGCGAGCGTGGTCTTGCCCGATCCGGTTGCGCCCGAAATGATGATGTTGCGCCGGGTCCGAACCGCCAGCTCGAGGAAAGCGCGCCAAGCGCCGCCGTCCCGGAGAAGCAGGAGTTCCTCTTCTTCGATCGAGAGGATACCGGCCGCGGGCTGAACCTCGCCGAACAGGTCACGTCGCTCGAGTTCGTCGAGGGTCATTGGGAGGCGGGCGGCCTTGCGGATCGTGAGGCTGACCGTGCCTGCCGGGACCGCCGGGGGCACCACGATCTGGCAGCGCTCGCCGCCGGGCAGCGTCGTCGAGACAATCGGATGGTCGGGTGCGATGTCCTGGCGGGTATAGGCCGCGGCGGCTAGCGCGAGATTCTGAAGGTGCGCGCCTGAGAGCGCAGGAACCTCGTGGCGTGTCCAGCCCTCTGGTCCCTCGGTAAACACCTCGCCGGGACGATTGACGACGACCTCGCTCAGCCGCTCGTCGGCAAGGAAGGCTTTCAGTGGCGCCAGATACCGCTCCAGCACCCGCTGCTGCGCGCTCGATGTGTCACCGAGGGAGACCGAGCTGCGTTCCCCGTTAAAGAGGGGAGGGGCCTTCGGACGACCGATCAGACCGACGGTCATGGCTTGAACACCGGGCGAGCGGGCGCGAGGCCGGCCGCACGATCCAGAAGCTCAGTCCGGCTCCCAACCACCTGCAAGGCGTAGACCGAGGAGAAGTCGAGGTCGCGGGCGACGAAGATGGAGACGAGCTCACCCTGGTTCTTGTTGAGCGTCGGCGGAATGTTGATCGAGTTCTCCGTAGCTATCGCCGCCGCCGACTGACTGCCGCTCTGGGCGGTGTTGATCTGCAGGCCGCCCTCAGAGAGCTGGCGTCCGGCGATCTGCCCGGCATCGCCAACGATGGAGAGGAGGAGGGCGCCGCCGAACCGCTCGAGGAAGTGGTTGTCCATCTCGCCGTCGAAGCCCGCCCGGCCGAGCGCGTCTGTCGCCGGCGAAGCCAAGTTCACGATGACGCCGGTCGGGGTCTTCGCCCTGCTCCAGAGCACGAACATGCGTGACGAGCCGCGGCGGACGTTGCCGCGATATTCGCCGACCACCTGGGTGCCCTTCTCCATGAGCACGACATGGCCGTTGTCGCTCATGACGTCGCGAGAGATGACGCAGGAGACGAAGCCAGCCACGTCCGACGACATCGCTGTCTCGAGCACGCAGGGAATGGCGGCGCCTTGCGCGACAAGGAGATTGCGGTTCGGCAAACGCGCTGCCCGGACGCCCTCGATCGGGGTGGGGCGAAGCTTATCGGACAATTCGTTGCGGGGCTCGGGCGTACCGTAGCCTGATCCGTAGGGCAGGGGGCCTGCCGTATCGTTCGAATAGCCGGTCATTGCCGATCCCGGTCTTGCCTGCGGTGGCCGGTTGTAGATCAGCACCGGCGCGCGCCGGCTGCTCTCCAGGAGATCGTCGGCCTGCGAGCGCTCGACCCGTGCCGGCTGCGCCGGGGGCGGCGAGGGCACCGGCAGCGCTGCCGTCTGCACAGGCTCACTCGGCGGCTCGCGCAGGCGCTCGAAGCTGCTGGCGACCGAGATGGTCGGGTTCGTGCGGGCCTCGGCCTCCGCTGGCGCCCGCTTCCAGCTCGCCCAGAGCAATCCGCCGCACAAGGCGACGAGCGCCACGGTGCCGGCGACCTTGCGACCGCTTGCCGGACGGGCGTCGGCCGCACCGGCGACTGGTGTGATCGCCCGATCCGGGACGTCGAGGGATGGCGCGTCGTGCTGGTCGGTCATCGTGCTGCTCCCTGGCTGCGGTTCGGCCGCCGTGCCGTGCGCATCACGGCCGGGCTCGTGGTCCGGGTGCCGTAGTTCACCCCGACGGCGTCGAAGGCCTCGTTGAATAGGCAGGTGACCTGCGAGCCCTGGCGCAGGCGGAGTTCCCGGCCGATCGCGTGAACAACGACGAGCTCACCGCGCACATCCTTGGGCACCAGGCTCTCAGTGCCATCGCTCGCAACAAGGTAGATGGCCGGCACCTCGCGGTTGCCCTCGAAGCGCAGGTAGGTCTCTCGGCCGTCGTCGTAGACGCCGTCCGGCTCGAGTGCGGCGGCGCCCTGTGCCGAGTAGCGCCAGTTGCGCGGGCCGGCCGCGTCCGAAAGCGCAAAGGTCTGGTCGACCGCTCCGGCTTCCGCGGCCGAGCGGCGCAGCGAGGCTTCGGCACGCCGGATCTCTGCCTCGTCCTCCGGATAGGAGAACCGGACGACGAAGTAGCTCTCGGCCAGCGAGCCCTCGTTGATCGAGAGCTCGAACTGGTAGGAGCGCTTGCGACCGTCGCGGCGTGTGGTCACCACCTGCAGGTTGGTGGCGGGATGCCGCTCGCGGGGCTTGAGGAACAGGATGTTGCCGGCCGGTGCGATTTCCCAGGAGACGGAGTCACCGATCGCCACGTGCGCGATCTCCTCGCCCTCGGCGAACATTACCTGCGTCGAGGCGCGGATGACGCCGTTGACCTTCACGACGTTCGAGGGATCGTAGACGACATTCCGCACGCGAGCGTCACGGCTTCCGGCTTGCGGATGTTGCAGAGCCGAGGCAGGGGCCGTGAGCGCGGCCAGCGTCGCGCCCGCGAGTAGCGCAGCCGGGAGAAGGCCCAATCGGTTCATGGGGCCACCTCCGGGTCGGAGCGATACTCGGAGACGAGGAAGCCGAGCGGGTTCACCAACCGGTCACTCGTCGACATCTTCGCCCGTGGCTCGAAGCCGAAGGCGAGGGTGGCGATCCAGTGGGAGACCTTGGTCTCGTCGCCCCGCCGGCTCTCGCGCAGGTAGCGGACCGAGGCGAGGTGCGGCCCGAGCAGCGAGATTGCCTTGATGCGAATCTCCGCGATGCCAGACCGGCCGAAGGCGACCTGCGGGCTCTCCGGGTTCGAGCCCTTGTAGAGCGTCGCGAACCGGACCTGTTCAGGCCCACTCGAGAGCAACGAGACGGTGCGGAAGTTCACCGGCGCCTCTACGAAGCTGTAGCCCTCGCGCATTCGGACGTATTGGCCGAGGAAGTACTTCATCACGGCCTCGTCGTAGGAGGCCGGGCCGGCATCGAGCCCTGAGACGACGTCGACGATGCCGGTCGCGTTGTCCACGCGCACGACGAACGGCTCGACGCTCTTCAGCGGACTCAGCGCCGCGACCGCGCCGACGGAGACGACGGAAAGCAGGCAGGCGCCGGTCGCGACACCCCAGGCGAGCCGTTTGGAACGATGTGCGGCGGTAAGCTGATCCTGCTCCCAGAGCCGGGCGCGCGCGAAGTAGGTTTTGAGATCGCTCGCTTCAACCATGATCGACCTCGCCGGTGCAGGGCTGCAGAGATGCGGCAACGTCGAAGCCTGGCACCGCTCGTCGACGAGCCTCTCCGACGCGCTCGGGGGTGACCGCTTCGCCCTTGCGAATGACCGGGTCACTGGAAGGGATGGGAGCCGATGTCGGTGCCTGGCTCGGGACCGACGTGATCGCGCTCGCGACGGGAACCCCCGGCCTCGTTCCCTCCCAGTCCCACATCGAGCGGTTGAGCGGGCGGCGCGCCCCGCCGTCGCAACTCGGCGCCGGCGTCGGCCCCATCACGCTCGTACATCCTCCACACCCGGTCGCGATCACGACCAAGCTTGCCATCATGATCCGTTGCATGAGTCTGTCCCCTGTTTGCTGGGCCCAGCTCTGCGGCGGGCTCCTGGTTTGCGGTCGACGCCGAGGCCCTTCGCTACCCGGCCCGGTTCCGTTCGATGATGCCGCCGGACCGCGCGGTCCGGATCGCCGCAGCCGACTGCCGTGCGGCGGCGCGCGAGCCCGCATAGGCGCCGGCCGCCGCGGCTGTGCCGCCGGTCAATGCGGCTGCAGTCAGGCTCCGACTCATGGCGCGGCCGGCGAGCGACGCCCCGCCGCCGGCGAGCGCCCCGGCGATCTCGGGCAACTGGAGGGCGACGTAGGCGGCGAGCCCCAGGATGGCGCTGATCGCCACCGCGCCAACGATGAGCTGGCCGCCGGTTGCGGCGTTGGCGCCGTACTTGTCGACGAACTGCACAACCGTGGTCAGCATCAACCCGACGAGCGCGATGACGAGGACCTGCAGCACGACGAAGTTGGCGAGTTGACGCGTCCAAGCCTCGGCGAAGGGGCGAGTCGCCTCGAACAGAGCGAGCGCGACGAAGATCGGTCCGAGCGCGATCACCAGCGCCATGCCGACCTTGGCGTAGAGCATAATTGCGAATTGTAGGAAGCCAGCGGCGGCGGTGAACACCATCAGGATCGCAGCCACGAGCGCAGGAGCGATGTTGGTCAGTCCTGCCTGCTCGTAGATCTTCGTCGCGACCTCGATCCCCTTGTTCAAGAGCTGATCGAAGGGTTGGCCGGACTTCATGTTGAGGCCGGCACCAGAGATCGCGTTGCCGATCTCGCGCGGCAGCGTGTCGTTGAACAGGTCGGTGACGTATTGCTGGAAGGTGGCGGCGTTGGTGGCGAGCATGACGATGGCGACGAGGCGGACCGAGCGCCAGGCGAAATCCATGACCGGCTCGCGCACGCCGCCGCGGATGATCGCGATGCCGTAGAGCACGATGTAGAGCATCAGCCCGACGCGCAGCGGCCCGCTGACCGCCGAGGTCAGGTTCGTCACCGAATCCGAGACGAACCGCGTGATCGGCTGCTCGAACTCGCGCAGAAACTCGTCGAAGACCTGGATCGCCATGCGGATCTCCTGTTCAGTTCCTGAGGCTCTGAATGGCGCGCTCGCGCCCGAGCATCATGATCCGCTCCTTGGCGTGGCCTGCGTTCCGGCACTCCGGCGTATCGCCGATGCCGCCTGGGTCGTTTCTGCAGCGCGCCCAGGTCTCGTCGAGCGCTGCGGGATTCTCGAGAAACTGCAGCACCGTGCGGTACTTCGACTTCCGGCTCGCATCGCTGAGTGTCGGCTGAGCGGGTGGCGCGGGATCGTTGCAGGCGCCGACAACGGTCAGCACGGCCAAGGCGAGGGCAGGGCGGCTCATCGGACCGCCGCCTTCATCTCGTCGATGAGCTGGCGGCCGCGCTCGCGCTCGCGCTGCCCGTTCATCTCGCCCTGCGCCCGCTGGACCATCGCGAGACCCTGCATGCGCAGCACGTCGTTCTGGAGGAGCGTCGACTCGACTTGGACGCGGGCGGAGAGGTCGAGGACATCCTTGACGTCGCGCGCCTGCCCGATCTGCTGGCGCAGCTTGTCGAGTTCGTCGACGCGCTTGGCCGCCGTGTCGTAAACGGCCTGCCCGATCGAATGGCTCGTGCCGGTCTGGCGCGCGATGCGGTCGAGCTCAGTTGCGTAGAAGGCATTACCGGGATTGGCAGTGTAGACCCGGTTCTGGGTCAGGTAGCTGTCGAGCGAGGACGCGAAGGTTCCAGAGCCCGATCCGTTTACGAGGCTCTCGATCTGCGAGAACTCGGCGGGAAGATACTTGCGGAACTGCGTCGAGTTCAGGAGGCCCGCAACGTCGCCTGCATTGGTCAGCTTGTTGAAGCTGTCATAGAGGCGTTTAGCCTGGGTGAGCTGATCGTTCAGCGCGGTGAGCTGCTTCTCCATTTGCTGGACCTGATCGACGAGCTTGGCGACCGCGGTGGGGTCGTAGACGATGTCGAAGGCTGTGGCCGGTACGGTCACCAAGACCAGGGCCAGTGATGCCGTCAGTCGCGCGAAACGTCTCATCGAAGGTTGCTCCGCTGTACGTGGAAGGCGGGAAGCCAAGCTGCCGGGTCTTCGCCCAGCTCGGAGCGAAGCCGATCGACGAGTTCGACCGTCGCAGTCCGACCCGACAGAACGGCGAGGTGATCCTCCATCCCGGTGAGGTCGAGCTCGGCGACGACGGCATGCCGTCCCTGCTTGACCAGGAAGCGCCGGCTCTCGTTCGAGAGGTCTTCCTTGACCAGGCGGTACTCGCGCCGGCTGAGATGAAAGCCGTCGACGTAATCCGCTGCCTGGCCCCGAGGGTTCGGGAAGAACACCTGGGTCGGACATTGCTCGACGATGGTGTGGGCGATCGGGCTCGCCAAGGCGTCGCGCGGCGACTGCGTGCCGAACAGCATCGCGCCGTTCTTCTTGCGGATGGTCTTCAGGCCGTCATTGGCGAGCGCTCGGAAGGCGTCGTCGCCGAGCGCCTTCCAGAACTCGTCGATCGCGATCAGGATGCGCCGCCCATCGATGAGCGCTTCGACCCGGTGGAACAACACCATCATCAGCGGCGTGCGAATCAGCGGATCGTCGAGGACCTCGGTCATGTCGAAGCCGAGCGCCGTCGCGTCGAGGCTGATGGCGTCGGCGTCGTTGTCGAGCACCCAGCCGAGTGGGCCACCCTCGCACCAGCGTTCGAGACGGGCGCCGATGCCCTCCGGATCGCGCTGGCCCAGAAAAACCCGCAAGGCAGAAAAGGAGCGCTCCTCTTTTGGCAGATCGCGCAGCGCGAGAAGCCCCGCGTCGATCCGGCCTTCGTCAACCGTCGAGAGCGGTCGGACCTCGGTTGAGACGAGCTGCCGGACGAGCCGTCCAAGGAAGGCGAGATTCTCTTGCGTCAGGTCGAGATGCTTCAGGGGTGCGCAGCCGGTCGGACGGCCAACGCGAAGGGCGAGATAGGTTCCGCCAAGCGCCCGGATCACAATTTCCGCGCCGCGGTCCTTGTCGAACAGGACCAACTGGCAACCGAGCTTTTCGGCCTGCGCGAGGGCAAAAGCGATGAACACCGTCTTGCCCGATCCCGACGGCCCGCAGACGAAGGTGTTGCCGAGATCGCCAACATGGAAGGAGAAGTGGTAGGGCGCACCCGATGTTGTCTTGAGACAGGCAACCGCGACACCCCAATGATTCCCGTCCGCTTGCCCTGACGGATAGGTGTGAAAGGGCGAGAGGGCGGCGAAGTTGCGCGAGGTGATGGCGCCGGCCCGAGCCCGGTAGCGGAATAGGCCCGGGCATTGCGCCCAGTAGGCCGCTTCGAGGCCGAGATCCTCGCGTGCGACGACGGCACCGGCTTCGGCGAGGATGCGCCTCCCGCGCGCCATCGTCTCCAGGAGAGACGCCGGGCTCTCCGCGCGCAGCAGCACCGACACATGGTGGTCGCCCATGACGAAGCGGCCGGATTCGAGGTCGTCGAGGGCGGTGTCGAGATCGACGATCTGGCTCGCGGCCGGGTCGTTCGACGAGAGCAACTGGTTCTGCTTGCGCGTCATCACAGCCTTGGCCTCGTGCTTCGAGAGGAAGGCGAAGGAGTGCGTGACGACGAGTTCCATTGGGGCGGCGAGCAGGCCGTCGAGGAGGCCGGGCTTCGTCGTCGCCGGGTATTCCTTGAAGCCGAACATCCCAGCGAAGCGCGAACGGCCGGCGCCGCGGATTTCCACGGCCTCGCGGCCGAAGATCAGGCGGTTCGTGTAGAGCGCCGGACCGATCGGGCCGTGAACGAGCGGGACGGGGAGGGCTTCGCCGGAGACGAGTTCATGCAGGAACTCGCTGACCTGCGAGAAGACGATTCCGCCGCGCTCGTAGAGCCCGAGCCGGCAGGGTCCGTAGGGAGCGAGCGCCGCCACGACGTCGCGCGTGGCGTCCTCGAGCTTCTTCAGGCCTCCGCTATCGAGCTCGTCGTTGGCGGCCCGGGTGCGGCCGATGCGAGACAGCAGCCCGACCGCACGCTCCGCTGGATCCCGGCCGGGGTGCCAGACAAGGGTGAGCGTCAGCTCGTTGCGATAAAGGTCCTGTGCGATGAGCCGCTTGCGGTAGGCCGCATCGAGATCACGGGCGAAGTCCGATCGGAAGCGCCCAATCGGATAATCCTGCGAGCGCCGGCGAATGACATGGGTCCAGAGCGCGAGGCGTTCGTCCGCGACGTTGCGCAAAGCGAGGTTGAGCTTGGCGTGGAGGTCGTTGAGCTCAGCCGGGTCGGCCGTTTCGAATGAGACCCCCTCGATCCGCACGCAGGTGATGAGGGCTCGGGTAGTCATCGTCACGACATGCTCGGTCGCGTGACGCAGGTAGGGGAGGTGAGCGGCCGGGCCGACTTCGCGCAGCTTGAGGCGCTGCGTAGCTGAACTAGCCATGAGCGAGTTCCTCCGGCCGGTAGCGGCGAACGAGTGGAAGGGGCGTGCAGGACGAACCGCCCCACAGCCCGACGTTGCGGTGGCGCCCGCGCGTCTCGAACCAGGCGAACAGGATGCGGAACTGGTTCGGGTCGTACCGGCACATGAGCCGGCAGGCGAGATGGATCGGCAGCGCCACGAGGCCGTAGAGCAGGGAGCCGGCGAGGATGAACAGGATCGAGGAAAAGATCATGTTCAAGCCCATGGCTTCCATGGTGACCCCCATGAGCATCGCGGGTCGGGTGCAGGCGAGGAACAGGGTGTCCTCGACGAGGCGTTCGTCGGACATGCCGGAATCCAGGTTTGGGAATGGAGGAGTGGTGATTGCAAAGCCGCATCACGGCGGCCTGAGGTGGTCTACTTGCCGGTGATGGTCGAGACGATCTCGGACGCGCCGAACAGGATCGCGACGCCGAAGACGACGTAGCCAGCCTTGCGCAGGTCGAGGTAGCCGAACATCCAGGCCATGCCGGTAACGATCACGGCGAGCGTCGCGAGGAGCTTGGCGACGTTGCCCGTCAACGTGTCGACGATGTTCTGCAGGACCTTCTCGACACCACCGAGGGATTGCGCAGAGGCGGGCTCGGCTAAGGCCAGGCACACCAGGGCGGCGGTGAGCCCGAGGCAAGCGGCATGGCGATAGGTTTGCGACATGGGAGTCCTCGTCGGAAGGGAAGGGCACATGGGCTCAGGGAAAACGGAGCGTTGCCGCCGCTACTCGGACGTTGGGTAGACGAGCGCGGTGCTGATCTTGGCCTGCCCGTAGACGTCCCGAGCCCTGGCGACCGCTGAGGGGGGCTGCATGGGCTCCGGATCCGCTGGGACGGCCCCCGATGGGGTCGGCCGGTTCGCACGCGGAGATGCTACCGCCAGGGGCGGGGATGGGAGACCGCTCCTTCTACCCAGAGGCTGGAGCGCGCTGGGGTCCTCCTTCATCAGGCGGGCAGCTACGCGGAGGTTCGTACAGGGCTCGAAGACGTCGCCGATCGGCACGCCGAGTCTTTCGACAGCATAGCTGTTGATACCGGCGAGCCCGAGCCGGGAACGCTGGCCCGCCACCCGTATCTCCATCGCAAGGGCGACGGCCTCTTCCTTCGAGAAGGCCTGGAGCGAGAGGGGACGCCCGCTCTGGATCGTTGAGAGGACCAGCGGCTCGAACCCGCTCGCTTCGCGCACGATGGCAATCAGCGGTGCGGCTGCCTGACCGGGCGCGCATTGTCCGATCAGGGCGGTGAGGGCGAGGACATCCAGCATGGCGTGGGTCCTTTCCTGCTTTCACGCCGCCAGCTTCAACAATCCACGGATGGCGGCCGGACGGATCGTCTCGCGCGATACTTCGCGAAACGCGCTGAGATGCTCGCGCGTGATCGGAAGCAGCCCGGCGACGGCGTCGGTCGAGCCGATCCGGCGCGGCGTGCCGAGGCGTTGCAGGGGCCAGCCGGAGCGGCGAAGGATCCGCTCCATGCGGGTATCTGTGACGGTGGCAAGGGTGTGCTGTCCATGAGCGAGGCACCACTCGAGAATGCCGGCGAACAGGAGCGTGGTCGCGCGCCGGGTTCCATTCCCCGTCACGTCCCTCACCCGGCTCGTGTCGACGCAGAAGCGGGAACTCTCGACGATCCCAGGGCTGCGCGGTGCCTCGCCGTCGCCCACCAGAAAGGGAAAGGTGTCGGCGAGCATGTTGGGCCCGAGCGTTGGAAGCAGTCGGACATGTCCGACGACCTCACTCTCCTCCGCGACAACGAGAAGGTAGGTGGCGTCTTCCGCGTCGTAGCGGTCGATCTCCATATCGCCCGACACGATGACGTCCCATTCGAGCCGATCCTTGAAGACCCGGCCGCGCAACCGATGCATCCCGGCGACCAAGTCGAGGTGGCGGCCAAAGACGTGGCGGGTCAGGGTCAAGGTGCTCAACTGCATCAGAATTCTCGCTGGTGGCTGATCGATGCCACGAGCAGACCAGAAGAGGCCGGAGTTCCGATACCTGGTGAAAACCACAGGTGTTGCGCATTCGCCGCAGCGAACTGTCGATTGCGGCGTGCGCCGGCCGGTTAGGTTGATTGATCGGCCGCTTCCGGTTGCAAGGAGCGGAGGCGATCGCTCGGAGCGGCCGCACACGAAGGACAACGGACGGCCCAAGCAAGGCCGAGGGGGATTGATGGCGCGTAAGGATGTAATTCAAGAGTTCCTGGATGCCCTCCACACGGCTTCCGAAGAGGTCGCCTTCGCCAGTGCCGCAAGCCGATTGGGTGATGCGCTCGGGTTCCGCTGGTTCACCTATCTCAGCGTCGGAGATGGCAAACCGGACGTCATGAGCACGTATCCGGCGATCTGGAGCGATCACTATCTCAGCAGCGGCTACGATAGGGTCGATCCCGTCGTGGCGGCCTCACGGCGGCAAACGGTTCCCTTCTGTTGGGGAGCTCTGGACTCCGCCCGGCCCGCGGATGCAGCCGCCATCCGCTTGTTCGACGACGCGGCGAGCTTCGGAATCGTGTCAGGCCTGACAGTGCCGTTCCGCGGTCCGAAGGGAAGGACGGCCCTGTTCACCCTCTCTACCGACGAAGTCTCGCCCGCGTTGCTCCGGCGTGCCGAGGAACTGAAATTTTACGTGCAGGTGTGCGGTCTCCATCTTCACAATCAACTCGCCGGGCGTGTCGAGCGCTTCATGCCCGAGCATCCAAAACGGAACCTGACGCCGCGGCAACGAGCATGCCTGCTCGCAGCAGCCGAAGGCCAATCCGCCAAGCAGGCCGCCCGCTCCATCGACCTTACCCCACGCACCGTGCAGCATCATCACGAGGAAGCGAAGCGCAGGCTGGGTGCGCAATCGTTGACGCATGCGGTCGCTCTGGCGCTAAGGGAGGGGATGATCTCCTGAGCCCCCCGCCGCCATGGTCAGACTTGCCGCAGTTTGATGCTACTTGTAGGCTGGGCACTCAAAGCACGACGGATCAGGCAGATGCGGTACTCGGCGGCTACCGAATTCGTCTACAGCCCTCACTAATCGTATTCATGTCCATTTGCGGTTACCTGCGCGGGCTGATGCCTCGGATCTTAATGACACCACACCTAGCAACTACATTCGTCGATTCTAGCCATCCGTGCGTTGCGGCATTCCTCGCAGCTTCGCGAAGCTTATATAGGCGGGCACGGCCCTCAGGAGGTCTGGCTCGCTTTCCTCTCGCACGATGAAGCGGTCGACCAAATAGGCGGACCGCTCGCCAGTATGGCGCGAACTCCAGAAGCTCTTCGCAGACGTCCTCCGCCCGGCTGTCGAGAGGCATTGATCCGACTAGCGTCGTCAAACGCTTTATAGGACACGCGCACGAGCGACTGTTCAAGATGGTGTTGATCCGCGTCCAGCACCCGAGCTTCAGTCCTCTGATGGGCGGTCGCCTGGTTCCCGGCGAGGCCTGACGACAATGCCGGTTGCTGGCAATGGAAGCATCAAGGTCCTCTCACACGCAGGCTCTCGCTGTTGGCTTGGCGTAGCACGAAGGCTCTGATGCGTCGCAAGCATCGAAAAATAGGTAGGCGGGTCAAAATGGGGTTTTCGGATCGGCCGAATGTGGCGGCGCGACGGCAACGCGACGCTGATACGTGACCAGCCTCGTGATGCGTGTAGGCCATGAAACCCAATACCTCGCCGACATCGAGAATGTGCGTTTCCGGATTCGCGTCAGCTCGGCGTTGGAAGCGTTCGACGATCATTGGCCGCGTCGCCTCCGAATGAGGGAGGCCGCCTGCAGCATCTTCCAATGCGCCGAGCTTATCGATATCTGGCTCGAGACGGTTGGCAGCGCCCGCCGAACTTGTCAGCTCTTCGTCGGGGTCTACGACGCTGACGGACGCCCTTTGGTCCTGCTCCCGCTCGGCATCGAACGACATCGAGGCGTTAGGCTCCTGACCTTCCTCGACGGCACAGTGGTCGACTATAATCAGCCGATCTTGTTCCCGGCAGCCCACGCCATCGATCCCGCCGCTTGGTCCGAGATCTGGGACATGATCGTCCGCGCCCTGCCGGACTTCGACGCCGCCATCTTTGACAGGATGCCCGAACGAGTGGGTGCGCTGCCCAATCCCCTCGTGCCGCCGGGATCTGTTCCGCTTCCAGTCTCCGGCCACGTCATGGGCTTGGCCGGATCGGACGCGGACATCGAGGCGCGATTGCCGCATCGGAAGCGCCGCAACCGGCTTCTGCGCCAACTGTCCGGGCAGGGTTCCATCGCCTTCGAGGTCGCTGGGTCTGTCGCGGAGGCGGAGGCGTTCCTGCAGCAGGTCCTCACGGGCAAGGCGCGGCAATTTGCGAGAACCCGGGTGCCCGGTTTCGAGGTGCCGGGAAAGCGCGCGTTCTATCTCGCGGCGACGCAGCGCCTGATGTGCCCCGAGACGGTTCACGTGTCCGCCTTGACGGTCGGCGGCGCCGTCGTCGCCTGTCACTGGGGCCTAATTCTCGAGGGCCGGTTCTACTTGATCCTCACGACCTACGATGCGGACTGGAAGAGGTTCTCACCCGGGGCCATCCACCACGAAGCCCTCATCCGCTGGTGCCACGCCCGCGGCATGGCGGCCTTCGATTTCGGCGTCGGCGACGAGGCATACAAGGGCGACTACTGCGATACTCGGATCCCGCTCCACAGAGTCGAGATCAGCCTCTCACGGCGCGGACGGATCTACCTCGCCGTCGAGCGCGGGATGGCTTGGATGAGAAGCACTTCCGTTTGGGAGCTTCTTCGGCCGCTGAAGTGGATCGCGGTGCGCGCCGTACGCCGAACAAAGGCGTGATGGAAGTCGACGGCCTTTGGACCTCATCCGGCGATGCCATGTGGAATCGGACCCCTATCGCATTCCCAAACATCCGCCCTCAGGGCCGCTGGTGCGGGAAGGCGTAATCGGCCGGAAGGGGATCGAAGCGTGCCGTGCGGACCAGGCCGAAGGCATATTGCCGCCTTACGCGGATCATGTATGGCCTGAAGCCGGCCCTACAGGCGCCCTTGAGCGAGGAGACGTTGTCCTCGTCGACGAACGCAATGACCGTGCGCGCTCCGACATCTGCCGCGCGCTTCGCCATCATCGCTGTCACGGCCGTCATCACGCCCATGCCGCGGTACTGGGGCGGCGTGTACGCATTCTCCAGCATTGCCTGATCCGGCCCGAGCACTGGCAGCGCACCGCCGCGGCGGATCGCGGCGTCGTAACCGGCCTCGGTGATCCACTGGACGTGGCAGGGCCGGCCGGAGGTCTCGTCGATGGCCACGAAGCAATGACTGAAGAGGGCGCCCCGCTCGACCATGCGCAGCCTCCAGGCGATATCCGCCCGCTCGTCCGCGCCGCTTCCGGTATCGTCGTCCGGGAAGAGCCAAGCCAAGTCCTCAGGCTCGAACGACCGTAGGCTTAGGGGTATACGCGCCGAGGGAACGGCAACCGGCGCGTGGACATCGCGCCGAAGCCCGACCGAGACCCGCCCCGCGTAGATTCCTTCCCGGAGGCGCCATCTCACCTTCCGGACGAAGCGGGCGATCCGCCCTTCCGCCGGGTCGAGGCCTTCCCGAGGGGTTCCATCGCCGCCGTCACGAAACGTCATTGACCTGTTCCCGGCCCAGGTGCCATCGTGTACGCTCCCCATACCCGCTCGGGCGTGCAGCCGCATCCGTTACGGCAGCTGACAAGGAGCGACACGAGGACATCGACCACGCGGACCGCCTCCGCTCAGGTCGCATCTCAGTGGGCGCTCCGAGGGCCCGGCCCTTGAAAACTATCAAACCGGTAGGTCGGCCGAAGGCGGCGCATGCCTGTAGGGGCGTCTCCGGGCGCTTGATGCTTGGCGAGCGCGTTTGCGGCGGCTCGTCGTCGCTGAGCCGCTCGTTGCAAGGCGAGAGGTCGACAGGGCAGCCCCAGCTGCATCGAGCAAGGCGCGCCACCCTCGAGCCCTATCGCCGCGCGGCGTCCTCCATACCCGTAGCCGAAGCGTAGGGCACCAGTGCCTGGAGACCGAAGGCATGACCCGCCTCGGACGACGTCATGGATCGCGAAGGTGCAAGTGCGCTTACGGTGCCTCCCCGACAACGATTAACGGCGTTCCGGATCCTCGCCGGACCGGTCGGGACAAGAGGTCCGGTCTCGACGAACCTCGGCAGGCGTCGCGTGTAGGATCGCCCTTCGCACGGCCGCTCGACGTGCGGCTTTCCCCGCCCTGTTCAATTCGAAGAATCTGGACGAATAAGGATGGGCCGCAATCGCCGCACCGACGTCAACGCTGTAGTGCCCACATGAAATAGACGAGCTTTTACGCTTATCTGTCAGATAAAATTCCACGGCACTGGAAATGTCTGCATTGCTGATCAGGCCAGCCTTCAAAAGATCTTGAACGGTGGGATGAACTTCCATGTCCCGAGATTTAGAAAGAAGCGGCACTGCCAGCGACGTCTGATCGCTGCGCAGCGATCACGGGAAGCGTCTCCCTTCGCGAGACTGAGTAGTCCAAGTCAGCCGCGCAGGTCTTCGGTTTCGTCGTGTCGCACGGCGTCACGGCGGGCGCGATGGCGATGGGCGTCCATCGGCCGTGCGACGGGCCGCACGCTGCCCGCCCATCGACGTCATGCGAAGGCCGCCGCATCAGGAAGCTCCCGCCCTCGTGAGGAAGCGCGGGATGCGCGGCGATATCGGCCCATGCGATCTCCTCGAAGCCCCTTCGGCGGTAGAGCCGACGTGCGGGCGCGTTGTCCGCCCAGACATGCAACGTGAGATCAGGGAACCCTTCCGACCGAGCCTGCGCCACGACGCACCCGATCAACCCCGAGCCGATCCCAAGGCATCGGAAGAGCGGGTTGACCGCAAGGCTGTTGAGCAAGAGGCTGCTCCAATCCTGCAACTCGGAAAGCGGCCCGAGCCAACGCTCGCGCGCGGTCGGGGCCATGGCACTTGCGTCCTGCCTGATCGCCGCGGCCGGAAATGCGTTGGCCACGCCGACGACGACCCCGTCCACCTGCGCAACGATGCAGCGTCGGTAGGAACGAGGGCCATCCTGGCGAGAGACCATGCAGGTCATCAGCGCGCGCTGGCAGAGTTCCGGTGCAAGTTCGTCGAGCAGAAATCGCAAGATGTCGCCGCTGGCGTGGAGCATCAGGTTGGCGATGGCCTCCGCATCCCCAGGGTCAGCGTGCCGATATGCGGGGATCGCGCCCATCGCACCTGTTCTCAAGCCCGTGCCGGACGGGCGTCGAACACGAACCAAACCCGGTATGCTTAAGGCAACGTTAATTCTCCGGTCCGACCGGAAAGGGTGATACCTTCGGGACGCCCCTGCTGCGTCGCGCTCGCGGCAGCGAGTCCTGGCCCGAGACCAGGATCCGCGAGGACCCGGCCGGGCCTTTGACAGGGCGGGCGCATCCACCGCGCTGGCGGTCGTGGCGGGGAGAGCGTCGGAAGCCGTGGGCCGACGAGCCGGCACGCCTCGGTCGCGGAAGCGCTTACGCCGCTCCGCGGGCGTGACTGGCGCACGCGGCGCGTCCTGGCGAAGGAACTCGTTAAGCTTAACCCAGCGGTAACTGGGCGATGCGACAACATGAGTTCGGGTCTCAGGACCGTTGCACGGGGACCACCTCGAATGCCTCCACATACGAAATCCAAGACGGTCGCGGTCGTCCTCCTGACGCTCGTCAACGTGCCGCAGGCGATTTCGGCGGATCTGTTTCGGCCCGGGCCAGCCGAGCCCGAGCTGCGAGGTCCGCTCCCGCCCGAGATCGACGTGGGCACGGGCTTCTACCTGCGCGCCGACGTCGGCTTCAGCAACCAAGGGGTCGAGCGGCTGTCCAACAGCCTCGACGCGCTCGGAACCATCGAAAAGGTTGACCTGGGCTTCGCCGGCGCGCCGTTCGCCGGGCTCGGCGTGGGTTATCAGTTCAGCCGCTGGTTCCGGGCCGACGTCACCGGGGAGTATCGCAGCGCAGCCACCTTCACCGGCCTCGAACGTTACCGGGACGCGAGCTTGCCCCTCGGGTACGGCACCGATGAGTACATCGCGACCAAGCGCGATGTCGTGGTCCTGGCAAACGCCTACGTGGACCTCGGCAGCTACTACGGCGTTTCGCCCTTCATCGGGGCGGGCGTGGGGGCGAGCCACGCGACCATCGAAAACTTCAAGGACACCAACGTCGTCACGCAGGGTGTCTCCTACGCGAAGTCGGGGTCCAAGACGAGCTTCGCATGGGCGCTGCACGCCGGCCTCGGCTACGAGGTGAACTCGGCGCTGAAGGTGGAGTTGGGCTATCGCTACCTCAATCTCGGCGACGCGAAGACGGGCACCGTCTACAACTACGCCGGACAATGCGGCGCCTGCGACGCCCTGACGTACAAGAACACCGACTCCCACGACGTGAAGCTGGGCTTGCGTTGGCTTCTGTCCGCCCCCGTCCTGCCCATCGCGCATCCCCCCCTGACGAGCAAGTATTGAGGTCCGGGCGGTCGCAGGCACCCTGAATGCTGCCGCTCGGGACATCGGAATCGGTAGGGGACCGCACCGGGGTTTCCCGGGAGCCAAGGTTTCTCGGAGGAAGGGTTCGGACCCGCCGCCACCCGGCCGGATCCGTCATGACGCTTCTCGGGAAAGCCGACCCGCGTCGGCAAGCGGTCCTGGTTTGCCGTAGGAAGCCCTCAGCTCCCTGAGCTCCCGCCAAAACAACAAGGCCAAGGCGGTCCCGTAGGCGATGCCGCCTTCGACGATGGTCAGCATCACCGACCAGACGGATGCCTCGGCTTCGGCCAACAAGACGACAAGCCCCATCGCAAGGGCCGCGACCGCGATGCGCAGCCCCGCGCCGACCGGAAGCCGGAGGCCCAGCTTGACCCTGCCCAGGGTCAGGCTGAGCGTCAGGCCGAGGGCGTTGGCGGCGAGGCATCCTATGCAGGCCCCGGCTAGGCCGCCGACGCGCAATCCGGCGTAGGCAAGGACGAGGGTGGCGGTCGCCTCGACCGCATTGACGGCCAGCAAGGGGCGTGGCCGGGCCATGAGCATAAAGATCTGGTCCGCGAAATGAGCGCGCATGTTGCGGATCGAAGCCGCCGCGATGGCCAGCGGAAGCACGACCTTCGTCATCGGCTGAAACTGCGTGCCGATCGTGAGCTCGACGAGAGGCACCGTGAGGATCAGGGCTCCGACGAAGGTCGGCGCCAGCACGCCCCACAGGATCGCGCCGTTCGCCGTCAGCTGATCGATGGCCATTTCCGGAGCGCCCGCGGTCATGTGCTTCACCGCCAGCGGATAGGCTGCCGTCGTGACCATGAGCGCCACGACGGAGACGAGGCTCTGTCCCAGGCCCCATCCGACCGCAAGGAGACCAACCGCTTCCGTCCCGGCGGCCCAGTCGACCAAGGGACGCAAGCCGTTGATGCCGACCCACCCGATCACGCCGCTGGCGAGAAGGGGTAGTCCGTAGGTCGCGGCGAGCCGCAGGATCGCGCCATCGATCCGTGCTGGGCGGACCGACAATCCCAATCCGAGCTGGACCCAGAGAAGGCCTATGGACAGGATCTGCGCCAGTGCCAGCCCGCCCAGGACCGTCGTCGCCGTGGGTTCGATCAGGCGGACGGCAAGATAGCTGAAGGCCAGACCGAGAGCGGCGGAGCCGACCTTCGCAACGGTGTAGGGCGAGATCCGTCCCGCGGCGCGGGCGCGGTCCGCGAGGT
Source organism: Methylobacterium iners (assembly GCF_022179305.1). Taxonomy (GTDB): domain Bacteria; phylum Pseudomonadota; class Alphaproteobacteria; order Rhizobiales; family Beijerinckiaceae; genus Methylobacterium; species Methylobacterium iners. Next base: position 67,342 of record NZ_BPQP01000023.1, read on the forward strand.
GCACCAACATCGACCGCGTGACGATGAAGACGACCGTCGCAATCATGAAGCCGGAGGTGAACGCGGCATCCATCAGGATCACGACGAGACCGGCCGAGGAAGCCTGAAGCAGCGCCGACGCGGCGAGGACGAAGGACTCGGTGCCATGGAAGCGGGCCTGGTCGGCCGGCGTCTCGAAGCTTCCGAGGTACCGCATGGTGTAATGCGTCCACCAGAAAACGGTGCCAAGGAAGATGAGCTCCTGTGCCGCTACGATGAGCGTCACCACGCCGTACTCGGTGGGAGACAGCCAGTGCGTCCAGGCCGCGACGGTCCCGAATTGGATGAGCGGTCCCAGGAGCTGCGCCGGCAGATAGAGGATCGTCTGGCGTATCAACACGGTGCGCCGCTTTCATCGGAGGGACTCACGTCCTGACCTCTTCATCGACCCATGGGCCTGCGTCGGAACCTTCCATGCCCCTGGGATCCGGAACCGTCGGTGACGCCGCGTCGGCCCGGACAGCCGAGGTCCGGCCACGCTCGCGCTCGGGCGCGCGTCCCAAGCCGGCCATCAGTCGATCCTCGCCGCGCGCAGACGCAGGGCGTTGCCGATCACGCTGACCGAGGACAGCGCCATGGCGGCCGCGGCGATGACCGGCGACAGCAGGATACCGAGGAACGGATAGAGCACGCCCGCCGCGACCGGCACCCCGGCGGCGTTGTAGATGAAGGCGAAGAACAGGTTCTGGCGAATATTGCCCATCGTGGCCCGCGAGAGCCTCCGTGCCCGCACGATGCCCATCAGGTCGCCTCTCAGCAGCGTGATGCCCGCGCTCTCGATGGCGACGTCGGTGCCCGTTCCCATCGCGATGCCGACATCGGCTGCGGCGAGCGCCGGGGCGTCGTTGACCCCGTCGCCCGCCATCGCGACCACCTCGCTCCTGGCCTGATGGATCCTCACGAAGTCGCTCTTCCGGTCCGGCAGGACCTCGGCCTCGACCTCGTCGATGCCGAGCTCGGCCGCAACAGCGCGGGCCGTGGTCGGGTTGTCGCCGGTCAGCATCACGACGCGGATGCCCTCCGCACGCAACGCGGCGAGCGCCTCGGCCGTCGTCGCCTTGATCGGATCGGCGATCGCGATCACGCCGGCCACGCGCCCGTCGACGCCCACGAAGATCGCCGTGGCCCCGTCGCGCCGGAGGTCCTCGGCCGCCGCTTCCAGATCGACCGTCGCCACGCTCTCGCCGGTGAGGAAGCGTGCGTTGCCAAGCAGCACGCGACGGCCCTCGACAGTGCCCATGGCGCCCTTGCCGGTCGGTGAATCGAAGTCGGCGACCGGCGACGTTGTCAGTCCCCGCCTCTCGGCATGGGCGACGATGGCGAGGGCGAGCGGATGCTCGCTGGCACGCTCGACGCTCGCCGAAAGGCGCAGGATCTCCTCCTCCGTGAACCCGGCGGCCGGCATGATCCGGGTCACGGCCGGCCTGCCTTCCGTCAGCGTCCCGGTCTTGTCCACGAGCAGCGTGGTGACCTTCTCCAGGCGCTCCAGGGCCTCGGCGTTCTTGATCAAGACGCCGGCCTGCGCGCCCCGGCCGACGCCGACCATGATCGACATCGGGGTCGCCAGGCCCAGGGCGCAGGGACACGCGATGATGAGGACGGCGACCGCCGCCAGGAGGCCGTAGGTCAGGCGAGGCTCGGGGCCGAAGGCGAACCAGACGGCGAAGGCGAGCACGGCCACGCCGATCACGGCCGGCACGAACCAGCCTGCGACCTGGTCGGCGAGGCGCTGGATCGGCGCCCGGCTGCGCTGCGCCTCGGCGACGAGCTGGACGATGCGGGCCAGCATCGTATCGCGGCCGACCTTGCGGGCCTCGACGATCAAGGCACCGCTCTGGTTCAGGCTGCCCCCGACGACGTTCGCACCGACGTCCTTGGTCACCGGCATCGCCTCCCCAGTGACGAGGGACTCGTCGATGGCGCTGCGGCCCTCGATCACGATGCCGTCGACCGGCACCTTCTCCCCCGGGCGGACCCGGAGGCGGTCGCCGACCCCGATATCCTCAAGGCGGACCTCGTCGTCGGTGCCGTCCGGATGGAGGCGCCGTGCCGTCTTGGGCGCGAGGTCGAGCAGCGCCCGCAGGGCGCCCCCGGTGCTCTCGCGGGCGCGCAGCTCCAGGACTTGGCCGAGGAGCACGAGCACGGTGATGACGGCCGCGGCCTCGAAATAGGCCGGCACCGCCCCGTCTTGGCCGCGCAGGGCCGCCGGGAACACCCCCGGCAGCAGTGTCGCGACGACGCTGTAGGCCCAGGCCACCCCCGTGCCCATGGCGACGAGGGTGAACATGTTGAGGTTGCGGCTCCTCACCGAGGCCCAGCCGCGCTCGAAGAAGGGCCATCCGGCCCAGAGCACCACCGGCGTGGCCAGGGCGAACTGGATCCAGTTGGAGGCCTGCTGGCCCAGGCGGTCGGTGAGGCCGGTGAGATGCCCGCCCATCTCCAACGCGAAAACCGGCAGCGTCAGGACGAGCCCGACCCAGAACCGCCGCGTCATGTCGACGAGCTCCTCGCTCGGCCCGTCGTCCGCGCCGATCAGGGCCGGCTCAAGCCCCATGCCGCAGATCGGGCACGACCCCGGGCCGACCTGGCGGACCTCGGGGTGCATCGGGCAGGTGTAGATCGTGCCGTCCGGCACCGGACCGGCGGGACCCTCAGCGCCAGCGGGATCGAGGTAGCGGACGGGATCGGCCTCGAACTTGGTCCGGCAACCGTTCGAGCAAAAGTAGTACGGACGACCATCGTGCTCGGCGCGATGCTTGGCCGAATGCGGATCCACGTCCATCCCACAGACGGGATCCTTGGCCTGCCCCTTGTCGTCGTTGGCCAGGCCGGCGCCGTGGCCGCAACAGTCATGGCCGGCGTGGGCGCTGGCCGATCCGTGGTGGTGGGCATGTCCGGACATCAGCGCACCTTTCGTTCGATCTGGGCTTGTGAACCGTCCTGCACCTTCCCATCATGGCAGAGTCAACGTGGGAAGGTTCACTGCCATGAACATCGGCCAGGCGGCCGAGGCCTCCGGGGTCTCGGCCAAGATGATCCGCTACTACGAGAGCATCGAACTCGTGCCGCGGGCAGACCGGCGGGAGAGCGGCTACCGCGAGTACGGCGTCACCGACCTGCACCGGCTCGGCTTCATCCGACACGCGCGCGACCTCGGCTTCTCGCTGGAGCGCATCAAGGTTCTGCTCGGGCTCTGGAGCGACCCGGGCCGGAGCAACGCCGACGTGAAGGCCATCGCCAGGGCCCATATCCGGGAACTCGAAGGGCGGGCGCGCCAGCTCAACGAGATGGCGGATGCCCTGCGCTCGCTCGCTGATGCCTGCGACGGGGACGGCCGGCCGGACTGCCCGATCATCGCGAGCTTGGAGACCGGTGCGAACGTCCCGGCCTGCCATGCGGGCGACGCCCCGGCGGCCCCGGAACCACCGGTACCGCGCAGGAAGTTGCGTGCCAGGCACTGAGGCGGGACCGGTCCGGTCCCGCGCTCGAATGTGCGTCCTATGCAGGGCCGCCGCGCGACGGGCCGGCTCGCGTCACTTCCGGTTTTTCTTCAGCCAATCCTCCATCTCGGCGATCTCTTTCTCCTGGTCGGCGATGATCTTCTCGGCCATGGCTTTGGTGGCCGGGTCCTTGGCGTGCTTCAGCACCACCTTGGACATCTCGACCGCACCCTTGTGGTGGGGGATCATGTGCGTGCGGTAGTCGACGTCGGCGTTGCCGGTGTAGGGCACGTGCATGTCGTGCATCATCTTCATGTCGGCCTTCTTGAACTCGGCCGTCGACGGCGCGTCGTTCTTTTTCGGCATCATGTCCTCGATCATCTTCACCATCTCGCCCCGGTGCGTCGCATCCGGATCGTTGGCCATGGAGTGACCGGCATGAGAGCCGCCGGTGCCTTGGGCGAATGCGCTCCCAGCAAATCCTGCCGCAAGGAAGGCCGCTCCAAGCATCCTGGTGGTGATCTTCATGGTGATGTTCCTCTCGTTCGAAGTTGCGATCCCTGCCGGGATCAATTGAACTTGCCGCTGGCGCTGGTGCCGTCGGGCGCCGTCAGCTGGACGGCGCCCTTCGGGTTGGGCTTAAGCGGGACGTCCGCCTTACCGCTGAGCCGGCTGCCGTCGGCCGGCGTCAGGGCGACGCGCGCCGGCTTACCGTCAACGACAAGGATCGCGGTCCCCTTGAAGCCGGCGGCCGGGACAGGCTTGGTGTCGACGTCGGTCAGATAGACGTCGACGGTCGCGTCCTTCGCGACGAGCTCGACGTGGTACTTGCCGGCGTCGGTGACGCGGCCGCCGTTCGGTCCCGTTCCCACCACCTCGTGAGCGTGAACGGGCACCGCGATGGCCAAGCCGGCGGCAAGCGTGAGCGCCCAAGGCGCCAACATGGTCATGGTGGCGGGTTCCTTCCTGTCAGCGGGCGGGCGCGGCGGTGCCGGTGGAGGCGGGGGCCCGACCACGGGCGTCGTCCGCGCTGCGGCCGGGCCGGGCCGCGTCGCGGCCGGACGTGTTCATGTCGTGGGCCGGACCGCCCGAGGTGTTTCCGCGGGACGGGGTCGGCTGGGTCTGCTGCTCGGCGTTCGCGTTGCCCTGATCGTCCGCGAGGACGGGCGAGGACAGGGCGAGGAGGAGCAGGGTAGCGGCGGTGGTGATGGTCTTCATGGGTCGTCTCCAAGTGATGAGGGTCGATTCCGGATGGGCTCGCACCTCGGCTGCGGTGGGGGTCGTCGCTCAGAACGCCTCGACGGGACGCGCTTTGGCGCCATCCGTCGAAGGGGTCTGAACCTGGGTGGCGCGCAGGCGCTCAAGGGGTTTGCGGCCGTACCTGAGGAACAGGACGGGCGTCAGGAAGGTGTCCAGCAGCGTGGCGCTGATCAGGCCGCCGAAGATCGTCACCGCGACCGGGTGCAGGATCTCCTTGCCCGGCGCGGCGGCGTCGATCAGCAAGGGCACCAAGGCGACGCCGGCCGACAGGGCCGTCATCAGCACCGGCGTCAGCCGCTCCAGACTGCCGCGGACCACGAGGTCGCGCCCGAATGGGACCCCTTCGTGCAGCGACAGATTGAGGTAGTGGCTGATCTTGAGGATGCCGTTGCGGGCGGCGATGCCCGTCAGCGTGATGAAGCCGATCATCGAGGCCACAGAGAGTGGCTGGCCCACAAGCCAGAGGGCGAGCACGCTGCCGATGAGGGCAAGCGGCACGTTGCCCATGATGATCAGCGCCAGCACGGCCGAGCGATAGCGGCTGTAGAGGATGGCGAAGACCATCGCGAGCGACAGCAGCGACAGCGCGCCGATGGTGCGGCTTGCCTCCTCCTGCGCCTGGAAGGTGCCCTCTAGGCTCGTGAAGAACCCGGGCGGCAGCTTGGCCTCGGCAACGACACCGCGGATGGCCGCCACGATGGTGGCCATGTCGCTGTCGCCGTTGGTGTTCGCCTGCACCACGAGGCGGCGCCGGCTATTCTCGCGCAGGATCTGGTTGGGTCCGTCCGTCTCCCGGATGTCGGCGATCTGGCGCGCCGGGACCCAACCCGAGGGCGTCTCGATCAGGAGGTCGCCCAAGCCCTGCGTGGTGCGTTGGCGCTCGGACAGCCGCACGACGACGTCGAATCTGCGATAGCCATCCGCGACCGTCGAGACGACGCGTCCGTTGGACAGGCGGCTCAGCTGCTCGACGACCGCGGCCGGCTGGACCCCGTATAGGGCGGCCCGGGTGTAGTCGACCCGGATCTCCAGCTGCGGGATGCGGACCTGCTTCTCGATCTGCAGGTCGGCGAGGCCGGGGATCCTGGCCATCCGGTCCCGCAGGTCGCTTGCGATGCGGCGCAAGGCGTCGAGGTCCTCCCCGTAGATCTTCAGGGCGATCTCGGCCCGGACGCCGGACAGCATGTGGTCGAGCCGGTGCGAGATCGGCTGGCCGACATTGGCGGAGACCGGCAGCATCGCCATGCGCGCTCGGATGTCGGCGGTCACCGCCTCCTTCGGGCGGCCCCCGGCCTTCAGCTCGACCTCGATTTCCGAGGAGTGGACGCCTTCGGCATGCTCGTCGAGCTCGGCCCGGCCGGTGCGACGCCCGACCGCCGCGACCTCGGGGATCTGGAGCAGCAGGCTCTCCGCGATCAGACCGACCCGGTGGCTTTCGGAGAGCGAGATTCCGGGATTGAACGTCATGTTGACCGTGAAGGAGCCCTCGTTGAAGGGCGGCAGGAAGGCGCGCGGCAGCTGCCAGGCCGTAATGCCGGCGGCAGCCACCGCAATGGCGACGCTGCCCATCAAGAGGCGCTGGTGCCGGAAGGCGACGCCGAGCAAGGCGGCGTTGCCGCGCTTGAGGCTTCGGATGAACCAGCTCTCGCGATGGTCGAGGCTCTTGAGGCCGGGCAGCAGGTAGTAGGCCATCACCGGCGTCAGGGTGACGGACACCAGCAGGCTCGCCAGGATCGAGATGATGTAGGCCTGCCCCAGAGGCGCGAAGAGCCGGCCCTCGATGCCCGACAGCGCGAACAGGGGCACGAACACCAGGACGATGATCGCAGTGGCGTAGACGATCCCTGAGCGGACTTCCGACGAGGCCGAGACGACGACGTCGAAGGTCGAGCGCGGCGAGCCGGCCGCCCGGTTCTCCCGCAGCCTGCGGAAGATGTTCTCGACGTCGACCACCGCGTCGTCGACGAGCTCACCGATGGCGATGGCCAGCCCGCCCAGCGTCATCGTGTTGATGGACAGGCCGAGGAAGTGAAACACGACGGCCGTGGTGAGGATCGAGACAGGAATTGCGGTGAGTGAGATCGCGGTGGTCCGGACGTTCAGGAGGAACGCGAACAGCACGATGGCCACGACCACGACGGCCTCGACCAGGACGGTCTGGACGTTGCTGATCGAGGCCTCGATGAAGTTGGCCTGGCGGAACAGGATCTGGTCGGCCTTGATGCCGTTCGGCAGGCTGGCGGTGACCTCCTTGAGGGCGGTCTCGATCTCCCGGGTGAGCTTCACCGTGTCGACGGCGGGCTGCTTCTCGACGGAAACGATGACGCCGGATTTGCCCATGTAGCCGCCGTCGCCGCGCTTCACCCGCGCGCCGAAGCTGACCTCCGCCACCTGGCGCAGGTGGACCGGCGCCTCCCCCGCCGTGGCCACGACGACGCTGCGCAGGTCGTCGAGGCTCATGGTCCGGCCGATGTTCCGGATCAGGTACTCGCGCGAATACTGGTCGGTGAAGCCGCCGCCGGCATTGGTGCCGAACTGGGCGAGCGCGGTCTCGACCTGGGCGTTGGTGACGCCGAGCGCGCGCATGGCGGCCGGGTTTGGGCTGACCCGGAACTGGCGGACCTCGCCGCCGATGGGAATGACCTGGGCGACGCCCGGAATGGTGAGGAGACGTGGCCTCAGGACGAAGTCGGCGGCCTCCCGCACTTCCATGGGGCTGGCGGTGTCGCTGGTCACCGCCACCAGCAGGATCTGCCCCATGATCGAGGAGATCGGCCCCATCTGCGGCGTCGTATTCGGCGGGAGCTGCTCGCGCACCAGGGACAGGCGCTCGCCGACCTGCTGGCGGTTCCGGTAGATGTCCGTGCCCCAGTCGAACTCGACGTAGACGATGGACAGGCCCACGCCCGAGACCGAGCGCACCCGGGTCACGCCCGGCAGCCCGTTCATGCGGGTCTCGATGGGGTAGGTGACGAGCTGCTCGACCTCGGGCGGGGCCAGTCCCTCCGCCTCGGTCATGATGGTGACCGTCGGCTTGTTCAGGTCGGGGAAGACGTCGACCGGCAGCTTGGTGACGGTGAACGCGCCGTAGAGGATCAGCACCGCCGAGATGGCGAGCACCAAGAGGCGGTTGCGCAGGGACTGGGTGACGAGGAAATTGAACATGGCTCAGCGCACCTGATCGAGGAGTTCGGCCCCAAGCGTGACGATGCGCTTGCCCGGCCCGACACCCTCGGCGACCAGCACCCGGGTCCCGTCGAGCGGCACGACACGCACGGGGCGGGCTTCGAAGCGTTCCGCCGTAGTGTGCTCGTAGACGATGTCCTGCCCGTTGCCGGAGCGCACGACGCTGGAGCGCGGCAGGGCGAGACCGTTCTGCTCTGCGTCGGTGCCGGCCAGCACGGTGACGAACTGGCCGACCCTCAGGCCCGAGGTGTCGCCCTTGACGGCGAACTGGACCGGGATGGCCTGATTGCGGTCGGCGAAGCCGGAACCCTGGTAGGCGAGCGTCAGGCTGCGGCCGTCCGCGAGGCGCGCGGTCGCATCCTGGGCAGCGGTGAGCGCGTCGAAGCTCAAGGCCTCGACCCACAGGCGGGCGGGGTCGATGATCTGGAAAACCATGGCGCCGGGGGTGGCCATCTGTCCCGACACGGCGGCTGCCTGCGCGACGATGCCGTCGACCGGTGCGATCAGGGTCTCCGGTTCGAGGCGCACCCTGTCCAGGGCAGCCCTGCGGTCGCGCAGGCCGGTCAGTTCCGACTGCGCGTCGTCGAGCTGCGTCTGGGCCACCGCCCCCGTGACCGATAGCTTCTTGAAGCGCTCGACCCGACGCTCGACGATGCCGATCTGCTGGTCGAGCTCGCCCTGGCGTTGGCGCATGTCCGAGACGTCGACGGCTTGGACCGGCTGGGTGACATAGGCGAGCACGTCACCCTTCCTCACCTTCGTGCCGAGCCGCGGGAACACGCCCGAGGGCGGTGGCGAGACGCGTCCGCCCACCGAGGACTGGACCACCCCGCTCGCGTTCGGATCGGGGATGACGCGGCCGGGCAGCTCCACCGTGCGCCGGAACGTGCCCGCTTCCGTCATGGTCGTGCGCAGGACAAGCAGGCGCTGGGTCGGCTTGGGCACGAAGATCGAACCGTCGGGCAGCCTCTGGGCGAGGTCGGTCGTGGCTTCGGACGGCGCGATCAGAGCGGCGCCCTGGACCGGCGGCATGGCCGGGGCCGGCTTGCCGTGATCCTCGTCGCCGTGAGCGAAGGCGGCCGTGCCGAGGGTCAGCGTGATCGCGATGGCGATCAACGCGACGGCCGGCACGCCCCGTCGTCCGCGAGCGACCACCACCACGAGCATGCCCAGCAGGAAGGCTGCGGCCGCGGTCGCCACCAGGACGGGATCCTTCGCGACGAGGCGGTCCTTCAGGCCGCCGACGATGGTGGATGCGGCCGTGAGGGCGTCCTGGGTCGGCGACGGCTGAGCCATCGCGGCACCCGGCGCGGCGGCCCTCGCATCGGGTACGTTCAAGGACACCGTGAGAACGTCGGTGACGTCCCCGGCGGTGACGGTCACGAGCAGGTCATGGTTTCCGGGCTTCGCTACCCAGGGCGCCGGAAGCATGTAGGCGGCATCCGCCGTTTCGGTGGCCGTGCGCGGGCCTTCGGGCGTCTCGACCTCGATGGCGGCGCCTCGCACCGGCTCGTTCGTCCGGAAGCGGTCGAGATAGAACGTCAGCTTCCCGTCCCGCGGGACCGCGGTCAGCTCGAAGGCGTCGGAGAGCGCCTCGCCCCGGGGCGCGATGGAGTTGGAGACCGGCGTGGGTGGGGCGCCATGATCGTGTCCGCCATGGGCATGGGCGGGACCTGCCAGGACGACGGCAGCCAGTAGCGTCGCCGAGAAGGCGGCCGCAAATCGAATGGACATGGAAGGAACATCCTCACGTTCGAACACCGGACGCACATCCGCAATCCGCGGACGGAATCCGACCGTTGCGCGCCCAGGGCGCGCCGTTCGTTACGCGAGGGGTCTTGGGGGCTTGCGGACGGCTTCAGGGCCGATGCCCGAGACGACGACGATGTCGCTCGGCATCAGCTTGACATGTCCGAAGGCACGCGACGGCAAAGTCGAGGGACCGGATAGGATCCCCGGTCCATGACATGCCATGGTTCCGCAGCAGGAGCCGCGGCAGGCACCCGGACAGCAACCCTTGGCCCCGGGCACAGCCTTGAGGGAGCCCGTTCGAGCCTCGTCCGCCACGCCCGGATCGTCAGCCGCGGGCGACCCTGCAAGGGCGGCGGCTGTTTGAACGGCGAACGACGGCGGGGCGGTCAGGGCCGCCGAATTCCACATCGAGGGCGCCACGAGTTCGGGGGCGACGACATGGACCTCGGCCACGGCTGGCTCGTGGTGGGCATGGCCTTCATGAGCCTGGACGACGGACGGCGCAGCGCTGGTGATGATCATCGCGATCATCACCGCCACCAAGCGCGCGATTTGCCGGCCGGACCTCATGACGACTTCGTTACACCTGAATCGGCCGCCTGGAAATCCCAGGCTTCCACGATGGGAATGCGGAAAGACGGTTTTGGTTTCCGAGGCCTTACGCAACGAGGTGGCGCGAACAGCCCTAACACCGTCATGGCCCGTCTCCACGGCCCGTAGCTGAGCATGACCGAACCCCGGCCACCGGCCTCCCGCTCGATGTGGAGCTTCCCACCCTGGGAAAGTCAAGCGGTTCGTATCGAGGATGGAAGGTCACGGTTCCGATCTACGGCTTCCCGTCCGGAAGGCCCGGTCGCTCCCTACGCGGGGGCGGGTCGGGCTTGGCCGCGTCGCTGCCCTCTCGCGCGGCCAAGGGCCCGCACCAGTCGCAGCCAATCGGGACCGACGAATCTGCCGTGAAGCCTCACTCCCGGCTCTCGTCTGCCGCCGCGAGCACCTTGCGTCGGGCTGGCGTCGCGATGTCCTTCCGCGTATTCGCTGCGATCATCGCCGGTTTGGCCGCGGTCGGTTTCGCCGCCGACGGCTTCGCCGAGGCGCCGCCCGTCACGGCGAGCGTCTCGCGGGTCGGGACGACCATCGCGATCTCGCGCGGTCCCGTGGCCAGCGCCTCAGGCCGGCTCACGTCCCCCAGGGCGGACGCGCTCGTCGCGCGAGCGTCCAAGGCGGTGAAGGTACCGGCCGCACTGGCCGATCCGGCCATCAGCACATCGCGAAACGCCTGGTGCTGGCTGCCGTCCTCGTAGACGAGCCGGATGGCGGGGACGCCCTTGGCGACGAGGGCAGCGACCGCCCGCTCGTCCTCGGCCTGCTTGCGAGCAACGTCGGCGGTCGCGTCCCGGTCGGACGACGGGGTGAAGGCGTACCGGCCGGCGGACACGCCGACGACCGGTTCCGAGCCGGTCACCTCGAACTGGTCCGAGCCCTCCTTCAGGTTCCGCCAGAACGCCATGTGCGGGTCGTGGCGATGCCGGGCGAGGTTCTCGGCGGTCATGCGGAAGGGATAGGACTGGAACTGGAACGCGCGCTGGCCGCCGGCGAAGGCCTCGCGCGCCACCGCGTAGATCTCCGAGATGGCCTCGTCCGTCATCGCGAAGCAGCCGCGCGAGGAACAGGAGCCGTGGACCATCAGGTGCGATCCGGTTCGTCCCAGCGACTTGTCGAACGCGTTCGGGTAGCCGAGGTCGAACGACAGGAAGAGGCTCGAATTAGGGTTCATCGCCGCCGGGCTGACCGCATAGAATCCTTCCGGCGCCTGACGGTCGCCCTCGCGCGTCTTCGGCCCGAGCTGACCCGACCACCGACACATCGGATAGGTCTTCAGGAGGGCGTAGCGGCCGTCCGGGCCGCGCTTCCAGAGCTCGATCTCCGATTCCTTCTTGTAGGCGCGCATCAGGATCGGATCGGTCGCGGAGACGCCCTTCGCGGCCATCAGGGCCAGGGCCGCCGTCGGGATCGGCGCCAGGTGCTTCGTCGAGGTCGCGTAGGGTCCGTCCTGGCAGGACGCGAGGGCCAACCCGAGGGCGAGGAACAGGGCCAGTCGTCTCAGCATGTCGTCCTCGCCTCGCGTCGCGGGACCGCGACGTCCCGAGATGTGTCCAAGGGTCGTTCCGCGCCGGCACGAGCGCCGGACGCGTCGTCGTGACGGGGCGCCGCGCTCATCGTTGCGCGTCCCGCGAAGTGCCGTCGTCCTGCCTCAAGGCCGTGATCCCGTCGAGAACGAGCAGGACCACGCCGAGGGAGATCCAGAAATCGGCCAGGTTGAAGGCGAACCAGTGAATCCCGGCCGTATGCAGGCCGAGGAAGTCCGTCACGGCGCCATCGACGAACCGGTCGACGAGGTTGCCCAGCGCACCCCCGGCGATCAGGGCGAGGCCGAGGCGCTGAAGCGGGACCGTTGCCCGCAGCGCCAAGACTAGGATGAAGGTGGTTAAGGCGGCCTGAACCGTGAGCAGCGCCGCCACGGAGGCGGGCGAGCCCGCCTGGAACAGGCTGAAGCTGATGCCCCGGTTGAACTGCAGGCTGAGGTCGATGAAGGGGATCGCGCCCCTTACCTCGCCCTCGCCCAGCCGGTCGACGGCCATGGATTTCGTCCAGAGGTCGAGGGCGGCCGCGCACGCCGCCACGCCGGCGACCGTCAGGGGTGGTGAGAGGGTTCTCATGAGGCAGGCTTCGATCCCGGCATCGTCATGCCCTGAGGAGGCGCAGGGCGTTGGCGGTCACCAGGACGGTGGCGCCCGTGTCCGCCAGGATCGCGGGCCACAGGCCCGTGATGCCGAGGAGGGTCGTGACCAGGAACACCGCCTTCAGCCCGAGCGCGATGGCCACGTTCTGGTGGATGTTGCCGAGCGTCGCCCGAGACAGCGCCACCAGGGCGGCGACGTCGGCCACGCGTTCGTTGAGGATGGCCGCGTCCGCCGTCTCCAGGGCCGCGTCGGTTCCGCCGCCCATCGCGATCCCGACACTGGCCGCCGCGAGCGCGGGCGCGTCGTTGATACCGTCGCCGACCATGGCGACGGGTCCGATCTCCTTGAGGGCGGCGATCTCGGCGAGCTTGTCCTCGGGCATCAGCTCCGCCCGCACGTCGAGGCCGAGCCCCCCGGCGACCGCCTCGCCGGTCCGCCGGTTGTCGCCGGTCAGCATGACGCAATCCACGCCCATGGCCCGGAGGGCCGCAATGCCGGCCGCGGCGTCTGGTCGGGGCTCGTCGCGGACAGCGACGATGCCCAGGACCTGTCCGTCGCGCACGACCACCACCGCCGTCTTGCCCGACGCTTCCAGCTCCGTCACGAGCCGGTCGGCAGCGTCGTCGAGCCCGGCGATCTGCCTCGCATGGTTCGGGGAAGCGACGGCGACGGTCCAGCCCATCACCGTGGCCTGGACCGCCTTCCCCGGCACTGCCTTGGCGTCCCGGACCGGTCGGGACGGGATGCCTTCGGCATCGGCCCGTTCGAGGATGGCGCGGGCGATGGGGTGGCTCGACCCGGCCTCGACCGCAGCCGCGAGCCCCAGGACGGCGCGCTCGGAGGCGTCCGGCGCAAGGGGGAGGATGTCGGTCACCCGAGGCCGGCCGGCGGTGAGCGTGCCGGTCTTGTCGAAGGCGACCGTGCGCACCCGCCCGATGGCCTCAAGGGCGGCGCCACCCTTGACGAGAAGGCCGCGTCTTGCGCCCGCGGCGAGCCCCGAGGCGATGGCGGCGGGCGTCGAGAGCACCAGCGCGCAGGGGCAGGCGATCAGCAGGAGGGCGAGCCCGCGGTAGATCCAGGTGGCCCACTCGCCGCCGAGGAGAAGCGGTGGCACCACGGCCACCAGGATCGCGGCCACGAACGCCAGGGGCGTGTAAATGGCGCTGAAGCGGTCGATGAAGCGGGCCGTCGGGGACTTCGAGGCCTGCGCCTCCTCGACGAGATGCAGGATGCGGGCGATGGTGTTGTCGGCGGCCTCGCGGGTAACGCGGACCTGAAGCGCGCCCTCGGCGTTCACGCTGCCGGCGTAAACGGCGTCGCCGACCCCCTTTGGCTTGGGCACCGATTCCCCCGTGATCGGGGACTCGTCCAGGCTGGAGGCGCCGTCCGTCACCGTTCCGTCCGCCGGCACCCGGTCGCCCGGCCGCACCACGACGGTCTGCCCGATGCGCAGGGAGGCGGCCGGCACCTCCCGCACAAAGCCGTCCGCCTCGTCGACGAGGCGGGCCGTCTTCGGCACGAGCGCGACGAGGCTGCGGATGCCGGCCCGGGCCCGGCCCGCCGCGACGACCTCCAGCATCTCGCCGACGGTGAAGAGCAGGACAACGACGGCGGCTTCCTCTGCCGCGTGGATCGCGAGGGCCCCGACGGTCGCCACCGACATCAGCATCTCGATGGAGAAGGGCGAGCCGTTGCGGGCGGCCGCGAGCGCGCGCCGGCCGTAGAAGGCAAGGCCCAGAAGGGCGCCGGGCCAGTACGCGTACTCTCCCGCGACCCCGGGGAAGGCCCGGTCGAACAGGAACCCGAGGGCGAACAGGACGCCGATGGCGATGGCGAGGACGGCCTTGGGCGTGCGCCAGAACGGCGGGTCCGCCCGCCCGGACTCCTCGTCGGCCGGAGGGCTGCCGAAGCCCGCCGCCTTCGACCGGGCCAGGTCCGCGGCGGTCGCCAGCGGCGTGACGCCGTAGCCGAGCCCGCAGATGCGCTCCTCAAGGACGGCGCGCGCGGTTCCGGTCTCGTCGAGCGTGAGGTCGAGGACTTGACTGTTGTAGTTCACGCGAACCGAGGTCGCGCCCGGCAGGCGCCAGACCGCGGTCTCGATCTTGCCCGCGCAGCTCGGGCAATCCATGCCCTTCACGCGGTAGCGCAGGGCGACGGGGTTCGAGGGGGCCTGCGAGGCCGCCAGGGCGGCGTTGGACATGTCCTGCTCCTTCGGCCCGCACGATTGCGGCGAGCCTCGACGCACCCTAGATGCACCCTGTAGCAACTACAGGGTCAAGGGCATGTCGCGGAACGGTGCGATGTCCATCGGTAGCCTCGCCGCGGCGACGGGCACCAAGGTCGAAACGATCCGCTGGTACGAGCGCGTCGGCTTGCTGCCGGTCCCGCCCCGGACGGAAGGCAACTACCGCGCCTACGGCGAGGAGCACCTTCGCCGCCTGAGCTTCATTCGTCGCAGCCGCGACCTGGGCTTCACGGTGGAGAAGGTCCGGGAGCTCCTCACCCTCGCCGATCAACGAGACAGGTCGTGCGCGGAAGTCGACGCCATCGCCCGGGCGCATCTGTCGGAGGTCGAGCAGAAGATCGCGGACCTCACCAGGCTGTCGCGGGAGCTCCGCGACGTCATCGGCCAATGCGGCTGCGGTTCCGTGGCCGAGTGCAACATCATTGGTGCCCTCTCGCCGGCTGTCGGTACGGCGCGGTTGGGTTCCGCCGTTAAGCGTTGAAGTGCCTCGGGGTTGCTGCAGCGCGGGGCGCTGCTTGCTGGCCCTAGATTACTCGTTGTTAGCAGGCGATGCTTAGAAAAACTGGGATGATTTCTCCCAGGTGAGCCCGCGGAATTCCCACGAAGTTGAATATAGATGCCGCATTCATTGACGGGCGTAGATCTATGACGTTTCTTCTCGGACCGCGTATCTGGCTGGCCAATCGAACCTTCCGCAAGGGCTACCCCTTCCTGCTCAAGGACTCCGCTTGCACCGATGCACTCTTCGATGCCGTTGCACCCCAGCCTGGCGAGCGCATTCTTCTTACCCGCAACGCTTACTCGCCATCAGTCCTCCCTTTCGTGAGATCGCATCCCGGCGCGCATTTCGTCAGCCTCGAACCCGACGAGGCGTCCTACTTGGCTGCCGAGCGGGAGATCTCGTCGATGAAGGCCGCGAACGTGGTGACGATACGAGCCGGGGACCCATCGCTGCTGCCGCTTGAGGATGAATCGTTCGACAAGGTCGCGTCGATCATGAACCTGCACACGGCCGGGCTGGCACCACGGCTCGCCATGGTGCGCGAGATGCGCCGCGTCCTCCGGCGCAAAGGCCTGATCTATGCGGCCGACATCGACGCCCCTGCGACGCAGGCGGAGCGGAATTTCCTCAAGATCACGCACTTCGCGTTGGGCGATGAACAGGTGCAACCGCACTCGGACGGAACCTGGCCCGATATCCTCACAGCCGCGGGCTTCTCACGCGTGAAGCGGCTCGCCTCGCAGTCATCCCTTTCGGTCCGCATCGGGGTCGTCAGGGCGCAACGCCGATGAGGCCAGCCTCCCACCGAGCTGCGGGTCTGACGCCGAGGTCCAACCGTTCCAAAGGGCTGGACGCGCGGCCCGTGCGGAACGACGTCTTTGTAGGGGAAGGCAGATCGCGGCTTCGGCCATGTCGCGATTGTCGGGTCCCCTTTCCTCGGCGAGCCACGGCCACAAGATCGGCGTGGGGAAGGCACGTTCGGCGGTTGCGCTGCCCACGAGGCTGATCAGGCAGGCGAACCGCCCGAGAAGGATGACGACTGGAGCCGGCACGCGTTCGCCGGCTCTCGCACGTATCCACGCTCCCCGGTCCTAGTCCATCCCCAGGTTCGTCGTCGACCGGAACAGGACGCCTGAGGCAGTTCGCCAGCCAGAGGCGATCAGATCCGCGTCGTCAGGTCGGTGAGCCAGTCCGGCGATGCGTTCAGCAGCGCGGTCCCGAGCGCCTTGTCGAAACCGAGGACGACGGCGAGGCCGAACGCTATCATGGCCAGCCCCAGCGCGGTCCTGAGGCCCTTGCCGAGGTCCAGCAGCCGGTCACGCCAGCGCATCAGCAGCTCGCGCGACAGCGTCCCGAGCACCAGGAGCGGCAGGGCCGCGCCGAGGCCGAAGACGAACATGGTCGAGGCGACCGCGCCGAGGTCGCGCCCTTGCGCCGCCAGGAGCGACGCGGCGCCCAGGGTCGGGCCGACGCAAGGGCTCCAGACCGCCCCGAGCAGGACGCCGACGCCGAACTGGCCGCCCGGGCCCACGGTCGAGATACCGCCGAGCCGCCGCGCGGCCCAATCGCCCATCGGTCCGGCCGCGACCGCGAGCCGACCCTGGGCGGCCGGAACCACGAGCATGAGGCCCACCAGCATCATCATGACCGCCGCGCCGGTCCGGAAGACGCCCGCGTCGAGGCCCATGGTGAAGCCGATGGTGGCGACGAAGAGCCCGACCGCCACGAAGGACGAGGCAAGTCCAAGCGCCAGGGCCGCGGGTTCGAGCCGATGCTCCGCGGCCGCGGTGCCCAGGACCACGGGCAGCAACGGCAGCACGCACGGCGACAGCAGCGAGAGGATGCCTGCCAGGAACGCGAGGCCAGTGACCATGACGGCCTCGATCACCACGCCACGGCGCGGCGGAGCTTGGCCAGCCGCGCACCCCTGTCCTCGTGAGGATCCAGGGTGCTGAAGAACCGTCCCTCCCTGTCCATCAGGTAGACCAGGGCGCTGTGATCCATGTTGTAGCCGCCCTCTGACGGGACCTTGCGACGAAACACCTTGAAGGCCTTCACCGCCGTCTCGACCTCCTCCTCCGACCCGGTCAGGGCGAGGATGCGGGGGTCGAAGGCCTGCATGTACTCGGCGAGGACCTCCCGGGAGTCGCGCGCGGGGTCGACGGTGACAAGGACCGGCGTGACCTTGTCCCCATCCGGTCCGAGTTCCTCCAGCAGCGTCGCGAAGTCGAACAGGGTGGTGGGGCAGACGTCGGGGCAGTGCGTGTAGCCGAAGAAGATGGCGTAGGGCTTCCCTCTCAGGCTCTCGTTCGTCACAGTCTCTCCCTTGTGGCTGGTGAGGCGGAACGGTCCGCCAATCGCCGGCGGCGCGAATGTCCGGCCCTTCGGGGCGGCCGCAGCGAGCCGGTCGTGGGGGAGGCGCAGCAGTACGGTGTGGGCGAACAGGCTGACGCCGACGAGCGCCAGCCCGCCAAGTACAATTAACGCCAACCGCGATCTTGTCATTTTTGCGCCTCCCCGAACCGGTCGCGGTGCATCCGCGTCGAGGCCGCCGTTTGGCATCGACGCCATCCGGCGGGGTCAGATCGCCTGACCACCCCTGTAGCGGGCGAAGGCGCGCCGGCTCTCCGCCCCGAACAGGACGACGTCGTAGGTGTCGGGCTCCATGCCCTCGACCTCCATGCCGGGGGATCCGACCGGCATGCCAGGCACGGACAGGCCGAGGCCCGTCGGCTTCTCGTCGAGGAGCCGCTTGATCTCGGGCGCCGGGACATGCCCCTCGATCACGTAACCGCCGACCTGGCCGGTATGGCAGGAGAACAGGTCGCGGGGGATGCCGAGCCGGAACTTCAGGGGGTTCACGGCCGCCATCATCACCGTGACGGGAAAGCCGGCCTGTCGCAGGTGAAGCACCCAGGCGTCGCAGCAGGCGCAGCTCGGGTCCTTGCTCACCGCGATCTCCGGCAACGCCTCTGTCGCGACGGCGGGCAGGACGAGCGCGGTCGCGCTGAGGCCCGCGATCAGGCCGCGGCGGGTGAGGCGGAGCGTTTCGGTCATGGGTATCCTCCGTGTTTGGATGGTTCTCATGGGGCCGCAAGCGGCAACGGACCTTGCGCGGGCCGGACCGTAGGGTCGCAAGCGCGTGCGGCGGAGAGCCCGCGCTCCTTGACCAGGGCGTAGACGGCCGGAATCACGACGAGGGTCAGGAGCGTCGAGGAGACCATGCCGCCGATCATGGGCACGGCGATTCGCTGCATCACCTCCGAGCCGGAGCCGGTGCTCCAGAGAATCGGCAGCAGGCCGCCCATGATGGCAACCACGGTCATCACCTTCGGCCGCACCCGCTCGACGGCGCCGACCATGATGGCCTGCCGCAGGTCCTCGCGCGTGACGGGGCGCTCCTCGCGCGCGCAGGCCTCCCGCACGTCCGCCAGGGCATGGTCGAGGTAGACCAGCATGATCACGCCGGTCTCCGCCGCCACGCCGGCCAGCGCGATGAAGCCCACGGCCACCGCGACCGACATGTTGAAGCCCATCCACCACATCAGCCAGATCCCGCCGACCAGCGCGAAGGGCAGCGACAGCATGACGATGAAGGTCTCGGCGAGCCGGCGGAAGTTGAGGTAGAGCAGCAGGAACACGATGAGGAGCGTGAGCGGCACCACGATCCGCAGGCGCGCCTCCGCCCGCTCCAGGTACTCGACCTGGCCGCTCCACTGGAGGGTGGTGCCCGGCGGCAGCCTGACCTCGCCCGTCACCGCCGCCTTGGCCTCCGCGACGTAGCCGCCGAGGTCGCGTCCCGTCACGTCGATGAAGACGTAGACCGCCAGTCTGCCGTTCTCAGTCCGGATGGTGGTCGGTCCGCGCGCCAGCTGGACCTTGGCGACCTCGCCGAGCGGCACCGTTCCGCCGCTCGCCATCGGAACCTGGACCTCGGTGGCGATGGCCTGAGGGTTCGAGCGGAAGGCTCGCGGGTAGCGCACGTTCACGGTGTAGCGCTCGCGGCCCTCGACGGTGTTCGTGACGGTCTCGCCCCCGAGCGCCATCGCGATCACGTCCTGCACCTCGCCGACCGTCAGGCCGTAGCGCCCGAGCGCCTCGCGGTCCGGCGTGATGTCGAGGAAGTAGCCGCCGATCACCCGCTCCGCGTAGGCGCTCGACGTGCCCGGCACGGCCTTCATCACGGCCTCGACCTGGCGGGCCACCCCCTCCATCTCGGCGAGGTCCGTACCCAGGACCTTGATCCCGACCGGCGTGCGGATGCCGGTGGCCAGCATGTCGATGCGGGCGCGGATCGGCTGGGTCCAGGCATTCGAGACGCCGGGGAACTGCAGGGCCGCGTCCATCTCGGCCTTGAGGCTCGCCGGCGTCACGCCGGGCCGCCACGATTCCCTCGGCTTCAGGTTGATGATGGTCTCGAACATCTCGCTCGGGGCCGGGTCCGTGGCGGTCGCGGCGCGCCCCGCCTTGCCGTAGACCGAGGCGACCTCCGGGAAGGACTTGATGATGCGGTCCTGCGTCGCGAGGAGCTCGCCGGCCTTTGTCACCGAGATGCCGGGCAGGGTGGTGGGCATGTACATCATGGTGCCCTCGTCCAGCTCGGGCATGAACTCGGAGCCGAGCTGGCGGGCCGGCCACAGCGTCAGGCCCAGGACGACGAGCGAGGCCAGGATGGTGAGGACGCGCGCCCTCAGGACCCCGCGGATCACGGGCCGGTAGAGCGCGATCAGGAGGCGGTTCACGGGGTTGCGGTGTTCCGGGACGATCCGGCCCCGGACGAAGACCACCATAAGCGCCGGGACGAGGGTCACCGACAGGAGGGCGGCCGCCGCCATGGCGAAGGTCTTGGTGAAGGCCAGGGGGCCGAACAGCCGCCCCTCCTGGCTCTCCAGGGTGAAGATGGGCAGGAACGACACCGTGATGATGAGGAGCGAGAAGAACAGCGAGGGCCCGACCTCGCCGGCCGCCTCGATCAGGACCTCGATCCGTGGCTTGCCCGGCGGGGCCCGCTCCAGGTGCTTGTGGGCGTTCTCGATCATCACGATGGCCGCGTCGATCATGGCCCCGACCGCGATGGCGATGCCCCCGAGCGACATGACGTTGGCGCCGAGCCCCAGCGCCTTCATGCCCGCGAACGCCATCAGGATGCCGACCGGCAGCATCAGGATGGCAACCAGCGCGCTGCGGACGTGCAGAAGGAACACGATGCACACGAGCGAGACGACGAGGCTCTCCTCGACGAGCGTGGTCTTCAGGGTTTGGATGGCCGCCTCGATCAGCTCCGAGCGGTCGTAGACGGGCAGGATCTCGGTTCCGGACGGGAGGCTGGCGGCAACCTCGGCAAGCCGAGCCTTCGCGCCCTCGATCACGGACAGGGCATTCGCGCCGAAGCGCTGAAGGACGATGCCGCCCGCGACCTCGCCTTCGCCGTTCAGCTCGGTGATGCCGCGGCGCTCGTCGGGCCCGAGCTCGACCCGGGCCACGTCGCCCACCCGCAGGGGCGTGCCCGCATCGGTCTTCAGGACGATGCTCTCGATGTCGGCGATGCCCTTCAGGTAGCCGCGGCCCCGCACGACGAACTCGAACTCGCTGAGCTCGACGGTGCGGCCCCCGACATCCGCGTTGCTCGACCGGATGGCGTCGCGCAGCCTGCCCAGCGAGACGCCCTGGGATCGCAGGCGGTTGGGGTCGACGACGACGTTGTACTGCTTGACGAAGCCGCCGACGCTCGCGACCTCGGCCACGCCATCGGCGCGCGAGGCGCCGAAGCGGATGACCCAGTCCTGGAGCGAGCGCAATTCGGCCAGCGTCCGCTGCTTGGCGACCACGACGTATTGGTAGACCCAGCCCACCCCCGTGGCGTCCGGTCCGAGCGTCGGCGTGACGCCGGCGGGAAGGCGGCGGCCGGCGGCGCTGAGGTACTCCAGCACCCGCGAGCGGGCCCAGTACGGGTCGGTGCCATCCTCGAAGATCACATAGACGAAGGAGACGCCGAAGAACGAGAAGCCACGCACCACCTTCGACCTCGGCACCGTGAGCATCGCCGTCGTGAGGGGGTAGGTGACCTGGTCCTCGACCACTTGGGGCGCCTGGCCTGGGTACTCGGTGTAGACGATGGTCTGCACGTCCGAGAGGTCGGGAATGGCGTCGAGCGGCAGGGTGCGCACGGCATGCAGCCCCGCCCCGACCGCGAGGACGGTGCCGATGAGGATCAGGACGAGGTTGCGGGCGGACCAGCCGATGAGGCGCGCGATCATCGGGGCGCCCCCTCGACCGCGGCCTGCGGACCCGTCGGCGGCGCGGCCGACAGTCCCTGCAAGGCCGCCTTCAGGTTGCTCTCGGCGTCGATCAGGAAGTTGGCCGAGGTCACGACCCGCTCGCCCGCCTCGACCCCGTCCCGGATCTCGACATGCCCGCCGCCCCGGACACCGAGCTTGACCGGGCGCGGCTCGAAGCGGCCCTCGCCCTTGTCGAGAAGGACCACCTGCCTGTCCCCGGTGTCGATGACCGCGTCGTCCGGTACCGCGACGACCGGCTCGGGCCGACCCGTGGCGATCTCCACGTCGGCGTACATGTCGGCGAGGAGGACGGAGTCCGGATTGGCCAGGGCGACGCGCACGCGGGCCGTCCGGGTCTCCCGGTTGAGCTGCGGGTAGATGACGTCGACCTTGCCCGCGAAGGTCCGGCCGGGAAGCGCGCGCGCGCGTACGGTGACGGCCTGCCCGACCCGAACGCCGCCGAGGTCGTGCTCGGGCACGTCGGCCAGGAGCCACATCCGCGAAAGGTCGGCGATCCTGAAAAGGACCATGCCAGCCGGTGCCTTCATGCCCTCGATGGCCCCTCGCTCCAGCACCACGCCGTCGCGTGGCGACGACCACATGATGGCGGCTGGGACCTTCCGGGTCCGCTCCATCTCGGCGATGGCCTCGGCCGGGACGTTCAGGTTCTCAAGGCGCCGGCGCGAGCCGTCGAAGCCGGGATTGGCGATGAGCTGGGCGGCCGCCGCGTTGATCTCGGGCGAGTAGACCTCGACGAGGGGCTGGCCCCGGCGCACGACGTCGCCCACCGTGACGTTCTCGACCCGGTCTACGAAGGCGTCCGAGCGGGTCGAGACCACCGTGATGCGACGCTCGTCCGGCTGGAGGGTGCCGGGCACCCGCACGGGGCGGGACACGACGCGGCGCTCCACCGTCTCCGAGCGCACCCCCGTCCTCTGGACCTTGCCGGGCGGGATCCTGACCGTGCTCTCGTCGCCGGCCTCGTCCTCGTAGACGGGGAGGTACTCCATCCCCATCGAGTCCTTCTTCGGCACCGGCGAGGTATCCGGCAGCCCCATCGGGTTGCGATAGAAGCGCACGCGCCTGGCACCGCCCGCGGCGACGGCGGGGGCCTGCGCCGACCCGGCGACCGCCGCGTCGTCATCGAAGCGCACGTCCTCGCTGGCGCGCACGGCCCGGTACTCCCGGCCGTCCGGGGTACGCTTCGGCTCCGCGGCATAGTCCGGGAGCCCGTCCGGGTGACGATAGTAGACGATGGGGCCGGTGGCCTCCGGCGTCGCGGGTACGGGTGCCGCCCTGCGGTCGGGCATCCAGTGCGCGAACTCGGTGCGCGCACGCTCGACGAGTGCGGGCACGGCGTCGCCATGCTGCCCCGCCCAGTAGCCGGTGCCCCCCGTCGCGAGCGCGGCGAGGGTTCCGGCCAGCCATGCCGACCGGGTCACTTGGTGGCCTTCAGGACCAGCCTGTTCTCGACCGTGCCGGTCTCGCCCGGGACCTTGGCCCCGAGCGACAGGCGCCAGCCGCCGGCCATGGTGAGCCTGGTCTTGAACCGGTAGACGCCCGGCTCGCCCGACGGCACCTCCTCGATCTTCGAGACCATGTCCTCCATGCTGTCCGGCGCCATGTCGATGCGCTTGGCGAAGATCACGGCGTTCGGCACGGGCTTGCCGGTGCGCTTGTCGACGAGGCGCACGTCGACCATGGCCTCGCCCATCTTGATGTCGTCGCGGACGAGTTGGAACTCGTAGTCCTTGATGTCGGCCGAGGCCGGCCCGGTCAGGGCGAGGCCGAGCAGCGCCGCCGACAGGGCGCGCGTAAGTATGTTCTTCGTCACGGGTCATTCTCCTGAATTCGACAAAGCGGCACGCGGCCGCGGCCGCCGCGCGGCGTGCGCGCGGCGGCTCCCGGCGGTTACGCCGGCATCGAGGTCAGGCTTGGGGGGGGCGCGGGGGCGGAGCTCGCGTCTGGCTCGCATACGAGGCGGAGCCGGTCCAGGCCGCGCCCGCGGTCACCGCCGTCCGTGCGAGGACGGCCGCGGTGGTCGGCACGACCGAGACGAGCTTGGCGAGGCACAGGGCCATGACCGGGCAGCCGTCGCCGCAATCAGGCATCGCGGGCTTGTCTTGCGGGCAGCACGGCATCTCGTCCATGGCCATGCCGGCCATGTCATCGGAGCGGGTCCCCGGCTCGCTCGTGACTTGGTCCGATGCCGACACCGTGATCACGCCCATGCGGCCGAGGCCCGCGGAGGCGGTCACCGGTGTCAGGGCGAGGCCGACGACCGCCAGGATCGCGAGCATGCGCCGAAGGGCGAGCCAGAACGTCACACGCTTAGTCTGACACGTCGGTGGAGGCCGGAAAAGGTCTTGCGGCGACGGTGCGGCGTCCCGTCCTTCGATCCCTGTTCAGGCCCGCGGCGGCATCCGGGCCGCGTCGAGCCTCCGATGGATGAGGGACACGAGGGTCAGGAGATCCTCGGCGTCGGCCTTGGCCATGGCCCAATGGATCTTGGGCGCGTGGGCGGTGGGGTTCCTGAACATGCCGAATACGTCCTTGACGAGGTTGGCGAAGCCCTTCTGCTCGGACCACTCGCTGTCCGTTTGAAGAGCGTTGATGGCCAGCATCGGCTGCTGCCCCCCGCGGCTCGTTCGACGAAAGTATTGCCGTCGTCGGTCAACCCGGTGCTCGCCCGAAGCTTGGCCGCGACGCTCTTCACCGCTTCAAGCACGGCAGGGAGGTAATTCTTCACAGCAGTTCCTCCCGGCAGAAGCTCAGCACGTCGGGGTACGTACCGCGCGATTGTGAGCTGACCGGGATTTTGGATTGGACCGATTGCGAGGCTACTGCATGGCTTCTGCCATGGGGAGAGGGAAGGCCAGATTTAGGACGGTGGCTGTGGCACGACGGCTATCGCTGCTCCAAGGCTAATCTGATCACGACCAACCTCGTGCCCCTCAACCGGTCGCAGCGGGCGCTGATCGGCGCACTCGCCCCGGCGCGCAGCGGCGCGCTGATGGCGGCGATGGACGCCGGCAGCCGACGCTGAGGGCGTGGCGCGGTCGTGCCCGCGACGGCTGGGTTCGCATCGCAGTGGTCGCGATCGACGAAGTTCGCGCCGGGCTGGCCACGCTTCACGATCCGGGTGGACGAGCTGCTGGTGGTCGCACCAGTTCAGGCTGGGACCTCAAGCCGATCGGCTCGACCCTGCCGTTGGGTTGAGCCACTTGCGCGCCTGCCGAACACCTCGCGACGGCGCGATGAACTTGCGAGCTATCCAATTTCAAATAGAGTGAAACATCGGCTTGATAACTCCAATATTATGCGAGCGTAGTACGGGTATTGACGACAAAAACGGATAGAGGCTATCTGTCAAAGATCCCAGGCGACGGGACAATGGAGCTATCACAGTTATTGGCTCAATATCGACGTGACAGGATCGGAATAATGTTCGAATTCGTCTTTTCGTCATCGCCCGTACATCAGGATTATAGGGACTTGGGTATCGTATATCGTACCAGCAAATAAAACCAGACCGATTTAACATACTTTGAATTTTTTCTGAAGTCGATAAAGCTACACTCTTGTTCAAGATCGATGAGAATACTGTCATCGCGAATATGATATCACATTTCCGAGGGAGATCG
The DNA here is from genome assembly GCF_022179305.1 of Methylobacterium iners. Lineage (GTDB taxonomy): Bacteria > Pseudomonadota > Alphaproteobacteria > Rhizobiales > Beijerinckiaceae > Methylobacterium > Methylobacterium iners. Next base: position 92,432 of record NZ_BPQP01000023.1, read on the forward strand.
ATACTATGTGCATCACAACAAAGAAAATTGCGATCAGGGTAGCGCTTCTGCGCTCGATCGATTCTTTCCGGCAGTAAGTCCACTCCGTAGATATTCCTCGGTGTAGCACCGATTTCGCATAACCATTGAGTTTGCTCACCGAAACCGCAACCAAGATCCATGATCACGGCGTCTTCCAACCTTCCAATCAAGTGAGCAGTTATCAAGGAATGCAGTTTGGCATCGCGCTCGGCATCCATGGCGCGACGGCCAAGCTTAAGTTTGTCACGGTCGAGCCAGCCGATGTCGTATTTCTTGTAAACGCTGGCTATGCGCTGGTACTCTGAAGCTGTGTGTCCATCCTTTTCGGAGGCAGATCGATCTTGCCAGGCCATAGGTATCGTCCCTGTCAGGATGTTGGAGCGGGAGCAGTAAAAATTGTTTAGAGCTGCAGAGATTTGAGAAAAAATCCTTTATGAATCGTGGCAAAAACTCATATACTGGTTTTGTTTAATTACAGTAGCCCCTAAGTTATAGAGGCCTGACTATAAAGATGTAATACGCCCAAAGGTGGAGCGCGCCCTAAAGGCTTGCGCTCGTTCAATATCGAAAGACGATGCCAACAACGGCTGAGGCGTGATTTTGCGCGCGTCCGTCATATCGTATGGCTATATGGAGACAGCCAGGCGGCCGCAGAACATGGCTTCGACGCCAATGGGCTGGCGGTAGCGCCGCGTGTCGTGACCTAATCCTACGATTGCGGCTGCGCTTGCCGCGGCTGATCGGCTTGATGACCTGCTGGCGCAGAGCGGCACACTTCCTGTTTGGGATTTTCCCCTTCTCGGCGGCCGGGCGACGGAAGTGCGCGAACCGTCGTCGGTCGGACAATCGCGCCAGGAGCGACCAGACGTGAGTCCGTGCAGATGTCGGGGATGATGTGCCGACTGTCCCCATGTTGGGGGCCCGGCGGCTTCTTCCCCGGCTTCGCATGCTTCGATGCGGGAGCACTTTGTTTTTCGGGCCGAACCGTACTTCTCCACGGTTCCGCTCTACCCATCGGGGTCTCGCGAAACGGGTAACTCACAGTCCAGCCGGACCAAACCCGAAAACGGGCGTCGGTTGTGCGTCGATCAAGAACGCAGTTGGATCCAACTCGCAGGTTCGTCCGTTTGAGACCCTACAAACACTTTGAGGATATGATCATGAAACTCTCACTTCCGGTCCTGGTGGCTGCGTCCTCCATCATCCTGTCGCCGGTTGCTGCCTTCGCGCAGCATGTGGACGTCGGTCCGGGCGGCGTCTCAGTGCACGGTGGCCATGGTGACGGGCACCGTGAACGCAGCGAGCATCACCACGTCGAGAAGAAGGTCGACCATCATCACGGCGGCCATCACGGAGACCGGCATGAAACCGTTGTGGTCAAAGAGAGGCATGGTGGCGATCGGCACTAAGCCATTAATAATTATCCTTTAATTGAGACGAGGCCGTTCGCAAGAACGGCCTCGGTTCCGTTTCCTCATGAAGATCGCGAATGTTCGACTTTGCTGAGGCACCCGCTTCAGAAGTGATGATGATGGCGACGATGGTGATGATGGAAGTGGCGGGGGCGATGATGATGGCCCCAGCCGTGATGATGATGCCGGGGACGGAAGGAATAGCCATCGCGATGATGATGATGGTGCCGGCGATAGTGATGATGGTGTTGGGCCTCTTGCACGAAGCCACCTTCGCCATGAACGATGATGCGGGCGTCTGGACCGAGCGGGGCAGCGTGGGCCGTACCGGTCAGGGCTGAGAACTGCAGCATCGCAGCCAAGATAAGAGATGCAACCCAGGGAAGAAGTCGAGTGGTCATTGAACCCTCCCATAACGTCAAGCACATCGCGGAACTCAGATCTGGGCGGCAGTGTTCCAACATGACCCTTAGGTTTTTCCGGAAACTCCTCGAACGCAACCTTAGGCGGAAGCTACAGTCCTGGATTTTTGAAGGAACGCATAGTCGATCTGGCTGAATTGAGAAACGATTTCATCGCTTGTCGGTCTGCCGTTCGGTACGCATCCTGAGACCCTTCGCTGTCACATTCGCTGCCCCGCCTAAATTCTCGGGGCAGGAACTTCCTTTAAAGCTCGGCTGTTCCAAGGCCGCGACTTGATTGCGGAGAGTCGTGCATCTGAACTTCGAGGATGGTTCGAGGCTCGCCACGGATTTCGGTGACTATTTACCCGCACAAGCAACATGATGGAGAAAATATTATGCGAAAGTCACTTCTCGCCCTCGCCGTCCTCGCATCGGTCGGTGCGGCCAATCTCGTGACGTCGGCGTCCGCAGCCCCGGCATTGCCGATGGCCGTTGAGGCTCCGAGCGCCTTGGTCGACGTGAGAATGCATCGCGGGCACCACCATCGGATGAGTCATCACGGCGCGCGACGCGGTCATCACCACCATGGTCGCATGATGCGCCACGGACGCAGGCACCATCATCACCGCTAAGCGAACCTGGCCGTCGCAGGTTTGCGACACGTAATTGTAGTGTTGTAAATGCCTCCTGCTGACCCTGGTCAGCAGGAGGCATTTACA
>NZ_BPQP01000024.1 GCF_022179305.1 Methylobacterium iners
GCTCGATCATCGAGGCGTGACAGGCTCGGGCTAGGACAGCGCGCTACTAGGCAGTTCCATAACATCCAACCCGCGAACGTCCGCTTCCGAAAGCGACAAAGGCGGGCTCCTAGGGCAAGGTCGAGTCGAAAGCCGAACGTCCGCTTCTAGGCGTTAGACCCAGTTCAGCTCACCACCCAATTCGGTCTTTGACGCGTGTCAGGCCATTGTCAGACAGCGAAGGTCCCATGTGCCATCTGCCGGACGTCGTCGCGCAAGAACAAACTTGGGTCCGTCGGCGCTGCCCGGCGGATCTCTTAGTACATCGTTTCTGTCGTCTGCATGGCGGCATCGCTGTATGAGCAGCCGAGTGGTCCCCCCTCGCCCGTCGCGTCCTGGCGTTCCCGTGTCGCCCGTCCCGGATCCACCCTGAACCGGCCACCTCCCAATCACGTGCCCGCATTCTGCTGGTGTCACGATGGTAACCCGCTAGGATGGCCGCCGCGCGAACGCCTTGGTTGCCCACCAGTCCGCAACTGCGACCTTCTCTCTGGTCCGGGAGAAGCCCCGGAGGCGAAGTGAAGCGCTTCCACGGACACCGCTGCGCACCTACATTTCCACCGTGCCCATCCTGCTGGCGCTTAGCGCCGCCCTCCTGTTTGGCCTCGTGTTCGGCCCCCAGTGGTGGGTGCGCCGGGCGATGCAGCAACACGCCACTGAGCGGCCGGACTTGCCCGGGACCGGAGGCGAGCTCGCCCGCCATCTGCTCGACCTGGCGCAGCTGGAGCACGTTCCCGTCGAGGTCGCGCCAACCGACCACTACGACCCGGTTGCGAATGTCGTGCGGCTGTCGCCGACGAACCATGACGGCCGCTCGATCACGGCGGTCGCAGTTGCGGCGCACGAGGTCTCCCATGCTCTCCAGCACGCAGCAGGGGACCGGCTCCTCGCGGCGCGGGTGACGTTCGCTCCGGTTGTGCAGGGCTTCGAGATTGCCGCGGGCATGGTGATGATAACGGCGCCCGTGGTGCTTGCCTTCGTCAAGTCGCCTGTCCTGCTCGCCCTGCAGGTGGGTGTCGGCATCGCACTTCTCGGCGTTCGCCTCGTGTTCCACCTCCTGACGCTGCCAGTCGAGCTCGACGCGAGCTTCAGCCGGGCTTTGCCCATCCTGGAGACGGGTCGCTACCTCGAGGCAGGCGACATGCCTGGCGCCCGCACCGTGCTGCGCGCCGCAGCTCTCACTTACGTGGCCTCGTCACTCGTGGCGCTCATGAACATTGCCCGCTTTCGGCGGCTCCTGCCGTTCTAACAACTCCGAGACGAGCGTCCGATTTCCTGCCCCAATCGGCTGCAAGCGGAGCGTGCCCGAAAGCGGACGCGAGAGCGCGGCACGGCTTCAGCCGCTTCCCACTCATCCCGCGCGTGAGGGCATACAGATAACGGGTTCTCTCGACGCTCTGGACGATCCCTGCGCGGACTCACGGACCTGGGAGAGCCGCTGCTCGTTGGGACTCGTTGGACCTTGGTAAGGGCGCTTAATGATCAACGCCACTCGGTGCGGCAGCGGCCGCAAACTCCTCCTGATCCACGGCCTCGGCGGAAGCCAGCGCTCGTGGAGCCCGATTGTCCACGCCCTTAGCGCGGAGCGCGAGGTGATTGCGATCGACATGCCCGGACATGGTGCAAGCCCGCCTGAACCTGATAGCGGGACCTTCGCCGGCCTTGTCGGTAGCGTGCAGCGCTTCATCACCGAGAGCGGCCTTGCCGGCGTCGATCTCGTCGGAAGCTCCATGGGCGCCCGCATCGTTCTCGAGCTTGCCCGGCGTGGTAGCGGCGGGAATGTCGTCGCGCTCGATCCGGGCGGCTTTTGGCGTGGCTGGGAGCGCAGCTATTTCAAGGTCACGATCGGCGCCTCCGTCCGCCTCCTCCGTGCGCTCCGTCCTGCCTTGCCTGCTCTCAGCCACAACGCGGCGTCGCGGACGACGCTTCTGGCTCAGCTCTCGGCGCGACCTTGGGCGCTCGATCCGAACGTCGTCGTGACCGAGCTGGAGAGCTTTGCCGCGACACCGACCTTCGACGCGCTCGTCGGGGACCTCGCTCACGGACCCGAGCAGGAAGGATCGGCCGCCGCTCCTGAGAACCGGATCACGATCGGTTGGGGCCGGCAGGACCGGCTCTGCTTGACCGGCCAGGCCGCACGCGCCAAAGCGGCGTTTCCGGCCGCGGAACTTCACTGGTTCGAGCAGTGCGGCCATTTCCCGATGTGGGATCAGCCTGCCGAGACGATCCAGCTCATTCTCACCAGGACTGGGTGACCGCAGTCGCCCTGACACCAGCTCACGTGCCGAACGGGCCGTCTGACCGAACGTTTTCGGACGCCGGCATCCCGCCCGACTCGGACGGACGCTGGTCGAATATGAGTGGTTCCGGGTCAATCTTCGCAGCCTTGACCGTCGCTTTCGCTAGCCGTCTGCCGCGGCGAGAGGGGATCGTCCTCCTTCGGTTTCCAATCTCCGAGTGGATTTCGATTGTCACGGACCGACGAAGGGTATGGTCTCACGCGTTCGTGAGATATAGGGCGGCGCTTGCTCCATCCCGTCGCGGCAAGCTCGATGCAGCGACGGCGATCATGCCGAAGCGTGATGGACGGACACGGACGGCATTTTCTGGGGCAATAAGATCAGGCCACCGGCGATCACAGCCCATCCGGACACCGCGCCCGACGTCCTTGACGCCGGACGCCTCGCCGCGCTCGACGCCTATGACATCCTCGACACCGCGCCCGAGTTGGGTTTCGACGACGTCGTCCTGCTCGCCCGCAACATCTGCAACACGTCCGTGGCCCTCGTCAGCCTGATTGCCGGCAACCGGCAGTGGTTCAAGGCCCGCGTCGGATTTCCTGAGTGCGAGACAGACCTGAACCACTCGGTCTGCGCGCATGTCCTGTCCGAGCCCGACCTGCTCGTCATCCCCGACTTGACGAAGGACCCGCGCACGAGGGCGAACCCACTCGTCGCCGGCGGGCCGCGCATCCGCTTCTACGCAGGCGCACCTCTGCGGACCCCGGAAGGCAAGGTGCTGGGCAGCCTTTGCGTCATCGATGGCGAACCCAGGCCCGGGGGACTGACCCACGTCCAGGCCGAGTCCCTGCGCGCCCTTGCCAGCCAAGTCATGGCGCAGATGGAGCTGCGCCGGGCGCTAGCGGACCAGCGGCGTGTTCTTGAAGAACGGGAAGGCTTGATCCGCACCCAGGCCGAGATGTCCGTCGCCCGCGGCGACCTCGGCACGATCCTGGATGCTCTGGTGCACGGCGCCATGGAAGCCATCCCGCACGCGGAAGGCGCCGTCATCGAGATGTGCGAGGGCGACGAACTCGTCTACAGCGCCACCAAGGGCAACCTCATGGGCCACGTCGGCCTGAGGGTCCCGCTCCAGGGCAGTCTCGCCGGTGCCTGCCTGCTCACGAACGAGCCGCTCCTGGTGCCGGACGTTCTTGTGGATCGGAGGGTCAAACGCGACCTGATAGATCGCCTGCGCTTGCGCTCTTGCGTGTTGGCGCCGGTGCGTCGCGCTGGCAAGCCGGTTGGCGTCCTCAAGCTCCAATCGAGCCAACCCGATGTCTTCACGCAAGCCGATCTCAGGCTGATGCAGGTGTTTGCTGGCACTGTGTCGGCCGGTCTTGCTGAGGCCGGAGAGGCCGCTGCCCGGCGCGAGGCGGCCCGCAGCGAACGCCGCCGCCAGGCGGTGTTCGACAGCGCCGCCGATTACGCCATTATCCTGCTCGACCTCGACGGCAACGTCACGGACTGGAACGAGGGCGCCACCGCGATCCTTGGCTGGCGTCCCGAGGAGATGTGCGGGAAGCCAGCCGATATCTTCTTCACCCCCGAGGATCGCGAAGCCGGCATCCCGGGCATGGAGATGCACAGCGCGCTGACTGAGGGACGTGGCATCGACGAGCGTTGGCACCTGAGGCGGGATGGCACCCGCTTCTGGGCCAACGGCGAGATGATGGCGCTGCGGGACGAAGACGGCACAGCCATCGGCTTCATGAAGATCCTGCGCGACCGCACCGAGCAGCGTCTCAGCTACGAGCGCCTGCACGAGGCCAAGGACCGGCTCCGGCGGGCCCAGGAAGCCGGCGGCGTCGGGATGTTCGTCGTCGATGCCGACGGCGTCCTGCACCCGACCCCCGAGTTCTGCCGCCTTTACGGCCTGCCAGTGCGCGAGGCTTACCCCTCCACCGCTTTCGAGCATCTGGTCATCCCCGAGGACGCACACCTCGTCTCGACCGCTGTCACGCGCGCCAGCGGCGAGGCTCCACGCGATGTCGAGTACCGGATCCGACGTCCCGACACCGGCGAGATCCGCTGGATCGCCCGCAAGGGCGACCTTGAATACGACGACCTGGGTCGACCCGTGCGCTTCGCTGGCGTGTCTCGCGACATCACCGAGCAGCGCTTAGCTCGCGAAGCGCTCGCGGAGAGCGAGCGGCGCAAATCCGCCCTGCTGGAGTTGGGTGACCGCCTGCGCGATCTCAGCCGCACTTCTGAGATGACCCTGATGGCAGCCGAGATTGTCGGTCGAACCCTGAACGCCGGGCGTGCCGGCTTCGGGCGGCTCGACGCCTTGGGCGAGCACGTCGATCTTGAGCTGGACTGGACTGCGGTGGGGCTGCGCAGCATCGCCGGCCGGCACCGCTTCGAGGATTACGGTGACCTGCGCCGGGAACTGCTGAGGGGCGAGCCGGTGATCGTGCGGGATGCATGCCGGGACCCGCGCACGGCTGCATGTTCTGGCGCCCTGCAGGCCCTCGACGTCGCCAGCCTGATCAATATGCCGGTGCGCGAACGCGGACGCACCGTGGCCCTGTTCTTCGTTCACGACCGGGTGCCACGGGACTGGAGCCGGGAAGAGCTCGGCTTCCTGCGTGCCGTGGCCGACCGCGTCGAGGCGGCGGTGGCCCGCGTGCGCGCCGAGGAGCAGCAGCAACTCCTCAATCGCGAACTGTCGCATCGCATGAAGAACACGCTGGCCATGGTGCAGGCCATCGCCACACAGACCCTTCGCGGTGCGAGCGACATCGAGGCCGCAAAAGAGGTTCTGGCCGCCCGGCTCATAGCCCTGGGCAAGGCGCACGACATCCTGATGACCGGCGACGGCGAGAGCCAGGGTACCGATATCCGCACCGTCATCGAGAATGCGCTCAGCCTGCACGAGGACCCGGAGCGGCAACGCTTTGACCTTCAGGGACCTCACGTCCCCTGTGGCGCCCGTGCGGCCCTGTCGCTGGCGTTGATGGTGCACGAGCTTGCCACCAACGCGGCCAAGTACGGTGCCCTGAGCACACCGACCGGGCGGGTAGTGTTGACCTGGGAAGTCGGCAGCACCGGCGACACCAAGACAGTCCGGCTCACCTGGCGAGAGGAAGGTGGGCCTCGGGTGACCGCTCCGTCGCGAGTTGGGTTCGGCTCGCGCCTGATCGAGCGCGGGCTGGCTGGCGCCGTCGGCGGGCAGGTTGAGCTGCGGTACCCTCCCGAAGGCATGTGCTGCACCCTGGTCGCGCCCCTCACCGGATTCCTGGCGGAGGGTTGAGGCCAACCGTGGTCGACGAAGTTCGATATGGGCTCGCCTCGGTACACCAGCCGCCTCGACGAGTTGCCAGTAGTGGCCGCGGCCTAGCTCCGCCGTTGGTCGAGTTCTGCGGTGGAACCCGCCGGATGCGTTTTGATGGAAGCACCGCCGAGCTTTCTAGGTAACCGTGGCCACCGTCCAAGGGCGAGGTGGTTCATGCGATGCGTCGGGAAGGTGGGTAGCAGGATGCGCTTCCCGCTACCGGTACCCACGAAGGACTAGCGTTAGGACGTGCCTGAAAGGATCAAGTTCCTTTCGCGTGTGACCGGTATGTCCGACCGGTGGGTCACCGCTCGGGTCGTAAGCCTGCTCCAGCCGCTGGTCATGGCCGAGACGGGTCTGAGAGTGGCCGTAGCGGCTCGCCATGTGTGGTGAAGCCGAAACACCGGCAAATGCTGGCGATTGATGCGTGCCGGCTAGGTTCAAGCGGCTGGCTTCTCTAGGTTTTACCTTCGCAAGCGCCTATGCCACCTAAGGATCACAGTGAACCTTGCCATTTGGGCGAGGGCACGAGGGGCTTGCGAATGGCGAACGAGGGAACCGGAGCCTTGGTAAGGGTCGTGTCCGAGGAAGAGGGCACGATCCTAACGGAATGGCTTGGCCTGCTTAAGTCTGGTGGAGCGCTGCAGACGGGGCGCATCCGTGAGGCCGAACTCCAGACGCAGGCCAAGACGGTACTCGGGCAATTGCGCGACGCGCTGGCGTCCGGCGGCTCGAACGCGGACCTGGAGGCCTACGCCACCCTTCGCGATACCCTCGGCGAGATCTCGCGGTCCCGCGCCATCCAAGGCTTCACCCCGACGGACACCGCCAACTTCGTCCTGTCGCTCAAGGAGCCGATCTTTTCCTCGCTGAGCCGGTCCCATGCGAATGACGCCAAAACGCTGGCGGCCGCGATCCTCTCGACGAGCCACCTCCTCGACCAGCTGTCGCTCCACACGATGGAGGTCTTCCTCCAGAGCCGCGAGGATGTGATCGGACGCCAGGGTCAGGAGATCGCCGAGCTTTCCACCCCGGTGGTCAGGCTCTGGGACGGTATCCTCGCCCTGCCGCTCATCGGCACCCTGGACAGCGCCCGCACCGGCGTCGTGATGGAGAACCTTCTCCAGGCCATCGTCGACGAGGAGGCGGAGATCGCCATCATCGACATTACCGGTGTGCCCACCGTCGACACCCTGGTGGCCCAGCACCTCCTCAAGGCCATCGCCGCGGCGCGCCTCATGGGCGCCGATTGCATCATCTCCGGCATTCGGCCGCAGATCGCGCAGACCATGGTCCATCTCGGCGTCGAGCTGAACGTGGTCTCGAAGGCGACGCTGGCCGACGCCTTCGCGCTCGCCCTGAGGCGGACCGGCCGGACGGTGGTGCGCAAGCAGCCCGTCTCCCCGTCGGCTTCCTGAGGACTGGCACCGGCATCATGGACCGCATCCCGATCCTCAAGCTCGGTGGCGTGCTCATCGTCACCATCCAGGTCGACATGCACGACCGCCTTGCCCTGGCCCTAGAGGAGGACCTGACCGCGAAGATTGCCAGTACGGGCGCACGCGGCGTGCTTATCGAGATCTCCGCGCTGGAGATCGTCGATTCCTTCATCGGGCGCATGCTCGACAACATCGCCGCCATCTCCCGGGTGCTCGATGCCGAGACGGTGGTGGTCGGCATGCGACCGGCGGTGGCCATCACGCTGGTCGAGCTCGGTCTCGAACTGACCGGCATCAAGACGGCCCTGAACGTCGAGCGCGGCATGGCGATGATGCAGGCCCGCCTCCATGAGGATGACGAAGACGGGAGCGCGCGTGCCCGTTACGAGGACTGAGACCCTCCCCATCCGCTCCGGCGACGACGTGGTCCGCATTCGGCAGGCCGTGCGGACGCGTGCCATCGAGGCCGGCCTCGGGCTCGTCGACCAGACCAAGATCGTCACCGCGGCCAGCGAGCTCGCTCGCAACGCCCTCGATTATGGCGGCGGCGGCGAGGTCCGCGTCGACGTCCTGCAGGAGGGTATGCGAAAGGGCGTGCGGCTGTCGTTCTCGGACCAGGGGCCCGGCATCCCTGATATCCAGAAGGCGTTGACCGACCACTACACCACGGGTGGCGGCCTCGGGCTCGGGCTGGGTGGAGCGAAGCGCCTGTCGAACGAGTTCCATATCGAGTCGGCGGTCGGCGTCGGAACCCGCGTGACCATTGCGCGCTGGAAGTAGGCGATGATCAGCGTACCCGTCACGGAGGCGAGCCAGGTCGCCGAGGCGCGTCGGCGGGCAACCGGATTGGCTCAGGGATTGGGCTTTGGCGAGATCGCGACGGGCCGCGTCGCTATCGTCGCGACAGAGCTATCGACGAACCTGGTCAAGTACGGGGTCTCGGGCGAGATTGTCCTGAACGCCTTCGAGGACGAGACCGGGACGGGGGTCGAGATCCTCGCCCTGGACAAGGGTACCGGCCTGACCAATCTCGCCGATGCCATGCGCGACGGGCACTCGACCGGGGGCAGCGCCGGCACCGGCCTCGGGGCGGTACTGCGGCAGTCCCAGTCCTTCGACATCATGTCATGGCCCGGCAAGGGCACCGCGATCCTATCCCGTCTCACGGCCAATCCCGCACCTAAAGATGTAGATACGGCGGTCCAGCCTTTCGCCGGCGCGGTGGCGGTGCCGCTCAAGGGCGAGACCGTCAATGGGGATGCGTACTGCATCCGTCGGCACGGCGCGGGGTGGACCGTGATCGTTGCGGATGGGCTCGGACATGGCCCGGAGGCGGCAAAGGCTTCCGAGGAGGCGGTGAGGCTGTTCCGCAAGTACGAGCACGAAGCGCCGGGCAGCATCCTTGCTACTGTCCATTCCGGTCTCGGCCATACCCGTGGCGGAGCAGTATCGGTCGCCAGGTACGATCCTGGCAGCGGCCTGGTGACCTTCGCCGGCATCGGCAACGTCGCCGGGGCCGTCGTGGCCCGCGGCGAAACCAGGCGGACAGTTTCCCTTGCCGGGACCGCCGGTCATGTCGCCCGCCGCATTCAGGAGTTCGAGTACCCGCTTCCGGTCGGTGGAATGTTCGTGCTCTGCTCCGACGGCATCGGGACCGGCTGGTCGCTCGAAGCCTATCCCGGGCTCGTCGGAGCGCACCCGAGCCTCATTGCCGGAGTGCTATACCGCGACTTCACGCGCGTTCGCGACGACGCCACCGTGGTAGTCGTCCGGGGAGCGTCCTCGTGAGGTGGCCCCTGCTCACCAGCTTGATCGAGCAGGAGGACGACGTCATCGCGGTTCGCCAGCGCGCTCGCAGCCTCGGCGAGCGTCTCGGGTTCGGGCTGCAGGACCAGACCCGGATCGCCACGGCGGTCTCGGAGATCGCCCGCAACGCCTTCGGCTACGCCGGTGGCGGCAAGGTCGAGTACGGCGTGGACGACGGCAAGGAAGGACAATCCCTTGCCGTAAAGATCAGCGACGCGGGTCCGGGCATCCCCGAGTTGGACGCCGTCCTGGAGGGCCGCTACCGGTCGACCACCGGCCTCGGCATGGGCATCACGGGTTCGCGTCGCCTCATGGACCGGTTCGAGATCGCCTCGACCGTCGGACGGGGCACCGTCGTCACCTTCGGCAAGCTTCTGCCTAAGGGAAGCAAGACCTTCACCGGGGCCGACCTCGCCGCGATGGCCGACGCGCTGGCTCGGACCCGCCTCGCAGACCCGAACGCGGCGATGCGCGAGCAGAACCGCGAGCTGCTCCGGAGCCTGGCCGAGCTCGCCGAGCGTGAGGAGGAGGCTCACCGCCTGAACGCCGAACTCGCGGAGACAAACAGGGGCGTGGTGGCCCTTTACGCCGAGTTGGAGGCTCAGGCGGTCCAGCTCCGCGAGGCGGGTGCCAACCTGGAAAGCCAGGTTGCTGCCCGGACCGCGGAGCTTGCGCAAGCCAACGAGCGGCTTCGGGCCGAGGCCATCGAACGCGAGCGCATGGAGAACGACCTGCGTCAGTCTCAGAAGATGGAGGCGGTCGGGCAATTGACGGGCGGCATCGCGCACGATTTCAACAACCTGCTCACCGGCATCGTCGGATCCCTCGACCTGCTGCAATCGCGCATGGCCAAGGGCCGTAAGGAGAACCTCGGCCGCTATGTCGAGACGGCGATGGCATCGGCCAACCGGGCGGCCGCGCTCACGCACCGCCTCCTCGCCTTTGCGCGACGGCAACCGCTGGACCCGAAGCCGACCGATGCCAACGCACTCATCCTCGGCATGTCGGACCTGCTTCGGCGGACAATCAGCGAGGCCATCGCCCTACGGACCGAGACCGAGCACGACCTGTGGCCGACCCTGTGCGACCCGCATCAGCTTGAGAACGCGATCCTCAACCTCGCCATCAACGCGCGCGACGCGATGCCCAGCGGGGGCTCGCTTACCATCCGAACCCGCAACGGCCGCCTTTCGGAGACGACCGCGGAGCCAAAGCCGGGCGAGATGCCGGACGAATATGTGTGCATCAGCGTGACGGACACCGGGACGGGCATGCCGCCGGACGTCATCGCCCGGGCGTTCGATCCGTTCTTCACCACGAAACCCCTTGGCCAAGGGACAGGTCTCGGCCTTTCGATGATCTATGGGTTCGCCAAGCAGTCCGAGGGGCATGCGCGCATCGAGAGCGAGGTCGGCGTCGGCACCACCATCGGCATCTACCTTCCCCGGCATCATGGTGCCGGGGCCGAGGAGGCGGCGTTGCTGGAAGTGCACGAGATGCAGCGCGGCGATGGCGAGACCGTGCTGGTGGTGGAGGACGAGCAGGTGGTCCGCGACCTTGTCGTCGAGGTCTTGCACGACCTGGGGTACCGGACGCTCCAGGCCGTGGACGGACCCGGGGGACTGCGGTTGCTCCAGACCTCCGCGAAGGTTGACCTCCTCGTCACCGACGTCGGCTTGCCGGGATTGAACGGCCGCCAACTCGCCGATCAGGCCAGGGAGACCCGCCCCGACCTGAAGGTTCTCTTCATCACCGGCTATGCCGAGGGCGCGGTGACCCCGACGGGATTCCTCGATGCCGGGATGGCGATGATCACCAAGCCTTTTGCGGTGGAGACGTTGGCGACCCGCGTCAGCGCAATGATCGGTGAGGAGGGATAACGGACATAGGGCGACACAAGAGATATGCCTTGGCGTCGCTGACGAGCGCGACCCGGATACCCGGGTCATGCCCAAGACCCTGACGGTGGTAGTGTGAGGACAGGATACAGAACCTCTGCCCGTGCTGTGTAGCTACTTGGACAGGTCGGTTGCCGGGAAGTGGTCGACGAACCGCAACCCCTCCCATAGATCGACGGCGTGACCATCCACGAGAGCCTTGGCCTTCTTGCAAGCCTCGTCATCGTCGGTTGCTCTAATCTGGACCATCGACGCGACGACGCCCTGGTCCCCGATCAGTGCGACGCGGTACGTTCGTTCGCCGCTCTCGGTTGATGCGGTCACACCAGCCGACTCCCGGGCCGTTAACTTCCAGAACTTCATGGCCTAGCTACATAAATCCGGTTCATCACCCTGGAAATATGGGGTTTGTCGCCGTCAACAGCGGAAGGCCAGGTGTCGCGCCTAAGCACGGCGGACCTCATCCTCGGACCGAAGCCGCAGGTCGGACGCTCAACGTGCAGGCAAGTCAATCGCGAACGTAGCTGCGGATGGGCTCACAGGCCGCGGCGTAGCCGAATCTGGGGCGCGCCTCGCGCAACAGTGCGCTCTGACAGAGAACCGAACGGCGTGCCCTGACAATCCGGGCCCTCAAGGCTCGGACGTCCCCCCGCTGCGACAAGCCTGCTCGACCTCTCTGCAAAGACGAGAGAAGCCAACGAACCTAAGAGCACCCGCGGCGGAGACCATGATGTGGGACTCATATGCTAGGATGCTGCCGTCATCCGATGCAGGGACGAACCTTTCCTGAAGCTCCTCTGCCAGGAGTTCGAGTAAGTCGTGCGACCCGCAGACCGCCGTCGTCCCTCATGAGGCGATGACAGGCAACTTGTGCCCGATACGCAGGTTGATCAGGAGGCCAGGCACGGTGCGTCCGCACATCGAGCGCGAGCCGGAGGCTCAATCGACCACGGGAACGACGTATGGAGGGCATGTTCTCGGCCGACGGCGATCCTGAAGCAGTCGGCTCTGGGAACCCACGCCCAACGCCCGTCATGGATCTGAGCATCCTGCAGGCGGCCATGGAGGCTACGAACGAGGCCATCCTCATCACCTCAGCCGAACTCGATGAGCCTGGCCCGTGCATCGAGTACGCCAATCCTGCCTTTACCCGCATGACTGGGTACGAGGTGGAGGAGGTAGTGGGCCGGTCTCCCCGTTTTCTGCAAGGCCCCAAGACAGACCGCGAGGTTCTTGACCGTATCCGGGTTGCCTTGGTCGCCGGAGAACCTTTTCAGGGCGAGGCCATCAACTATCGGAAGGACGGCTCGACCTACTTCGTCGAGTGGCTCATCACTCCCATTCGCAGTGACGACGGTCAGATCTCCCACTGGGTCTCGGCCCAGCGCGACATCACCGAGCGACATGCCGCTGAAGACCGCCAGGCCTTGATGGTTCGCGAACTGCACCATCGGGTGAAGAACACGCTCGCCACGGTCCAGGCCGTCCTGAACGCCACTGTCAGGTCATCGACGAGCATCCCGGACTTCGCCCGAATCCTCACGGGGCGCGTTACCTCGCTGGCAAAGACGCACGCCTTGATCACCGAGGACGTGGATCAGGCGGTTCTGTTTCGGCAACTGATCGAGGCGGAGCTCCTCGTCTACGAGAACGGACGAGGCCGGCTGTCTCTGGAAGGTCCGCCGGTCGTGCTGCCGTCGGCCCTGGCGGTGCCTATCGGGATGGCCTTGCACGAGTTGACGATCAACGCGCTCAAGCATGGCGCATTAGCCCACACGGACGGTCGTATCGTGGTTACATGGTCCCTTGAGGAGGACGCAGGTGGGAAGCGGCTGCACTGGGTCTGGAACGAGCACGATGGGCCTCCCGTGGCGCTGCCAACCCAGGAGGGCTTCGGATGGCGTGTCCTCAACCGCGTGCTGACCGCCCAGGTCGAGGCACAGGTGGACATCGCCTACGACCCGGATGGGCTGCGGGTGACGGTCGACGTGCCGCTTCGGTAACTTCGCGAAGCACAGGCTCTTCCCCTGGTTTCACGTACGAAACGAGACACTATCCGCCCGAACCTTTGTTGCTGCGGCTCCCCGTGGCATGACCATATAATGGACACGAAGCGTACCCACCCTTTCAACGTCGACGTGAGGCGCTGCCGTTTCCAGCGCGAGACGTTCATCTGGTCGATCAGCGAGCGTCGCGGAGTAAGGCACCGCTCTCCCCGCGCATACGCGACCTTTGAGGAAGCGCGCCTGGCTATGCAGCAGGCTCTGCACCGCCACATCGCAGACTGGCAGGCGACCCAAGCAGCACTTTCAAGCGTGTCTTCGTTGTCCCTCACCCTAAGCTGCTCATGACTTCCAAGCGACAAGCCAGCGCTGCGGCAGAACCAACATTTGGTTCGGCAGGCCAAGCGCTAGGAGATGGGCGCGCAAATTCGCACCGTTTACGCATGCGCAATGCAATTGCGAGCTATCATATGTTGGTGGGATCTGGCAGTGTCGAACGGCGCGGAAGGGCGCCCTTCGGAGCTTGCCGTGTCAGAGACTATGCGCCCTGTGGTGCTGTCCGTGCGTTCGTTTACGGGCATTGAGCCCATCGATGGCGGCGATACGGTCGTCGTTCGGTTTCAGGCACCAGACGGCTGGGAAGTCGCTCTCCTCGTCCCGAAGGAGACCTTCGCCGAGTTTCGTCGTCTGCTTGATGCAGATCCTTAGCGCCTAGTCGGACGGATGTTTGCTCCCGCGCAGCTCACGTCGCCCTGGGCTTCTTGAACTAGCAGGGTGAGCCAACCTGCACCTGCGGCAAATGAATTGGCGATTACATCGTTCGCACATAAGCCGCGATGGCACCCGTCAATTCGACACATGGTTGAATCGTTTGTTGATCGCCACCCAGGTTAATTGCTCGGTAGAAATCCGATCATATGATGGGTTTGTCGCGGTCCTACCTTTGGCGTTCCGCGCTTGCGAGACCTGTGTGCTCCCGCCTTTGATGCGTGGAGAGCCCTGTGCCTCGCTACTTCTTCGACGTTCATGACGGGCGTATCCAACGCGACGACGAAGGTACAGTCTGTACTGACCTGCAAGCCGCCGCTACAGCGGCCAAGCGCCTGCTGCCCGAGATTACTCTGAACGAGCTGCCAAGGGGTGGAGAGCGTCAGAGTTACACGGTGTTGGTCACGGACGAGGAAGGCCAACCTGTCTACTCAGCGGCTCTGAGCTTCGTCGGTATGTGGCTGATCCGGTAGCCGTTTACTTCGAAGCGGCGACAACCCTCGCCTTCGTGGCCCGCTTCAGGTTGCCATCGAATTCAGCTTCGTCCTCGCTCGCCCCCGCATCGCGTGCGGCTTGGATGAAGCGACGCTTCTGTTCCTCAGGTGTCAGCTTCTCGGCGCTGAGCTTGGGCGATTTGGGCTTAGAACTCGGCGTCAGTCCATTCGCCCTCTTAGCCTCCGTGTGCCGGCTGAAGGATTCACCTGCCGGTTCGTCGTTCTGCACTTTCACCAGTGCTTGATCGGCAGCTGAGGAACGCGGATGCGCAGACGCGGCCTCATCAGCCGCACTGCTCTGGAGTTTGCGGCTGCGCTCGGCCCTGAGTTCCCGTTCGGCCGTCAGCCAGAACTCAATCTCGAACACCTCGGGTCTGTGATTGCGCTCCCAGAGCTCGTAGGCGCGTCCCCGGATCTGATCGAGCGGGCTCTCAGCGGGCGGAGACATGGATCAGGTCTTCCTACGAACCAGGGCGAAGGATGGTGTGGATCCTGTTCGATACGCGCGTACAGCGGTTGAACCAAGCCTAACCGCGGCTCTTGTCTCTAATCTGGAGGCATGATGGTGAAGCTGCTTTCTGCCCTACACTCAGCGCTGCTCTGCAGGCTCGCCAAACGTGAAGTCGCGTTAGCTGATCAGGCGGATGCGGCTGGCTATCCAATCCGCGCGCTCCTGTTGCTCGACCGTGCCGATGCCCGGCTGAATAAGGCTTGCAGTTGCGAATGGCCACCAGGCAGCAGATGAGATTGTATTGAGCCCGAAAGTACTGGCTCCATAAAACCTGCGAAACAAACGGCCTGAGGGAAAGTCGCCACGTGAAGCCAGAGCCCTCTATGCCGGCGGTGTGGACTCCCGACCACCTGCGCCTTGCCATCGACGCAGCTGGAATTGCCTTGTGGTCCTGGAACGTCGACGACGACACGTTCACGATGGACAAGCGAGGGCACGAGCTGTGGGATCTGCCAATGAGTCCCCACGTCACCTTCGAGGATCTGTCCTCGCGCATCCACCCTGCCGACCGCGATCGGGTCAGGGCTGCCTTCTCGGCGACGCGTGCCATCCTCGGCCCCTATGAGACCGACTTCCGCATCATGCACGGCTCGGATGTCCGGTGGGTTTCAGCGCGGGGTCAGGGTGACGACCAGGGGATTGTCGGGGCGGTGATGTTCGGCATCTTCCTCGATGCCACCGGCCGCAAGCAGGCCGAGGAAGGCCATGAGCTCCTGGCGGGCGAGATGAGCCACCGCGTTAAGAACCTGCTGGCTATCGCCACCGCCCTGACGGCTATCACCTCGCGCTCGACCTCGACCACGGAGGACATGGCGCGCGAGCTCACGCAACGGCTTACTGCCCTGGGCCGGGCTCACGATCTCGTCCGCCCCCTTCCGGGCAGTCAAGGGAAAGCTGCCCTTCTCGGAGACCTGCTCTCGATCCTGCTCGCGCCCTACGACGACAGGGGTGCCTTCAGCGGGCGCATACGTGTCTCCGTCCCGAGAATGGGCGCCGGCGAGGCAGCCGCGACGACCCTGGCTCTCGTCGTGCACGAACTGGCGACGAACTCCCTCAAGTACGGCGCGCTCTCGGTGCCCACGGGCACGCTCGACGTATCATCGCCCGCAAACGAGGACGCGGTCGTGCTGACCTGGACGGAACGGGGCGGCCCTCCTGTCACCGCCCCGACCGGCCCTGGTGGATATGGGAGCAGGCTGCTCAAGCGCGCGATGACCCAGCAGCTGGACGGGTCCATCGAGCGGGAGTGGGACAAGGCCGGCGTCGTAGTCACTCTGCAGATGAACAAGGCCTACCTCGTGTCATGACGGCGTGCACGAATCCGCAGCTTTAAGCATCCAGTCGCTTGGCCGCAGCCGCGGGTTGCCGGAATGAGGTGAAGCGGTCCGGCTCGTCGAGCGGCACGTCGATGACGCAGCGCAGGCCCGACGAGGCGAACTCAAGCTTCACGGTGCCGCCAAGCTCACGGCTGATCCCGCCGGTGATCAAGCGGGTGCCGAAGCCATGCTTGCGAGGCTCCTCCACGATGGGCCCCCCGCTCTCACGCCACTCCAACTTCAGACGTCTGATGCCGGTCTCGCCGGCGACGATGTCCCAGGCGATGTCCACGCGACCTTCCTCGTTGGAGAGGGCCCCGTACTTTGCCGCGTTGGTGGTGAGCTCGTGAAGCGTCATGCCCAGCGCCAGCACGTAGCGGGGGCTGAGTTCGACATCGGGGCCTGCCAAGCCGAAGCGGTCCGCATCATCCCGGAACGGGATCAGCTCGTTCTCCAGCACCGCCATAAGGGAGGCTCCCGTCCAATCGTCCCGCGAGAGAAGGTCATGTGTCTTCGAGAGCGAGATAATGCGGCCCTCAAGGCGGGCGTTGTTGTCGTCGCCCTTGCGCGACTGCCGGGTCAGCGATTGCACCGTCGCCAGGGTGTTGCGCACACGATGGTTAAGCTCGTGCAGCATCATGGTCTGCTGCTCCTGCAGAAGGTGGCTGCGCGCGATCTCCTGACGAAGATCGCTCTCATGCCGCTGCAGCGCATTCGCCATGGTGTCGAATGCCTCCCCGAGTTGGCCGAACTCCCCCTTGCCGCTGACGCCGCTGCGCGCCGTAAGGTCGCCTGAACGCCAGGCCGTGACCGCGTTCAGCAGGCGTCGGACCGGACGGCGGATGAAGACGCGCCCGCTGAGCAGCGCCGCCGCGAAGGCGAGAAGGGCGCCGGTCAGGATCAGGACGATGCCACGCCAAGTCGCCGCATCGATGTCGGCGTAGGCGGCGCTTCGACTTAATCGAACGGCCACAGTGAAGGAATCGGGGTCGTCGGAGGATGCCGCCGCAATCCCTGTGATGCGCAGATTGCCTCGCAGGCCAAGCATCTCGACGACGTTGCCGCGGTTCTCCGACACCGTCTTCCAAAAGGCCGGCGGCAGAGGCTTGCCGACCCATTCCGCGTGGTCTGGCAGGTGGATCAGGATCGTCCCAAACCGGTCAGCCACGGTCAGCGTGGCATTCGCCGGGAGCCCTGCATTCGCCAGATGACCAGCAAGCCAGTCCAGGTCGATGCTGGCAATGACCACGCCCGTCGGTCGGCCCGCCTCGCCGGCGATTGGGTACGCGAACTGCATCGTGGGCCGCTTCGTGATGCGACCCGAAACGTACGGCCCTGTCGCGAAAGCGTTCGTGCGCATCGCATCCCGGAAGTATTCTCGGTCGGCCAGGGAGTAGGCGCCTGGCGCCGAGCCCAGGGTGTTGCAGACGATCCCGCCGTCGGCATCCGTTACGCCGAAGAAGAAGGCACCCGGCACCTGTCCGAGAAGGGACTTGAGATAGGCGGTGCAGGCTTCAGGATCCTTGTTCCTGATCTCCGGCACGCCCGCCAGGATGCTCAGGACCTGCCGTGACCCCCTATTGAACTGACCGAGATCCGAGGCGATGCCGCGTGCTGCCCGCATTGCCTCGTTGCGCACCGCCTCGCCGCGGGCGGAGCGAAGCGCGTACTCGTTATAGCCCTGGATGGCGAGGGCGGGCACCAGGGCCAGGGCGATGAGGCCGGAGATGCGTTTTGTCAGCGACATCGAGGGATCAGTCGAGCTCTCAGGTTCACACGCCATCGCCTTCGATTTGGAAGGACAGCACTCGCCATGGGGTTACGGGCCTTGGGTGCTCGGTCAGGGGCTTTCGTAGACGAAGCGTTGTCTGTCGGGGGTATGGGAGCCCAGCCAGTCTGCCCCACGGAGCATATCACGCCCGCCTGCCGCCCAGCGGTCACGGATCGAGGAGGGCGAGTAATCGAAGCTCTTGGCCGCGAGCTGATCAGCCGCTGCCTGGTAGACGACGTGCAGCAGGGTGACGCCTGGCCCGTTGGGTTCGAGCTGCTGGCGCAAAGCATACTCACGTCTGAGCCCCGCGATGGCCCGCCGTCCTGAACTGGCGAAGATGAGATCGTTGGCCCGCTCCAGCACGGCGTCAAGCGAGGCGGGACGGGGAGCCTGCAGGCTGAACAGATCCACCGCAATGCAGAGAAGGTCGCGCGTTGGCTCAGTCACGAACAGAGGGTCGAGAGGTAGGTTGTTGGTGTAGCCCGCGTCGCACAGGAGGCGGCCCTCGATCTCGACGGGCGGGAAGGACGGGAGCAGCGAGGTACTGGCCAGGATGTGCTCGGGCCGGATCGTCTGGTGGGCCGTGTCGAAGTAGACCTCCTCGCCGGTCTCGACGTCGACGCAGCCCACGCTCAGGCGCGTGTCGCCCCCGTTCAGCCGGTCGAAGTCCACGAGCCGGTTCAAGGTGCCCAGCAAGGGCGAGTGGTCGAACAGGGCGACATCGTTGGGCATCCACGGTAGGGCCGACAGGAGACCGGGAAAGCGGTGCTGGAACATGTTCGGCCGCCCTTGTGCCAGCGTCAGTAGGGCGTGCAGGCCGTTGTAGTACTGCCGTGGCTTGAGCCAGTCTGTGATGCTGGGGCCGGTGTGTTGGGTCGCTTCGTCCCAGAACTGCCGGAGCGTCGCAACGCGGTCCTGAGGCGCGTTGCCGACGATGATGGCGGCTGTGACCGCGCCAATCGAGGCGCCAACAACCCAATGGGGTTGGATGCCACGCTCATGCAGGACCTCGTAGGCGCCTGCATGATAGGCGCCCAGCGCATTGCCGCCGGCAAGGACGAGCGCGGTGTCGCGGTCGCCTGACGTGCGTGGCGCAGGCGAAGGGGTCTCGTTCAGCGAGGTGGACAAATTGGTATCGCGCCTTTGCGGGTCGAGGTGTCATCAGGCAAGGGCAAGACTGAAGTGGGATTGGTTCTGGGCGCCCCAGTAAGGAAGCAATGGTCCATCAGGCCTATTCGTTCAGAAAGCTTGCCGTCGGAACAAGGACAGGCGCAAAACGAAAGAGCCCGGCGCGCTTCAAGCGGCCAGGCTGAGGAGGCGGCAGGTCTGGATCGCGCAGCGGCTCACCAGTCACTTCCAGGATGGCGTGAAGAGACGCTTCTCCACTGCCTTGATCAGGTGCCCGGCAGCGGATCGTTCAGCCACAGGCCCGCGAAGTTGAGCGTCGCTCTGTAGATCATGTTGTGCTGCTCGTCGCGGACCACCACCGTGAAGGCCTGACGATCCTCATCGCGCAGAGCAATTCGGTGCCGAGCCACCTCCGGCAGGCTCTGCATAGCCTCAAGGCGAACCTCGTCGAGGTTGGCGTAGTCGCTGCCCTCTGCATCGCGGTAGAAGCGCTCGCCATCGTGGATGTCGAAGAAGTAGCGTGGCAACCACGCCTCCTGAACCGCACCGCATCCAGACAAACATCGAAGGATGACGATCCGTTCTGTCGGGCACTGTACGGTGACGTGTCGCGGTCGACCGAAAGGAGCGACATCCACCTCTGTTAGCGCGAGGCCGAAGGCGGTCAACTACGCCAATGAACCCGTCACCCTGAGTGTGGCGGCGGGTTGTCCCGGAACGAGCCGATCAGGCGCTCGTACTCAGCCTCGGCCGGGCCATAGCTCCTGCCCGCCAGGTCGCAAAGCATCCCACGGTCGCGAACGGTGATGAGCGCGCGCTTGGCCCGAATGGCACCGTAGCCCTCGACCGTCTGCACCGCGAGCGTCACGCCGGATCGGTGCGCGGCCAGCATGATCGCCAGGAACTCGTGCGTGAGCGGCAACTCGTCCCCTTCCAGGCGATCGTGCACCATCAGGATCCAGCGTGCCAGCCGCTCCTCGATGGAGCTGACCGCATTCGACAGGGCGGTCTGGCTCACCGTCATCATCTGGATGTGGGCGTAGCGCAGCAGCAGGTCGTGCAGAGCCGGGCTGCCCTGGATGGCGCTGCGCAGGTTGTCGGTCCTGATCCGCAGCCAGGGACCGGCGATCTGGACCAGGATTTCGTGGGGTGTGCGGTCGGATCCAAGGATGGTCGCGGTGCTGACCATGCCCTCGTAGCCGAAGCAGCCCACCTCGATCCTGCGGCCCTCGTCGGTGACGGCGAGGTTGGAGGACAATCCGCCTTCCGGGAAGTAGGCGAACTCCAGAGGCTGGCCGAGGGAGGCAAGGACCTCACCCTTGCGAACCTCGATGCGCTCGCAGTGCGGCAGCAGCTTCTCACGTTCGTCCGGCGGCAACGCCTGCAGCAGGCGGTTGCGCGTGTCCAACACGCTCATGCGGTGCTCCAGCCGTTCCCGCCAGCCGGGAGAGGCGTCTGCCTCTGTTTAGAACTAGATGATGCGACTGACGAAGGCGAGCGTCGTGGGAGTACGGAGCGGCGAAAGGCAACGCTTGGATCCTCCGCCTCGCCACCACAACCGGCGCTCTCAAAACGCCCGCTTGCGGGCCGTGCAGCCGCGCGTCTGCGGCAAGTTCGGGTCGAGGCGGAACGTCCGCTTCGGGTCGACGAGCCAAAGTCCGCTTTCAGAGAGATTTCGTTGGAAAAACTCGCGGTCGGCCTGGATCGGCGTTTGGCTGGAGGGCCGAGGGGTCTTGGCGGAGCGCCTCTCCTGGCCGGTCAGGCCAGGCTCGGCTGCCCCAGCGGGATCAGCTTGGCGAGCTTCCGCAGGTTCTGGGCGGCGGCCGCGAGGTGGAACTCGTCCCGGGCCCCGTTTGGCCCCCGCAATCGAAGCCGATCCAGCCTCAGGATCCGCTTGAGGTGGGCAAACAGCATCTCGACCTTCTTGCGCTCCCGCCGCGAGGTGCGGCCCGCCTCCGAGGCGCAGATGTCGCGCGCCATCTGCCGGGCACCCTCGTGGATCGAGCGCGGGATCTTGCGGGCGGGTGCGTTCGGACTGCAGCTCAGGCTGCCGTCGACGGCAAAGCCCTCGCCGCCGACCAGCCCCTCGGCGATGCAGCGGGCGAGCACGGTCTCGAACAGGCGGCGCAGCAGGGCGCTGTCGCGGAAGCGGCCGTGGCGGTTCTTGGAGAAGGTCGAGTGGTCCGGCACCCGGCCGTCCAGGCCGAGCCGGCAGAACCAGCGATAGGCGAGGTTGAGATGGACCTCCTCGCACAGCCGGCGTTCGGAGCGGATGCCGAGACAGTAGCCGACGAGCAGCATGCGGATCATCAGCTCGGGGTCGACCGAGGGCCGGCCCGTCGAGGCGTAGAACGGAGCCAGTTCCTGGCGTAGGCCGGTCAGGTCGACGAAGCGATCGATGGCGCGCAGCAAATGGTCGGCGGGAACGTGGGTGTCGAGCGAGATCTCGTAGAACAGGGCGCCCTGCTCGACTTGCCGCGCACCCATCATCTGCATCGATCCCCGCTTATCGACACGAGTGAATCACCCCTCAATTGCCGCGGCAACAGCCGAGTTTTTCAACAGAATCCACCCATCACGGACGTTCGGTGCGGGTGCCAAGCGACGAATTTCTCCCACTGATCACCGGCTCGCTAGCAGAATCGGCAGGAGAGGGCTCTAAGCCCGCAGGGTTGCGCGCACGCCTCAACAAGGTCCGCTAGCGTCCGCGGTGATCCGTGCCACATGTTGGGGTAAATGTTGGGGTAAAAAGCGAATTTCTCGTAATTAGATGAGTAAAAACAAGGGAATACGAAGGGAACTTGGCGGAGAGGGTGGGATTCGAACCCACGGTGGAGTTGCCCCCACGGCGGTTTTCAAGACCGCTGCCTTAAACCACTCGGCCACCTCTCCAAACCATTGTTGCGGCTTGGGTTTTTGCCTCTGGTAGTGCTAGGGAAAACTGCCCTTTGCTACCATTTCATCCGGCGACCTTGTCTATGGCTGCCTTCATGGCAGCGTCAACCTTGGCGGCCGCGTCTTCCTGCATACCCAGGAGCACGTGCGAATAGAGATCGAGCGTGATGCCTACGCTGGAATTCCCAAGGCGCTCTTGAGCCATCTTGGGGTGAGTACCATTCGCGAGCATCTGTGTCGCGTGGCTATGCCGGAGGTCGTGGAAGCGAACGCGGGGCAGGGCGGTCGACAGCGTCAGGACCCGGGTGAACTCGTGGGTCAGGCTGTTGGGGTGCACGGGCATTCGGTCGGTCCGGGCGAAAACGTGAGTGTCGTCCGACAGGCGCACGCCGAGCCGCAGCGCCCTCGAGACGTACCTCGATGGCGTCGAATTCATGGTGATCGCTAACGTCTCGACCCTGGTGAACGGCAGCCGGGAGAACGACGCCGACAGCTGGGACATGATGCAATCTTAGCTGCCTCAGCTTCGCCGTCGCGGTGTCAGCATTCTGCTCATCCACCACGCCGGCCGCGGTACCTCGAAGCGTGAGGACGTCCTCGACACAGTGATCCAACTCAAGCGGCCGGGCGACTATGACATGGAGGAAGGTGCCCGCTTCGAGGTGCACCTCACCAAGGCGCGCTGCGTGGTGGGTGATGACGCCCAGCCCTTCGAGGCGAAGTCGGACGTGGTCGACGGCGTGGACTGCTGGACCTGCATAGTGCTGCGGGACCGCGAGCTCGAGCGCGTGGCCGAGTTGAGCGGCGAGGGCTTGAGCGTCCGGGACACCAGCGTCGAGTTGAACCTGAGCAAGTCGAAGGTCCAGCGGATGCAGGCCAAGCTGCGCGCGGAGGATCGGTTATAAGCCCGTTTTCAGGTGTCCCACCGTCCCCGGGACTAGAGACGGGACGGTGGGACACCTCCCGAGCCTCGTAGATGGGACGCTTGGAACACCCAGGACAGGCAGGACACCGCCTCGCCTACTGATCGCGACCGAGCCGGAGAACCCCAATGCCTGACAACGAGATCGAACGTCTCACCCTGATCCACGAATGGCCTGAAGTTTGCGGCTTGCGGGTTGTGGTGACCGAGACGGCCGAGCACCCGCGCACGGTAACTGTGGCCGTCATGGGCACTGCAGACAGATGGCTCAACGTCTCCCAGGTCCGACAGTAGCGATGCTGGTGCAAGGGCTCGGGCGATCTCTCTTCGCGAGCTTATCCACGATACCCTGGAGGCGGCCGAGATGACGTGGTTCCCGGCCGCGTGTCACGCCTCAGAAGGTGGCAACGCCAATGAGGTTTAGCGGAAAGAGACTTGCCTCAAGCCGCGTACGCCAAGCCCGGACGGCCGCCGTCACAGGCAGGGCAGCAGCACGCCGGAATGTCAGTTCCCTTGGCGCCATACTCGTGCTCGCACTCCAAGCAGCGCAGCACGTAGGTCTTCTGAAGGTGATCGGTGCCCGGCTCGTCTGGTTTGCGCAGCACCATCTGATCGTTGCGGTTCACGTATCCGAGCTCGGTCGTTCCCAGAGACATTCGCTCTCGCTCCCTGCCGCAGGTCTAAGACGCCTGCCGGGCATAGGTGTCGCGCAGCCGAGTTACCGATCCGTGAGCGGGAATTCCGGGACCGCCTGGGTGACGGAGCGCGGCCATGACTGAGGCCAAGCGCTAAGCCTTTTTGCTCCTCTACGTCAGCAACGACGCAAAGAACACAAGTCAAATCGCACAAACTTCTCAGCAGCTAAGACACCCTCCCTATTTTGCCTCGAGCTCGATCAGCTTTCGTCCGATGTTGTACAGCCGTTTGTCATCCTCGTGGGCGCATCATGTGAAATTTGAGATCTTGTGGTTGTCGCGCTGGCCCATCTTGAAGGCTTCGATTACGCGTCCCATTTCTTTCGGGTCACCCTTACTAAAGGCTTATTTTAGTTCAGTGTGACCTTCAACATCTTGACCTTGGTTCAAGCTTCAGCCCAGGTCCTCTTTAACTGCTTTCCAATTTGCTGACATTATTTCCTCCGTGCCCAAGTAGAGGCAGCCATGAGGATACGCTTCTTCTCGGCTGCGTCGAGCCGCAGTAAGTTTTGCCTATCACGCGAGGTGCGGTCATGACTGGGGTCGAGCACCAGACCTTGCATAAGGCGCCTCGCTGCCTAATCCCCTTCGATCGACGGGAAGGCATCTCGATCGAGGAAGCGGCCGAGATCTCCGGCAAGTCGGCTCAAACGATGCGGTGATAGTGCGAGCAGCATCAGATCGGCCGGCGCGTCGGTGGCGGTTCATGGGTGGTCAGCTTGGTCGCGCTCAGGATGCTGCTCAATGAAGACCAACGGCGCTGTGAGCTAATCTGAGTGGAAACTGCAGCAGCGCGGCGGTGATCGACTACTACGAGCGAGCAAACCTCCAGGTGCTTTTGCATAAGTGGCGAGATGAGCGGTACACTGTCTAAGGTGAGACGAACCTGTCGCAGCGGGGACGATCGAATTGTCATCTTAACCAATTGAGAAGGTGCCATACGGACTTCTGCGGCGAGCTACGTAGGATGGACGCTCGTGTTCGATTGCCCTCTCGAAGGTTGCGCTATGAGAACGCTGAACTGCATCGCGCTCCTGCTTGTCGGCGCGGTGCCCGCTTCGGCACAATTCAAAGGTTCAATGATCTGCAAGGAAGACTTGTCGATGGCTTTGAGGTCAGACGAGGAAGACGCCAACGTCAGCTTTAAGAGCATTGCTAAGCGGACATTCTCACTCACCATCAACCGAGAATATCTAAGCTTGATATCGGCTGGGCAGTCCGAGTTCTACGAGTGCCAGAAGATTTCATACCGCTCGAATAAGAACCGCGCCCTGAACACCATCAAGTGTCAGAGTGCGACCAACTTCCTGACGCTGGATCTAAAGAAAATGAGGTTCATCAGATCGCAGATGGATCCGGAAGACGAGACTGAAGTCGGCTTCAGTTATGGCTCCTGCACATTGCTTTGAGGTGGCGAGTTCACAGCCTGATCAGAATAACTGCATAAGCAGCGATGACCGCGGTCAGCAAAATGACCAGAGCCACGATCCTCCACCTCGGTTGGCCGTCATCTTCGGGGTCTCTTTCGTCGCCCATCGCACGACTCCTGACCGACAGATCGCAGCACGTCCTATGACCGCTCGAACCTGAACGTCGCGGCAATACCGGCAACGGTGACGTATCCCGCGACCCCTCTGGTGAAACACTGTCTGCGTATTCAAACCTGATCTGAGGAGCAGGCTGTGCAGACAAATGTCCGTTACTTGAGCTACCTCGAGCACGTCCGCTTCTGGGCTGAGCGCGGCGTGGCCAATGCCTTCTTGAGGCAGCCCGCAAGCGTCGAACGTCTAACTCCGAGTACCTGCGCAACGCTCTTCGCGAGAAGCTGCAGGCCGACGGCGTGACCCTGCCCCCGCTCGAGACGATGGTGGTCACCACTAAGCAGGCCGCCTGACCATGGTCCGCAACACCAAGCCCATCCCCACCGATTCCGAAGCCGAGCTCGCCGGCCTCGTAGGGCAGCGCCTTCGGTGTGGCCGACACCCTCGCGGAGGTCGACCGCGGCGTCGTCAACGCAGAGGAGCGCATCGAGAGTGACCGCATTCTTGCCGAGCGCGAGGTTGCCGCCGCCCGCCTGGAGCGGGACAGCAAGGCAATCGACGCGGCGGCCGAGCGCGTCCGTCGCGCCGTCAGCGATCTCGCCGCAGCAAACGCCGCCCTGACCGCCGCTATTACCCCGGAATCCGCCCCGCTCTTCACCAATCGCACCATGCACGGCATGCGGAATGGCGCGCCTCCCGAGCGCGTCTCCGCCTACCTCACCGGCCACATGCTGGCGACTGCCATGCCCTTGCTCGATATCGCCGAGGCCGGCAGGCAGGAGAAATTTGGTTCGGTGAGCGCCAAGCCCATCGAGGCGACCGACGGAGAGACGCCGGCCCGGTCTCTGCTCACCGATGGCGCGTCAGATCCCAACGCTCGCCGCTCCAGCCGCGACAGCCTGCTCAACCGTGGCCCCATTCCGCAGTGCCATGGCTATCGCTGTCGACGCCGTGTCGACTGCCGCTGCACGATCCTCGCCGTAATCGTACACGCTGTTCGTCCCTGCGCTCAGGCGGGCATGATAGTTGTCCGGGTAATTCCGGTTCATCCGATCCTTGAGCAGTCGAGTTGCAGCCTTGTAGTCGCCCTCGAAGTCTCTTGCCCGCTGAGCCGACGGCACATCCAGCCGCCCGTCCTCGGCCTGCGCAGCATCCTCGCGCATCCGTTCATCGCGGCGGCGCGACGCCAGGAACTGGTCCAACTTGGCCCTGAGCCGCTCGAGAATGGTCATACCGATACCGCTGCACACAGCCGCCGGAGCGACTTTAGCCTCTGCTTACCACGTTCCGCCGCCTGCAGGCGGGGAGCGCAATCGGCCGCACGCAGTGGAGCAGTCAGCTGCATCAACGAGACCGGGCCGCCGATGGGGAGGCGTGTCGCCCGCTCACCCAAAGCGCGAGGGACCCTGGGGATGCCAGACGGATACGGGTGGTCGGGGTCCCCAGTTTTCCTAGCGCCAGCGGCCGAATTCTAGGTACGCACCTATGGCGGCAGGGGCCTCTCAGCGGCAGCTAACCAAGATACTCCACGTGACAGCAGATGCGGTGCGCAAGGCGATATTGACCAAGCGCATCAAGCGTTTGCCGAATGGTCTGATTGACCCCGTCGCCGCTCGGGAGGCCTGGAGCGCGTCAACCGACCCGATGCGTACTAAGGTGCGTAACAGCGCGAAGGTACTCAGCCGAGGAACGCACCCCGCCGCTGAGGTCCGCACCGAGGCGGATGCCCGCGAAGCCGCCAGCCTGATCGCTTGGGTTCTCGCCGAAGAGGGCATGTGGGACGACGGTAAGGGCATCGACTTCGGCAAGACGCGGACCGCCGAGTTGGTGCTGAAGGCAAGGCAACGCGACCTCAATCAGACCGAGCAGTCTGGTCAGCTCGTCGATAGGGCCGTGGCCGAGAAGCTGTTCTTTGACACCGCTCGCGACTTCCAGGACGCCTGGCCGGCGTGGATCGGCATCGAGTTCGCCGACGAGCTCAAGATCGACACCCACAATCTCATGCTAAATGGCAGAACGAACCCAGCGGACGAGGTCTGGCGTGCCCAGAGCGGGCTCGACATCTCCGAACCCGCCCTGTTCAATGCGACGGTCAATTGAGAAGCGGTGACCCGCGCCGATATCGACGCTTGGAACGCACTCTTCAGTGTTCGTCCTGCCACGCCAGAGGGCATCGCTGCCCTAGAGCGTCACGCCAAGCTCTTCGTCAGTGAGACGAGGAACTCTAGGGGTGGCTTGACGATCCAGAGACACGTCCTGGCGCGTCTCGTTACCACGAGGTTCGTGCCCAATGACCAACGTTCTTCGCTTTCCAGGCGGTCGCTGTGTCTCGGCCGGCACGATCTCCCGCGAGGAGTTCGAACGCCTTGTTGAGCTCGCTCTTGACGTCGTCGAGCGCATCATCGCGCTTCTCGATGAAGCCGACGGCTATCCGGATGCTGAGGATGGCGGGGAGACTGAGCCGTCCCTTGCTTCGCCGATTGGCGGACCTTGCCAGCTAATTTGGGCGACCGGCGGTGATCGGGATATGGACCGGCCGTGATGCCGCCCAGCCCTGCGCGTTGCTCAGCGCTTTCGCAGAGCGAGGAGCAGCCATCCCACGACCACGCCAGAGGTTAGGACGGCCACGCCAAGTCGCTCAGCCGGATTGAGGGCGGCAATCCGCGGCCAGATCGGTCCGAGCACCATGCAGGGTATGCCAGCGCTAAACGAGATCGTGTCGACGCGCGTCATGGGTTGCAGCTTTCCGGGGCTGACTGAGCAGCTAGGACCCACCGTGCGCCTGTTACGCGTCGATCAACACCTCCATGAACCCTTCGACAATCGGCCGGCGGCCGGGCAGGGTTTGCTACCGAATTCGTTGCGCCGAGCTGGTACGAGGAACGATTTGAGAACGCAGCTAGCTCGAAAATTCGAGTTAGCACAACACGTTACGCAATCAGATGGGATTGAGCGATTTGGCAGAGCGCGAACTTCAAGACCGCTGCCTTGAACCACTCGGCCACCTCTCCTGCGCGCGTTCACTCATACGCGAGAACGGGCGATGCGGGAAACCGAAATCCGGGCTCGAGTCACGCCTTGCCGGAGCGGAGCCGGCCGAAGCGTTCCAGGAGGGCCGGGTCGTGGAGGAGGGCGGCGCGTTCGCGTGGGGAGAGCCAGGCGCGGGCCTCGGCGATCGTCTCGGCTTCGAGGATCTTGGCCCCGGCGAGCGCACGGTCGGGATCGACGGCGCCTCGGGGACGGGCGGGGGCGGGCGGCAGCATCAGGGCGTGGGCGCGGGCGAAGGCGGGATCGGCGTGGAGGGCCGAGAGCGCGTCGGCCTCGTCGAGCCCGTCCCCGGCGTTGTGCTGGCTCAAGGCCCCGGCGCGGGCGACGATGGCAGGCGGATCGCGCTCCTCCGGCGTCATCAGCAGGCCGCGGCGCTTGAGCCAGAGACCCCAGGCGAGCTGCCCGGAGGCCCAGGAGATCGGAATCGCCAGGACGAGGCCGAGGATCGTCGGCGACATCCAGAGGAACAGGGAGGTCGCGATGGCGAAGGCGGAGATGCCGGCGACCAGCCCCAGCACCATGTGCCAGCGGTGGCGGCGGACGATGTCGCGGATCGGGATCGAGCCGTCGTCGCGCCGCTGCGGGTTCCAGCCGGTGTCGCGGCCGGCGAGGATCTGGAAGATCGAGCCCGATTGCACCAGCATGGCGATGGGGGCGATCAGCGCCGAGAGCAGGATCTCGATCAGGCTCGACACGACGAGCCGGAGGGCGCCGCCGCAGGCCCGGCGCACCGGGCCGTCGATCAGCGCGAGCAAAAGTCCCAAAAACTTCGGGGCGAGGAGGATGCCCATGGTGAGCCCGAACAGACGCAGGGCGCGCTCAGGGTCGAAGCGCGGCCAGACCGGGTGCAGGCCGAATTCGGGGGTGAAGTATTCCGGCCGCACATAGGCCGTCTGCAGGACGAGGGCGAGGCCAACCACGAGCTGGGCGAGCCAGAGCGGGGAGGCGACGTAGCCGGCAATGCCCGTGGCGAAGTGCTGGCGGGAGGCGGCCTTCAATCCGGCGGCGCCGATGATGCGGCTGTGCTGCAGGTTGCCCTGCGCCCAGCGCCGGTCGCGGATCGCGACGTCGATCAATGAGGGCGGGCTCTCCTCGTAGGAGCCGGGCAGGGTCGGCAGCATGGTCACGCCCCAGCCCGCCCGGCGGATCAGGGCCGCCTCGACGAAGTCGTGGCTCAGCACGTGGCCGCCGAAGGGCGGTTTGCCGGGCAGGTCGGGCAGGCCGCAGGCCTCCGCGAAGGCGCGCGTCCGGATGATGGCGTTGTGGCCCCAGTAATTGCCGTCGCGGCCCGACCAGGTGGCGAGCCCGGTGGCGATGACAGGCCCGTAGATGCGGGCGGCGAATTGCTGGAGCCGGGCGAAGAGGGTGTTGCGGTTCACGATGAGGGGCAGCGACTGGATGATGCCGGCTTGCCGGTCGGCCTCCATCGCCGCCGCGAGGCTGACGATGCACGCGCCGGTCATCAGGCTGTCGGCGTCGAGCACCAGCATGTGGTCGTAGCCCCCGCCCCAGCGGCTCACGAAGTCGCCGATATTGCCGGCCTTGCGGTGGTGGTTCTTGGGCCGGTGGCGGTAGGAGAGCCGGGCCTCCGGGCCAAGGCGCTCGCGGAGTGCAAGGTAAGCGCGCTCCTCCGCGATCCAGGCGTCGGGTTGCGTCGAATCCGAGAGCACGAACCAGTCGAAGGCGTGGCCCTGGCCCGTGGCCTCCACGGCCTCGTGCATGGCCTCGATGGCGGCGAAGGTCCGGGCCGTGGCCTCGTTGTAGACGGGCATCACCACCGCGGTCCGGGTCGTCAGCCGGCCCGGCACGGCCGGGAGGGCAGGGCGGCGCAGGAGGACGAGGAAGCCGAGGATCGCGGCGGTGAAGGCGAGCGCGATCCAGGAGAAGTTCAGGGTGAAGAGGGCGAGCAGGAGGTACTGCAGCACCGTGATGCCGCCCGAGACCGACACGACCTGGTACATCTCGAAGGCACCGTAGGCGGTCAGGCCGAGCCCCCCGCCGAACACGAAGGCCCGCGCCAGCCAGGGCCGCGCCGGCTCAGGACGATCCGGCCCGGGCCTCCAGGCCCGGAGGTCCTGGACGGGCATCGGCAACGGAGCCTCGGGCGGCATCGCCGGCCGGAACGGCTCCGCGGGAGGCGGAGCCGGGGCGTCGGCGGTCGCGGGGGCGGCGAGGGGGTTCAGGGTGTCCAACGGTAGAGCCATGTCTCGGTGATGGGGCGCCCGGCGCGCTTGAGGGCGAGCCGCAGCTCGCTCACCCCCTCGCCGCCCGGATCGAGCTCGAAGGCGACCCGCACGGTGCGGCGCTCGGGATAGCGGTAGAGCGCCCGGCTCGCGATGGTGCCCGGGCCTGCGATGAGCACGGTCTGCAGCTCGGCCCCTTCGAACAGGATGTCGCCCGTGAAATCGACGAGGAAGCGCCGCCGTTCCCCCGCCCCGCGCCCGCTCCGGGTGCCGGTCACGGCGGCGAGCGGCGGACGCTCGGGCAGCACCCAGCACCAGGTCTGGCGGTAGCTGAGCGCGAGCTGCCCGCCCGCCGCGACCGCGGCCTCCGGGCGCCAATAGGCGAGCACGTTCTCGTTCACCTCGGCATCGCTCGGGATCTCGACGAGCGTCACGGCGCCCCTGCCCCAGGCCCCCTGCGGTTCGAGCCAGAGGGAGGGGCAGCGCTCCCAATGGGTGCGGTCGTCCTGGAAGGCGGCGTAGTCGCGGGTCCGCTGCACCAGGCCGAAGCCCTTCGGGTTCTCGTCGAGGAAGGCGGAGACCTGGAGCGTCTCGGGGTTGCGCACGGGGCGCCAGATCGCCTCGTCGCGGCCGGTGCGGATGCGCAGGCCGTCGGAGGCGTGGACCGCGGCCCTCGCGTCGTCAGCCCCGCGCCGGTCGTGGGGGCCGAACAGGTAGCGGGTGGTCATGCCGCCCAAGCCCACATGGTCGAGGGCGGCGCGCGCGAACACGGTGCCGGTGACCTCGGCCACCGAATCCTGCCCCGGCTGCAGGCTCATGCGCAGCGCAGCCGCGGCGGATGCGGAATCGACGAGCAAGTGAATCACCAGCGGTCCGCCGGGGGCGGGGCGCTCGAACCAGGCGGCGCGGAATTGCGGAAACTCCTCGCCGCGGGCATCGGCCGGGCGCAGGGTCAGGGCGCGGGCGGTGGCGCCGAACTCCCCGCCCGCCGCGACGAGGCGGAAGAAGGAGGCGCCCTGGAAGACTGCGAAATCCGAGAGCGCGTCCTCGCCGAACCGCGCCCGCACGCGGAAGCCCGAATGACCCGGGTCGTCGGTGAAGCCGGGGAGGTTCGGGCCGGCGAAGCGCTCGGGGTCGTAGGGTAGGGGGCGGACCTGCCCGTCCTCGACGAGGGCCAGGGCGACGCGGGTCCGGAAGATCGAGCCGCGATGCAGGGGTTCGATGGTGAAGCCGAGGCCGTCGGAGGCCCAGATCGCGCGGTCGGGCACGCTGCGGATCGCGGCGTATTGCTCGCGGTTCAGGCCCGTCAGGACCTCGGGCAGGTCGTCCTCGCGGGGAGGCACGAAGGGCTGGGCGGCGAGCGCGCGGGCGAGGTCGGTGACCGTCGAGGCCGTGAACCGGGCTCCGGCCTCGGGAAGCGGGGGCGCGTCGGCCCGGGCCGCGCCGGCGGCAAGCCCCCCGATCACGCCCGCGGCGGCGGCCCGCAGGAGGTCGCGCCGGCTGTGATCCCGTGAGGGACACGCATCCTGGTCGGCGGTCGGATGGTTCTGGCTCCGCGTCATGGGCCCTTCGTGCAGGTTTCTTGGTGCAGGTTTCTTGGTGCAGGTTTCTTGCCGGCGCGCGGACCGGTGTCGGCTTCGCGTGTAGCACGCTCCGCGCTGAACCGGCCCTTAAGGCCTCAAGCCCCCAAAAGGCTCCCGTTTTGTCGCGCGCGCCCGATCGGCTAAGGGGGCGCCCGGCGCGAGGCGGGGCGAGACACGATGGATTCGGGAACGGGCGAGATGCGGACGCGCAGCCTCACGGCGATCGTTCTGGCCGCGGGGAAGGGCACGCGGATGCGCTCCGACCTGCCCAAGGTCCTGCACCGGGTCGCCGGCCGGACCATGCTCGGCCACGTGCTCGCGGCCGTGCGCGAGGCCGGCGCGACCCGGGTCGCGGTGGTGGTCGAGCCCGGCCAAGAGGCGGTCGCCCGCGAGGTCGAGCGCGGGGCGCCGGGCGCCGGCATCTATCCGCAGGCCGAGCGGCTGGGCACGGCGCATGCCGTGCTCGCCGCCCGCGAGGCGCTGGCCGCCGGGGGGCACGACGTCGTGATCGCCTTCGGCGACACGCCGCTGATCACCGGCGCCACCCTTCAGCGCCTGCGGGCGCCGCTGGCCGAGGGCGCGGCGGTCGCGGTGCTCGCCTTCGAGGCGGCCGATTCCACCGGCTACGGCCGCGTGCTCACCCAGGCCGGCCGCGTCGTGGCGATCCGCGAGGAGAAGGACGCGAGCGAGGCCGAGCGCGGCGTCCGCCTGTGCAATGCCGGCCTGATGGCCCTGGCGGGACGGCACGCGCTCGCCCTCCTCGAGCGGATCGGCAAGGATAACGCGGCCGGCGAGTACTACCTGCCCGACGCCGTGGCGCTGGCCGTCGCCGACGGGCTCACCGTCGCCGTCGTGCCGGTGGACGAGGCGGAGGCGCAAGGCGTCAACGACCGGGTCCAGCTCTCCGTGGCCGAGGCCGCGATCCAGGCGCGGCTGCGCCGGGCGGCCCAGCTCGGCGGCGCGACGCTGGTGGCGCCCGAGACGGTTTTCCTGAGCGCCGACACGGTCTTGGGCCGCGACGTTCTCGTGGAGCCTCACGTGGTGTTCGGCCCCGGCGTCACGGTCGGCGACCGTGTCACGATCCACGCCTTCTCGCATCTCGAGGGCGCCAGCTTGGCCCAAGGGGTCAGCATCGGCCCCTATGCGCGCCTCAGGCCCGGGGCGGTGCTGGACGAGGGATCGCGGGTCGGCAACTTCGTCGAGCTCAAGAACGCCCGGCTCGGTGCCGGGGCCAAGGCCAACCATCTGAGCTACCTGGGTGATTCCGAGGTCGGGCCCGGCGCCAATATCGGCGCGGGCACCATCACCTGCAATTACGACGGGGTGCACAAGCACCGCACCGCGATCGGGGCGGGCGCCTTCATCGGCTCGAACACCGCCCTCGTGGCGCCGGTCTCGGTGGGGGCGGGCGCCATCGTCGGCGCCGGTTCGGTGATCACGGCGAACGTGCCCGAGGACGCGCTGGCGGTGGCCCGCGGACGCCAGGCCACCCGGCCCGACGGGGCGCGGCTCTGGCGCGCGACGAAGGGCATGAAGCAGAAATAAGCTTCTTCTACCAGAAGCTTGTGAAGGTGCTTGAACCTCGTCTTTCAAGTACGCCCCAGGTGCTGCGGTCCTCCCTCTCCCCCTTGCGGAGGCGAGACGCCCCGTCGGCGGACGGGGCGGGCTGGCAATTCGTAAACCCGATCCGTTACAAGCAGGCGCGCGGCCCGCCCGCGGGTGCGGGGCTTGCACCTGATCGGCGACCGGAACCCGGCCCGACCCTTTCGTCGATGACGGCTTGAGAGACACGGCAGCATGTGCGGAATCGTTGGGATCGTCGGGCAGGACGCCGTCGCGGACGGGTTGATCGAGGCCCTGCGCCGACTCGAATACCGGGGCTACGACTCGGCCGGCATCGCGACCCTGGAGCACGGGCGGCTCGAGCGGCGCCGTGCGGAGGGCAAGCTCGTCAACCTCCGGACCCGCCTGGAGGAATCGCCGCTGACCGGCACCATCGGCATCGGCCATACCCGCTGGGCGACCCACGGGCGCCCGAACGAGACCAACGCGCATCCGCACGCCACGGCCCGGCTCGCGGTGGTCCATAACGGCATCATCGAGAACTTTCGCGAGCTCAAGGCGGAGCTGCAGGGACACGGCGTGCGCTTCGAGAGCGAGACCGACACGGAGGTCGTCGCCCAGCTCGTGAGCCACCTGATGGACGGCGGCCTCGATCCCGTCGCGGCCGTGGCGGCGGCGCTGCCGCGCCTGCGCGGCGCCTTCGCGCTGGGCTTCGTCTTCGCCGGGCACGACGACCTCCTGATCGGTGCCCGCCACGGCGCACCGCTGGCGATCGGGTTCGGGCAAGATAAATCAGGGGGTGGCGAGACCTATCTCGGCTCGGACGCGCTGGCGCTGGCGCCCTTCACGGAGGAGATCACCTATCTCGAGGAGGGCGACTGGGCGGTGCTGAGCCGTGCCGGCGCCGAGATCCACGATCTCTCCGGCGCCGTCGTCCTGCGCGAGCGCCAGCGCATCGTGGCCCAGGCCTTCCGGGTCGAGAAGGGCAACCACCGCCACTTCATGGGCAAGGAGATCCACGAGCAGCCCGAGGTCGTGGGCCGCACGCTCGCCCATTACGTCGACCTTAGCCAGGGCCGCGTCGCCCTGCCCGAGGCGCTGCCCTTCGATTTCCGGGACTTGTCGCGGCTCTCGATCACGGCCTGCGGCACCGCCTACTACGCCGGGCTCGTGGCCAAGTACTGGTTCGAGAAGCTCGCGCGGCTGCCCGTCGAGATCGACGTCGCCTCAGAGGCGCGCTACCGCGAGCCGCCGCTGGAGCGCGACGGGCTCACCCTGGTCATCTCGCAATCGGGCGAGACCGCCGACACCCTGGCCTCGCTGCGCTACGCCAAGGCGCAGGGGCAGCACACGCTGGCGGTGGTCAACGTGCCGACCTCGACCATCGCGCGGGAGGCCTCCGCCGCCGTGCCGACGCTCGCCGGCCCCGAGATCGGGGTTGCCTCCACCAAGGCCTTCTCCTGCCAGCTCACGGTGCTGCTCTGCCTCGCCATCGCGGCGGGCCGGGCGCGCGGCACGCTCAGCGCCGAGGCCGAGCGCGGCCTCGTCGACGCGCTGATCACGGTGCCGGGCCTGATGGCCGACGCGCTTCAGCGCGAGGGCGAGGTCGAGGGGCTGGCCCGCGAGATCGCCAAGGCCCGCGACGTGCTCTACCTCGGGCGCGGCACGGCCTATCCGATGGCGCTGGAGGGCGCCCTGAAGCTCAAGGAGATCAGCTACATCCACGCCGAGGGCTACGCGGCGGGCGAGCTCAAGCACGGCCCCATCGCGCTTATCGACGAGAGCGTGCCCGTCATCGTGATCGCGCCCCACGACGCCATCTTCGAGAAGACGGTCTCGAACATGCAGGAGGTGGCCGCGCGCGGCGGCCGCATCATCCTGATCGGCGACGCCAAGGGCGCGGCGGCGGCCGGCCTCGACACCATGGCCACCGTGACGATGCCCGACCTCGACCCGGTCGTGGCGCCCATCGTCTACGCGGTGCCGATCCAGCTCATCGCCTACCACACGGCCGTGTTCATGGGGAAAGACGTCGACCAGCCCCGCAACCTCGCGAAGTCGGTGACGGTGGAGTAGGGCACCGGTACGGCCAGCCCCCACTCACCGACTTTGATCAGCGCCCGGCTTTCTGTGTCGTACCAGTGCACGCGGCGGCCGCATCATCCTGATCGGCGACGCCAAGGGCGCGGCGGCGGCCGGGCTCGACACCATGGCCACCGTGACGATGCCCGACCTCGACCCGGTCGTGGCGCCCATCGTCTAACCGGCGCGGGCTCGATCGGATCGTCCCGAGCGTTCATCGTGACGATCCGATCGAGCCCGCGCCGGTTAGACGATGGGCGCCACGACCGGG